>JAFWPH010000072.1 GCA_017509605.1 Bacteroidaceae bacterium | reverse complement strand
CCAGTTGTATTTGCCGCCAAACAGCTTTTGGGCTGTTGCCGCACGCTCATACAAGCGGATGCAGCAGTTCAGTACACTGGCGTTCACCACATATTCCTTGATCTTCTCAGGAGGCAGGTCAAGACCTGCTTGCTCCCTGCTATGGAAAAATGCCACCGCTGACTGATCGGTCTCGTAGTTGCTGCGCACCCAGCACACAAGATGAGTAAGTTTGGCGTTGGGAAAGAGCTCTTCGACCCTGGCCTTATAGGTGCGCGGAAGACTTTCAACCGCAACAAGAGCATACTGACCGGATGCACCACCACCGCGACGCACCACGTCGATGCGTCCACGGCTCGCCATCTTCTGGTAGTTGGATTGGCTAACAACGCCACCATCCACCAATTCACGGGCACTTATGCACCACCTGTTTCCGTAATACTCCATAACACGCTCACTCTATTACATCGACATCTAAACAATCAACGAAGCCGGTTCCTGTTACTCCTGCCACGCTTCTCATCCTGAGTATAACGCGACGACTCTGAGTAACGGAACAGCAACACAGATAACATAAGCAGCAACAAGCCGACAACTGCTCCTGCGATGCTCGACGAACTCAAAAACAAAAGAGATATAGACAGCAAAAGCGTGCCCAATAACAAAGAACTGCCCTTACTTATACTCCACCTAATTTTCTTAACTCTTAAATCTTAACCCACGCGCGTAATCCTGCATCACAGGAACCAACTTCAACGGAGAGTCTGGATAACGCTTCATCAACTGACCCCTGAACCATACAGCTCCATCCCCAGTCGTCATGTTGATCTCCAATACAGCACCGTTGCCGAAATACTGCCGCAAGAAACGGCCGCCATCCTCCACCGTGTCGTAGAAGATCTCCTCCTCCGCCACGCTCGCCTCGATCCAGCCGCCCATGTCGCAACGCGCCACGCTACGGATCCTACGCGCCAATGGCGTATCACACTCAAAGCACAAGGCCTTATAGACCATCCTGTCACTGCAGCCGAACATCTCAGCCAGCTTCTTCTTGCTCTCGCCCGACACCTTGATCACACGGGCGCTGCTTCGCTTTACCATAATCATTTAATAGTTATTTTAGGTTGTTGATGATATAATCTGCATCTTCAGGTGACATTGCAATACCTTTGCGTACCTTACGCTTTGTTGTTTCACCGCGTCCTATAAGCCATGCGATTTTCTTGTCCAGCTTGACTCCTATCGCATCTATTGCACTGTATTCACCTTCTGACTTGTCTCTTGCCTCAATGACGAGATCCAATATCTCCAGCATGGCATCGGCGGCATCGCTAATTATCTCCTGACCCTCTTTCAGTCCCAATTGCTGCTCCTGCAGGTCCTGATCCTTCCGGTGGGCTGCCTCGAACAGGCACTGCACCAACTTCGACGAGCCAATCTTTAGCCATTCACTGCAGAACTCGTCTTTGTCAAGCTTACCGGCGGCCATATACATGGCGTTGGCTTCCACATACTCCTCGGTCGTAACCTTGCGACCTATACGCTCCTCAAATTCACTCTGTAACATAAACAATACCTTTTTTATAGTCCGTAATTCGTTTTTCTCACCAAATTTTCGTAACTTTGGCGCGCCGTTCACGAATGAATGACGCTGCAAAGATACAGAATTTCTGTAAACCTGCAAAATTAAATTCAGAAAAAATGTAGTCAAAATGGAAATTTTTCAGAAAATCTTAACAAAAGATGAGATACAGAGCCGGTTTATCCGTGCTGTATATGCCTTGTTAAAAGAGGAAAAGTCACTAACAAAGACATCATTGGCTGAGTCTCTTAACGTCAAGCCCGCAAAGTTTTCAGAAATTCTGAATGACAGGATGAAGGCGGGAGTCGATATGATTGCCATACTTTGTGATTTTTGGAATGTATCACCAGATTGGATTTTGATGAGTAGAGGTCCCATATTCAGAGATGAATCTGAAAAACAACCAATTTGGGTGCAAGAAAACCTTGAAACTACACCCCCATATTCAAAATCTGATAAAACTGTCACCAAAGAGACTGGCACAAAAGATGAGCAAATTCCTATTATAACACAACTTCTTGATACTATTAAAGAACAAGCTGAAGAAATAGGGCGTCTCAAGGCTCGTAATGAAGAACTTGAACGCCGTAAGGGGGACAATGCTGGTCATGCCCAGAGTTCCGACATTGCAAATGTAGGGTGATTAAGGTCATTATCAATGAAAAGGAAAAATAGTGTAATATGTGGAATAGAGAATTACTTTATAAAAAAGAAGATCGAAGAAATAGAAAGCATAATATTTGGGTAGTTCTACGTTATATTGCCGCTTATAACGACCTTGTGGATTCTTCGGAGTTCTACTCCTTTCAGAATAATCTAACCGAATATGAGAACGCAAGAGAAGAGCTCGGTAAGTATTCCCCCAATGATTATTCTTTTCGTGTTGCATTCAGATTTTGTAGAATTGAGTATTATTCTGGTGCGTGTGATAAGGAATTAACCGATAAAGATATTCGAGATGTTTTGAATTGGCATACAAATACGATAGACAAATATAAAATAGCCGAAAGCGTCCTTAACTCTTATAAAGATTATTGGGATGGTGTTTTAGCATCATACAAACGTCCATCTGCTCGTATCAAAAGACTTCATTATCTTGTGGAAAACCTTGAAGACGTGTCTAAGTTGCCATTCATCCAAGAATATCCTGATATACTTTCCCGTGTCAAAGACCTGCGGGGGTTGTACATCTCACAACTTCAATAGCGTCCCTGATACCCCATGAGGGGTGTCCCCCCCACCTATAAACGACACAAAAGCACACAAAAGCCGCTATTTATGGGGCTTTGCGGCATGATGCACCCCTGAAAAAGTTGCACCGAAAGTGTCAGTTTCCTATACTTTACTCCGTTTTTTTGGCTCGTTGCCCCCCCCTCACACGGTATGCGTGGGCAAGAGTTTTGTCCCTCCAGTTTTTCAAAATTGTCCCTCCACTTTGTCCCTCCACCTGTCCTCCCACCCCTCATTTTTCGCCATTTTTACCTCCTGGGACTGGAACACGGACTTTTCCAGACCCACCGCCTTCTAATGCCATCAGAACACCGTTCAAACGTGGACGCAATATAAAGCCCACAGACGCGCTAAACGCCCACATACAAAGGATTTACCCACACACAAACAAAAAAGGCCACACGCGTAAACGTGCAGCCCTCTGTGCGTAAATCTATCGTCCCACGGACGTAAACGAAAAGCCCTCAGACGTAAACCAAATGTAAGCCTATGTAAACGTTTCGTTTTGTGTTGCCCTTATAGCCTCAACCCTCGCAACCCCTTGTAAATAAACGGCTTTCGGTGTTTTTCGTTCCCTCTCTCCCTTATACGCTTCGTTCTGTGCCCCATAGGTCTGTGCATCTGCCATCTTTTTTTTGCTTGTTTGCAGGTATCTTCGTAGCAATTTTATACGGCAAAGATACAAAATTTATGACTTTTATTGGCACACTTTGATATAGTTTTTTTCCCATGAATTCATTGTTGAAAGAGTGTAAATAATTGGATTTAGATTTAATATGATGTACCTTTCCTCTATCATTTATTGCTCTATCGTTAAACGATACTAATCACACACAAACTTATGAAAACAGAAGGGCCACTCTCACGAGCAGCCCTTCTTAAAATTATTCTTTTTGGTAGTATTCTTTCTATTGAAAGAACACATGCAAAGTTATGAAATTATCTTGAGAGTAGCAAACAACATCAAGAAAAAAGTCCGAACCGATCTTCCTTTTTTACTTTGGACGCACTTGCCGCAACTCGTTCCGACCTACGGATTCCAAAAACAGATGCTTTCAGTATCTTTACTAATGTTTTTGTAAAATCTCATGAATAATTACTAATAATGAGTAACTTGTGAGTATTTGTTAAAGTGTTACTTTAGCTAATGTCAATGGATTTTATTCATGTCGCGGATATAATCCAGCATGCTCTCCACCCATGCACTGTCGCCATATTCCTGATATCGGCTGTTGCCCGAGGGGGAAGGTGTGAAGGTGGTGATAGCCTTGTCGCCGATGCTGACGAAACCGCGCTCACTCAGGTTAAAGAGCGAGTCGCCCTCGATGGCTTGCATCACGGGCAGCGCATCCCACATCCTCTGCCCTGGGTCGTCATAGTTGTCCATCAGATAGACCTGCTTGATGGGATGGCGGTCAGTCCATGAAATGTCGGAGATGACCTGCTCCGGTTTATAATCCACTTGGATTCCCACTTCGCTGGGCGAGAACATCATGTCAACGTCTGTGGGCCAGAGGCGGAAAAAGGTCTTCGCAAACTCCATCCCCTGACCGAGATTGTACTCTGACTCCGCTACGACATTGAAAGCACCGCCCATGATATATATGCATCTCACCTTTTTTCGCACCAACTCTACACCATTCAATGATGAATATTCGTCGGAGCCAGACTCTAAAAGCTGAGCCAGACAAGTGAGAAAACCGATGGAGACGATGCTGACGCTCTTGTCGGGCTGATCGGCAAGGAGTCGGCGATAGAGCTTGTAGCCATCGGGCAGGGTGGAGTAGTCCTTGATGGTGCGTTCAAACATGTCTTCTCCGTTGGCATCCTTGAGGTCGGCCACAAACCTGTAGTCCGTAAAGATGTGGGGATTTTTGATCCCGTCGCGCACCAATCCGATGGGTACATCGGGATGTCCGAAATAGGTGTTCATCACATCGGCAAGGGCGGCGTTTTCCACATTCTCGCGGTCCACCACAACGCCAAGCAGTTGGCAACGGCCCTGGTCGGCGTATCGGTAAAGCATCTCCATGGCGAAGAGGTCGTCGGTAGATGACCCGATGTCGGTGTCGAGAATGACCAAAGGCACTCCCTTGTACTCGTTAGTTGAACCGTTCTCTTTCGAGCATGATTTCAGTGCGTTGATGCCGTAAATGAGTACCGTGGCAATACATACGCAACAAATAAGTAAGATGATAGAACTACGTTTCATATAATTTGATATTTGTTAGTTATTGATTTATGGTGCTATTTTGACCACCAGCACTGAAATAGATGTGTTCGAAGAGTTGTCCGTAGAGCATCTCGTCTATGATACCGGAGGGCTTTTTGCTCTCTACCGTGATCTCATATTCCTTTTGGGCTCTGGCAATCGTTCCAAGCGTCAGAAAAACGAAAAATAAGAGTCTTCTCATACTCAATGGATTTTATTCATGTTGTGGATATACTTCAGCATAACCGCTTTCCATTCGCTGTTGCCACGTTTGGTATCGGAAGTTGCTTTTTTACCATGCCAAAATTATGAATTGTTCTTCATATATACAAGTTTTCCAAACCTATTTCTGGACTAACTAAAGTTTCGGAAGTTATAAAAAGGAGTTAAATTGGGAGTTAAGTCAGCTGTGCTGACTGGAAGTTAAGCACTTTCGTGCTGGACGATGCTTAGATCCTAATCATCATCGTTCACAATTTCGATGAGTTCCTCAATGCTATTGATGATAAAATCGGCTCCTGCCTTTTCAAGGTCCTCTCTCGTGCCGTTGCCCCAGGTCACACCGCATGTTCTGGCTCCCGCATTGGCTCCCATCAGGATATCCACCGCCATGTCGCCCACCACAAGTGTTTGGCCAGCCTCAAAACCCATTGCCTCGAGGGTTTTCAAGACGGGCTCAGGATGGGGCTTCGCTATCTCCACGTTGTCTGCTCCTATCAAATAGGAGATACAATCAGATAATCCCAAATCCTGAGTGAGTTGCACTAACGAGGCATGAGAACGGGAAGAAGCGATGGTCAGCGTGAATCCTTGTTCCTTGAGCGCTGACAGTGTTTCTACGACATGAGGAAAGGTCTGGGGATGGATGGCCTCCAAGTTCTCGTAGAATATCTTTCGGTAAGTGTCGGCGCAGCGCTGAACCTCATCCTCCGACAAATCGGGGAACAATGTCCCGAAGCAGCGGACCAGAGGCAGTCCGATGGTAGAGGCGCATGCTGCCTCACTGCGTTCGGGCAGTCCGAGTTCCGCTATCGTCATCTGCATGGTCGTGACAATCATGTGTCTGGTGTCACCCAGCGTACCGTCAAAGTCGAATATGATCAGTTGTGTTCTCATTCTTCCATCCTGTTCTTGATTCTTTCCCATGCGTGGGAGCCAAAGAGGAAAGTGTCTTTCATTGTCTCCATCATGGGGACGAAACGGCTGAAGGGTATCGTGAAACTCAACTCATTCTTGCCGACCCATGGACGAACGGATGGGTCGAACAGTCCAAGGAAACAGCGATGCCCTTGTCGCTTATTCTCCGTTACTGTCATGGCCACGACCGTACTGCAACCCGAACCGAATAAGGACACAACCGCGTCAGGCTCATTGCAGTCGTAAAACGCCCATCCACACAAGCCAGAGAGCATATCGGGCGTGGCATAGAACATGATTCCTTCCGTACCGTCAAACGATGCTGCCTTGTCGATGCGGATGAAGTTCAAGAAAGGTTTCTCCGATCTTTCCATCCCGAGTCCTTCGATGTAATCGACGACCATTTCAGGCGTTTTCTTGTATTTCTCTTTCAGCGAGACGAAGCCAGGCACTCTTTCCGGCATCTCGGAAAAGCCCGTGTATAATTTGCCGCCGCCACATCCGATGACATCCGCACTCAGACTGAGGGCTTCACCTTCGCGGGCCTGCTGAAGTCCCTTGAAGAAGCAGCCGCCAATCTTCCCCGTATCGGCGATAGGTTGATCACTGTATCCGAACAGCAGAGGCAGTTGTGCTTGACTGCCAAACGCTTCCTTGTAATAATCGATAAATTCACTGATTTCCATTTTTACTTCCGAAAGATGAGTTATGAATGTGTTTGTCCTTTGGTTAGGATTACAAATTTACGAAATTCATAGACAAAAGCTCTTAAAAGGATGGTAAAAATTTGTGTTTTTGGCTTTTCTCTAAGAAATGTATCTGGAAAATAGAGTAATTTTGCAGTCGTGATGAGGAAGAATATAGAATCATAACTTAATTCGCTGCGCTCATGGGAGTAAAAGGGGTAGTTAATTTGCTGCGCTCATGGGGGTTAAAATGGAAGTGAAAATGGACAATACGAAACGTAAACCTTGGAAGCTGCCTGAAGGCTTTGCGATAGGCGGTGTATTGGTGGCGGTCGGATTCCTGATGCAATGGGGTGTGGGTGCTGTTGACTGGAATGTGTTCTCATGGCCGGCCAACATCATCGTTCTTGCCGTTTTCGTGTTGGTGATTGTGGTGATGCACTTGCTCAGAAAGAAGGTTTATCTCTTTCGGTTTATTGGTCACTATCAAGCAGCTATTCCAGCGCTGGTGTATGCCGTGGTGCTGACCATCATCATGGGACTCACCCGTCAGGAAGCGAATGGCACATGGCTGAACAATATGCTGTCGTTCTGGCCCTTTGTACTCATCTATGTCTATATTGCTTTGATTCTTGGTGTTATCATTCTCAAACGTCTAAGAACAATGTTCAATGGTCAACGTTCAATGTTCAATGACATCCCCTTCTTGCTCAACCACTTTGGTCTGTTCCTTGCGCTCACCACAGCCACACTTGGCAACGCCGATATGCAGCGAGTGAGGATGATTGCCGCCATTGGAGAACCAGAGTGGCGCGCATTGGACTCTCATGGTGTTGTCAAGGAGATGCCGATAACCATTGAACTGCAGAAGTTCATCATGGAGACATACGATGATGGTTCGCCCCGTCGCTTTGCTTCTGAGATAAAGGTCTTGACGAAGACCGGCAAGAATATCGAGACCGTTGTTGATGTGAACAAACCAATTGAGGTAGATGGTTGGAAGATCTACCAGTACGGCTACGACACGCAGATGGGTGCCCAGAGTGAGATATCGATTTTTGAGTTGGTGTGTGATCCTTGGCTTCCCGCTGTCTATACTGGCATCCACATGATGTTGGCAGGAGCGTTGTGTATGTTTGTAAAGGGAGGGAGGAAACGCGTATGAGTTGGGAACAGTTTGTGTATTTCGCTATTGCTTCCGTACTGCTCTGGGCAGCAGGAGCATACACCGCATGGAAAGACAAGCGGACAGCTGCGGTTGCCTTTACGGTCTCAGGGCTGGTCCTCTTCTTCTTGTTTATTGTGCTTTTCTGGATTTCCTTGGAGCGTCCGCCACTCCGAACGATGGGGGAGACACGACTATGGTATTCTTTCTTCCTCTCCTTGGCCGGTCTCATCATCTACTCCCGTTGGCGCTACAAGTGGATCCTGTCATTCTCCACGGTGATGTCGTTGGTCTTTATCTGTATCAACCTCTTCAAACCCGAGATTCATTCCAAGACCCTGATGCCAGCCTTGCAGAGTCCGTGGTTCGCCCCTCATGTCATCGTTTATATGTTCGCCTACGCCTTGCTTGGCGCTTCGTTTCTCATATCGGTGTTCCTTCTGTTCAAAGGAGGTAAGACCACACCTACCGCTATGCGTTCCTCACTCAGCGCGGTAGATGACCTTGTTTATGCCGGATTGGCTTTCATGACTTTCGGGATGCTTTTCGGTGCATTATGGGCCAAGGAAGCCTGGGGGCATTACTGGTCGTGGGATCCCAAGGAGACGTGGGCCGCCATCACATGGTTCTCCTATCTGGTCTTTGTCCACTACAGGCTTTACCGCCCTCAGTCGGTACGTCCTGCCCTTTGGGTGCTCATCGTCTCGTTCCTTCTCCTTCAGATGTGCTGGTGGGGCATCAATTATCTGCCGAGCGCACAAGGCACCTCCGTACACACCTACACCTCATTTTTTTCTTCGCCAGAGGCGCCAGATGCGGAATGCGTGTTTCGCTTTTCGGCGTTGTTCAAAATGGTGTAGCATGGCCATCACTTTCGAGGTGGATTCCTCGGCATCCCAGCCACGGAACTCGGCGTAGATACCCACTAAATATTTGAGCAACGACACGATGTGGGTGATGCGTACGAGGTTGCGTAGGCATTGTGCTTGTGTGGGTGGCGGGCTGACGAATTTGGACCGGTTGATGTCGATGACAGCGAAATGGTAGTTGTCGCCACGTTTCTCATAGAGGAAGTTCGACAGGTTGGTGTCGCCGTGCAGCACCCCCTTCTCATGCAGTGTCACAATGAAAGCCATGAGGTCGCGAGCGAGTCTGTCGTTGTCGAAGTGCGGGTCGTTCCTCAGTAGTCTGCAGTCGGGGTTATTGTTCTCTGCTGACATGAAGTAGCCGTAGGTGAACAGCCCGTTTCGTTTCTCCTCAATATAGGCGATGGGTGTCGGTGTGTCGATTCCCAGCTCGATAAGCCTTAAGGCATACTCATAAGCCCTTCTCGCCTTGGAGGGACGGTAGAAGGAGTAGGCAAATCGTTGAACGGGGTTAGGAAACTTGAACCGTTTCACGATGAGCGGCGTTCCATCGGGTGCGTCAAACCGCTTTACGACATTACGTTCCTCATAAATCAGCGTGCCCTCGGTGTCGAACACCGAGGGTATGCTGTTGATGAACGTAGCGATATGTGAGTAGGAATCATTGACCATTGACCGTTGACCATTGACTATTTATGCTTTGGACTGTTTGGCCCAGTTGTCTTTCAGTCCTACCGTACGGTTGAAGATGAGATGGTCGGGTGTGGAGTCTTTGTCGGGCGTGAAGTAGCCGATGCGCTGGAACTGCAGGTAGTCGAGGGGCTTGAATTCCTGAAGGTATCTCTCCACATAGCAATTGGTGCGTACCTCGAGCGAGTTGGGGTTGAGCAGTTCGCGGAAGTCACGGTCGTCGGCCGACGGATTCTCCACCATGAACAGACGGTCGTACAGACGTACCTCGGCCGGCAGGCAGTGACGGCAGCTCACCCAGTGGAGTGTGGCCTTCACCTTGCGGTTGGCGTCGGGCATGCCGCTCTTGGTCTGCGGGTCGTACTCGCAGTAGATTTCCTCGATCTCGCCAGCGTCGTTCTTCTTCAGACCGGTGCACTTGACGATGTAGGCGTTCTTCAGACGCACCTCGCGTCCCACGCTCAGACGGAAGAACTTCTTCGGAGCGTCCTCCATGAAATCCTCGCGTTCTATCCACAGTTCACGGCTGAATTGGATGTTGTGAGTCTTGCTCTCTGGATCCTCGGGGTTGTCGATGGCTTCCATTTCTTCCACCATGTCTTCGGGGTAATTGGTGATGACGAGTTTCAGCGGATTGATGACTGCGCTCACGCGGGTGGCTCGGGCGTTAAGGTCTTCGCGAACAGCCGACTCCAGCAATGCGAAGTCGTTGAGCGCCTCGTATTTGGTGTAGCCTATCTTGTTGATGAAGCCTCGAATGGACTCGGGGCTGTAGCCACGGCGGCGGAAACCGCAGATGGTCGGCATGCGTGGGTCATCCCAGCCGTTGACCAGTCCTTCCTTAACCAAGGCAAGCAATTTGCGCTTGCTCATCACCGTGTAGGTGAGGTTCAGTCGGTTGAACTCTATCTGACGGGGACGGTTGTCATCGAGGTCTTGACCGTCTTTGAGCAGGTCGATGAAATAGTTGTAGAGTGGGCGGTGTACCTCGAACTCGAGTGTGCAGATGGAATGGGTCACTCCTTCGAAGTAGTCGCTCTCACCATGTGCGAAGTCATACATGGGGTAAGCGTTCCACGCTGTACCTGTGCGGTGGTGCGGTGTCTTGATAATGCGGTAGATGATGGGGTCGCGGAAGTGCATGTTGGGGTTCGCCATGTCGATCTTGGCGCGAAGCACCATGCTCCCTTCCTCAAACTCGCCCTTGTTCATGCGCTCGAAGAGGTCGAGGCTCTCCTCCACGGGCCGATTGCGGTATGGGCTGTCGGTTCCCGGGATGGTAGGCGTGCCTTTCTGCTGGGCGATCACCTCGCCCGACTGCTCGTCGATGTAGGCGTGTCCGGTCTTGATGAGGCGCACGGCGAAGTCCCAGAGCTGCTGGAAATAGTCGGAGGCATAGTAGATGTTGCCCCACTGGAAGCCGAGCCACTGGATGTCTTCCTTGATGGCATCAACGTATTCTGTGTCCTCGCGCGACGGGTTGGTGTCGTCGAAACGGAGGTTGCACACACCGCCGTAGCGTTTGGCGATGCCGAAGTCCATGCAGATGGCCTTGGCGTGTCCGATATGGAGGTAGCCGTTAGGCTCAGGCGGGAAACGTGTCTGTATCCTTCCGCCGTTCTTGCCTTCAGCAAGGTCTTTTTCCACTGCTTCTTCCACGAAGTTCAGCGATTTCTTCTCTGTCACTTCTGCTATTTCTTCTTTCATTGTGATTATATTTGTTTTTGTTGTTTTTTATTTTCTTCTCTTTTTGCGATTCTGATTTGTCGTTATAACGTCATATCGTTATTTCGTAATAACGAGGCTCCGAAATAACGAATGATCACTAATCCAGATGATTATTTGGTTTTCGGTTGATGGAAAAGGTTGATGAGCACGCTGCCGAGGATACCTGCACTCAGCGAACCGAGCAGCACGGCGATTTTGCCTGTGTTGCGAAGGAGTTCACAAACCTCTGGGCTGTTCTCGCCAAACGACAGTGTATCGACGAAGATGGACATCGTGAAGCCGATACCGCCGAGGCATGCCACAGCGAAGAGCATCTTCCATGTGGCGTTGCTGGGCATGACACCCACCTTGGCTTTAATAGCGATGAACGATGCGATGGTGATGCCAATGGGTTTGCCGAGCAGCAGGCCGAAGAACACACCCATACCCACGCTTCCAAGTTCAGGGCTGTACTGGAAGATGTTGAAGTAGGAGAGGTCGGGTATCTCCACACCGGCGTTGGCGAGTGCGAAGATAGGCATGATGAGGTAGTTGATATAAGGGTTGAGCGCATGCTCCAAGCGGTAACTCATGCCGATGCTGCCTTTCGACACTACGCTGAGACGTCTGAGACAGTGGCGTTGGGCACCATTGGGAAAGGGCTCTTCACTGTCTTTCTCCAGGAAGTCTAATTTGGCGATACGGTTTTGGTATTGCTTGCGCTTGCGGTCGAAATAGGCGCGGTTGTAACGGGCTTCCATGGGGATAAGCATGGCCATCACGACTCCCGACATGGTGGAATGAACACCTGAGTAGTAGAAGAGGATCCAGATGATCACTGCCGGCACCAAATAGCAGAGCATGCGTTTCTCGCCTAAACGGTTCTGTAAGTAAACGAGCGCCACGAGGAGCAGGGCAATGCCCAGTAGAGGCAGGTTGATGTCGCCTCCGTAGAAGATGGCCACCACCAGTATGGCGCCGAGGTCGTCGGCGATGGCGAGTGCAGTGAGGAAAATCTTCAGCGACACAGGCACCTTGTCGCCCAGTATCGACATGATGCCGATGGCGAAGGCGATGTCTGTGGCGGTGGGAATACCCCAGCCGGAAGCGGCCTCAGTCCCGATGTTGAAAATCGCGTAAAACAAAGCAGGCACGGCCATACCACCGGCAGCGGCGATAACGGGAAGAATGGCTTTTTTGAACGACGACAGTTCACCGCAGACAATCTCGCGCTTGATTTCCAGACCTACCGTGAAGAAGAAAATCACCATCAGGATGTCGTTGATGAATTTCTCCACGTTCATGTTCTTGGGGAAGAAGAACTGGATGTCGCTCACTCCCGTCTCAGGGTTCACCGGACTCTTGACATGTATGGAGATGTCGGTTTCGAGAAAACTTTTGTACAGTTCCTTCGTGAATGGAAGGTTGGCTAAGAGCATGGCGATGATGACGCACACGATGAGTGTGACGCCAGGTGCCCAGGGCTGGTCAATGAAACGGCGACGCCGAATGTCGAATGATTTCAACCCCCTGTTCCATGTGTAGATGGGAATGAGGCGCATTGGTGGTGAGTTTTTTGATTATTTGTAGTCTATGTGGTCCGGATAATCCGGTTTTTCCGTTTTTTTCCAGTTTTTCCGGATTTTTCGGAATGATTATTCAAACTGCAAATTTACATGTTTTTATCCAAAAAGCGCCTTTCTTTTCCTAACTTTATTGCTTTTGAGGTGTTTTTTGCCTTTAGACACGCCTCCGCTCTACTGTTTGGGCGTGGGCAGACGGAACTCCACGTGTGTGGCACGATGGAGGATGAGGATGGCAGCGCCTTCGATGAGGTAGGCAATGAGATAACTGTACCAGAGATAGTCGGGAAGCCATTTCGACATCGCCCATAGGACAGGAATGACGGTGAGCGACAGAGCAAACGAGATGAACAATGCGATATGGTGGTGATGGTAGAGTTTATATATAATCATCAGCACATAAATGAAGCCAAACGGAATGAAACTGAGGGCTTCCTGATAAAGTGGGAAAAACTAAATCTTTTTGGTTGACTCATCATGTGTTTGTGTGGAAAGATTGACGCGTCGTTAGTCTCTGCAAATTTAGCATTTTTTGAAAAGATGAGGGTAAAGGCAATTGTTTAGAGAATTTTCCTCTTTTTGCTTCCCTTATTTCTTGTAGATGCGTTTTGACTCTTCATACCCGAAGGTCATGGCAAGGCTGTCGGCGCCACGCGGATGAGCCGTCCCCCGTTCTTCCTTTGCCTGGATAGACGTAGATGATGCAGTTGTCGTACTCCAGACTTTTAGGACTTTAGGGACTCCGGCCTTACTTGATTACGAACTTCTTACCGTTCCTGATGTAGATGCCTCGCTGCGTGGGCGTGCTGTTGAGGCGGCGACCGTCGATGGTGTACCAATTGTCTGACGAGTCTGACTGGTCTGACGAGACGATAATATGTCTGATGCCAGTCGATTCGCCACCGAAGTTGAGCACGAAGGAGCGGGTGGAGGCGCTCGTCTCGATGTCACCTGCCGTGAGGTCGTTGAGCAAGAAACGTGCGCGGAAAGCACCAATGGTCATGGCTTTGTTTGGATAGTAGAGGGTATTGCTATCGCCAAGATAAAGGACGCTGTTGTTTGCCGCCTCATAAATGATGGGTGCATAACTGCCCTCGAATTTGACGTAGTCGGTCTCTATTGTCGAAATGGTGTTGTTGATGGTGACATCCTTGAACACAGGGTTGACGATGTCGTATCCGCTATTCCACATGATGATGTAGGGTACGCCAGCCTGCATCTCGCCGATGTTGCTTTCCGTGAAGTTCAAGGTCAGTGTGCCGTTGGAGAATTCGGTGCTCTCAAGCGTCTTCACGATGGCACCGTCGAGTACGGATTCGTTGACGGTGACATTGAATGGGAGGCACAGTGTGTTCCATGCCTGGTCCTTGTAGAGTGTGCGTCCGTTGATGGCCACATTGCCTGTGAAAAGGTCATAGTTGTTAATAGCGTTGTCGGCGTTGTTGTCCAGCACGACATCTACCGTTGCCAGCACGATGTTGCTGATGGTAATGTTGTCGGAACTGTTCTGGCGTGTAAAGGTGATCTTGTATTCTCCGAAGTCATCATTCTCGATGTCGAAGAGCAGAGTGACATCCTTGCCCACTTCTACAGTTTCATTCAGCACCACGGCGTTGGTCTGGTAACGTTGCAGTTTCACACCGACGGTCTTGCCAGCCTCACCTTCAGCACGGAAAGAGAGCATGTACTGGCCGGTGGTCAGTTGCAGTGAGTGATAGACGTTTTGGTTGGCATTGGTTTGTGCGCCTTCACCAAATGCCAGCAGTGTGGTGCCTGAGTTCACTGTCCAACCATGGGCTGATGGGTTGAAGTTCGAAGTCTCGATGCGCGGCATCCACTTCAACTTGGTGTCGCAGGATGTGTCAAGCGTATAATTCTTGAAGAACTTCCACATGGTGAGCGAGGAGTTGCCGTCCTCGGTGTTGATGGTGAAGGAGTCGTGTCCCATACCGTCAACTTCGTAGAAGATGTAGGGGAAACTGCCGTCCGTGGCCTCATAGACGCTTTTGGTGTAACTACCGTTGACAGTGGTCTTCACAGGTACAGGGTTGGCACCCATGCGGGCCACCATATCATCGACGATGGTGGGGGTCAGCGAGTAAGGCAATGTGCCGTCGTTCTTGCCGTGGATGTGCAGGAAGGGCACCGGGCGGTCGCCTGCATGGCGCAGGTGGAACTCATTGATTGGGTAACCGCTGATGCTGGCATAGGCGGCAAACACGTCGCTGGCGGCGTTGGCCAGGGCATAGGCGTTCATGCCGCCGTTGGAGAATCCGCAGCAATAGACGCGTTTGAGGTCTATTCCGTAGTTTTGTGCCAATTCATTGACAATGGCCTTGATGAAAGCGACGTCGGCATTGTTTTCACCTGTGGCGTCCCATCCCGCGGCATAGCCTCCTATACCGGGCATGTACTGTGTCAAACCTTGCGGATAGGCGACAATGAACTTCTCCGTGTCGGCTATGGCATTGAAACCCGGTGGAGTGGGGTCTTCACTGCTGCCGTAGGCGCCGTGCATGGCGATGACTAAAGGAGCGCCGGTGTTGCAGTCATTGGGTATGTAGAGTCTGTAGGTGCGTGTAGTGCCGTTGACGTTGATGTTCACCAACTGGTTGACAGGACTTAGCGAAGACCCTGTACCTACAACGTAATATGCTTCTGTCACCTTCACGGAGGCATCCATGGAAGTGTTGTCCCGGTCGCAGCCGTAGACGGTCAGGTCAACGATGTTGGTGATGTCGCAATTGCCCCAGTCCACGCCCTCCAGCGAGAGGTCGATATTGCCCGAGGCATCGGGGGAGACGATGAATTCCTTTGTCGGACCGCTGGGTGGATTTGAACCGTCGTTCTTTTTGAAGACAATCCTCAGTTGTTGGGCACTCGCGTTGTTCCAGTCGCTTACATGGAGGTGCAGTTTCGTCCATGAACTGAGGTCGCCGCTGACGCCGACAGCAGTCATGAACACCCATTCGCTGTTCCATCCACCTGAACCCCAGGTGAACGTGCTGGTACTTTCATTCCAGTTCGCAGCGCAATACTCTTCGGTCTTGAACGTCAGCCCGTGCTTGTTTTCGAACGTGTAATACGCCTCTGTCACCTTCACGGAGGCATCCATGGAAGTGTTGTCCCGGTCGCAGCCGTAGACGGTCAGGTCAACGATGTTGGTGATGTCGCAATTGCCCCAGTCCACGCCCTCCAGCGAGAGATCGATATTGCCCGAGGCATCGGGGGATACGATGAATTCCTTTTTCGGACCGCTGGGAGGCCAAGAGCCGTCATTTGTGGTAAATACTATCTTGAGTTGCTGGGCGCTTGCGTTAGTCCAGTCGCTAACTTTCAGGTGCAGTTTCGTCCATGAACTGAGGTCGCCGCTGACGTCTTCGGCTGTCATGAATACCCATTCGGGATTTCCCCATCCACCAGAACCCCAGGTGAATGTGCTGGAACTGGCATCCCAGTTCGCAGTGCAATAATCATCGGTCCTGAACGTCAGATTCTGTTTGTTTGCTCCTTCCTCTTCTTCTATGTCCAAAGCCGAGACGTATTCGATGCCGGTGACATTGGCGATGTACCAGTTGCCTGATTCCTGCAGGTTGCGGATGCCGTAAGTCAGCGTGCCGTCGGTGACAGTGGCGTACAAGGTGACTGGATCGATGGACGATACCCATTCGCGGTCAACCACTGTCAGGTTCACCTGTGTATCGTTGGCGAAGATCTCGGACAGGCCGTCGCCTGTCGGGCACTCGAAGCCGCGGCTGGAGGTGAACGAGGCTGCAGCCTCAAGTGTCACGGCATAGACTCCGTTCTTCAGGCCCGTGAGCGTCTGTGTCATCACGTTGCCCGCGCCGTTGGAGTCGCCATGTTTGTAGTGTTCGTAAGCCTTGTGGTCCAGTCCGCTGTATTCATCTGTCTGTCCTGCCCAAGAGGTCGGGGCAAAGTCCACGATGTCGTCACCCACATTGTATTCTCCTGTTACTTCTGCTTCGCCTGGTTTATTCGATTTTTTCAGATAGACATGGTATTCACCGTCGGCGACGGTGGTCAGGTCGTACTCATAGACCGTATTCACCTCGAGTTGCGGCGTGGAGGTTAGCGAACTTGAAAGGAGCGGTTCCTTGATTTGAGCCGGAGCGAAGAGCGGGTTGGGGCATTCGCCCTCAGCCTTACTCAGTCCCTCGCCCTTCAGTTCCACGTAGGAGCGCAGGCGCAGGGTGCCGCCAATAGTGGAGCGTATCGTGGCAGATTGGAGTTCTGAGTTGTCCCATTCCATATCGACTTCAAATCCTCCTCTTGCACGAAGACCGCTGACACTGCCTTTCTCCCAGACAGAAGGCAAAGCAGGAAGCAGATGTACGGCTCCGTCGTGGCTCTGCAGCAGCATCTCGGCGATGCCGGCCGTGGCACCGAAGTTACCGTCGATCTGGAAAGGCGGGTGCGCGTCGAAGAGGTTAGGGAAGGTGCGGCCGTTGGGATACTGGCTGGTAGCGTCCTCCGATGGCAGCAGCCGCAGCATGTTCTTGAGGATGGTCAGGGCATGGGTTCCGTCAAGCATACGAGCCCAGAAGCATATCTTCCAACCGAGGCTCCATCCCGTGGCCTCGTCGCCACGGTCGGTCAGCGTCTGTTTGGCGGCTGCGAAGAGTTCGTTGTGGCTATAGGGACTGATCTGGTTGGAGGGGAAGAGTCCGTAGAGATGGGAGATATGTCGGTGTTGGAACTCGCTGCCGTCGGCATCGACGAGCCATTCCAAAAGTTGTTTGCGGCTGCCTATCTGCATGGGCGGCAACAAAGCCAGGGTCTGCTCGAGTCTCTGCTGGTATGTGGCGTCCTCACCGAGGATACGCGCCGCATTCAGTGTGTTCGACAAGGCGTCGAAGACAATCTGGTTGTCCATGGTGCAACCAGCCGTGATGGGGGTGGATTTGCCTGCAGGTCCTTGTTCGGGACTCACCGAAGGAGCGACGACGAGCCAATGTTCCCCGTTAGGCGCCGACGTGGAGGGGTAGTTGGGATGCGGCACCATGTAGCTGAGATAGAAGTCGGCCGTGCCCTTGATGACGGGATACCACTGGCGGAGGAAATCCACGTCGCCCGTGTAGAGGTAGTGCTGCCAGAGGTGTGTGGCGAGCCATGCACCGCCGTTGGGGTACATGCCCCAGTAAGCGCCATCGACTGGACCAGCGATGCGCCAGAGGTCGGTGTTGTGGTGGGCGACCCATCCGTTGCATCCATACATTGTCTGGGCAGTGACGGCACCAGTCTGGCTCAGGTCGTGTATCATCTGGAAGAACGGTGCGTTGGTCTCCGTGAGGTTGGCAACCTCCGACGGCCAGTAGTTCATCTCCGTGTTGATGTTGATGGTGTATTTCGAATCCCATGGGGCGTCTGCCTTGTCGTTCCACAGTCCCTGCAGGTTGGCGGGTTGTCCGCCTGACTGCGATGATGAGATGAGCAGGTAGCGTCCGTAGTTGAAGAGCAGAGCCACCATGCCCCAGTCGTTGCTGCCATAGAACTTATCCAAACGTTTGTCAGTGGTCAGGTTGCTGTTCGAAGTCGAGGGGAGGTTGAGTTTCACGCGGTTGTACTGTTCCTGATAGGCATTGGTATGTCGGGTGAGCAGTTCGTCGTAGTCGTGCTGCAGGGCTTGGTCGAGCCAGTTCTGGCTCTTGGCCGAAGCGTTGCCGCTAACGTCCTGGTAGTTGACATAGTTGGTGGCTGCCGAGATATAGATGGTGGCCGTGGTGTAGTTGTTCACCGCCACGTTGCCGCCCGAATTGTAGGTCACCGTGCCGTCGCTCTCCACATGATAGCGGAGCGTGGCCTTGAGTCTGCTGGGTATGCCCTCGTGGTCCACTCCATTGATGGTGGCGATGGCGCAATTGGTGCCGTTCGTATAGGTCGTGCTGAAAGGCGCAGAGTGGCTGATGGTGAAAGACGACGGGGTGTCGGCCTCGATGCGCATGACGATGACATTGTCGGGTATGGAGGCGAAGACGGTACGGGTGTAGTGGTGTCCGTTTTGGTCGAAAGAAACTTTCGAGAGGGCTGTCTGCAGGTCCAACTCGCGTTGGTAGTTGGTCACTTGGTTGGTGTTGATACCCGAATGTGTTAGAACCAGACTGCCCAAAGTGAGGTACTTCATACCGTGCGGTCCCTTGATGAACTGTTGGTTGATGAGGTTCTCCGCATCCTGCTCATTACCGCTGAAGATAAGGTTGCGCACCTGCTGCAAGTAATTGGCCGATGTCGTACTGTTGTTGTTGTGTGGACCGCCCGACCAGAAGGAGTCCTCGTTCAATTGGATCTGATCAATCTGCGTGCCGCCATAGACCATTCCGCCCAGGCGCCCATTGCCGACAGGCAGGGCTTCCAGCCATATTGACGCAGGTTTGTCGTACCACAAACGTTCTGTGTTGTCATTCTGTGCAGCCAATGGCAGACTCATCGTTAGGAGAGTTGCTGCTACAAAAAAAAAGTTTATCATATTAGTTAGTTTTTATGAAATCGATGTTGTCATGCTATTTCACCTCCCACCGGTAGAAGTTGAAGAGGTTATTGCTCTGCATGGCATTGCTCACGAACATAAAGTAGAGGTCGTGTGTGCCTTTGGGTGTTTTCTATTATCAGAATATTATTATCTAGGTTGTTATTTGACCACGGATTCCCTATTGAAGTGTTTTTAGGAAACCAGAAAAGTCAACCTTAATATATTTAGCAAAATTAGTGATTTTTCCGTATTCAGAAATAGCATTTACCATGAAAAGTTTTGATGACGACATAACTTTGGGGAGAAGACTGAAGATACGTTATTAATCATATTAAAAACTTATCTCTTGTAGATGCGTTTTGACTCTTCATACCCGAAGGTCATGGCAAGGCTGTCGGCGCCTGGATAGACGTAGATGATGCAACCATAGTACTCAGGAAACCAACGGAGTTCGTAATTGTTCTTTTTCTTGCGGCCTGAATGAACCATGTGGTAGGGGGTATATATACTATTGCCACGAGCTTGGACGCGATTGAACGTGTTGGCGGAGTCGGGCAGGCAGTCCTTAGTCTCCCAAGAGTGAACCACTGTCCAAAGGTCAATGGTGCCGATGGGATTGAGGGAATCGACCACTTCGTCATCCTCTACGGGACCTAAGTGGAATACAATGGTGCCACCTGTCTCCTCGTTGGTGTACGTGACATCTCCGAGAGGACGTTCGTCAATATCGGAAACCGGAAGGTTGATGCAGAGCAGGTGGTCCATATCTATGACTTTGCTTTTCATGACGGCCAACTGTGCGCCGTTCAAGGTCTGACCTTCGATGGTGTGAAGGGTGTCCCAAAGGTCAATAGCAGCCTGCTCCTCTGGACTCGGCATGGGGTAGTCTGCTTCACCACCGTTGTTGTTTCCATTGGGCTTTCCTTCATTACAAGATGCGAGTATGATTGCCGCCAGCAGAATGAGCAGAACGCTCATATTGTTAGGTCCTATAGATGTTCTCATAATGTCTTTCTGTTTATAGATTGTCATGTAGGTTTTCTTCTATTTATTTCACCTCCCACCAATCGAAGTTGAAGAGATTCTTCCTCTGCATGGTATTGCCCACAAACACAAAATAGAGGTCGTGGGTGCCTTTGGCGTCCTTCAACGATGTGGTGAACTCCGTGAACTTGTCGCGGGTGTTGGGTATGATGACACTGCCGACACATGGACCGTCGGGTGCGTCGAGACGTATCTCCAACTTGCCTCCGTAGAGGTGGGCTGCACAACTCACCGTCATGCTCTTGGCACCACTCTTGAAATCAACACCTTTTACCAGGATATACTCGCCCTCGTCAATGTCGGTGACGAAGAGGGTAGGGTTCCAAGGACCTGATGGATTGGCGCGGGTGGTTTTCAGGCCATATCCCCATGCCATTGTCTCGGCTTCCACATGGCGGAAGGGGTCGAAGGCCTCTACCTGACGCAAGGTGGCGTCAATGAAGTATGGAACTTCCTGGATGGTGCCGTCGGCGTTGTACGTCATCTCAGCGGCAGACACCGAACGTTGCTCTGCATGGCGGCTGGTCTCAAGACGGAACACGTCGTAGTTCAGACCGAAACAGTAGGACCTGCCTTTATAATCGATGATGCCTGGATGGTTGCCTCGTGTGCTCACGGTGTGGTCCATGATGTGTCCCTTGTATTCCCATGGGCCAGTGGGGCTGTCGCTCATGGCATAACCGATTCCTTCAGGGCAACAAGTCGAGGCGAAGGCCAGATACCATTTCTTCTCGCCTTTCGCGTTCTTGCGCGACCAAAGCCAAGGCCCTTCTTGGTAGTCCTTGATCTTGGGTAATTTCACAATGTCGCCACTATAGGACACCATGTCTTCATTCAACTTCACATAATAAACGTTGGGGTTTCCCCAGTACATATAGGCTTGTCCATCATCGTCAATCCAAACGGTCGGGTCGATGTCATCCCAGTGTTCCTTTTGCCATACGAGGGGTTGTCCCAATGGGTCTCTATATGGCCCTTCTGGGTTGTCGGCTACCAAAACGCCGATACCATTGCCGTGAATAGGACAGTACATATACCATTTTCCGTTGCGCTCGATGACCTGCTCCGCCCATGCGCCGTTGTTGCCTTTGTACCACTTGAAGTCACGTAATGAAGCCACTGCGCCGTGGTCCTGCCAGTTCACCATATCGGTTGATGTGTAGAGCAACCAGTCTTTCATGTTGAATCCTTCTGCGCCGTCCTCGTCATGGGTGGTGAAGAGATAGACTACTCCGTCGTGCACGTAAGGCGCGGGGTCGGCGGTGTATTTCGTTTGGATAATCGGCATGTTCAACTGCTTAGGTGTGGTTTGCTGCGCGTTGACACTCATACAGCATAACGACAAAAGTGCAAAGGCTGATGTCGCTCTCTTGATGATGTTTTCTTGTCTCATAAAGATATAAAAATTAGGTTGTTTTCAGATGATGGCACAAAATTAGTGTGTTTTTTTGTTATTGTGTTCTCCTGATGGTTCTGTGGGTCTATCTCTTGTAGATGCGTTTGGATTCCTCGTAGCCGTAGGTGAGGATGAGGCTGTCGGCGCCTGGATAGACGTAGATGATGCCGCCATGGTACTCGCCGAACCATCGCGGGGTGTAGTTGTTGCTTTTTCTACGTCCAGTGTGAACCCAACGATAAGGCGTGTAGATGCTGTTGCCACGTGCGCGTAGCCGATTGGTTTCGGCGGAGTCGGGCAGACTTTCGCTGCTACTCCATGAGTGGACCACTGTGCGCATATCAACGGTGCCGATGGGACCGATGGAGTCGGTGACCTCGTCATCGAATGTGGTGTCGTAATGGAAGATGAGGGTACCACCCGACTCCTCATTGGTGTAGGTCACACCTTCAACAGGACGTTCATCGATGTCGGTGACGGGCAGGGCGATGCCGAAGGTGTCGGGATGGTAGTCAACCCCGTACCTCATGACGGCCAACTGAGCACCAGTCAGGGTCTGGCCTTCCTGAGACATCAGCGTGTCGCACAGTTTCCTCACAGCCGACTCCTCAGGACCTGGCAGAGGATAGTCGGGATTGATGTTTCCGCCATTGTTTCCACCATGGCATGCTGCGAGAATGACTGCCGTCATGGTCAGGCTGAGCAATGCGCTCATGATTTTGGGCATTCTAAGTGTTCTCATATTGCCTTTCTGTTTTTAAAGCACGCTTAGACTCTTCATGCCTGAAGGTGACAACGAGATTATCATTATCTGGATAGACATAGATGAAGAGGCTTTTCGCAAGATATCATGGCAAACTTAAAGAAAAAAACGCAATCACGCAAATCTTTCGTAGTAATTTTTCGATGGAGTCTTTACTGTTATCATTCAGTCCTTATTTTTCGCATCGAGGTGATAAGTGAAGGTAAGGTTGATGTAGTGGTGGCGGAAATCCCTCCATGAGGTTGTGCGCTGGTAGGCCGAGCTGAAACTCCAGAAGCTGTCCTGCTTGTTCAGAATGTCTTCAAAATCCAGTTCCAGACGGGCTTTGTTCTTCAGGATTTTCCATGTCACGGCAGCGTTCCAGAGGAGTATGTTACGGTTCATCGATTGAACCGTATAGCCTCGGTGTGTGAACTCGGTGAGGTCGGTCGCGAAGACGAAGTTGCCCATGGTGGCTTCGGCGTTGAATCCGAAAGCGTTGTCCCAAAGCGTGGTGTTTTGCTCTGGTGAGGCAGAGAAACGAAGTCGGTCGACTTCTATAGAAACGAATGCGGAGGCTTTGAACCCATTTTTGTCGAACGACAGAGTGAGTCTGTCTCGGGGGTGGAAGTCGGTTTGGCGATTTAACGTGTGTTCTGTTTGGGTGGGCAACAATGTCAGATAACCGTAATGCTCTTCAGTATTGAGACGGAAGTCGTTCTCCAAGCGGAACATTTCACCGAGTGCCTGGTCGATGTTGAGTCGGAAATCCCAGTTATGGCCTCCTTGGATGTTCTCAGGACGGCTGACATAGACGGCAGTTGTGGGATTGTAGCTGAGTGCTGTCACACGGTCGCGATCATTGGTCTGATGGCCGATGCTGGCATGTAGTGAGGTTTGGCTTCGGGCGAGCATCATGTTGTAGGACAGCCCGAAGTTGTGGTTGTGAGAGTCCTTCAGGTCAGGGTTTCCTTCGGTGATGAAGAGCGGGTCGGTAAGGTCGCGGTAGCCGATGGTCAGAATGATTCTCGGCTGCGATGTGCTGAATCCATAATTCAGTTCGAAGCCCGCGGTCTTGCTGAGTTTCCACGTAGCGCGGACGGATGGGTCGATGAGCAGAACATTCCGTACGGCGGCGGTATCGAGCAGTCCGCGTTGGTAGTCCTGGCTCTCGCGCTGCCATCTTGCCGTGACATTGGGCATGATTTGGACGGGAGAAAGGTTGATGGTGGAAGAGAGCCTCAGATGGTGTCTGTTGTTCGTGTGATGGTCGCGGTAGGAGTTTGCGGTATCGTCCACTCCGTTGGTCATGAAGTCGCAGTCGTTGTTGTCGTGGCTGTATTGGTAACTGTACTGCATCTGCATCATCCATTTCTTGGTGAGCCAGCGGTTGTGGTGGGCTTCTGCCGAAGCGTAGAGATAGGAGTAGGGTGAGGTGGAATGTTGGTTGAGTTGGTATGGCGTAATAGACTCGGTATGTGAGGTGACCGTTCGCTCCATCCAGTAGCTGTCTTTGCCATCGATGTAGTTCAGTTCCAGACTTGCGCCGAGCGAACCGTCTTTGATGTAGTGCTCCCATCCTGTGGAGGTGCTGAGTGCGGTCTCTCGTCCGTTGCTGTGGGCATTGTTTTGCTGCGATAGAATCGAGGTGTACGGAGTGTTGGCGTCTTGGGCTTCCTCTTGTTCGATTGTCTGTCGGCTATGCGAGCGTTTGTTCTTATGCTCCACGCTGGCGCGAAGGGAGAATGTGTTCAGTGAGTCGATGGCCCATCGCAGGTCGGCGTTCAGCCTCGGAGCCAGTTTGTGGTTGCGGTCGTATGTCTCGCTGCTGTTGCGTGTTGCGTCCGTGTTGGGCATGTAGTTCTCGGTTTCCTCGTGTGTGGTGTTCCATTTGTCGTCATGAGCCACACCCCCAGTGAAGCTGTACTGGCTCCTCAGTTCCTGCGTTCTCTCCTTCTTGTTCCACTTGTGCTGATAGCCCGCCGCGGCGCCTTGCTCCTGTCCGTAGCCGCTTCCCATACTGCTGCTCCATCCGCTCATCGTCTTGCGGATGTTCTTGTTGAGGTTATTGGCATTGGCGGACACCATCACAGGATCGCTTTTCGACAGGCGGTTCATCGTCAGTTCGCCCTCGTAGTATTCCGGAGTCTGGTAGCCCACAGTCACGTCGCCGTACCAGCGGTCGAGGAAACCAGGCTTGATGGTCAGGTCGAGCACCATGTCTTGCGTGCCATCGTTCTTGCCCGTGCGTTCACTGAACTCCGATGCCTTGTTGTATGCCTTGATGTCGTGCACCGCTTCGACTGGCAACTGCTTCATCAACTGGTCGCCGCCCAACATGCTCTCGCCGTCCATGGTCAGGCGGATAGGCTTGCCGTTCCACCACATCTTGCCCTCGCCGTCCACTTCTACGCCTGGCAACTGGCGGATGAGTTCGTCAAGTCGTGCGCCTTCCTGCAAGTGGAACGCTTCGGGATGGAAGACGATGGTGTCGCCTCTGACTGTGAAACGTCGCGCACGTCCTGTCACTTCCACCATCCTGAGCATCTGCGGTGACATTTTCAGTTCTATCGTGCCGATGTCGAGCGTGTCCTTCTGGCTGTCGTTGAAAGCCAGCACTGTCTTCGTCTTCGAGTAGTATCCGAGCATCGAAGCCTCGATGGTGCATTTCCCGTTGGCGTGAATATAGAACACGCCCAGTGAGTCGGCTCTTGTCGTAGTCGTAAAAGTGGCGTTGTCCGTTTTCTGGATCATCTTTACCGATGCGTCGGGCAAAGGTTCCATTGTCTCCGCATCGACAACGAGACCTTTGATCACGTCGGCCTGTGCGGTCTGCATGCCAAGAAAAAGGCATAGCAAGGGCAGGATGCGGAGTTTTCCGCATCGAAAATAAAGGGTTCTCATGTGAATGATGATTATTTAGTTAACGTAATATATAGGAGCTTTTTTTCAGTACTCCGCGATGAATTGGTCGAGGGTCACGGAGGGGTCGGTGATGCCGAAGCCTTCTTTTTTCAGTTTTTGCTTGCGGTGTTGGACAGCGGACACGGAGATGACATAGATGGCGGCCAGTGCGTTGTTGGAGAGTCGCAACCGCGTGAGCATACAGAGGCGGATGTCCTCCTCGCTGAACTCAGGGTGTTCGGTGCGCAGACGACTGACAAAGTTACCATCGGCGGTATCTAAGGTCATCTCTATCTCTCGCCAGTTGCGGGCGTTGATGATGGTACGCTTGCCCGCCGTCGGTTCCAGCATGTCGAGAATCTCGCTCTTGTCCATGATATGGTCTCGCAACATTGTAATCATCACGTCTTTCTGTCGCAGACGCTCGGTCAGTTGTTCCGCTTCGCGCTGATGAGCAGTGCGTTCGGCTTCATGGCGTTGCCGTGTCTTGTTGCGCCAGTTGCGGAAAAGGAGCGCGAGGAGCAACAGGCTCAGTAGGAGGATGACGATAACCGCAGTCATCAGCCGTTGTTGCAATGACGCGGTTTTCATTGCATAGCCAGCGGCCAAGTAGGTGTCCTGGGAGATGTTGAATGCGTTGATGGCGTCTTGCCACTTAGACTCAAACTCCGGCTTACCAGATTCAGCTTCGCCTTTTTCGTGTCTTTGTTGATTGTCTTCATACGTGTCGGCAGGCACGCTGAATTCGGATATGTTTGTTTTCCCTTCGTAGCTGTAAACCGAAAAAACGGCATATTTAAAACCTGGGGCGGGTAAGGCCCATAGCGAATCCAGACACAGGAAGACGGAATCGCAGACATTGGCGGATAGCTGTCGCTCGTGCTGACGGGAAACGATGTTGGCGACGCACTCCAATGATGCGAATCGGTGGAGATCGAAGGGTCCAGTCTTCAGGACGGCATGTCCGTAGTCGTTCAACAACGTCAGGAGCCACCGCGTATGGTCGGGCGACAGTCGATATCGTTGGAGGGCACGAGTCTGGCACAAGAGTTGCATTTCGCCTTCCGTGCGTTGGCCTAAAAGATGGTAAGCGCGATAACCCAAGGCGTGGTCGTCGTCGGCCTCACCACAATGGATGGCGAGATGGAGGAGTTTGTCGGAGTTGAGATGCAGGGTCTTTCCTTTGTCTTGGCTCAGCACCCAACAGATGCGTCCGAAACGTCGCAAGGCTTCCTTGTCGTCAGCTGTACCACCAAGGCTCGCGTGTTCATAATACTCATAGACACGCAGTAGTGAACTGTCGGAGAGTTGCACTTGGTCATCCGTTTTCTGAGAGACCATTGTGCGTTTGAAGTTCCATACAGGTGAGGTTACTGGCTTTGGTCTGTCCGTATCGGAGGATACTAATATGGTTGTGTCGGCTGATGACAGGCATGAGACCGTGTCGTTGTTGAGCAGTTGATCGCGCTCTTCCTTCACCAAAGCCCTCATCAGGTCGTACAACATTTGTGAGCTTTGGGTCAGTCGTGTTGAGTCGATTTTTGCCAATAGCTTTGCCGCACTGTCCACGTCAATGAACACAATATCTTCTGCCTCCTTCAGGAATCGCTTCTGTGGCAAGTTGCGAAAGTACCATCCAATAACGCCGACGAATGCCAGCAATAGCACAGCAACGATGATTCCAATAGTCTTCTTTTTCATGTCGTTTCCGTTTTTTTTTGCAAAAGTACGGCAAATGGATGGTCTTCGCAAGAGAAAAGGATGGAAATCGGTATTCCATCCTTTTTGCACTGATATTTAGCTACTTTCCGCTTCTTTTTCCACCTCTTTTCCATCCTGTATGGTGGAAAAGACACAAAACGAAGGACCAATCCGTTCAATTATCACCTATCAATTCGGTTATAAAACCATGTATATCAAGAAATAATCCAATTAAAAGGTGGAGAGATGATTTTTTTTGTGTATATTTGCACAATCAACATTCCACTGGGATGGTTTTTATGTTCATTGATAAACATGTGGTATATATGAAAGGCTCTCGTTATTCTTTTCTTTATTATTTATTCCTCTGTTTCTTTGGTATCAGCACTCCGGTTCGGGCAGATTCGGTGGTGACCCTGACCAGTCCCACGACGGGTTTGAAGGCCGATGTCCAGTTCAATGCCAGGATACCTTATATTGTTGTCAACGATGCCCAGGACAGGCAAATGGCAAGAGTGCGATTAGGTTTGAATAGCTCCGTAGGCAACTTTGTGTCGAACCTCACGTTTGTCAGTGCCACTGAACCACAGACAATCAACGAGAGCTACACAGCCATTCATGGCAAGCGCTCCACTGTCAGCAACAGTGCCAACAGTGTTGAGGTGACTTTTGCCAACAATAAAGGCAAGGAGATGGTCGTTGAGGTGCGCGCATACGAGGACGGTATCGTTTTCCGTTATAAGTTGCCAGACGATGACAACGGTACGATTACCTTCACAGGGGAGAACACCATTTACAACATCAATACCAACTTTCACCGCTGGCTCCAGCCTTTCAACACTTCTTACGAGGCCGACTTCCCTTATCAGGCTCGTGGTGGCCAGAGAGGCACATGGAGTTATCCAGCCTTGTTTGAGAACGACGGTACCTTTGCCCTCATCACAGAAGCCAACATCGGACGTTCATATTGCTCGTCTCACCTTGACAACAACACCAACGCGCTTCAGTACGAGATCACATATCCTTCCGCTTCGGAAGGCTATGGTGTGGGCGCCGTCAATCCCACATGGAAGGGTGCTTGGACAGGTCCATGGCGTGTGATGATCATCGGCAGCCTCTCCACGATTGTCGAATCGACACTCGTAGAAGATGTGTCCGAGCCTTGTGCGGTTGAGAACACCGACTTCGTCCAACCAGGCAGTGCCGCATGGGTGTATTGGGCATATAACCACGGCACCAAAGACTATCAGATATGCAAGCGCTACGTAGATTTGGCCGTGGCAATGGGTTGGCCTTACGTGCTGTTCGACTGGGAATGGGAACAGATGGGCAATGGCGGTGGAGTGGAAGATGCCGTACGGTATGCCACCGCCCGAGGAGTCAATCCCATGCTTTGGTATCACTCCAACGATGAGAAAATGCAGAACAGCAGTCGTCGGCGTCAGGAGTTTGCCTGGCTGAAACGCATTGGTGTGAAAGGTGTGAAGATTGACTTCTTCGAGAGCGACAAACAACACACCATGCAGTACTTCGCCGACATCCTCGAGGACGCTGCCAAATATCAGATTCTCGTCAACTTCCACGGTTGCACCATTCCACGCGGATGGAGCCGCACCTATCCCCATCTGATGTCGCAGGAGGCCGTTTTCGGTGGCGAGCAGTACAACAACGGCGGAACGATGACTACCGAAGGCGCTCGCATCAACTGCCTGTTGACATACACACGCAACGTAGTAGGCCCGATGGACTACACCCCTGTGGCTTTCACCGACTCCCAACATCCCCACACCACTACTTTCGCCCATGAGTTGGCCCTCTCCGTGGCCTTTGAGTCAGGCATCCAGCATTGGGCCGACCGTCCCGAAGGGTTTTATGCTCTCCCCCTCATGGCCAAGAGGCACATGATGAAGGTACCGGTGGCATGGGACGAGACACGTTTTATCGATGGTTACCCTGGCCAATCGTTCATCATAGCACGCCGCAAGGGCGACAATTGGTATATCGCAGCGCTGAACGGAAAATCAGAAGCAGTGGCTTTTGATATTCCTTTGGATTTCCTTGGTGAAGCCACCTACTCTGCCGCCCTTATTACCGATGGTGCACAAGCCCGCCAGTTCAGTTTCGCCTCGCAGGACGTGACCAAATCCAATAGTCTCCATGTAGAATGTCTGTCGCGTGGTGGAGCCGTTATCACACTCATGCAGAAAGAAGCCATCAGCACAGATGAGCTGAAAACTCTGCAGGATCAAGCCATCGAGTTGCTCCAGAGTACAGGTGGACGAATTGGCGAGAACTCCGGTTACTACAGCCAGGAAGCAATAGAAACACTCTCCGCTGCCATCGAAATCAGTAAACAAGCGGATGACCTCCCCGTAGGTATCACTTCGGCATACAACCAACTCCTCGCTGCCTACTCCAATTTCGAGGAACACGGCCAGGCCGAAGGCGGCCTCATCAAACCCACCTCCAACATGGAGGACATCACCACCGAATATCTTGTTGAAGCGCGAAACTTCAGCCGCGGGGATGCCTCCACAGCGCCCAACACACGTTTCGGCCTTCTTGCCGAGCCTTGGGTTGTCACCGACAACATCATCAACCAGGACAATGGCTCGCATGGTGGTTTTGACAGTTATGAGGGAGGACGCGCCATCAGTCTTGAGAAATGGAGCGGCGGTGAACCCGCTTTGGTCAACGACAAGATCTATCAGACCACGAAGGCAGCGTTGCCAGCCGGCGACTACCACCTCCACATCTCCGTTACCTGCCGTGCAGGACTTGACAATGGCAAGGGTTTGTTGCGTGTGGCTCGTGGCATCGAGTTTCCCGACAAGGGCGCCACAGCGAATGTTCTTGCCTCGTACGACATGAGTCGCACCGACTATTCAGGCGAGTACGATGTCTGCAACTTCCACCTCGACCAACCCGAGACGCTGAGCCTTGGATGGGTTTTCAACATACCGCAAAACGAGAGTGGCCACGCCATGCGTGTGACTGCTATCCGCATTATTGACGCGAATGGTAAGGATGTTTCATCTTCCTACCTCGGCAACTATCAGAACATCCAACGCCGCGACCGTTCGTACGTTCGTTTCGGTGAACCCACAAACTGGGAGGTCGCCGATTTCTCCATCCCCAATGGTGGCGATGGCACCAAGCGTGGCATTGACCGTTATCCCGGTTACGATTGCCTCATGCTCGGTGTGTGGGATGATGCCAGCCGCGCCACCGGCAACCTCGCCAACGCCCGCATTTACCGTCAGGTGACTTTGCCCGCAGGCCGCTACTACTTCTGTGCAGCTTACAATGCCATCTACAACCTCAGCAAAGCCTACACGTTCGCCGCCACGGAACCACTGACGGCAGCACAGACACCCGAAAAAGCCATAGCCTTCTATGCCTTGGGTGGAACACCCGAGAGTGATGACCTCTATGGCATTGCTTTCACGCTTGAAGACGAGACTACTTTGTATCTCGGTTGGAACGTCGATCTGACCACAGCATCACAACAGGAGTTCCGCGCCAAGACCCTCCGGTTGTTTCGCGACAAAAGTTACGACCCTAACGGGATTATCTCAGTGAAAGATGAGAAATTAGAAGTAAATAACAAAGATTGGATGATGGACAAAGAGTCTGTTGCCGTGTATGACCTCAACGGTCGTCGTGTCAACAGCCAGACATTGGGCAAAGGACTATACATTGTTCGCTCGAACAATGGCGGCGCAACCCACTCAAAGAAAGTGTTGGTGAAGTGAGTTTATTTAGAAGAAAGATGAATAGGGGTTAAAGAGGTATCATAACCTTTTTAACCCTTTTTCAACTTCCTAAACTCGAGAATGAAAACTGTTCTAATTCAATATAATATAATGTTCATTTTGTCCTATCTTTCGACAATAGTTTATCATTCTGAATAAAGAAGAACATCTATATTTGCGCTGATATTTTTATTGCTAAACTAACTTATTTAACTCATTGTTTTTTAATGCTACACTAAAGAAATGAAAAAGAAATTCTTACTATTATTATCATTGTTTGCTTTGTCAATCAGTTCCAGTGTGATGGCGCAAACCGACATGACGGACAGGATCTCCGATCCCGACTTTGAGCAAGAAGGACGTTCGCTATGGCAAACCAATTCGTTCGGTCGTCAGGGAAACAATACTTTTCCTTTGAAACATGGTGGTTATTACCGTGAGGTCTGGTCAGGCGGCACGGCAGGTGATGCCTACATCTACCAGGACCTCACCGGCCTTCCCGCAGGTACTTATACGATGACCGTCGCTTGCCAGAACATCAAGGAGAGCGACTCTTCGCTGGAGTGCACGGGTACTTGGATTTACGCCAATGACAAGAAGACCCCCTTCAGCCAGCCCAACGACTACTCCGTCACTTGTGTGGTCAAGGACGGGAAGTTGCGCATCGGAGCCGAAATCAAGAGTTGCACAGGCAACTATGTGTGCATCGACAATGTGCGCCTGAGCTATGAAGTCATTTTCGCCGACATCAAGGACTATCTGGAACAGCTGACTTTGTCAGTCCCAGAGTCATCACCATCGGTGTCAAAGTGCCACTGAAAACGGAGAACGACTTGCTTGTCATAGATGGATTCCGTCTCTACTACTACGGCAATCAGTCCCTATCTGGCATTGACGACCTGCGCAGCGAGTCTCTCTCCAACGAGATTGAAGGCTATTACGACCTCAACGGTATGCGTCTCGCACGGCCTGTTCGAGGTGTCACCATCATCAAGTACAAGGACGGTCATTCGGAGAAACGTATGATGCGTTGATGACGTTTGTTGTCCGCTAAAACTATTTTGTCGATATATGAATTAAGGTCGGGTTCCTCGTTTGGAACTCGACCTTTTTTGCGACCACTGAAGGATGTCATCATAGTTAATGTAATTGCAATATCTAATGACTAAAGACGATTGACTTTTAAAGAAAAAATGAAAACCTACAAATCTTTCGTTGTATTAGTTGACTTTTATTTGTAAATTTGTGGCAACTTTCCAATTGGGATAAATAGTACATCCCCAAAACTAAAGACAGCTATGATGAAGCATTCATTCTTTTTCGTGTCGTTGCTGCTGGCATCGACCTACACCTATGCCGAGGACGTACCCGTGACAGAGTGCCGGTATGCAGGACCATACATGCTTGAGCGTCCCGTGATGATGGACAGCGTGAACCTTCAAGGTAAAACCTTTCAGGACGAGGAATGGCTCAAGTCTCCAATGAACCTTGCGATGGTGAAAGAGGGTAAGGCCGTATCCGCAGGACAACTGCCGCCATGTAATGACGGACCAGCATTGCATCTGCTGGCCTTCAACTTGCAGAACACATCATTCACCGACGCGGAAATCAAGGTCTCAGGCTTGCACAACTACCGTCTGCTGGTTGACGGCAAGGAATGTGCGGGAGGAAAGACTACACTTCAGCCCGCCACACATGAGGTGGTGGTGAAGTACCTGTCACAGCCTGGAAAAAACGACACCTTGGACATCAAGGTGAAGACAGAGCGCGATGGAGTGGTGGAGGTCGTCCCCACTGACGGCCAACGTCGTTACACCTTGCTCGATGTGCTGCTCGGCAGACGTTACAGCGGCATTGAGGTGTCGCCCGACGGCCATTACGCCATTGTCAGCTATTCACAAACCCGTGAGGGAGGAAGCACCGACTACAGCTCAAAACTGTGGGACCTGCAGCAACAGCGGATTGTCAACAGCAATGTCAACGGACACTGGATGCCTAAGACCAACAAGTATTATTCCACTCGCCGCGACAACCAAGGACACAACACGCTCTACGCTATTGATCCTCGTACGGGAGAGGAAAACATCATTGCAGAGAACTTGCCTGACGGTTCTTTCACCATGTCGCCCAACGAGGACTATCTCATCATCAACCATAGGGAAGAGGGTGAGAAAGAAAAAGACAGCGGTGTATTCGAGGTGGTGGAACCCGAAGACCGTCAGCCTGGCTGGCGCAACCGCAACCAGCTGCTCAAATACGACATCTCCACAGGACTCTGCACTCCGTTGTCTTTCGGCTACCATAGTGTCTATCTCAACGATATCAGTGCCGACGGTCGTTATTTGTTGATTAGCAAGTCGGAAAACCGACTCACACAACGCCCCACTACCGTGACATCCATTTTCCGTCTCAACCTGAGCACCATGCACACAGACACCCTCGTGGTGAAGGACGGATTCGTCGGTGGCGCACTCTTCTCACCCGACGGAAAGCAAGTGCTGATTTCAGGTTCTCCCGAGGCACTCGGAGGTGTGGGCAACGTGGTGCCTGAGGGTAGGGTGCCCAGCATGATCGACACACAACTTTTCCTGTTGGACATCGATGGCAGATTGTTTAAGAATGTTTATGTTGATACACCTGCACGTCCTCTCCAGAACAAGGAGACCTTGATGAGAAAGATACGTGCGCTTACCCGCCAGTTCAACCCAAATGTGCAGCGGGTGTTATGGAACAAAGCTGATGGCATGGTTTACTTCAATGCCGAGGACAAGGATTGCATGCACCTGTTCCAACTCAATCCCAAAGACGGGAAGATTCGCCGCATTGACACACCCGAGGAGATGGTGATGAGTTTCAGTGCTGCCAATTCCGCCCCCGTCATGGCATTCTATGGACAAGGCGCTTCCAATAGCGACAGACTTTACACCCTCTCGACCAAGAGTCTCAAATCCTCCCTGCTGGAGGACCTCTCCGCAGAGCGCCTCAAAGGGGTGGAACTGGGTGAATGCACAGCATGGAACTACCTCAACGACCGAGGCGACACCATCTGCTGCCGATATTACCTGCCACCTCATTTCGATGCAACTAAGAAATACCCCATGATAGTGAATTACTATGGCGGATGCTCTCCTACCAGCCGGAATTTCGAGAACCGCTATCCCCAGCATGCATACGCCGCTCTTGGCTATGTGGTATTGATTGTGAACCCCAGCGGAGCCACTGGTTTCGGACAGGAGTTTTCCTCACGCCATGTCAACACTGCCGGTAAAGGAGTGGCAGAAGACATCATCGGTGCCACCAAGCAGTTCTGCAGTGAGCACGCTTGGGTTAACAAGGACAAAATTGGATGCATCGGCGCCAGTTACGGTGGGTTCATGACGCAGTACCTGCAGACACAGACCGACATCTTCGCCGCCGCCATCTCCCATGCCGGCATATCCGACCACACCAGCTACTGGGGCGAGGGCTACTGGGGCTATTCCTACAGCGAGGTCTCCATGGCCAACTCCTATCCCTGGACCGACAAAAAACTCTATGTGGATCAGAGTCCGCTCTTCAATGCCGACAAGATCCACACACCGCTCCTCTTCCTGCACGGAACAGCCGATACCAATGTGCCCGTTGGCGAGAGCATACAGATGTACACCGCGCTCAAACTGCTTGGACGCCCCACAGCCATGGTGCTGGTTGATGGACAGAACCATCACATTCTCGACTACAACAAGCGCATCCAATGGCAGAACACCATCTTCGCCTGGTTTGACCGATGGCTCAAGGACGAACCACAATGGTGGAACTCCATGTACGGAGAAAAGAAACTGTAGAAGGCTTGCTGAAATAGATTGGTTTGACTGGCTTTAGTTTTACTGGTTCATAAAGTTCGCTCTTCCTGGTTATTTTCTGAAAAAAACTTAACAAACGATACGGAATTCAGATAATAATCGTAAATTTGTAGTTTGAATTTCATAACACTAAACAGGGCTTCTTATGGAACTCACGATGTTCGAACGCATACAGCTTTTGCCACTTTTCCAAGGACTGAGCATCAGACAACTGCAACAGATCTTCGAGAAAATCAAACTCGACTTCTGCCAGAACAAGGAGAGGGAGACAATCGTGGTGAGGGGGGACAGACACAACCAACTCATCTACATCCTCAGTGGACGATACTCCGCTGAGTATGTGTCGGCCAGTGGAAAGTTCCGTTTCATTGAAGTCCTCAACGCACCCGCGCTCATTGAGCCGGAAGGCATTTTCGGATACAACCAGGACTACCTGCGCACCTACAAGTTCGTCACTGCAGGCAGCTCTTTCCTTGTCGATAAGAACGTCTTCAAGAACTATCTCATCAATTACGACGTGGTACGTACCAACATGCTCAACATGCTCAGCACACGATTCCAAAAAGTGCAGCAGCAAGTATGGGATTACAAGAACAACGGACCGATAGAGAAGAGGATCATCCGTTTCTTCTGCATGCATTCCACTGTCATGAACGGTTACAAGATGGTGAAGGTGAAGATGGAGGACTTGGCCGAAATGCTTGGTGAGTCGAGGGCCAATGTTTCGCGTGGACTCAACAACCTGCAAGACCAAGAGATACTGCAACTGAAACGAATGGGCATCATCATGAACAGCCTTGAGAAGGCTATGGCCTCTTATTTTTACGAATAAACAGACATTATGAGCAATATTTTCATTGATAATTATAACACACCTCACCACACCTTTCCTTTCGACCGCATACGGCTGGAGGACTATGAGCCAGCGATGCTCGAGGGCATACGGATAGAGAATGAGGAGGTGGAGCGTATCGTCAACAACCCTGAGCCGCCCACATTCAAAAATACCATCTGCGCGATGGAGAACACGGGCGAACTGCTCGAAAGGGTCACCACCGTTTTCTTCAACCTCCACAGCGCGGAGACAAACGACCAGATGGAGGCGCTGGCACAGAAGATGTCGCCCGTGCTCTCCGAACACAGCAACGACATCAGTCTGAACCCCAAACTCTTCCAGCGGGTGAAAGCCGTCTATGACTATTATCACTCCGACGAGACGAAATTGCAAGAGCTCACCCCTGAGGAACAGATGCTGCTCCACAAAACTTATGACGGATTTGTTCGAAACGGGGCCAATCTCGATGAACAACAAAAAGAGGACTATCGCAAGACTACGACCGAACTCAGCCAACTCACTTTGCAGTTCTCTCAGAACAAACTCGCTGAAATCAATGCCTTCACGCTCCATATCACCGACGAGAAGGACCTCGACGGACTGCAACCAACAGCTATTGAGGCCGCACGCCTCTGCGCCAAGGAGAAAGGCCTCGACGGGTGGGTGTTCACACTCAACGCACCGAGCTACATACCCTTTATCACCTACAGCAGCCGACGTGAGCTCCGCCAGAAGATGCATATGGCCTACAACACCATCTGCACACACGACAACAAGGAGAACAATATGGAGATATGCCGCCGCATTGTGAATCTGAGACTCCATCTCGCCAATCTCCTGGGTTATGAGACTTACGCTGACTATGTGTTGGTGAACCGCATGGCCGAGAACAGAACGAATGTGGAGCGTATGCTTTCACAACTCACCGAGGCCTACTTGCCCACAGCCCAAAAGGAGGTGGCGGAAGTGGAGAAACTGGCCAAGGAAATGGAAGGCGACAACTTCCAACTCATGCCTTGGGATATGGGCTATTATTCCAACAAACTCCTGGAACGAGACTACAATATCAATTCCGAAATCATGCGTCCTTACCTGGAGCTCAGTCAAGTGAAGAAAGGGGTGTTCGGACTCGCCACACGACTCTACGGCATCACTTTCAAACCCAATAAAGACATCCCCGTCTATCATCCCGATGTGGAAGCCTACGAGGTCTTCGATGCCGACGGACAATTCCTCTCAGTGTTGTATTGCGACTTCCATCCACGCGAGGGAAAACAAGCGGGGGCTTGGATGACCAGCTACAAGGAGCAATGGATTGACGATGAGGGGGAGAATAGCCGACCACAAGTGTCGGTGGTGATGAATCTCACCAAACCCACCGACACCAAACCAGCTTTGCTCACTCTCGGTGAGGTGGAGACTTTCCTCCATGAGTTCGGACACTCACTCCATGGCATGTTTGCCAACACACGCCACAAGAGCCTCAGCGGAACAAACGTCTATTGGGACTTCGTGGAACTGCCCTCGCAGTTCATGGAGAACTATGCCATGGAGCGCGACTTCCTCAACACCTTCGCCTTCCATTACCAAACAGGTGAGCCAGTGCCCGAGGACATCATTAACCGGCTACAGCGGAGCCGCAACTTCTGCGTGGCATACTCCTGCATCCGTCAGGTGTCGTTCGGGCTGCTCGACATGTCGTACTACGACATCAAAGAACCCCTCACCGACGACATCATCCAGCATGAGCGACAGGCCTTCCAGCAAGTAAGGCTTCTGCCTGAGGTCGAAGGCACCTGCATGACCGTGCAGTTCTCCCATATCATGGCCGGCGGATACGCTGCGGGTTACTACAGTTACAAGTGGGCTGAGATACTCGATGCCGACGCCTTCTCCTTGTTCAAGCAGAACGGCATCTTTGACAGAAAGACCGCCCAGAGTTTCCGCGACAACATCCTTTCCAAAGGCGGAACGGAACACCCAATGACGCTCTATAAACGATTCCGCGGTCAAGAGCCATCAATTAAAGCTTTACTTGAACGAAATGGTATAAAAAATTAAGATACAAGAATATATGAATTTAAATTTCATAAAAATATCATTCCTCTCACTACTGTCTGTCTTCACTCTTGTGGCCTGCTCCACCGATGATGATATCAACGATATCTTCATTGGTAAGACCTGGTATATGAGTGGTGGCAAACTCAATGGCACGGACTTCACCAAAGACCAAGTGAGCAGCCTTTATGTCAACAAGGACAGCTATTGGATCATCTTCAGTCAAGGAACCTTCACTGGCAAACTATCCACCAACACCAGTTTCAGTGGTAACTGGGAGGCTGACGGTGGACACCGCAGACTGAAGATGAATGTCACCTCGTCTGTCAACTGCGAGGAAAGCGTTCTCGATGCCAACATCTTCCGAGTCATCAAGAATGTCACCAGGTATTCGGGCGATTCCAATATCCTTGAGATTTTCAGCGACGACAACAGCTACATCAACATGGGTTCAATGAGAGGCAATAAATAACTCAATCAGATCATCAAACATAGAAAAGAGATTCTCGTTATTCCGTTATTTCGTTATAACGATTTCGACACTCCGACATCACTTCATTCCCAAATCCTGATAATAATTACCATATCAATATGGACAGCAACAAACAATCGCTCCTCGACAGACGTTACCTGAGAATGGCCCGGATATGGGCCGAGAACTCCTATTGCGAGCGCCGCAAAGTAGGGGCGCTCGTGGTGAAGGACAACATGATCATCTCCGACGGGTATAATGGCACTCCTTCCGGATTCGAGAACATCTGCGAAGACGAGAACAACACCACCAAGCCCTACGTGCTGCACGCCGAGGCCAACGCCATTACCAAACTGGCCAGAAGCCACAACTCCAGCAAGGGAGCTACTATGTACATCACCGACTCTCCTTGCATCGAATGTGCCAAACTCATCATCCAGTCTGGCATCAAGAGGGTGCTCTACGCCAACACCTACCGGCTTGACGATGGTATCAACCTGCTGAAAAGAGCTGGCATCGACGTAGAGTTCATCGACCTCAATGAGTCTGACGGCAAGGACAAATAAAAACACAAAATAACGCACAACACTTCAACCAGAAGAAGCATGAACAAGTCATCTAAATTCATACCCACCATTATTGCCATCAGTGTCATCATCGGAATACTGATAGGCACTTTCTATGCCAACAGGTATTCGGGCAACCGACTCAACATCATCAACACCACGTCGAACAAACTCAACGACTTACTCTACATCATTGATGACCAATATGTGGATAAGGTCAATATCTCAGACCTGGTTGAGAAAGCCATGCCCAACATACTGTCGGAACTCGACCCACACTCCTCATACATATCAGCAAAGGACGCTGCCACAGCTAACGATGAGCTCCGCGGCAGTTTCAGCGGTATAGGCGTGCAGTTCACCATAAAAGACGACACAGTGCATGTGAACAATGTCATCAAGGGGGGACCGTCGGAGAATGTGGGCATCCTGCCGGGCGACCGTATCATCTCGGTGGACGACAAACCTTTCGTGGGAAAGGAAGTGACCAATGAGGAGACCATGCGCAGGTTGAAAGGCCCCAAGGGTACCAAGGTGAAACTCGGTGTGAAGCGGCACGGAGAGCCTAACCCTGTCTATTTCACGGTGATAAGAGGAGATATACCTGTCTATAGCGTGACCTCAACCTATATGCTCAACCCTGAACTGGGTTACATACGCATCAAGAACTTCGGCGAGACCACCTACGCTGAATTGCTCCTGGCGCTGGCCGACCTCGAATACGCGGGTTTCAAGGGTCTGGTGGTTGACCTTCGTGGCAATACGGGTGGTTATCTCACTGCCGTCATCCAGATGGTCAATGAGTTCCTGCCCAAGAACAAACTCATCGTCTATACAGAGGGACGCAAGTCACGGCGCGAGGACTACCGAAGCGATGGTAGGGGTTCCTACCAGTCGTTGCCACTTATTGTGCTCACTGACGAAATCACAGCATCTGCCGCCGAGATTTTCGCGGGAGCCATACAAGACAACGACCGAGGTGTCATTATTGGCCGCCGTACTTTCGGTAAGGGTTTGGTACAGCAACCCATAGAATTCAACGACGGGTCGCTGATTCATCTGACCATAGCCCGTTACTACACCCCTTCAGGCCGTTGCATCCAGAAACCATACACCAATGGCGGTGGCAAAGACTACGAGATGGACATTGTCGCCCGTTATGAGCATGGGGAGTTCTTCAATGAGGACAGCATCCGGCAGAACGGGCCCGTCTATCACACCGGCATTGGACGCGTGGTCTATGGGGGCGGTGGAGTCATGCCCGACTATTTCGTGGCCGAGGACACCACGGGCTACACCACCTATTTCTCACAGGCCGTGTCGAGCGGATTGGTGGCGCAGTTCTGCTTCGACTATTGCGACGACAACCGTCAGACACTCTCGCAGTTCACTGAGGGAAAGGACATCGCCAAATATCTGCGCAAGCAGAACACGCTGGAGAAATTCGTGCACTTCGCTGACAGTAAGGGACTCCAGCGGCGCAACCTCATGATCATCAAGTCGAGGGAATTGTTCGAACGCGCCATTTATGGCAACATCATCTATTCCATACTCGATCAGAACGACTACCAGATGTATATGAATGAGGATGACCCCACAGTGCTGAAAGCTCTTGAGATATTCAAGCAGGGAAAGACCAAGCCTGTCCTCGAGGAAAAGGACTTGGACAACAAGAATAAGAAAGAAGACAAAGAGGAGGAAAGGAAAGTGGCGAAAGGCAGTCTCTCGCCACATGATGCCCGAATGGCCACACCTTTCTATATTGTCTCGGCATAATATGAGTCTGATGGATGACCGATGACATGACCAAGGCCGAATTGAGAAAAATCATCAAGGCAGAGAAGCACCGTCTGGGGGAGGATGTTCTTCTCCAAATGTCGGATAGGGTAGTGAGCTTGTTGGAGCACCATCCCGTTTTCATCCATGCATCTACGGTGTTGCTCTATTATTCGTTGCCCGACGAGGTCGCCACCCATGACTTGCTGATGAAGTATGCGGACCAAAAGACCATACTCTTGCCCGTCGTTGTGGACGACAACCTGCAACTGCGCGTCTATCGGCCAGAAAGGATGCGGACAGGTGCCTTTGGAATCATGGAGCCGGAAGGTGAGGCATTCACTCGCTACCCCGACATCGACCTCGCCGTCATCCCCGGCATGGCTTTCGACGATGAAGGACACCGTCTCGGTCGTGGACGAGGCTTTTACGACCGGTTGCTGCCCTTTATCCCATGTGAGAAAATAGGCTTGTGTTTTCCTTTCCAGTACATGGAGCACATACCCTCTGAACCTCACGACATCCGAGTGGATGAGGTCATTCACGGGTGATCCCGTCTGAATATATCTCTTGCTCCTTCCAAACTCCACGATCGAAAGCCTGTACGCACGGTTGAGAGCGATATGATAGAAAAAACGGCGGAATATTCACATATTCCGCCGTTTTCTTCAATACCGAGTATTGAACTAAATACTATGAAAAACTAACTCTGAAAAAATTACCTTATAATTACGAGCGCAAAGTTATAGCATTTTCTTCTAATTCCAAACTTTTTCTCTAAAAAAACGATGATTCTTTAATGTTTTGTGTGAATATTCTGTCAATCCGATACTTTTTGTGGATGTTTATTTATGAGCCCACTTTAAAAAGTGGCAGTTTTACATAAATTCTGATATTGGGTTTTGTCATTGGCTGACATTCCTAGTGAAACATGGCTAACGACTGGTATTCGGATTTTGTTGGTAAAAAACAACTCCAGCCAGTAGAAAGCTT
>JAFWPH010000071.1 GCA_017509605.1 Bacteroidaceae bacterium | reverse complement strand
TCTGTCTTCTTAAACATCGTCTTCCTTTTTGATTGATGATGTAAAGATACAAAAAATATTCCAGAAATCGGCATAAAACATAGACTATTTTAGTGCAAAAGCAAACAATTTTAATATGCCTAACTTTTTAAAGTGGGCTCATTTATCAAATTGTATTAAAATACAAGAATAAAGGTACTGGTTTGAACACAGAACAAATGAACTGGCGTTTTTCGAATAATAAGCGCAAATGATAAAAAACATGCGAAGATTTCATGTTTAAAACTAAAATGCTTATTTTTGCAATCGCAAATACAATTGTTTAACATCATTCCAAAATTATTAGCAAATGAAAAACTTGATGATTGTGATCGCCTTTTTGGTGATGTTAGTGAGCACGGGCTGCAGACAGACCCAGAACACAAAAACTAAGACTGCCAATGAAGTGGCATGGTATGAGAACGATTCTGCTCTTCAGGCCGACCTGATGGCTGCTATTGAAGATGCCAAGGTGATTGACAGCACTGAGATTGTCAACAACTTGACAGCAGTCAGAAAAGACTATCCCGGTGAGGAATGGGCCAACTTCGACGGCAAGGACATGGTGCTCGTGGTTACACTTGTAGATTCCAGTCGCCTGCAGCGCTTCTTCTCTGGGGAGGGCGTCTATCGTATCGACCGCGAGATGGGTACTTGGGTATCCCTGCCTGTTGATTGGGCCAAACGTAGCGAGGCTTTTGAGGGACTCGACAGTGTGGCAGCCCACATGCGTCTCATCCAGATGTACGGACTCGACCCAACTTGCGACTACGACATCATGGTCAGCTTCTATGCCGACCCCGCAACGATGTTCCGTCCCACACCTGATCCCGACATCACCACAACCACCGCTGTTCTCGATTTCCCGAAGAACGTGGATGAGAACTTCAAGATCGGTGAGACCAACTTCCGCGAGTGGTACCGTTACAACGTAGAGGCAGCTTACGAGGACGACAGCCCACTGCCTTGGACACGTTTGGGCTACACCTACGACTGGCACAACGGAGCCGACCATGTGGGTGTCTCGGAGTATATCGTAGGCCATCAGTCGCTCATCAAGGTTAAGAAATATGAGACAGCATGGGAGTTCGTCAAGAACCTGTCTAAGTAGGAGAGGGTAAGGCATAGCCTTCCGCAAATACAACATCAAACAGCCAGTCTGGGGGGATTCCTTAGGCTGGCTGTTTTTTATAGGGTCTCTATAGCCTTCTCGGTTGCTTTCTGATAACATCAAAGGAAAAACCACATGGTTTTCTTGGATAATTGGATGATTATTGCGATATTTGCATGTTGACTCTGCTATGATGAATGTTTAATCTTACAAACACACTAACACTATGTTTTGTCGATATTGTGGCAACTTGCTGGCAGATAATGCACATTTCTGCACCAAATGCGGAAAGGCTGTCGTGACAACTGTCTGCACCTCGTCACTGGCGCAGAATGCCTTCCGGGGGCTGATGCGCAAAGGCAAGGTCTTAATCCTGACCATCCTCTCCCTCTTTGCATGCCTCGGTTCTTATGCTATCGATATCGAGCGCACCGTCAGCACTGGTTTTGGTTCCATCACTTACAGATTCTCCAATGTTGACGCTGAACCAGAACTCATCAACTCCCAGGGACGGACGGAGGTAGAGAAAAAGGAAAAGAACAGGAACATGTATTATAAGGATGAAAATGGCAACTATAAAAAAGAGGTCATCAAGGATGTCTATCAGTTCCATAATGCCTTCAATTCCTATAGACTTTACCAGTTGGACCCTCGCACCCCCGTCACAGTCACTTTCTCCTTCTCTCCAAGTGGGAGCAACTCCACAAAAGAGACGAAATACCATAATGTGGGGACGAATCTGGAAGAGGTCACCAGATATGAATTGTTTACCGGTAATAGCACCAAGCAAGAACCCAAAAACAGCACCTTGGTGCGTGGTCATTGGACAAAACCACCTTATCGGTCGCCGTCCGAGACGACCCTCTGGTCTGGCGATTGGTTCCGTATCGGCGCCTCGTATATCCATCAGTATTTGAGTGGGACCACCTATAAGGAAGATTGCGAGGGCTATTACGACGAGTTTCAGATCTTGGGACCCAGAAAGCAAAACAATCCTGTCACTGAAGGAGGGGATGAGGACGTTGTCGTCAATCCTGTCAATCCACCTGTTATACCCGAACAACCTACAGACGTCGGTCCCATCCATGAGGAAATCGACACCACACCACCTGATACACCTGGTGAGAGTGGATGGCTCGTTCCATCTATCATAGGTGCCATCGCTGTTGGCGGCGGTTTGCTGGCATGGAACAAACGAAGGAAGAAAGAAGAGGAGGAGAAGAAACTGAAGAACAGCAAGACCACGCCGCCACCTCCTCCAGGAAAGCCACAAAAGAGCAAGGAACAAGAGGAGGACGAGTACAATGAGCGCTGCACCTACGAGATGCGCATCAAGAAGGACTTCGGCGACACACTCGTCCCCGGTGACAAGCCTGTGACAGTCTATGCCCGCATCATGCATTACACACCTGACGGTAATGTCTATACCGACCCTGTGCTGACGCGGATGATACAAATCACTGGTGACGACTATCTGCAGGTCAGCCCCACAACCCAGTACGGAGAGTACATGGCCGCCAATGTCCTCGCACCCAATCAGGATGTCACTCCACCGGAGGCAGTGGTCAATTTCGTCATGTCCGCCGAGGGAGTGTCGTTCACCAACCACATGCACTTCTTTGTGGAGGGCGCGGAGATCCTCTTTGGACAGGACAACCTCACTATGCCAGCCGACTACGAGAAGACGGTTGAACTGCCGTTCGTGGTGCTGGGCCTTGGAGAGGATCCCAAGGTGGAGCTGTCGGTCGAGAAGGACGCCTACAAGGTGGAGGTGAAGAAGAAGGATGACCTCTGGTTTGCCGTTCTGAAGGAAAACAAGGACTGTGCCGACTTCAAGAACAAGCTGGAGCCGGGGAAGTACAGTTATTACTCGCTCCACATCAAGGCCAGCGATGAAAACGACCGTAAGGCCGAGACCGATTTCCCAATCTGCCGTTTCCAGATGGGACTGACCATCGACCTCAAGCGGATCAAGTGTTTCGAGGAAGAGTACGACATGAAGAACCACCTCAGCAAACGTTTCGTTTACGAACGTGTCAAGGATGTCTCGCCATGGAACACTAACGAACCCAAGTACGAGCTCAAGAAGATGACGCCTGCTGAGACCAAGACCAAGCTCCGCCTCTTTGAGTACGACGAGGAGAGCCACCAGGTACTTCGTATTCCGGCAGTGCCAGATGAGATCAAATACGAGGCTGTGGATCAGAGCCGGCAGCCGTTGGTTGATAAATTAGGTATTGACTGGGAGCCCCGCAGGGATGTGGAGGACGGAGCCCGTCCTATCATCTTCCGCTGCATCAGAGGCGCCCTCGACGCACCGCTGCGACTCAAGTGCAAAGTCAAGATCACCACCACTTTCAACAACCGTAAATACGAGACGGAAAAGGAGGTGATGCTCACCTCTCAGCCGGTGCGCCAGAGCAAGGACATGGCTGACAGCATGGGACAAATCAAGGAGGATGAGCGTATCGCCGAGAGGCTCATGGCTATTCAGTCCACCATCTTCACCCATGGATATCTGAAAAACCTCGCACCGCTCGACCGATACATACAGACCATGCTCGACTCCTACGATGACGCTTATGGCTACGATAACGAGCAACTACGCACAGTGCGCCGCATCTGGGGAGGATTCCTGCAAGGCACATTCGCAGGATGCAACGCCGACACCGAACCCGTGACGCTTGGCGACGAACTTGTGATGTTCTTCAACGCCTTCATGGACAAGGGCAAGGAGATAGAAGACTCTATGGGCTTCTTCTCTCGCATGGCACTCGGCGTCGTCACTCTTGGATGCTCCGAGGTGGTGTTCACATCTATGGAGGTGGTGCGCGAGATGAAAGACTATGTGGACAAGGGCGGTGACAGCGTCTTTGGAGCCTTCTGCTGCGGTGTGAAGGTCGTGGCACGTGAGTATATCATGGAGAAGGTCTCCGACCTCGGCATGGGACTGCTCAAGAAGGGGGCAAACAAGGTGGGACTCACACCTGAGAACCTCAAAGCAAAGGCCAAGGAGTATTATGGCAACATCACACGAGGACGCCAGATGAAGCAAGCCATTTCCGATACCAAACTTGCAAAGGCTAACGCTGAGCTCAAGGTTAGCCAGACCAAGATGATGCCCCAGAACCAGCACCTCAGCCTCGATGAAATCAAGATGAAGAAGGCCGAGATGGAAGGACTGGAGATTGGCAAGAAAAAACTCGACAACTTCAAGGAGGTGATGGATCTGCCCGACACCCCAGCGAACCTGAAGAAGAAGACCCAACTGGCCATGGAAATCCAGAAGGACAAGAACGCCATGAGTCTGTTGGCCGACTACGACAACAAGGCCATGAACGACATGAGGTCGAAATTCACCAAGCAAATACAGGACCTGAGCGACGGAGCTGACTACGAGGTGATGTACCAAATGGCGGCCGACAAAGGTATCCCGTTCAACGAGGTCAAGAAACTGAATGCTTCGGCTTCTTCCAAAGCGAAACTGCAAAGTGGAGAGAAAATCACCTTCGACCACGATGCCACGTTCTACCACGAGAACCCGAAAACGGGCAAGAAGACCTATTTCGATCAGGTGGAGACAGAGAAAATGTATAACGAAAAGTACTATAAGGAGTATCACGGAGAACACGCCGTTTCCACAGAATCGAAATATACCCAGTTCGCCAAAGAGGCTGACCAGACGGTTATCCAGAGCGACTTACATCCCGAGAGTTATGGCAACGACAACTTCAAGATTCTGTCTGATGCCAACAGCAAAACGAAAGCACTTGCCGATGCTAATAAGGTGGCCGATGCTATGACCTACAAGTGCAACGAGTGGTACCAGCAGGGCATGAAGGAACTTGCTGACCCGAAGACTGCCTCGGCAGGTATTGCTAAGATACGCGAAGGATGCCGCCAGTGCTACAAGCAATACGATAACTACCTCTCACCACGAAACATCACTCGTTCGGGTGTCAACGGTGGCAACAAGATTCCGACTGAGTTCCATGCTTATATGCGCGTTCTGAAGGAAATGGATGTCAACAAGGGCGGTTCGGTGGTGAAAGCCAAGCAAGAACTTGAACGCCTTGGCACATCATTCGAGAAGGTTTTCCAGCAACTCGGCGACCTGATGAGGGAAGTGGGATAGGACCCCTTCAACTCCCCCATTCATAATCTTTAGAAAATGATTATTAACTTGATAATTGATAACTTTATTTTGTTATGATGTATTGTAGATATTGTGGATTTCAGCTGACCGACAACGCCCATTTCTGCACCAAATGCGGAAAGGCTGTCGTGGCAACAGTTCCGCCGCCACCACCAGGGCGACAAACACCCCAGATGGCACCACCTCCACCACCTAATTCCGCACCACAGAACAACCAACCGACGACGCCACCACCGACGTCAAGGCCTTTTAATCCTCAACCGACTGCACCCACACCGCCACCAACCAACTTGCAGCAGACAGTGCCGCCACCCGTAAATCGGCAGACACCTCCGCAGCCAAGGCCACAAACACCGCCTCCTACCAACTTGCGGCAACCTACATCGCCTGTGCGTGAACAAACACCTCCACAACCAGGACCCGCCACTCCACCACCTGTCAATACGCCGCCTACGAACGGCTATAGTCCGCAAGACATCCAGCAAGGCGTGCAGAGGACTTTCAACAGCATACGCGATATCATAGCACAACTCCGCGACAACGACATCAAGGCCAGTGCCACCAGCGGAGAAATCATCTGCACCTCGTCACCGGCGCAGAACGCCTTTCTCCGGCTCCTGAGGAAAGGGAATTTTAGGCTTTAGGCATCAGACATTAGATTTTCAGACATTTGATCATAGACCTTAGACGATGAATCGAATTAGAACAAGCATTCTGTTGCTGTTGCTTTTGACCTCCCTCACAGCGGCTGCCATCTCGCGAACCGTTGACACACAGTTCGGAACGCTCAAATATTCGATAACTGGTGTGGAAGGTGGCATGTCGCTTGTGGAGGATAACCCAAGAACACAAACAGTCAATACAGATGAATTCAAGCGCTGGGCAGAGAGTCGCTCTTTCAAAGTCGATATGGGTAACATCCGCAATGGAAGGGAGTTTATCCTTGATGTGGTGTTCACTCCTTCGGAAAAAGTCAACAACCCAAGATACAATTCTAATGAATATCCGTCGGAGTATCACATGAAGTTTAACAGGTACCAACTGTCTGTCAGTTTCAGTGGAGGAGCCTCTTTGGTCTTACTCGATGGAAACAATGAGTCTATCATCGATGGCGAACCTTACCATGTCCGTCGTAGATACGCATTTACCAAACGGTATGATTTATTCAATAGGTTGATAACGGAGGGGGAAGGATCATTCACCCTTGAAATTCAAGTACATCACCAGAAACAGCGACCTATAACAGAGCAACTTTTGTCTATTGAGGAGGCTTTTATGGAAACCACCAACATTGCATTCACCTTTACCTGGGACGCAGCGGCACCACCGCCAGTGGAGGAAGATACGACGTCGGACATGGAAGGCACCCATAGGGAAATTGAGTCCATCGCCAACCCCAACGCAGGTGAGAATTCCTGGGTCATCCCCACTATCATCGGAGCCATCGCACTCGGTGGCGGTATAACGCTTTGGAACAGGAGAAAAAGGAGAAGGGAAAAGAATGAGGCCACTCCACCACCGCCTCCAGGACAGTCGAAACCGAAGAGCAAACAGGACGACGAAGACGACTACAATGAACGGTGTACATTCGAAATGCGCATCAAGAAGGATTTCGGCGACAGTTTCGCTCCGGGCGAAGATCCCAAACCCGTCTATGCGCGTATTGTCAGGATCACCCCCGAAGGATATGAAATCACCGAACCTTCATTGACCGCCATGATCAGAATCACTGGCGATGACTACTTGCAGGTCGGCATCAACTCGATGAAAGGAGAATACAAGGAGGCATACGTGACGGCTCCCGATGCCAAGAACGTTCCCATGGAGGCCGTCGTTCATTTCTCAATGTCCGCTGAGGGGGTGTCTTTCACCAACCATGTCCACTTCAACATCGAAGGGGCCCAGATACTCTTTGGGCAGGACAACCTCACACTGCCCGCTGACTATGAGAAGACCGTCGAACTACCTTTCGTGGTTCTTGGACTTGGAGAGAACCCGAAAGTGACACTTACGATGGAGAAGGAGGCCTACCACGTGGAGGTGAAGAAGAAGAAAGACCTCTGGTTCGCCGTGTTGAAAGAGAACAAGGACTGTGCCGACTTCAAGAACAAACTGGAGCCAGGAAAATACAGTTATTACTCGCTCCACATCAAAGCCACCAACGAGAACGGCCGGATAGTCGAGACCGACTTCCCAATCTGTCGTTTCCAGATGGGACTGACCATCGACACCACCTACATCAAGTGCTATATCGAGGAGTACGACGTGGCCAACCATCTGAGCAATCGATTCCGCTTTGAACAAATGGTCAACACCACGCCATGGAACTCTGTTGATGAACCCAAGTATGAGGTGAAGACGATGACACCGGCTGAGACCAAATGCAAACTCCGGCTCTTTGAGTATGACGAGGAGAGCCATCAGGTCCTGCGCATTCCTGCCGTACCCGATGAAATCAAGTTCCAGGCAGTGGATGAGAACAGACAGGAATTGGTCGATAAGCTCGGCATTGACTGGGAACCACGCAAGACCATTGAGGATGGGGCACGCCCCATCATCTTCCGATGCATCAGGCACGGACTCGACGCACCACTGCGAGTCATGGCAAAGATGAAAGTCAAGACCACCTTCAACAACCGTAGCTATGACCTGGAGAAGGAGGTGAGTCTCCACTCTCAGCCTGTTCGACAGAGCAAGGACACGGCGGAAGGTATGGCACAGTTGAAGGATGACGAGCGCATCGCTGAGAATCTCATTCGCATCCAGAGCGTCATCTTCACCCATGGTTATCTGAAAAACCTCGCACCGCTCGACCGTTATATACAGACCATGCTCGACGGTTATGATGCCGCTTACGGCTACGACAAGGAGCAGTTGAGGACTGTACGGCGTATATGGACTTGTTTCCTCCAAGGCACCTTTGCCGGAGCCAATGCTGAGGCGGAGAAAGTGACATTAGGCGACGAACTTATGATGTTCTTCGATGCTTTCATGGCCAAGGGCAAGGAGGTGGAAGACTCCTTAGGCTTCTTCTCGCGCATGGCTCTCGGAGTCTTCACCTTAGGTTGCTCTGAGGTGGTGTTCACATCCATGGAGGTGGTGCGAGAAATGAAGAATTACGTCGATAAGGGAGGCGACAGCGTCTTCGGTGCTTTCTGTTGCGGTGTGAAAGTAGTGGCACGTGAGTACATCATGGAGAAGGTCTCCGACCTTGGTATGGGAATGCTCAAGAAGGGTGCCACCAAGGCAGGACTGACTCCTGAAAACCTCAAAGCCAAGGCCAAAGAATACTATGGCAACATCACGAAGGGACGGACCGTGAAGCAGGCCATCGTCGATACTAAGACGGTGAAAGCAAAAGCGGACATTTCCCTGAACAAAGGCAATAATCTGAGAGGTGGATCACAAAAAGTGTCCTTGGACGATGCCACTGTAAAGAAACCCGCTTTGGACGATGCCACTGTAAAGAAACCCGCTTTGGACGATGCCACTGTAAAGAAACCCGCTTTGGACGATGCCACTGTAAAGAAACCCGCTTTGGAAGACGGTACTGTGAAGAGACCGGCTTTGGATGATGCCACAGTGAAGAGACCCGCTTTGGACGATGCCACAGTGAAGCAGAAGTCCATCGGTATGGACGAATCTCCAAAACCAAAACAACTTGGCTACGATCGGCATTACACGATGGATGAGGTCAAAATGCAGAAAGCGGAGATAGAAGGACTGGAGATTGGCAAGAAGAAACTCGAAAAGTTCAAGGAAGTAATGGACCTTCCTGATGACCCGAGAATCCCGAAACAGAGAAAAAACGCCCAATTGAAAAAGGAACTGGCTATGGAAATCCAAAAGGACAAAAACGCCATGAGCCTGCTCGCCGACTACGACAACAAGGCCATGAATGACATGAGGGCGAAGTTCAACAAGCAGATACAGGACCTGAGCGACGGAGCCGACTACGAGGTGATGTACCAAATGGCTGCCGACAAAGGTATCCGGTTCAACGATGTCAAGAAACTGAACGCCTCCGCTTCCTCGAAAGCCAAATTGAAAAATGGAGAGAAGATTACTTTCGACCACGACGCCACTTTCTACTACGAGAACCCGAAAACAGGCGAGAAGTTCTATTTCGACCAGGTGGAGACCGAGAAATTGTATAACAAAAAGTACTACAAACAGTATAACGGACAATACGCCGTTGCTACGGAATCGCGGTATACCCAGTTCGCCAAAGAGGCCGACCAGACCGTCATACAAACCGACCTCCATCCCGAGAGTTATGGCAACGAGAACTTCAAGATCTTGTCGGACAAAACCAAAGGCGCAGTGCATCTGAAAGATGCCGACATGGTGGCCGACGCTATGACCTACAAGTGCCAAGAATGGTTCAGTCAAGGCATGAAAGAATTGAGTAACCCGGCAACGGCCACTTCTGGCATAGCCAAGATACGTGAAGCATGCCGACAGTGCACAAAACAGTACGAAAACTACCTCAATCCACGCAATATCACACGTCAAGACGTCGGTCGTGGTAACATGATTCCCCCTGAATTCCATCGCTACATGAGTATTCTGAAAGACGTGGATGTCAACAAGGGTGGAACGATTGTGAAAGCCAAACGCGAACTTGAACGCTATGGAATGACATTCGAGATGGTTTTCCAGCAACTCGGCGATCTCATGCGTAAAATAGGATAGGCTTTGGTTTTTAGACTTTATGTATTAGAATAATGATATCAATTAGAACAACTGTTGTAATGATGTTGATGTTGGCGGCGACCACTGGTGCTGCCCAGACAAAGAGGGAAGTACTGAAGGCGAGGATCGACAGTGCGCTTCAGGCGAAATATAATAAGGTGAACTACGACACGGTCTTTCTCAGTCGTCCGAATGCTCGCGTCACACTTAAACTGAGGGGCAACGTCTCGGGTAACCTCTTGAAGACCAAAGGCAAGTACAAGGGGATGGACACCAGGAGTAAACTCACCACCGACACCAAGGCAACACTGAGTATCGGGGTGAACTACCAGGGGCTTGCTGCTGGCATCGCCATCAATCCCAGTAAGTTAAAGGGGCGCAACAACGACTACGAACTGAATGTCAATGCTTACAGCAACCGCTACAACATCGACGCCACATATCAGATGTCGAAGACCCTTTCCGGTGACATCCGTATGGGCGACAACTCCTACCATGTCGATAAGGGATTCCTGAAAACGAGGATGTTCTACTTGACGGGAAACTACACTTTCAACTACAAGCGTTTTTCCTATCCCGCGGCTTTCTCACAAACCTACATCCAGAAACGCTCTGCCGGGTCGTGGCTGGCGGGATTCTCCTTAGAGGGTGGAACGATGAACACCACTGACGAGGTGCCTGAGGGCACACCCGAACTGCGCTTCGGTGTAGGTAACTTCGCCATTGGCGGCGGTTACGGCTATAACCTTGTCGTGAAGGACAAATGGCTCTTCCACCTCTCGGCGATGCCCATGCTCGTGGTCTTCAAGACCGACAAGGTGACTCTTGACGGTGAGCGTCAGAAGATGCCGACGAATTTCCCTGAGATGATTCTCAACGAGCGTATGGCCATCGTCTATAATATCAGTCCCAAGTATTTCCTCGGACTCACAGGAGTCGCCAACAACACCCTTTTCGAAAGCCGTTCTCGCTCCATCCGCCAGAGCAAGTGGCAGACCAAACTCTTTCTCGGCATCCGGTTGTGACGTAGTGTGTTATCATCCACTTTACCTTCCATTTTACCTTCAGAAACTTCAGTATATATAATAAAAAGGTGGATTTTCCGTTTGTTATTATAGGCACAAGTCAAGCCTGGTAAAAAACATAGAAATGAAGAATCCACGACTTAACATCCGATATTATTTGTCGCTGCTTGTCGCGGCGATGCTGTTTGCGGCGTGCTCCGACGAAGAGACATATACGAGTTCACCGGCATCACCCTTGCAGTTCTCTGAGGACACCCTGAAGTTCGACACCGTCTTCACGGCCATCGGCTCTTCCACCCAGTGGCTGAAGGTGTTCAACCCCAATACCGACGGAGTACGGCTGGCGACCATTAGTCTGGCCAGTGGCGGCAGGAGCGGCTTCTACATTAATGTCGATGGACAGTCCGGCAACGTGTTCAACAATGTGGAGATTGCCCATAAAGACAGCATCTTCATTTTCGTGGAAGTGAATGTCGATCCCACCGACGACGATTCACCCGTCTTGATAGAAGACTCCATTGTCTTCACGCATCAAAGCGGTGCGCGTCAGTATGTTCAGTTGCGTGCCTACGGACAAGACGTGATTATCTTGAGGCAGGTATGTTTCGACCGTGACACCACACTCGCTGCGACACGTCCATTCCTCATCTATGACAGTCTGGTGGTGGCACGAGGCTCCACCCTGACACTTTCCGAAGGCACTAACCTTTATTTTCACTCCAAGGCCAGTCTGAACGTTCACGGCACGCTCCTAAGTCAAGGATCGCTGGAACGTCCCGTCATGATGCGAGGTGACCGCCTCGACCGCATGTTCGACTATCTGCCTTACGACCGACTGGATTCACAGTGGGGTGGAGTGTGGTTCGCAAAAGAGAGCACGGGTAACGTCTTGGACTATACCGACATCCATTCAGGTTCCTACGGAATCTATTGTGAGGAGTCGTCGTTCGACGACTATAAACTTACCATGACCAACAGTATCGTCCACAATGTGGCAGGCGCTGGCCTCAGCCTGAACCTATGCAGGGTTTATGTTGCCAACAGTCAGATCAGCAATGCCAACAGCTATTGCATCGACATGTTGGGAGGATACGCCGATTTCGTGCACTGCACCATCGCACAGTTCTATCCATGGAAGGAATATGCGGGTGCCGTGAGGTTGACCAACACACGCAACGACACCATCACCGACCTCCATCGTGCCGCTTTCTATAACTGTTACATCACAGGTGCACAAGAAGACGAGATTTACGGACAGCGCGCAGTTGAAAGCCAGTTCACCGATGTGGAATTCAACTACCATTTTGAGAACTGTGTGCTTGCCACAGTCATTGCTGAAGACGACACCAACTTTGTGGCCTGCACCCTCGACACCCTTGAACACCATGCCGACAACTTCCGCACCATCGATACAGACAACTACATCTATGACTTCCGTCTCGACTCTGCCTCAGTGGCACGAAGTAAAGCATCTGACCGTTATCTCGATAGTTATCCTACCGACCGTTACGGTGTGGAACGCAAATCTGGCACAGTTGACGCTGGTTGCTACCAGTTCTAATCATGATGAATTGCTTTCGTTTTCAAAAAATCTTGACAAAATTATATAGTCATACTTTTCGAGTCATAATGAAATCGTTTATTGTGTGCGAACACGGCAAAAAGTGCGGATAATTGCGCTTTTTTTAGCAGAAATGAACTTTTTTTGCAAAATTTCGGCATTTTTTTTGCAAAATATTTGTGCAATCCATTGCAAAGCAATAACTTTGCATAGATTTTAATAAACATACTCATTTTTAAGTTTAACTAAATAAGGTAATTTCGATTATGTTGCAGGAAAAAGCAGGTAACGTGGCAGGAACAATTTGGAATGCTCTTGCAGGTTCAGAAGGTTTGACTTTCAAGCAGATTAAGAAAGCCACAAAGTTGTCAGAGAAAGATTTCAATCTTGGTCTGGGTTGGTTGCTCCGCGAGGACAAGGTAAATGTAGCAGAGACTGAAGACGAGAAGGATCCATATATCTACTCTTTGAAATAAGATTACCTCTCCGCATAAAAAGACCGGAACCATTTCAGTATGGCTCCGGTTTTTTTGTTTATAGGTCTTCTATGAATTGTTTACTCAATGTTCAATGGTCAATGCTCAATGGTCAATGTTCAATGTTCAATGGTCAATGTTCAATGTTCAATGGTCAATGTTCAATGTTCAATGTTCAATGTCTCACTCTCCGAACTTGAAATAGTTCTTGGCGTTGTTGTAGGAGATGTCCTCCACCATCTGGCAGACACGGTCGATCTCGCTGAAAGGAATCTCGCCGTTCTCCACGTCGGTACCGAGCAGGTTGCAGAGTGTGCGGCGGAAATACTCGTGTCGGGGATAGGAGAGGAAGGAGCGTGAGTCAGTGAGCATACCCACGAAACGGCTCAGGAGTCCGAGCACGGAGAGGGCGTTCATCTGTTTCTGCATACCGTCTTTCTGGTCGAGGAACCACCAACCCGATCCGAACTGTATCTTGCCTGGGATGGTGCCGTCTTGGAAGTTGCCCAGCATGGTGGCGATCATCTCGTTGTCGGCAGGATTGAGGTTGTAGAGGATGGTTTTGGTGAGTTTGTTCTCTGAGGCCAGTCTGTTGAGGAACTTCGACATGGCTTTGGCGGTCTGGAACTGTCCGATGGAGTCGAAGCCTGTGTCGGGACCAAGCAGTTGGAACATGCGGGTGTTGTTGTCGCGGATGGCTCCGTAGTGGAACTGTTGTGCCCAGCCAGTGGCGTGGTCCATCTCTGCGAACTTCACGAGCATGCAGCTCTTGAACTTCAGGATCTCTTCTTTTGTCAGTTCTGTCCCTCCATACACCTTGTTGAAGATGGCGTTGATCTCAGCGTCGGTATAGTCCTCGGCGTAGAACTCCTCGATGCCGTGGTCGGCGAGTTTGCAACCCTGTGACTCAAAGATGTCGTGACGACGCTGGAGTGCGTCTATCATGTCGTTGAAACACGAGATGGTCACACCGCTCACTTCCGACAACTTCTCCATGTAAGCCTTGAAATTGGCTGCCACCTCCACGGCCATGGCCTTGTCGGGACGCCATGTGGGCAGCATTCGCACTTCGAAGCCCGACTCACGGGTAGTGATGTGGTATTCGAGTGAATCCACTGGGTCGTCGGTGGTGCAGACGGTCTCCACATGGTATTTGCGCATCAGTCCGCGTGCGGTCAGCGAAGGGTCGTTCTTCAGTTTGTCGTTGCACTCGTCGAAGATTTCGCGTGCCGTCTTTGGGTTGAGTATCTTGTTGATGCCGAAAGCGGTCTTCAACTCCAGGTGGGTCCAGTGGTAGAGGGGGTTGCGGAGGCAGTAAGGCACGGTCTCAGCCCATTTCTCGAACTTCTCCCAGTCGGTGGTGTCCTTGCCGGTGCAGTATTTCTCAGCGATGCCGTTGCTGCGCATGGCGCGCCATTTGTAGTGGTCGCCACCGAGCCATACCTCGGTGATGGAACTGAAGTGCTTGTCTTCCGCTACCTGTTGGGGAATGAGGTGGCAGTGATAGTCGATGATAGGCATCTTCGATGCATGTTTGTGATAGAGGATCTGCGCCGTTTCTGTCTGGAGCAGAAAGTCCTTGTCCATGAAATTCTTCATATTGTCTGTAGGTTTTAATTGAGTTAGAAGTCTTATTGAATAGTATGCAAAAGTATAATAAAAAATCGGTTAACTGATCATAAAAATCTTTTTAGTTACAGGTATTTTTGATAAAAGGTAGGTTCCTATGAGATATATTACGATGACAAAAGGAATCTGCATCATGTGGGGAATATGCAACAGGCCACGAATGGGAATGTCTAAGTCGAGCAAATGGAGGCAAAGGATAGTCATGCTGTTCCTGCCTGTCCAGACCAAGACAGACGTGAATTTGTTTTCATATTTTGAAATCCAGTCTGATATCAGCCAAATGACATACGTCCCTCCACATGCACCGACGATGTTGATAGGATAGTGTCTGAAGAAACATCTCGCCAATGACATGTCTGAGTAAATGAACGAGATGATCCATACAACGACACATAGAAGAACTACTAATTTGTGAACAGCCTTGAAGCCTCCCGTTTGACTGGTTTGATATCCAATACCATAGAAGATGGTGGCGCTCATGCCCGGCAAAATGGCAAGAGGCAGGTTCACCAGATATGTGTCAATGAGCATAGCGGCTACAGACAAGACCAAGCACACAAGAATAACATATTTCTGGTTTTTTTTGAACAAGGAATTGAATATGGTTTTGCACCAGAACAAAGCCCATAAGAACCAGATGGCGCCGATCATCGGTACATTGGCGAAGAACTTGGACGTGTGCCTGAACGAACCATTTGCGTATAACGAAGCGATAATCCAACGTGACACCTTATCCTCACCAAGTAATAAAGAATGAAATATCGAAACGAACACAATCACCCCACAAGTGATAAGATAGGGAATAATAAGTCGCTTGAAATCTTTTTTTACCATCTCAACCACATCGTTAGGACGATAGAAATATCCGGCTAAGATAAAAAACAAAGGCATGTGCCAAGAAAAAATGAACCGATGGCCTACTGACGTCAAATGACCTATGATCATGGCAATGATACCTACGCACTTCATCAGGTCATATGTGGCAACTCTTTGATTCGACATATCTTGGGATTGGGGATAGATTTCTTGAAATGAAAAACTTTGCAGTTGAACCCATCTTCGAGTTCAACTGCAAAGATATAACAAAGAAATCAAAATGGTGGCACCTTTGTCTGAAAAAAGGCTAACCGCTCTTTTGAGAGGGTGCTACTAAAAGCCTCCGCCTGGACCGCCTCCGCCTGGGCCGCCGAAGCCGCCACCACCACCGAAGCCGCCACCACCGCCACGACCACCGCGACCACCCCGGTCACCACCCCGGTCACCACCCCGGTCACCACCGCGTCCGCCGAAATCCATCTCACGGGCTTCGCGCATGCCTTGGCGCATGTTGCGGCGGGCCTCTCGCGTACCGAAGAGATTCAGACGGTAGATGAAGTGCGCCATCACGTATGAAGTGATCTCGTTGGTTTCAGTATCGCTGCGGCGATTGGCATCGATCTGTCGTGAGATGTTGCTACGTTTGGCGAGGATATCGTAGGCCTGCAGGCTGACTGTAGCCTGTTTGTTTTTCAGGAAGCGGTATGCAATCTGCGCGTTCCAGATGAGTTCGTTCGTGTTCATCTGGCTGCTACTGTATCCACGTCGGCTGTTCATGCTGATGTTGGTGGAGAACGACAGGTTGATGGGGAGGTTGACGTTGGATGAGATGCCGTAGTTGAAACGGTAGGTGTCCTGATTGCTGGTGGAGACAAGCAACGAGCGTGAATGGGTGTAATTGAGGTTGCCGTGAATAGCGATGTCGAAATATTCCTCACGCCATGTAAACGTCAGGCGTTCGCCGAGGTTGAGGTCTCTCACCTTGTTCTTCATCGACTCGTTGTTCTGGTAGATATAGCTGACGCGGTTGTTGTAGCCGGCATTTGACGAGAAGTTGAGCATCAGTCGGCTGGGAATGAGAGCGGTGTTGAAACCTGCGTTACCGTTGAGGTTCCAGTTCCCGTTAATGTTGGTTGGTTTGGTGATTCTGCCACCTGTCTCCTCGTTGTACTGCGTGCGGTTGGAGATGCTGTTGAGGGTGTTGGAGAAACTCATTCCTGCGAAGAAACTACGTTGCAGGTCAATGATGGATTTGTTGTAATTGACATTGAAGTTGTTGCTGAACGAGGGTTTGAGTTCGGGATTTCCCTGGCGGATATTCAGGGGGTTGCTGTTGTCCGTCGTGTTGAAGAGGTCGGTGATGCTCGGTTGCTGTGTGTTGCCACGGTAGGTGACCTGCAGGTTCTCCTGACGCGTGAAGCGGTAACGGAAGTTCAAGGTGGGGGAGATGCGGAAGAAGTTGCGCGAGGCTACGGTGTCGAGGTTCTGGTAGTCATAATCGACTTTCTGCCGCTGTGGCTGCATTTGTACGCCGACGTTGAGGTTGTAGTGCTCACGGACGACACGCAGTGAGGTTTCGATGTTGTGGTTGTAGTTCTCGTTGTCGGTGTAGCGGCTGAGGGCGTCGTCGAGGTAGTCACGGTAGTTGTAAGGCAAGAAGGTGTTGCCGTATTGTGCCAGGCTGTCGAGCATGCCCTCGATTCCTCCAAGGTCAAAAGTCTTGCCGTCGCTGTGTCGTTTACTGTACTGGTACTGGTAGTTGAGTTGCAGGAAGACGGCACGTGCGATGGGTTCGCTGTATGTGAAACCCACCGAAAAGCCCTTGTTGGAGTTGGGCGTCTCTCGGTAACGGTAGGTCAGCGCTGTAGAGTCGTTTCGTTGGAAATAAGTAACGTTGGAGGTGTTGAAGTTGTCGTTCTTGGTCTTGGAGTAGTTGCCGCTCATTCGGATAGAGAGGTTGCGTCCTGTCGTACTGAGGCGTCTGTTGAACAAGAGGTTGCCCGACATGTTGTCTGTGTGGCTTTCCGAATCGGAGGCATTCTTGTTGTAGTTGGTCTTGATATCGTGGATGATGAGGTCCATTTGGTTCAGCGGGTCATCCACGCCGTCCATGGAGTAGGGGTCTTCGTTGAAGGTGGCCGACATCCCCTCGCTCTCGCTATCGCTTTTGCTGAAGCTGAAATTAGGACGGAACTGAAGGGTCGTCATCGTGTCGATTTTCCACTCGAAGCGGAAGTCGCCGTTGACGTTGTTGTTGATGTTTTTTCCAGCGTTCATGTTGTTGGAGAAAGAGGTCCTTGTGCTCACGAAGTTCTGCACAGAACTCTTGGTTGACGTGTGGCTGTCGGTGTTGCGGTAGCGCACGTTGCCACCAAACTCCACGTTGCCACGCACCAGGGCGAGATTCAGACCGGCCATGCCGCTCTTGGTCTCGCCGCCACCTCCGCCGCCACCACGGCCACGGCCTCCCATACCTGGGAAACCGGTGTCGTTGACGTTATTGTAGGAACCGACAAGCGACACTTGCGTATTGTCGGCGAAACGGTTGACTGTGAAGCGCTCTGCATAGCGGTCTTTGCTACCGTAGGCAAGATCGACATTGCCGAACCATCCTTTTTTCATGCCTTTCTTAATGGTGAGGTCGAGTACCGTCTCTTCCTCACCGTCGTCGATGCCGGTGATACGTGTGAGGTCGCTCTTCCGCTCGTAGGACTTGACTTTCTCGACGATTTCGGTGGGTATGTTCTTCATCGCCATGTTCATGTCGTTGCCGAAGAACTCCTTGCCCTCGACAAGGAAGCGTCGCACCGTCTTGCCATTGATCTTGACGGAACCGTCGTCGCCTACCTCAGCGCCTGGCAGTTTCCTGATGAGTTCCTCAAGCACCGAGCCTTCAGGGACCCTGAACGCTCCAGCGTTGTAGATGACCGTATCGTCCTTGACCGAGACTTGAGGCAGTTCGCCCGTGATTGTTGTTCCGTCGAGCAACACGACATCGGGAGCCAGTACGATTGTGCCCAAGCTTAGGCGTTGGGAACGTCGTTCGATATTGATTTCCTTGGTATAGGCTTGGTATCCTACGAAAGACGCCTTGACCGTCAGTTTGCCCATTGGCATGGCCGTGATGTTGAAACTACCGTCGCGAAGGGTCACTGCGCCACCGAGATTTTTGCCTTCAGCATCAGTGACCACTACATTCGTTCCAATCATGGCCTCACCGGTTTCTCCATCGAGGATTCGGCCAGTCACTGTGGCTCTGCCCCTTGTTTGTGCTTGGATATCGCCGATGCCGAAAAAGGTGAGCATGGCGATGCATAATATCATCTGACGTTGTAAAAATGCTTTCATTGAATCCCTTTTTATATGAATCAATCCCTAAATTTGTTAATTTGTTGCTAAGGTTTCTATGCAACCTTTGCCTGTTAACAGTCGCAAGCCAGTCGCTTACGCCTCTTAATAGGCCTTTAACTATAACTATGACGGAATGATTCTAAAAAGGTTTAATCCTCTCGCCGATTTTTTTATTCCTGCTTGTTTTTATATCGGTGTTGGTAGGCCTTGTATCCGACGACTTCATGGATGAGGGCTGTCCACCGGCCAATGACGCCGGGCTGTAGGAACTTGTAGCCACCATTGGCAAGGAAAGGCGAGTCAATATCGGTGGCGTAGGTGTCAACTTCGAGACCTGCTTGTTGGAAGGCGAGTAGGGCGCGTCGAACATGGATGGCCGATGTGATGACCAGGGGAGGCTGCAGAAGGATGCTGTCGCCCAGCAGGTAGATGGTGAAGGTGGCGTTCTCGTGGGTGTTGTTGGCACGAGGCTCGATGATGAGGTCTTCGTCTTTCACACCAAGGCGCATCACGTACTTGCGCATTTCCTCGGCATTGCCATGCAAACCTGGATTCACCTCCTCAGAGATTACACTGCCGTCCGAGGCCAAAACCACTTTCTCAATAACACCTTGATGATAGAGCTGGATGGCTTCAAACAGACGGTCTGCTATCTCGGAGAACTCCGGACGATTGCGTTTCCAATCCCAGTAACTGTATCCACCCAGCACCAGCCCGTAGCGGTAGTGCTTGCCCTCAACATTTGCTTGGTTGTAGTCACCTATCCATTTGCGCTCAGCCCAGACATAGAGGGTGGGATTGGTGAACACCAACAGCAACACACCTGCAATGATGAGTGGGATGCGTTTCAGTTTGCGAAGTGGCTTCAAGAATGTCAGCAACTCCAGCAGCATGAAGAGAAACACATAGAATATGGGGTTGGTCAGATAATAAACCATTCTCTATTGGGTTTTGTCGTGAGCATTTTAGGCGAAGCCAATGTTCAATGTTCAATGTCTCTACTCATGATGATAAGGCTCTCCGCGGATAATGGTCATGGCGCGGTAGAGTTGTTCCACAAAGATGAGTCGCACCATCTGGTGGGAGAAGGTCATCTTCGAGAGCGACAGCTTCTCACGAGCGGCGGCATAGACCTCGTCGGAGAAGCCGTAAGGACCGCCGATGACAAACACCAGTCGATGGGCGACGGTGTTCATCTTCTGAGCCATCCAGTCAGCGAACTCCACACTTCGTAACTCCTTGCCCCGTTCATCAAGCAGCACCAAGTGGTCACCCGGTTGAAGGCAGCGGATAATCTGCTGGCCTTCCAACTGTTTCTGTTGCTCTTCCGTCATCTTCTTGTTGTTCTTGAGCTCAGGCACCACAGTAATGTCGAAACCGATATAATGCTTCAACCGGCCCACATAATCGTCGATGAGCGCGGCGATATGAGGGTCGGTGGTCTTTTTCACGAGGATAAGTTGCGTCTTCATATGGCTTGCCCCTTTTATCTGCTCACTTTCTTCACACCCTTCACTGTGGATAGTTTCTTGATGAGGGCCTCGAGTTGTTTGGTCTCGTCTATCTGCACGGTGAGGGTGCCTTGGAACAGACCGTCCTTGGAATTGATGGAGATGGACCTGAGCAAAATGTTCTTCTCCTTGTTGATGATGGAGGTGATGTTGTTCACGATGCCGATGTCGTCTTTGCCCACCACATGGAGGGTGATGGCGTATTGCGAGTTGCCCTTGCCAGCCCATTTGGCGCGTATGATGCGGTAACCTTTGTTGTCACGCAGGTGTACGGCGTTAGGGCAGTCGATGCGGTGGATCTTGATGCCACGGTTGAGGGTGACGAATCCGAAGATGGGGTCGCCGTAGATGGGTGAGCAGCACTTGGCGAGCGAGTATTCCACTCCCTTCACGTTCTGGTCGATGATGAGCTCGTCCTTGATCTCGTGCCCTTCATGATCGGAAGGTTGCTGGACGAAGTTCTCCGCGCTTACCGTGGCTGACTCGTCGGCCTGTGCCTCGCTGCCCTTGCCAATGGTCTCTGCATAGCGTTCGATGAAGTCGTTGACGTCGATGACTTCTTCTTGTATGGCTTTATAGAATTCATTGATGTACTTGTAGCCCATCTTCACGATGAGTCGGTTGAGGGACGCTTCATCGTACTCGATTTTTTTGTTGCGCAGTTTACGCTCCAAGGTCTCCTTGGCGAATGTGGCGGCTCTTGCGTCCTCTTCGTGGAGCGACTGCCGTATCTTGGTCTTGGCCTTCGAAGTGATGACCATGTTGAGCCAGTCGCGCTTGGGACTCTGGTGAGGCGAGGTGAGGATCTCTACCTGGTCTCCGCTTGTCAGACGGGTGCGCATGGGGACGTTCTTTCCGTTGACCTTTCCGCCAGTGCAGTGTGAACCCACACCCGTGTGGATTTGGAATGCGAAGTCGAGCACCGTGGCGCCTTTGGGCAATTTGAACAAGTCGCCCTTGGGCGTGAACACAAAGACCTCGTCACTGTAGAGATCGACCTTGAACTGATCCACCAACTGCTCGTCGCTCGTGGCACCCGACTCCAATGAGGAACGGATGTCGGCCAGCCACTCCTCCAAACGCTCGCCGCCGCCCTTCACTCCTTTGTAGCGCCAGTGAGCCGCCAGACCGTGCTCGGCGATGTCGTCCATGCGCTCGGTGCGGATTTGGATTTCCACCCAACGGCCCTCGGGACCCATCACGGTGGTGTGGAGCGACTCGTAGCCATTGCTCTTGGGCACCGACAGCCAGTCGCGAAGTCGCTTGGGGTTGGGCATGTACATGTCGCTGACAATGGAATAGACCTGCCAGCACTGTTGCTTTTCTTTCTCCAACGGTGAGTCGAGGATGATGCGGATGGCGAAAAGGTCATAGACGTTCTCGAAGCCGCATTTCTGCTTCTTCATCTTCTGCCAGATGGAATGGATGCTCTTGGTCCTTCCCTTGATGTGGAATTTCAATCCTTCTTTCTCCAGTTTCTCTTGGATAGGACCGATGAAACGGGCGATATAAGCATCGCGGGCGCGTTTGGTCTCGTTGAGCTTATCCTTGATCATGTAATAGACGTCGTGCTCCAAGTATTTGAGCGAGAGATCCTCCAATTCCGACTTGATGGTGTAAAGCCCGAGTTTGTGGGCCAGGGGAGCGTACAGTTGGCTGGCCTCCTGAGCCACCTTCCGTCGTTCCTCGTCGGTGCCGCGGTCTTTGATCTGCCGCATCAGGTTCACTCGGTCGGCGATGATGATGAAGACCACCCTCATATCCTCTGCAAAGGAGAGGAGCAGTGAACGGAAGTTCTCGGTCTCAATGGAAGTGTTGCGGGCATAGAGATCGTTTACCTTCAATAGGCCTTTGATGATTTTAGCGACCTCGCCGCCGAATTCCTTTTCCACCTCCTCAATCCCCAGCGATCCGCTGGCCACACATCCATGCAGCAGGATGCTGATGATGGCTGCGCGTCCCACATTGATCTCTTCGGCGGCAATGATGGCCGTCTGCATGTTGAACAACACGGGATTGAGGCCGAAGTGGTTGCGTTGCAGACCCTCCTGGTTGGCGCAACGGATGATCATCTGCTTTACTTTATGAAAGTCGTCGCTTTTTCCGCTGTCGCCTACGAGTGTGTTGAGGCGTGCCAATGCTTCTTTCAGTTGGTCATTCTCTTCTATTGTAAACAAGGTATTGTCGATGTCCATGATGGTTGTTGTCTCTAAAAGTGTTTGATGCCGTTGTTTTTTTACTACTTGCTGCCGCTGAGCAGTGTGCCGTCGTCGCTGAATCCCTGCATATCAACTGAGATGGCGTGGGCTGAACCATTGTTATAGAACATGATGGTGGCTTTTCCTTCCTCGTCAAGTACGAAGAATGGATTCCAATAGAGGGTGCGCCGGTAGTCCTCGGGGTGCTCGTCCATCCGTCGTTTGGCGTAGTTGGGATGGTAGAACTCGTTGACGTAGGAGAAGCCAGGAAGGATGTAGCGTCGGTCGCGGTAGAATGCTCTGCGTGAGTCATCGGGATAAGGGTAGATAGCGATTTGTGTCTCGGGCAGGTCGTCGCCGGCATATCGTTCGCTTCCCCATAGGCGTGGCTCATAGTCGGTGTATATGACATACTTGTCCACGTAGGCGTGGTCATAGTATTTGGCCTTGGCTGCTTCCGTGAGGTTGTGGGAGTCTCTGGGAAATGAGTGAAGGTTGCGCCGGAGATAGACCGAATCGGGGTCCATGGTTATATTGTTGATACCACGCCGGACGATGTCGTAACCCAGACGTTCACGGATCTTATAGTCTTTCTGATTGCTTTCATCGTGGACATAAGGGCGTGTCATGCCATAATCACCAACGTAGGCGCGCACGATATCAGTTGTGCCCTGTCCGAATCCAGCGTCGATGGCTGCGTTGTAGGCATCGTAGGCATCGACGATGAGTGCGGGGATGGAGTCCTGCAGCGTGCGGAGCGTGTTGTGCTTGCCCCAGACGTTCACCTCGTCGATCTGCAACGAACCGTCCTTGAGCACAGTGGGCGAGAGCAGGGGGTCGTAGGAGTAGTTGAGGTGGGTCTGGTAGTAGTTGTAGGGATTGACGAAGCGAGGGTAGGGGAAGTTGACCCGCACCTGGTAGTCTGGTGGCAGCACCCGCCATTTAGCGTGGTGCTTTAGTGATGGGTTGATTTCATCCGTCTCCAACTCTATCCAGTCGTATTTCTTCTTTTTCCATTTGAGGGTATCGGCTGCGCTGAGGAAGAAAAAACAGTCGCCGTAGTAGCGGGGAAGTTGTACCTTGAAGTAACCGTCTTTCGTGTCAAGGTCGATGGAGGCGATATGCTTGGTGTCGTCCGATACCCACTCTGTGTGCACTCTCAAGCCTTTCTTTGCGAAAGAACTGTGGTAGTCGCCAGGATAATAGATGATGTCGGCGAGTTCGTTGGTTTTTCCGTTGTTGGCGCTGAGCAACTCGTCCACGTTCTGTTGCCAGTGGTTGTCGGCGTTGCTGTTTGCGTTAGTGTTGTTTGGTGACTCACTCCAGCCATTGTCGTAACTGTCGATGTCGGAGAAATGTTGGTCCGCATCCTCTTGGAGTAAGTCCATTTGCTCTTTAGTGATGACATCGTAGTCAAAGAACTCTTTAGGAGTCTTGTACACCTTGCCTGTGATGATGGGGGTGCGTTCGGCGGAGTGAGTCAGGTGCCATGCGTTTCTCACGGCCATATCCTGCCATTTGAACCGCCTCCATCCTTGGGTGAGCATGAGCAAGTCGAGGGCGCGGTTGTGTATGTTGTCGTTATGCTCGAAATAGAATTCGGGATTGGGTACGAATCCCTTGATTTCGGATGATAGGAGCATCTCGGTCATCAGCGAAGCGTTGTCGTAAAGCACGTCGCGGTGAGAGGCATCGCGCACGGTTAACGACATATTGCCTCCCGTCTTGGCTGGGGTGTTTACCGTCAGTACGATGGGTTCGTAAGGTTTGTAACTATCTTTTACGCCAGAGATGGTCACGTTAGTTCCGATGGTGGTGCTGTCTTTCACGAAGAAGAGTCGGTCGGCCCAAACGCGTCCGTTACTATCGAACACTGTCGCCTGGTTTACGCCCGCTTTCAGTTCATTGTTGGCCAGACGCAGGTGTTGTGTCTCTCCTTCCAAAAGATGGAATTGCTGCAAGACACCCTCACGCATGATGGTCAGGCCGAGGGTGTCGGTCAGTAGGTCGTTGGTGCGTCGGACGGTGATGTCGATGCTGTCGCGCCCCACATTCACTCGCAGTGACACGCCCGTCTGGACAGCCTCGGGCAGTCGGGCTTTCACCTCGGCTCCGTCCGTTGTGGTAAAGGTCAGTTCACGTTTTTCCTTGGCAGATGGCGTGACTTCTATCGTTCCGCGTCCTCTGTTCTCGGCCTTGGCATCACCGATGGCGCCTTCCAGTTGTTGTCCATCGTCCCATGTGGCCTCGAAAGCCACACGACAGGGCAGTCCCACCACCAATTCACCGCCTTCGGGATAGAAGGTCAGTTGACGCTTTCGTGTATGTGGGTCGCGTTTATAAACCCTGCGCATGGTTTTTCTGGTCATCAACTCAGCGTACTCGCCTTTTTCCTTCGGTTTGTCATAAACGGGAAACACACGGCTGTAGAGTTTATCGTAGTCGCGGTAGAAGTTGTGTTGCATCTCTCTGGAAATGAACCAATCCTCGGCATCCTTAGCGTGTCGTCGCTGGTACTCTCCCCAGTTGAGCTGCCACCGCGTGTAGGCTCTCAGCTCGTAGTAGCCCGCGTAGGCGTCGGGGTCGATGATGAAGTTGCCATAGCCTCGTCCGTTGTTCATCTCCACCAACTTGCGCTCCACGAGGTAGCCTTCCTGGTTGTAGAGTTCGACGTAGAGTACACCGCTAATCTTAGAGGGCTTTCCGTCGTTGGTCTGTGTGGTGTAGGCCGAGAACCATATTGTGTCGCCGATGAAGTAGCAGGTGTTGTCGAGATGGACATACACCTTCTCCTGTGGCAGGGCTTGTCCGAAGCGCTTGAGGTGGTCCACGAGGATGTCCATGGGGGTGGAAGGCCGTTCTTCCAGGGAATCGTTGACCTCTATTGACTGGTCGGTCATACCGGCGAGCATCTCTTCTTCCTTTGTTCGCTGCACGATGTTGGAGTGGTTCCAGAGTATTTGGTCGAATCCAGCGTCGCTGATGCTGGCCAGCATGTTCTCGCCCGCCTTCTTGCTCTTTTTCTCCTTGTTCTCCAGATTCAGATCCATATCGTCCACGTTGTAGAGTATGGCCTGACTGCTCAAGTCGCCATTAGTCATGTGGTAGATGATGCTTTGCACCTGCGTGTAGCCTTTGTCATGGCTGTAGTTCACGGTCAGGTCGATCATTATGCGTGAGGTGGTGTGGTAGAAGTCTTTGAAGATGTCGAGAAACATGTTCTCCACCTGTCCTTCGAATTTCAGCACCTTCAGGCTCTTGGCATCGATGTAGAGCGTGCCAGTGAGTATGCAGAACTGGTTCTTGGTCTTTTTCCTTTTGAGATTGAATTTGTAGATGTTGTTCCCCTTGTTGTCAGTCAGTTCCTCTCCTTCGATGTCGTAGTAGATGCTGAGGTAATGGACCGAAGGCAATTCGGGAACAGGGGTGCGCAGTGCGCTCCAGAAGCGACTGTCGGCAATCTTGGGACCAAGCTCCAACGGGTGGTGGAAATTCATGTTGGCGATGGTGGGTTGGGTGAGGCCCTCAGGTGTGAGTTTCCCGTACCGTCCCTTGAGGAAAGTGATGTCTCTCAGGTTAGCCGCCGACTTGGCACTGATGAATGCCTCGGCCATGTTCTTGCGTCTGTAGGAAGTGGTAAGGCGGTAGAAGTAATTGCTGTTCTCCCTGCGGTGCTTACTGTAGTCCTTGTTGATTTTGTTTCCCGCTTTCACAAGTATTGTCTCCCATGGGATGACCTGCACCTCGGAAAGCGTCCTGGACATGGGGGTCAACTTGAGCCTTTGGGGCAGGTTGCTGGCTTTGACGTGTGTGGTTTCGTAACCTACAAAACTGATTCTCAATGAGGCTTCGGGATTCACCTTCAAGGTGAAGTCGCCGTCGGCGTTGGTGATGGTACCAATACCGGGAGCGACGTAGATGTTCACGTAGGGCAGTGCCTCGCCGGTCTTGGCGTCAACCACGTGGGAACTCACCTCTATCACATCGGACTGTGCCCATGTGGCCAATGCGCATATCAGTGTCAATATCAGTGTTATCGTTCGTTTCATAACTCAACCTGAAGATTAATCTTTTAAAATGAGTAGATACATTCTCCCTTCAAGTTACAAAATTACGAATAAACGAGCGAAATAGAAAAGGAAAACTTGTTTTTCTTTTTATTTCCGAGTGTGAGTAATTTCGGCGCAGCCAAAATGAAGAATAAACGAGCGAAATAGAAAAGGAAAACTTGAGACCAACAAGGTCGTTGTCAGAAGACATCGACTTGAGCCGCAAAAATAACATCGTAAAATTTACGCAAGAAAATTTGGAGATTTGATAATTTTGTTATAATTTTGCGTATAAATCACACAATAATCTGTATTGATTGCAGATTTGATTGCAAAATTCATTTGTTGCATTGTAAAATAGAAGGAATTATGAATACATTACAAGACAGAATCAGAGGTTCGCTGATTGGTGGAGCCATCGGCGACGCATTGGGATACCCCGTAGAGTTCACAAACGTTTCCGAAATACAGTACCGTTATGGGGAACGAGGCATCACTCGATTGGATACAAAACGATATCGGTCGAGGGGGTTGGACCAGGCTGATAAGGCCGTGGTGTCGGACGACACGCAGATGACACTCTTCACAGCCAATGGTATCTTGAACGCCAAGACGAATGCCATACCGCTGAAGGATGGCATTTGCGAGGCCTACGTGGAATGGTATCTGACCCAAGAAGGCGTGAAGTCACCTAAATACAACAAATGTTGGATTGGTGCTTTACCCGAATTGAACTGCTGCCGCGCGCCAGGAACCACCTGCATGACTTCATTGGCAAATATCTATCACGGCATAACTCCCGTCAACGACAGAAAAGGGTGTGGCGGAGTGATGCGTGTTGCTCCCATACCTTTGTATGCCGTTGTTGATGGAAGAATGAGTATCGAGGAGGCAGACCGTTTGGCCGCTGAATCCGCCAAGATCACTCACCTGCATCCGTTGGGCTTTATCTCTACGGCACTGGCATCGCACATCATCTACCGGTTGGCCCTCGACAATGCCCCTACTCGCGAGAACTTGAAACACTACATCATGGAGGGTGTGGAAGACATCAGCAAGGAGTACAAGAACTGTCCGGACGACGTGAAGTGTATGGCGGAACTGGCAGAACGAGCCATCGCCTTGGCCGACAATGACAAGACAGACCTGGAGAACGTCCGTGAACTGGGTGAGGGATGGGTTGGCGAAGAAAGCGTGGCCATTGCCATCTATTGTGCCTTGAAGTATTTCGACAACTTCGAGAGCGCGATGATAGCTTCCGTGAACCATAATGGCGACAGCGACAGCACAGGGGCAGTGACTGGCAACATTCTCGGTGCAGCCATTGGCTATGAAGCTATCCCACAATTCTATAAGGATGATCTGGAGATGCACGACCTGATTCTCCACATGGCTGACGACCTCTACAGTGGCGAAGTGACTAAAATGTAGATCACAGAAGTCTTCTGAATTTTCTTTTTTATTTTTCTTGCATAAATTTGTGATATAGGGATATTATTTGTAATTTTGAAGCGAAAAAGAGACGATTGAGAGTTATATCGCTGAACCAAAAAGAATTATATATAATAAGGTTAACCTAAACACATTTTTTATGCTTACAAACGAAGATCAACTGTTTCTCCAGTCGAAAGGTATTTCGGAGGAGAAAGTGGAAGCGCAGTTGCAGAGTTTCAAGACCGGATTCCCGTTCCTTAAACTCTTCGCCGCTGCAAGTGTAGATAACAAAGGCATCCTTGCTCCCACTGACGAGGACAAGAAATGCTATCTCGCCAAGTGGGATGAGTACCTCGATGGACAGGGAAAGGTGCTGAAGTTCGTGCCAGCGTCGGGAGCTGCCAGCCGTATGTTCAAGAACGTGTTCGAGTTCCTCGACGGTGAAAGCGACACACCCGACAACGACTTCATGAAGAAGTTCTTCACCGAGATCCACAACTACGCCTTCTTCGCCGACCTCGATGCTGCTTGCAATGAATGTTATGGCAAAGGTATCGACGCACTCGTGGCCGGCGGAGAGTACAAGAAAGTAGTGGCCGCTCTGCTCAAGGACTGCGGACTCAATTACGGAAAACTGCCCAAGGGACTTCTTAAGTTCCACAAGTACGCAGACACCTCGCGCACACCATTGGAGGAGCATCTCGTGGAAGGCGCGCTCTATGCCAAGGGCAAGGAGGGCAAGGTTAATGTGCACTTCACTGTCTCCCCTGAGCACAGGCAGTTCTTCCAGGCGCTCGCAATCGAAAAGTCGAAAGACTACGCCCAGCAGTTCGGAGTGGAATACAACATCGGCTTCTCTGAACAGAAGGCCAGCACCGACACCATCGCCGTGGATATGAACAATGAGCCTTTCCGTCTCGACGACGGCAAGCCTCTCTTCCGTCCAGGTGGGCACGGAGCGCTCATCGAGAACCTCAATGACCTCGACGCCGACATCATTTTCATCAAGAACATCGACAATGTGGTACCCGACCGCCTTAAGGACGACACCGTGGAGTACAAGAAACTCATCGCCGGTGTGCTGGTCGCTCTACAAGAGAAGATCTTCGCATATCTCCGTCTGCTCGACAGCGGCACTTACACCCACGCACAGATTCAGGAGATGATCCTCTTCCTGCAGCACGACCTCTCTTGCCGCAATCCAGGGCTCAAGAACATGGAGGACTCAGAACTCGCTATCTACCTGAGGAAAAAGTTCAACCGACCAATCCGTGTCTGTGGTATGGTGAAGAACGTCGGAGAACCTGGTGGAGGTCCGTTCCTCGCTTACAACAGCGATGGCACCATCTCACTCCAGATCCTCGAGAGCAGTCAGATTGACAAGGACAATGCCGAATACCTCAACATGTTCAAGAACGGCACACACTTCAATCCTGTTGACCTCGTCTGCGCCGTGAAGAACTACAAGGGCGAGAAGTTCGACCTGACGAAGTATGTCGATAAGAACACAGGCTTCATCTCATACAAGAGCAAGAACGGAAAGGACCTCAAAGCGCTCGAGCTGCCAGGCCTCTGGAACGGTGCCATGAGCGATTGGAACACCGTCTTCGTGGAGGTGCCACTCGCTACCTTCAACCCCGTGAAGACCGTCAACGACCTGCTCCGTCCTCAGCATCAAGGGTAGTTCATTGACCATTGACCATTTATCATTGAGCATTGACCATTGGGATTTTAGGAAAGGTATCGTTATAACGTTATATCGAAATCCCGTTATTCCAAAAGAGAAATTAGGAGACATAACAATTAATTATGAATAAGAAAATCATGCTTTTAGGTTCTGGTGAACTGGGAAAGGAATTCACCATTGCCTGTAAACGTCTCGGACAATATGTCGTGGCGTGCGATTCCTACAACGATGCGCCTGCCATGCAGGTGGCTGACGAACGTGAAGTATTCCCCATGCTCGACGGCGACGCCTTGATGGCAGCGGTGAAGAAACACCAACCCGACATCATCGTGCCGGAGATTGAGGCCATACGCACTGAACGCCTCTACGACTGTGAGAAACAAGGCATCCAAGTGGTGCCCAGCGCACGTGCGGTCAACTACACCATGAACCGCAAGGCCATCCGTGAACTGGCCCATACCGAACTGGGTATCAAGACCGCCGACTACCGCTATGCCAAGACCTTCGATGAGTTCAAGGCGGCTGCCGATGAGATAGGCTATCCTTTCATCGTCAAACCGCTGATGTCGTCGTCCGGTCACGGGCAGAGCAAGGTGGACTCACCCGACGAACTGGAGAAGGCCTGGGACTTCGCCGCCAAAGGCGCGCGTGGCGACATCAAGGAGGTCATCGTGGAGCAGTTCATCCATTTCGACACTGAAATCACACTGCTTACCGTGACACAAAAGAACGGCAAGACACTCTTCTGCCCACCTGTCGGACATGTACAGAAGAGCGGCGATTACCGCGAGAGCTATCAGCCTGCTGCCATCAGCGACGAACAACTCCGCGAGGCACAGGAAATAGCAGCCAAGGTGACGGGAGCCCTCACCGGGGCCGGCATCTGGGGCGTGGAGTTCTTCCTCAGCAACAAGGACGGCGTGTATTTCTCTGAACTGAGCCCTCGTCCACATGACACGGGTATGGTGACACTCTCCACATCACAGACACTCAATGAGTTCGAACTCCACTGTCGTGCTGTCCTCGGACTGCCCATTCCCGACATCGTGCTGGAGCGTTATGGTGCCAGTGCGGTCATTCTCTCGGAAATCGACACCGAACATCCTGACTACCTCGGGTTGGAGAATGTGTGCGCTGTGCGAAACGCAGATGTACGTATCTTCCGCAAACCCAACGCACATCCTCATCGACGCCTCGGAGTGGTCGTATGCTGCGAGCCGCTTGGCAGCGACATGGACAAGTTGCGCGAGAAATGCCGCAACCTCGCTTCCATGGTCAAGGTCGTTGAGCAAGAGAAGTAGTGCTTGTTCCCACTTATTTATCACTTTATGGAGACGGGGTGCCACCCCGTCTCCAATTACCATTTAAAAGGACTGTTGCAAGTCAACCATCTCGGTGCTAAACCGTATAGTCTTTATTTGAGAGTTGCCAAATATAATCGGTATTTATAAGTTGTAAACCTATTATAATTAACGAGTTGAAGATGAAAAGATTACTTACATTTGGCTCCGTATTGCTCATCATGGTGCAGTCAGCCGTCAGCCAGGTTACTATACACATGAATTGCGCACAGTGGGAAGAACATCCACTGGTCAAGAAAATCGGACTCTATCAGACACCACTCGTGTCGAAGGCATGGCTCGACCGTGACCTTCCCAAATTGGATGAACTTGAGGTGCGTTCTATGCGATATGAGATGGCTTGTGGCAAGGACGACTTGTACGGTCAACCCTGTGTCGTGGGTAATGCCCAACGACCAGCCTATTCCTTGGGACAAATTGATTATCTGCTGTCTCAGGTCCAGAAATACTCTCCTGTGCTCGTCATCTCACATGGCTACACACCCACCATTCTCCAGAGTCGGCCGACGGAATGGAGCGGATTCATGGACCCTCCCACAAATTTTGACACCTGGGCCATTATCAATGAAAGGTTCGCTAAGGAATGGAAGGACAAGAACTATGACAACAGTTATGTTGAGGTATGGAACGAACCTGACCTGAAGGACGGCTTCTTCACCGGAACCGTTGATGATTACCTCAATATCTATGAGACGGCTGCGCCTGCTGTACGAAAAGGTTTTGCCGACATCAAGGTGGGGGGACCTGCCGGCGCTTTCAATTGGTGGCATCAATCATTAGTTGATCGGGCCAAGGCTAAGAACCTGCCTCTCGACTTCCTGTCCGGACATGCTTATGGAGCAGATTATGCATGGCAGTTGGATGGCATGCGCAGCGCTTTGACGTCTCTTGGTAGAAATGAAGCGGAGATGCTGCTGACCGAATACTCACCTTACCCTGCTGCTGAGTATCAGGCTGATGGACCTGTGGAGCGAGCTGAGGCCGCCATGACCTTTTTCAATGCGCTACCTGGATTCTTGGATTGCCCCGACCTCACCTATGTCAACTGGGCACAGTATATTGACCCGGGATTCTTTGTCGGCGACAAACTCGGACTCATCGACCGTGACAGTGGGTCAAGAAAGGCGCTTTTCAATGCCTTCAAACTCTATGGCATGATGCCGGCAGACCGTCGCTCGTTGACCATCAACAGCGGAACCATTAAAGGCATGGCGTCAGCATCCGATGACTGCGTGACTGCCGTAGTTTGGAACACTGCATCGAGTGAACGGCAGTTGGCTTTCACAATCGACAATATCCCCTTTGAGACGGGAACAATCGAAGTGTATCATATCGACGAGGAACACAACAGTTGGTATGAGACGAAGAAAGGCACATTGGAAGCAAGCCGTTCTGAGCGTGTGGAGATAGCAAACCAGCGTGTGGAACTGAAAGATGTCGTACGAAACAAGGGAGTTTGCTTCATCAGAATCGTCGCTGACAATGCTCCCACACTCTTCCCGCAAGTGAAATTGGGAACCATTGTACACACGCACCAATGGTTTCCGAAGCGTACAAACGACGCGTCCTATGCCCTTTTCGATCCTAAGACTTGGACATTGCGACTTTCATCCAATAAAGAGACATCGGGTAGGGCTCTGGTTGGCATAGAGGTGGAGAGATTGCCCAACTTCGTGAAAGTGGCGGGAGTAGGAGATGGTAATGTGCAACGCATCAACGCCAATTCTACCATGAATATACGATTGGATTATCAAAACAAAGAAGGACAATACTGCTACTCTGTACTCTATCATGGTGGACTGTACTCAACCGTGCGTACCACCACGATGCCATGGGGAACGAAGAAAAAACCGGATACCATTATACAGGTGGAAGACTTCAATAACTTCATCATCAATGTGGCTGAACATAAGCCCGAGAATTATAGCGGACGCATCCTCATCTCGTTCGAAATGCAGAATGTAGGTGCTGGCGTGAAACAGAATTTCCAACTCTCACGTGAATCTTCTTCTGGCATCAACGATATCCTTCCAGACAATCCCACAAACGATACTATGGATTCTGCGGTAGAAGCAATATATAATGTGAACGGACAAAGAATGTCGGAACTCTCTCATGGCATCAACATCATACGCATGTCAAACGGTGCGTCCAGAAAAATCTACAAACCTTAGTGAGTTGTCGGTATTTTTCTTCCTATAGTCATCACTGACTGTTGTGTTTGATTAATTGTATGATTTGTATAATCTGAAAAGTATTCCGTTTTAAAATTGTAAGTCATACATAATCAGCTATTTAACAATTTTGATATATATCAAAAGTTTCCCAAAAGAAAATTTTTTCGAAATTTTTCTTTGAAAAAGTTTGCTCTTTCTGATAATCTTTATAACTTTGCATCGTCGTGGTTCGTACCGATGAAAAGGGAATGCCGTGAGAGCCGGCAACAGTACCCGCTGCTGTATCTCTCGTTTTTACCCCGGAATAACACGTCACTGTCGATGATAAACGATGGGAAGACATTCCGAAGTGGGAGAGGAGTCAGAAGACCTGCCATGACAACCAGCCGTTTCATGCCTCGGGAAATAAGGACATGGACGACAATATATCAAGGAAGACAATTTCAAGAAAAACGTAACGACTGACAGGGGCTTCCGCCCCTCACCGAAAAACAGAGAAAAGAGTAGGGGAGAGTTTCGCCTTTTCCCAAAAACGTCAAGCACACAATAGGGGGTAATTTGGCCCTTTTCGAACAGGATTTATTATTTCTAACCTATAACATATACAAACAACCGGAGGGATTATTGAATATGTACTACGATTCATTTCTTATCACCAAGCGCGACGGCACACAGGTGCCATTCAAAGCGGAGAAAATCAAGGGAGCCATCAGAAAGGCTTTCCATTCACAGGGCTACCAGTACGTGGAGAACGAGGTGGACGACGTCTTCTCACACCTCACTTTCTGCCACGGAATGAGTGTGGAGGACATCCAGAACCAGGTGGAGATCGCATTGATGAAGGAGCACTACTACAGTGTGGCCAAAGCCTTCATGATCTACCGTGAGCACCACAAGGAAGACCGTGAGGTGCTCGACAAACTCCACTTCCTCATGGACTACTGCAACTCCGTGAATGCTGCCACGGGAAGCAAGTATGACGCCAATGCCAATGTGGAGAAGAAGAACATTGCCACACTCATCGGCGAACTGCCCAAGTCGAACTTCATCCGCCTTAACCGCCGCTTGCTCTGCGACCGCATCAAGGCGATGTATGGCAGTGAATTGGCCGACAAGTACATGTACTTGCTCAACAACCACTTCATCTATAAGAACGACGAGACATCACTTGCCAACTACTGCGCATCCATCACCATGTACCCATGGCTGCTCGGAGGAACCAAGAGCATCGGTGGCAATAGCACTGCACCTACCAACCTCAAGTCCTTCTGCGGTGGTTTCGTCAACATGGTCTTCATTGTGTCGAGCATGCTCAGCGGCGCTTGCGCCACTCCTGAGTTCCTCATGTACATGAACTACTTCATCGGTAAGGAATACGGCAAGGACTACTACAAGCGCACTGACCAAATCGTGGATCTCTCCATCAAGCAGCGCACCATCGACAAGGTCATTACTGACTGTTTCGAGCAAGTGGTGTATTCCATCAACCAGCCCACAGGAGCACGCAACTTCCAGGCTGTGTTCTGGAACATCTCATACTACGATAAGTTCTATTTCGAAAGCCTCTTCGGCAACTTCTACTTCCCCGATGGCAGTCAGCCCGACTGGGATGGCGTGAACTTCCTTCAGAAACGCTTCATGAAGTGGTTCAACGCTGAGCGCCTCAAGACTGTGCTCACCTTCCCCGTGGAGACCATGGCACTGCTTACCGAGAACGGACATCCTAGAGACAAGGAGTATGGCGACCTCACTGCAGAGATGTATGCAGAGGGACACAGCTTCTTCACCTACATGAGCGACAACGCTGACTCACTCAGCAGCTGCTGCCGTCTGCGCAACGAGATTCAGGACAACGGCTTCAGCTACACCCTCGGCGCAGGTGGTGTCAGCACCGGTTCAAAGAGCGTGCTGACCATCAACCTCAACCGCGTGGTGCAATACGCCACTCGCCGCGGCATACCCTACGAGGAGAAACTCGCTGAGGTGACCGACCTTGTGCACAAAGTGCAACTGGCCTATAACGAGAACCTCAAGGAACTGATGAACCGTGGTATGCTCCCACTCTTCGACGCTGGCTATATCAACATCGCTCGCCAGTACCTCACCGTGGGTGTCAACGGATTGGTCGAGGCTGCTGAGTCACTGGGTATTGAGATCAGCGACAACCCACAGTACCGCGTCTTCGTGCAGAATATCCTCGGCACCATCGAGGAGTACAACAAGAAGTATCGTACCAAGGATGTACTCTTCAACTGCGAGATGATTCCAGCTGAGAACGTGGGTGTGAAACACGCCAAGTGGGACCGTCAGGACGGCTACTTCGTGCCACGCGACTGCTACAACAGCTATTTCTACAAGGTGGAGGATCCCAACACCAACGTCATCGACAAATTCCGCCTCCACGGACGTCACTATATCCAGCACCTCACAGGTGGCTCCGCGCTCCACTGCAACCTTGACGAGCACCTCTCCAAGGAGCAGTACAAGCAGATGCTCCACATCGCAGCCATTGAAGGATGCAACTATTTCACTTTCAACATCCCCAACACTGTCTGCAACGACTGCGGACATATCGACAAGCGCTATCTCAAGGAGTGCCCTGAGTGCAAGAGCACCAACCTCGACTATCTCACCCGTATCATCGGTTACCTCAAGCGCGTCAGCAACTTCTCCATGCCGCGCCAGCAGGAGGCTGCACGCCGCTACTACGGCAACGTGCGCAAGATGAAGCTCGGCAACGAGGTGGAGGAACTGGCTCAGCAGGAAGCTAAGTAGAGACTGGATCCGACCTTCTGTAAAAACACGAACAGATGAAATATGTAGATACGGCCATCGTCTTCCAGGAGATTCCTGATGAAGTGACGATGGCCGTCAACATCTCCAACTGCCCCATCCACTGCGAAGGATGCCATAGCCCTTATTTGCAGGCAGATACAGGATTTGTGCTCGATAGAAAAGCAATAGATGACATCCTTGCTCCCTACAAGGATGCCATCACATGTGTCTGCCTGATGGGTGGTGATGGCGAACCGCAAGAGGTGGCTGAACTGGCGGCGTATATCCGCTCGGCCTATCCTTCCCTCCGCACAGCATGGTATTCGGGGCGTCAGCAACCATCAGAAGAACTGATAGACCACAAATACTATGATTACGTGAAGGTGGGACCCTACATCAAGGTCAAGGGACCGCTCAACAGTCCGACAACCAACCAACGCCTCTATCGCATCAACGCCGACAACTCCCGCACCGACCTCACCTCCTGGTTCTGGAAACGACGCGGATGAGAAATTAGCGCAAATGGAAACACCTTGAAAAATACTCTTGATGCAGAAAGAAGAACTGCATCAAGAGTATTTTTCATTTATAGATGTACTTCCTTATCTACAACTTCTCCATTGATGATACGGAAGGAGTTGAGGTGAATGCCATTGTGTAGTGAAAGGATGGCATAACGGATGCTTGGGTCATTGGCCAGACGGAGATCCTCTTGTGACGGGCGTGAGGGCGAGGCAGGATGACTGTGCCAGTTGGCCAGGATTTTCAAACCTTTCGAACGGGCGTATTTCAATGCTGCAAACTGGTCTTTCGGAGCAAAGGAGAAATGCTCGGATGAATGGTCGATATTTTCCATCCAGTAATTCTCCGTCACCATGGCCTCTCCATCCTCATCATTAGAGGAAAGAAGTCCCAGCAGGTAGCCACAGGATTCGTTCGGGGCATCCTGCTGGGCTTGATTGATTAATTCATCGATGATTTCTTGTGGTATCTTCATCGTTCAATGATTTTTGAGGTCACACGTTGCTTGCTCGTAATCTATCAAATGGTGGATAGTTGGAGCGTTGCCACAGATGGCGCACGTTTCTCGTTGCTTGACATGGACAGTTCTAAACAGCATCGTCTTGGCATCGAAGGTGAGAAGCCTATTGGTTAACAGTTCACCTATTCCCGTGAAATACTTGAGTGTTTCTGCGGCTTGTATGGTACCAAGCATACCTGCAATGGCACCCAGTACACCGGCCTGACTACAGGTGGGGACAGCTCCAGTTGGTGGTGGTTCCTTGAACATGCATCGGTAACAGGCTGTTCCTGGAAGGTGGGTAAAGGTCTGGCCATTGAAGCGCAGGATTCCACCGTGGGAGAAGGGCTTGCCTGCCATCACGCAAGCGTCGTTGATGAGAAACTTCACTGGAAAATTGTCCGTACCATCTACAATGAAGTCATACTCCTTGATGATGTCGAGCGCATTTGATGAATCGAGGAATTCATAGTAGGTGTTTACCTTCACCTCAGGGTTGATGGCCTGGATTTTTTCTTTGGCGCTTTCCACTTTCGGACGACCCACGTCTTTCGTGAAATGAATCACTTGGCGTTGAAGGTTGGAGAGATCCACCACGTCGGCGTCAACCACTCCTATGGTGCCAATGCCTGCCGCGGCAAGGTAGAGCGATACAGGCGCACCCAGTCCACCTGCACCTACTACCAGCACTTTGGCTTGCATGATTTTTTCCTGACCTTCCACACCGACATCCTTCAACAGAATGTGACGTGAATAACGCTGTATCTGTTCTTCGGTAAAGTCTATCATGATGATTTACTTGTTTGTGGTTTTCTATAAGCTTCCTCCACCCATGAAATACAGGAAATCGACGGAATCACCTTCTTTGATTTGAAGGCCATCCCACTCGGTACGGTCCACGAAGTCATCGTTGACCTGCACGCTGACCATGTCGGGTTGCTGTACGTCGTTCTGCTTGATGAGTTCTGTGAGACTGAGAGGTAGCGACACTTCCTGTACCTCTCCGTTAACTGTGATTTTTGCCATACGTTTATCTTCCAATAATCTTTTTTACTGCAATTACTAATTTGTCCACGTCTTCTTTGGTATTATAGAGTGCAAAGGTTGGACGGACGCTCATTTCATAACCAAGAGCACGCAGCGCCGGTTGCGCACAATGATGGCCGGCACGTACTGCTATACCCTCCTTGTCGAGTAATGTACCCACTTCGGGAACGGGAATGCCATCGAGTACGAAACTCACAACCGACACGCGCTGTTTCGGATTACCGATGAGTGTGAGACCCGGAATATGGCCCAATTGCTCACGGGCATATTCTGTCAGTTGGTGCTCATGGTGCTCAATGTTGCGAATTCCGATGTGACTTACATAATCGAGCGCAGCACCCAACCCAATGGCATCTGCTACGTTTGGCGTACCTGCCTCGAAACGTGCTGGAGGCACATTATATACCGTTCGCTCAATGGTGACATCCTTAATCATATTTCCACCACCTTGCCAAGGTTGCATTTTGTCTAACAGTTCCTTGCGGCCATAAACCACACCAATGCCATTTGGCCCGTAAATCTTATGCCCGCTGAACACAAAGAAGTCCGCTCCTAATCGCTGAACATCTACAGAGGTATGAGCAATGGACTGAGCACCGTCTATCAACACTGGAATATGGTGTGAGTGGGCAATGTCGATGATACGTTGTACATCGTTGATGGTGCCAAAGGTATTGTTCACATGACCTACAGAGACAAAGCGAGTCCGAGGCGTGATAAGCCTTTCCAATTCAGAAAGGATAAGGTCGCCGTTCTTGTCTGTCGGGATGGCTCGAAGGGTTGCTCCACGTTCCTGGCAGACACGTTGCCATGGAACGATGTTGGCATGGTGGTCCAACTCCGAGACGATAACATCATCACCTGGCGTCAAGAACTGACGCCCATAGGACTGCGCGACGAGGTTAATTCCTTCAGTGGTGCCGCGCACGAAGATAATCTCTTCACTGGTTGCTGCGTTGATGAATCGTTGCACCTTCTCTCGCGCCTCTTCGTAGGCATCGGTCGCACGAGCAGCCAGTGTGTGTGCCCCACGGTGGATGTTCGAGTTGTACGTACGGTAATAGTCTGATATCTTGTCGATCACTTGGTTAGGCTTCTGAGTTGTTGCGCCATTATCAAGCCATACGAGGTCGTGACCATTCACTTTCTGTTGCAGAATTGGAAAGTCGCGTTTGATTTCTTCCGACGATAGGGTATCAGTCTCTTCATAATTGAAGTCCCTCAACTTCTGAGTCTCAGGAATGCCGATACCGAAACCGTTCTCGTTAGGAATGGTCGTTGTATGGGGTTCCTTGTCACCGATGTATGGTAAATCGCTATAACTGCTACCGCCCGTCAGAAGTTGGTCGAAGTCAACTTTGATATGGTCGAGATGAAGAATCTCATCAGGTATGATATCCTTTCGTAGTTCTTGAACCTCTTCAGGGCAGTACTTTTGAGCGATTTCCTTCAGCAATGACAGGGTACCGTCTTCTATACCGTAACCATTGATGTTCTGAAGTCCTATCATTTATTTCTCTACTTTATTTCTGTGCTGATAGTCATGATAATAACCTACTTCCACGTTCTCTAGAACGGCGATGGCATCGTCGGTGAGTGTGGCGAGCGAGAAGTATTTCGTAAGCAGATAAGAAGCCACACCGAACTTGTCAAGGCCCATCAGACGGGCGCTCATCGAAGGTGCAATCTCTCCTGGTATGCCACTTTGGTGCAGACCAATGACACCCTGGTTCTTTTCTCCTACACGGACGAGGATGATTTTTGTGGTGCCTACACCGCGGCCCGTCAAGTACTGTCCTTCCACTTCCACTTTGTCGCTTGGGATAATGGGGACACCGCGCCACAGAATGACCTTTGTGCCGAAGAGGTCAGTTGTCACAGGCGGAACACCTCGCCAAGTACATTCGCGCTCGAAGGCAGCGATGGCTCGTGGATGGGCAATAAAGAAGGCTGGTTCTTTCCATACCAAAGACAGCAGTTCGTCAAGGTCGTCTGGGGTGGGCGAACCATAGCGGGTGGTGATGCGGTAGGCGGGGTTGGCTGCTGCCAACAAACCGAACTGCTTGTTGTTGATTAACTCCCACTCCTGACGTTCTTTTATACTCTCGATGGACAAGCGCAACTGCTCTTCCAACTGATTGTAGGGGTTGTTGTAAAGGTCGGAAACGCGGGTATGCACACGCACCACTGTCTGCAGTGTGTTCAGGGAGTATTCTGTGGGTTGCTCCTCGTAATCTATATAGGTCTCGGGGATGATGTTGTCTTCTTCATGACCCGACACAAGGTCGATATGCTTCTCTCCATGGTCGTTGACAGTGGCTTTCAATCTCAGTTGCTTGTCAACTGCTTTGTTGAATGTCTCCCGAAAATCGGGTACCTCCTTGATGAAAGTTTCCAACTCATTCAATTTCAGACCGAGAAACACTGTAGGTGTAATTGCCCTAACAGATACCGTTGAAGCAGCGTCATCCAGTAGGTCGGTTTCACCGAAGTATTCGCCATCGCCCAGCAACGCGATACGGAGTTCTTCACCATGAGGCCCCTTACTGATTACCTCTGCCTGACCGTTAGCTACAATGAAGAACTTTTGCTTGTCTTTTCCTTCCTCGACAAACAATTGTCCTATCTCCACTTCCTTCGTTTCAAATGAACGGGCAAGACGATCCACTATCTCATCCTCAAACTCAGAGAACAGAGGAATGGCTTTCAGACTTTTGGCTGAGAACGAGGGCTGGCCATTCAGGTACTGGATGGGCAATCGCTCGCTTTTGCGGAGTTCTACTTTTGTGCGGTTGACACGGAATGTGCCGCCACTAACCTGCACCCATGGAAGCAGTTTCAACAACAGTCTTGGAGTGATGGAGCCCATCTGTGGGGCTGTCTTGGTAGTTGTCGCCAGTCTTCTGGCGGTAGCAGTAGTCACACTGCGCTGAAGATTAGAATCTGACATTTGTTTACTTGTTTTTGGGAGTTGGAAGAAGTTGCCTGAATTGTTGGACATTATATGAACAATCAGACAATGATCTATTCTCCTTGGTTATACATTATTTCTTGATTATTACTTTGTGTGTGGCTCCTTCCACATGTTCTACCGAAAGCACGTTGTATCCTTGCTCTGTGGCGTTACGAGGTACATTGTCAAGAGGCTCTCCCTCTGTAAGAAGCACTTCCAGTATGTCGCCCGGTTGTAACTTCGATAGTTCAATCTTGGTCTTTACAAAGGTCATCGGGCAGTGTTCCTTCGTGATGTCTAATGTTTTTGTTGCCATAGTCTTTCTTTATTTTAGATAAATAGTGTCTGTCCTCCTTCGCTGAGGTTCAGAAACGACGCTACGCCGAGTACGTCCTTGACCTCGGGAATAAAATCTTCTTTCTTCAAACCCAGAACATGCATTGCCATCTCGCACGCATATAAATTGATACCGAGTGCCTTAGCTGCTTCCACCAGCTCTTCAAGGGTCGCCACATTGTTCTTACGCATCAAGTGGCGGAAAATCTTCGGTCCGGCACCGAGAAAGTTAAAGCGACTTGTTGGTGTGACGTGCAGACCGCCCATCATGAAGCCGAAAAACTTCGTCAGCCAATTACCACCAACAAAAGCACGACCCTGCTTCCGTTTGATGGCGTCAAGCCCCCAGAAGGTGAAGAAGATATTCACTTCATATCCAACGGCAGCAGCCCCCGTTCCAAGCGTTAAAACTGCAGTCAGTTTGTCGAAATCACCACTGAAGGCGATGATGCTGAGTTTCTTTGTCTCTGCCATAGTCATTCATTGTTGAAATTATACAATTGTGTACTCAAATAGCGTTCGCCTGTGTCGGGCAGCAATACCACAATACGTTTGCCCTCGTTCTCGGGCCTTCTTGCTATTTTGATAGCTGCGGCTGCGGCGGCTCCACTGGAAATACCCGTTAAGACACCGTCTTTTGTGGCCAACAACCTTCCGGCGGCAAAGGCTTCATCGTCCTTGATGCGAATGATTTCATCATAAATCGTCGTGTTGAGCACTTTGGGCAGGAACCCCGCGCCGATGCCTTGAATCTTGTGAGGACCGGGACGCTCACCGCTAAGTACGGATGATGTGTATGGCTCCACTCCCACAACTTTTACTTGCTTGTTGTATAGCTTTAGCACCTGTCCAACGCCAGTAATTGTTCCGCCGGTACCTATACCCGCAACGAAGATGTCAACCTTTCCGTCTGTGTCACGCCAGATCTCTTCTGCTGTGGTCAGTCGGTGCACCTCGGGATTGGCAGGGTTATCAAACTGTTGTGGAATGTAGGCGTTACCGATTTCGTCTTTCAGTTCCTGAGCTTTGCGGATGGCACCTGCCATACCCTCGTATGCTGGGGTAAGAACCAGTTCAGCTCCAAGCGACTTGAGTAGTGTGCGGCGCTCTATGCTCATCGCATCGGGCATTGTCAAGATGAGACGGTAACCTCGAATGGCGGCGATGAAAGCCAGACCGATTCCTGTATTCCCGCTCGTCGGCTCGATAATAGTGGTATTGGAGTCTATCAGGCCCTTACGTTCTGCTCGCTCGATAAGAGCAAGCGCTACGCGGTCTTTCACACTTCGGGCAGGATTCAGATATTCCAACTTGGCAATTAGTTTCGCCTTTAGCCTCAGTTCCCTTTTTGTCCCCGATAACTCCAATAGCGGTGTGTTGCCGATGATTTCAATCAGACTATGTGCTATTTGTGCCATATTATTGATTATTAAACGTTTGTTTTCTTATAAAGATACGTCGATTTCATAGAACTTGTAATGCTTGCTTGATATCTTCCAGAAGATCCTCGGGTGCTTCCAGGCCTATGGAGAGACGAACTGTGGTTTGTCGAACATCTATTTGTTCAAGTTGCCGTTCAGGAAACAGCCCGAAGATGGTGCTGGCAGGATGAATGGCAAGTGTGCGACTGTCGAAAAGATTAGTGGCGCGGTGGATGAGTCTCAGATGGTCGAGGAAGGTGAAGCAATCTTCTTTTGAGTTCAGGTCGATGGTAATGATGGCACCGGCTGTTCGACCGAACTGCTGCTGTGCCAGTGTGTAATAGGGGTTGTCTTTAAGTCCCACATAGTTCACATGGTTTATTGCTGACAGTTGGCGCAATTCTTCCGCGAGCCAAAGTGCATTGGAGGCTTGACGCTGATAACGAACGTCGAGGGTTTCCAGCCCCAAGGTTTGTTGGTAGGCCACCTGAGGGGTCATATATGCGCCAAAGTTTACCAACAACTCATACTTCACTCGCTGGTTGATTTGAGGAAATGTGCCGTAGTCAATAATCAAACCACCCAACGAAGTCCCGCCACCAGAGATATACTTTGTGCTCGACACAACCTCTATGTCAATATTCAAGTCTTTCAGCGATGTTTCAGTAAAGGGTATAACAGTGGAGTCGGCTATCACGGGAACATTCTTCCTATGGGCGATCTCTGCGATGCTTTTCAAGTCGGCGACCTCCAATTGAGGATTGGTCACTATCTCAAGAAAGACGCAACAGGTCTGTTCGTCTATGGCTGCATCGACTGCCTCCAAATTGGTCAAATCGCGCAATCGGGGTTTCACACCAAAACGCAACAGTGTATTGCTAATGAGCGCCAAGGTGTTTCCAAACAGGTGACGCGACGTGACGATGTTCTTGCCTTGTGCACTGACGGCTAACAGTGCATTGCTGATGGCTGCCATTCCTGAGTTGAATGCAGTCACATGGGTTGCACCTGTCAATGATTTCACCCGCTGTTCGAAGTTGGTCACAGTGGGGTTCTCCATTCTGGCATAGTCGGGTGCCTTGATTCTGTTGCAAAATGCATCGCTCATAGTCTTGGCATCATGAAACTCAAAAGCCACATTATTGTAAACAGGTACAGCCAAAGCACCGTATGCATCTGGCCTTACATAAGGAGTATGTATCGCAATGGTCTGTTTCTTCATTTTGTCCATTTTTTTCGGTGCAAAATTATAACACTTAGAAATATTGTCCAAATATCAATATAATTTCGGAAAATATCACTAATTTTAATAATAAAGCATTGTGATTCTTCTAAATTTGTTAAAATAATATAGCCTTTTTAGAATATTTTTCTTCGTTTTCTGTGATGATTATCTTAAAGACTGTTTCTGAGGTGTTTAACGTCAGTTCTATGAAAGTGAAGCAAGAGCTGATCTGATTGTTTAGAGCAATTTAGACGAAGTGATTAGAGTCAGATTTCTCGCCGTAGGCGACTTCTTTGTGAATAATTCGTCGAATACACATAAAATAAAAGGAGTTAAGGTGTAGCCACACCTTAACTCCTTTTATTTTGTCGCACATGACCTATTTCTTTCTTGCTTTAGAGATGATTTGCTGCATCTTCTCTTCAGTGGATTTGTGCAACGTGATTGTTCCCGTTTCGCCTTCGGAAGTGTATGTCACTTTCATGGTGTTGCCCGTAATCCTATAGATAAAGGTCGTGGTGTCATAGTCTTTCTGAATTGTAGGATCGAAGTTGGTCGTGAAGGTCAACTTGTCGTTTTCCACAGACCACTTGCCAGTCTCAGACAGTTCATAGTAGGTCCGCTCATCTCCCGAGATGACATCCACTTCGACAAATGTTCCGTCAGGCCTGAACCACAAATAGGCAGTGGCCTCGGAGACGTATTCGCCATCCAACACTTGCACGGGATCGCTTACCCATACACCTACGATAGATTTTGCTTCATCGATTTCATCGTCGTCACTGCCGCAAGATACAAGCACCAGACTTGAAAGAAGCATGACGAAAAGGATGCTGTTTCTCTTAATAAAGTTCATGATGTAGGTTATTTAACAGAACAGTTGGTTTAGTCTTTTATCTCCGTTTCAGGTTCCACTTGCTGTTGTCGCTGTTGAAGTCGTATTCAGCGAGGGTGGGGGTGCTGTCACCTGCAGAGTAAATCACATATTTGGTGTTGATAGCCTTCTGCCCGGGGATGCGCTTGGGCATGATGCGGTAAGTACCGTCAATGAGTTGCTCGATGCGCCACAACTGCTCGTCACTGCCGTTGAACTGAGGAACTGTGGTCAGCTCAAGGTTCTCGGTGGCTGCCAACGCGCGGTCGGTGCCGGCGATTGTGATTTTGCAGTAGGGACCTCCAAGGAAGCCTCCAGCCTCAGGTACTGCGCTGATGGTCCAGTGCTGGTGCGGACGGAACATGTAGTCGCTGCAGCGCACGGCAATCTCGCCTGTTGGCCAAGTGCTGACCACGTCGGCAAGTTGCTGGTCGGGAATGGGTTTCACGGGCTCGTTGGGATCAACACGTCTGAAGCCACCCTGACGCTGTTGCTCGATGCGCACGAAGTTGACACCCAACTCAAGGCTGTAGCCACGGCGCTCAGACTCAATCTCGTAGGTACCGTCGTGGAAACGGTCACCAGCGTATGGCCAGCCGTTCTTCCACAGCAATGGACGGATGCCCAGCACGCTGCGCCCGCTCATGTCGAAGTCTGCCTCGTAGTGACACGACATGATCTCAACACCCTCGTCTATGACAGTACGTCCGAAATGGCCGGGGCCAGTGACACGGTCGCCAGCGTTGATCACCATACGACCGCCACCTTTCAGCATATCACGGCCCACATTGTCGTAGTAAGGACCTGTGACACTCTTGGAACGTCCGACGATGATGTTGTAGGTGGAGTTCACACCGTCACAGCAGGTGCCGTGGGTGCCCAGCAGATAGTACCAGCCATCACGGTAGATGAGGTCGGTGGCCTCGCAGTCGATGGCGACGTCTTGCTCCACGTTGCCTTTCACGCGCTCTCCCGTCTTCGGGTCAAGTTCGATGAGGCGGATGCTGCCCCAATAGGTACCGTAGGTTGCCCACAGACGACCTGTCGTCGGGTCGAGCAACAAAGAGGGGTCGATGGCGTCACAGTCTTCCATGCCGTCACTGCTTGCCACCTCGATGGCTTCGGTGTACTTGAAATTAGGTGATTCGGGGTCGAGGGTATTGTTCCACATCGTCAAGATGCGGCCGTTGTGGTTGCCGAACAGACCACCACCTGTGGCACCGTAGATCACCAAGTAACGATTGCCGATCTTCATGGCGTCGGGGGCAGCGCCACCGCCAGGACGAACACCACCTGAGCGCCAGGTCCAGCCGTCGTCGGAAATCAGACCGCCACCACCGGTGCCGAAAGTGAAGTATTTGCCATCGCACTCAACAATGGTTGATGGGTCGTGGATATAGGGGGCGCCTACCTGAGCGGTTGCGGTGAAGAGGGTGCAGTGGAAGGCGAATAATATGATAGTGCGTAGATTTTTCATAACTCTCATTATTGATTTTTAATTATGTGAACGGGGAATTTATAGAAGGCCCCCTTAGTTCTTGATTTCAAAATTGGTTACAGGATTGCCTTTCTCATCGACGAAGCGAACGCAGAAGTCGCTCAGGCCAGGGCCGTTGACAACGGCGCAACGGATAATGTTGCGTCCTTTCTTCAAAGTCAGGCGGGGCGACATCCCGTCGTCGGCCACCATGCGGCGGTCGCTCTCAAGCGTCAGCACTGGATTGTCGTTCTCGGCTGTGCGGCCTTCGGCTGGCTCTATCCACCACATCGAAGCGCCGTTGCTGCCGGCAGCCAGACGCACGTTGGGAATATCCTCAGGACAATCGATGGCGGTAACTGCCCAGAAGCAAACACGGTAGGTGGCTTTCTGTAGGAGGTCGGCGAAGCGGAATAGGCGTACGTTGTATGAGTTGCTCTCCATGGCATGCCAGATGAGCGACTGTTTGCCGTATTTCACTTTCTGTCCGTCACGGGGCATTGCGGGCAATGGCTTTGGAAGTTTCGACGGGTTCAGGAGATTGTCCTGCAGATAGGTCCAGGAGAAAAGCAGGTTGGAGTTGGCTTCTGGATTGTCGATGGGCTCGAGCAGCATCCACCGGCGGATGAAGCCTTCATCGTCTGGCCGTGCTGTCGGAGAGGTGATGGGGGTGAAGTAGTCGCGACGGTTCTTGAACTGCACCCAGTCGATGCTCAAGCTGTCGCCAGTGACACACAGGTCAGCTACACCCTTCGGTATGTACTGCAAGGGGGCGGTCAGCGTGAGCCAGCGCCCGCTCATGTCGCGGCGGAAGTTGCCCATCTGGCTGACAACGGTGATGGGGACACGTGCGATAATCTTGCCCTTGGGCCCGCCCTCATGGAGCAACAGCTCGGTGTTGGCACTGGCCTTGACACTGACAGACAGGTAGTCGTCGGCACTTAAACCGCTGAAATCCACATCGCCATAGCGCAACCATGATGTCTTGGAAGGCAACGAAGCATAGAATCCACGGAAGTAGTTGAGGGTGTCCACATAGTCTGTAGTGACATCCTTGCTGGCCTCACTGTAGCGGTCAACATCGATACGGGAGGTCGCAGGAGAAACACCCACGCCACGCATGGTGGGTTTCACCTCTACGATGGTGCCGTCGGGACGGAAGCTGATCTTGTCGATACAAGGAGAACGGCGTTTGTCGTCACGGGGCGAGAAGTCATTGTGATGATAGAAGAGATACCACTGTCCTTTATACTCGATGATGCTGTGGTGGTTGGTCCAGCAATGGTTGGCATGCTCTGCCATGATGATGCCCTTGAAATCCCAAGGACCCAGAGGGTTCTTCGACATGGCGTAGGCCAAGGTCTCGGTCGGGTTGGCCCCATTGCTCGTGTCGCCTCGTACCCAAGGGAAGGTGAGATAGTACCAGTCGCCACGACGGAAGACAAACGGACCTTCCTTGAAACCATCGGGCAGACCTTCCATGTTTTGTCCTGCCACAGTGAATGTACGGGGGGCGGCTCCTTCGGGGGCGTTGCCGCCGGGACGCTGAGGCATTGTCATCGTCTGCAGTTCGCCATCCACCTCTTTCATATTACTCTTCAGTTTGGCGCCACGGATACCCATGCCCGACCAGTAGATGTAGGATTGGCCGTCGTTGTCCATCAACACACATGGGTCAATGCCCGAGATACCTTTGATGGGCTCGGGCTCGCAGGTGAATGGACCTTCAGGGCTTTTAGCTGTGGCCACGCCGATAGCGAAGCCACGGCCGATTCGCGACCCATTGGGGAAGTAAAAATAGTATGTGCCGTTTTTCTCCACGCAGTCGGGTGCCCACATGGAAAAGCCTGTGGGATTGCCCCACTGCACGTCCTTCTGGTCAAGGAACACGCCGTGGTCCACCCAGTCGGTGAGGTTCTCCGATGAGAAGACATGATAGTCGCCCATGCAGAACCAGTCCTGACGTGCACCTTCAGGCGGCACAATGTCGTGGGAGGGATAGACATATACTCTGTTGTTGAACACGCGGGCCGTAGGATCGGCTGCGAATTGGTTGTGGATGATGGGGTTCTGCGCCGTCACTGCCAGCGGGAACCCGAGCATGAACATGAGGTTAAGTGTTTTCATTCTTTAATCGTCTTGATGAATTTGGTTGATTTTTAAGCAAAAATAATCAATCCTTTCGTATTTCATTTTATCATAACGTAACAACTTTATAAACGTATGATTGGAAAGCCACCTCTTGTTTCATTTTTTATACTGTTTGACACAAAAATAAAAATCGCTTTTCTATTGAAATCGACTACAAGAGTGACAAAACATAATACAGGCCATGTGCTATAGACCATAAACGGGGTGTCCACGGAGAAAAGGAAGGAAGCGCTTCAGACATGGGTAAAAGCGCCACAAGCTTTTTTTGTGCTGTTGATGATATCCGTTGAAGCGGTTTGCAAACAGGACTGACCATCGTGAAAAAATAATGACAGGACTGTCCGGAATTTCCAAGTCAAAAGAAGGCAGACTTGGAGTTCTGCCTTGCTATTCTAAGATATTATCTATATAATAAAACCCTAATATTTAGTGAAATATAAATGTTTATTAAAGTATTGCTTTAATAATTTCCAACTTTCAAATATACACGAATTTTATGTAAAAACAACCATTACAGTTCCTCGGTGTGGACAAAGCATCCGTTGAACTCATCGCTTGCTAATTGTGGCTCCTCGTTGAAGATTCCGAATACGGAGGAACCGCTGCCTGACATCGAGGCGTATACTGCACCTAAGTCATAGAGACGGTCCTTGATAGCCTTGATTTCCGGGAATTTGGGGAAGACACTGGCCTCGAAGTCATTGACCACGCGGTCACGCCATTGGTCTATAGGCATGGCGGTGAGTTGAGGTAAGGATGTGGATGGACGTTGTGGCTTAACTGCGGCATAGGCATCGCGGGTGGACACAAAGACATCGGGTTTGACAAGAACCAGATACTTGCCTCGCAACGATAGACTAACGGGTGAGAACACATTGCCGATGCCTGTGGCGAACACAGGGATGTTGCGAATGAAGAAAGGACAGTCTGCGCCAAGGCGGACAGCATAGTCCTCCAACTGATCCGTTGTGAGTCCCAGGTGGCAACAGTCGTTCAGTAGACGGAGGGTATAGGCCGCGTCTGCAGAACCACCGCCCAAGCCCGCACCTGTAGGTACCCGTTTGTCGAGACGGATACTCACATGGGGTAGGGTAAAGTAATTGGCGATGATACGGTAGGCCTTCACCACCAAATTGTCTTCCACCTCTCCCTCGATGGGGTTGCCGTCGATTTGAAGCATGCAAGGAACATCACTGTCTTCAGTGATTTCCATCTCGATGGTGTCGTGTAGGCCGATGGGGTAGAAGATGGTCTCGATGTTGTGGTACCCGTCTGGCCTTCGCTCCACTATATTCAGCCCGATATTGAGCTTTGCGTTAGGATAAACTTTCATCATGCTTATATTAACTCCCTCTTTAACTTCATTTTATAATTTCCGAAACCTAAGTGATGAGATGATATCTCTGAAACTGTTTGTTTATTCGATAGGTTTGATATGCAAATATACACTATTTCTCAACATGAAATCGATTAAAGTCCTTCTTTTGTGGATTTTTTATTGTACTTTTGCAAAAAAACAGATCACTTATGGCTAAGATATGTTCTTATTGCGGATACACAGCTTCCGACGAGAGCCGATTCTGCTCGAATTGCGGTAAAGAGTTCACTAACAACGTGGTTTGTCCAAGTTGTGGACGACAGCATGGAGCTAACGACCACTTCTGCCCATACTGCGGACAACCAACGGATGGAACAGCCGCTCCACAGTCTCAAACAATGCAATCAGCACAACCGACCAGCAACAATGCGGTCGGAACACCTGTCGAGTTCAATGTCTGCGGAGTCGTTTTCCGCATGATACCTGTGACAGGGGGAACCTTCATGATGGGTGGAACTCTGATGGAGATGGCGCATGCTTCCGACGATGAGTATCCTGCACATCAAGTCACTTTGGACAGTTTTATGATTGGGGAGACGGAGGTGACACAGGAGCTATGGACTGCAGTCATGGGCAAGAATCCCTCGCACTATAGGAATGTCGATTTTCTGCCCGTTGACCATGTCAGCTGGGACGACTGCCAGGAATTCCTCGAGAAACTCAACGAACTGACTGGAAAGTCCTTCCGGCTGCCCACTGAGGCGGAATGGGAGTTTGCGGCGCGAGGCGGAAACCTGAGCAAAGGGTACAAGTTCTCGGGAAGCGATATCATCGATGAGGTGGCGTGGTATGAATACAACGGTGATGAGCAGACACATCCAGTAGCCATGATGAAACCTAATGAACTCGGTCTGTACGACATGACGGGCAATGTGTGGGAATGGTGTCAGGACCGCTACGGTGAATATAGTGAACAACCACAAGTGAATCCCAAGGGAGCGGAACGAGGTGGTGATCGCGTCATGCGAGGAGGAGGCATGGGCGAATATAACAACGACTGCCGCAACAGTGCCCGTTCAAGCGATCCCTACTACAGCGACAATAACCTTGTCGGACTACGCCTGGCTCTTTGATTCCATGTGGAAAGAGATACCAAGTTGCTGAAAATTTTTTTTAGTACATTTGTCTGGATTTAATTCAGAACAGATGAAAAGAAAGATCCTGATTTCATTGGTAGGCCTCATGGTTCTGATTCCCATCGGACTCTATTCCAGACACATCAGCTGGCTCTCGGAGGAGACTGGTGACGCACTATGGGCCATAATGGTCTTTTGCCTTTGGCGTATCATACTGGTCAAAAAAGAACTACCCCTTGTTGCACTGATTAGCCTGACGCATTCTTTTCTTGTGGAATTCTCACAACTGATTCGTTGGCCTTGGTTGGTGTCTTTCCGTTCCACGTTCATCGGTCACATGATGCTCGGACAGGGATTCCTGTGGATTGACCTCTTAGCCTACCTGATTGGCCTTGCCATCATTTATTGGGCTTTCAGAGGTCTTGAACAAATCCCGTCATCCAGCTCGAAGTAATCATCAAGTGTCAGAGATTTGAAGTATTCTCAAACCTCTTTGTTCTATTATTTCTGGTGCCATGTCTTGAAGTTGTATATTTTGTGAAGTGCATCTTCCCAGTTACCTTTAAAACAAACACCTCTGTCATCAAGATAGATATCGGCTTTCACCTTGCCCAATTCAGAACCCTTTGGCTGATAGGGGTTATGGTTGATGTAATCGAAATAGATATTATTCTTGCTTAAGAAATCCCTGAGCGCTGGTGTGTCGTTTCTCGTTGTGTAGATGATAATCATATAACCAGCTTCATGCAGTTGATTCGTCGCCTCACTGGCACCAGGAAGTACCTTGTCGAACACATCTATCCCCTGCCATCCTTTGGAGTAATCATGTATTACTCCATCGAAGTCGATACAAATAGATTTAGGCGGCGAGGAAATTGTTTTTATTTCCATCAAACTTTGAATCACATGACATCTTTTATCAGTAATGTCGAGGAATTTTATTCCAGCATCATAAAAGAGTTTTCTTTGAGAAGATGTTCTGCTCAGTTTGTCCTTGTGTATGGAACTTCCTGCAATGATAATGTCTCCCCCTGAATCAAAAGTAAACGTACAGACAGCAGCAGTTGCTGGTGCAATATCCATGAAACCTTTGATCATGACGACATCCGAAATGGCTTGCAGTCCTCTGTCTTTGTTATAGAAAGGGAAAAACTATCCTTCCTTATCATACCATCCTGTGTCAATATTGTTAACATAGTAATACACCATGGTATGAGATCCGTTATGGTTCCCGAATGTTTTGAAGTCATAATTGAGGGCATCTTTGACTATTGCCATATCAGAAGTGAACTTGTATTTACCCATGTCTACAATTCTGACACGAGGGTCTCTTTCCTTCCATTCTTCTTCTGCCGAACCTTCTGAGAGGTATTCAACATAAACACGGTCTTCAGGTAACTGCTTAACCATATAAAGCACCATATTAGCAACCCGATAGGAATATCCCCCTACACGAATGACTATGTACTTCGACTTTTGGAAAACTTGCCTTATTAAATATTCATACAAGTTCTCATAATTTAGATGATGACATCGAGCAAACGCTTTGCCTTCATCAAAAATTGTCAAAACCGCACCAGGCTTGTCTATTTCAATAATGAAAGAGTCTATCATTTCAACGACTTCATCAGATGGGACATAGTTGTGATGAGAAATAAAGCCTAACATGTCTACATCTCCAGAAAAAGTTGCCACTTGACAAGATTCTCGTTCACGGATACTTTTCTCCATTAAGAATAGAATCATTTCTTCAAGGCCCTCGCGTATAAGACTTTCTACCTTACTCCTTTCAACAACCTTTTCCTCACCCCACAAATAATAATCGCGATTTTGTTTCCAATAACGGAACATGGATATAGTGGATCGTATATTACCATCTTTGTCAATTACTTTTGCATCAGGTATTCCACCTAATTGAAGCTGACGAACCACTTCTTTCACGTCATAAGCGTTGACAGCCTTGTAAAGATTGTAGTCAACATTCCTCGCTCCTGATTTAAGAAAGTCCTCAAGGGTCAAGTGCCCCATCCACCACTTGTCACCATCTTTAATGATTGGTGGCATCTTGTCCACTTTGTAAGATTTCTTAAGATCAACAATTTCGTCTGTATCCAGATGGAAACGTTCTTTCCAAAGAGCAAGCATATCATCAACAGATTTACGCACACCATCATATTCCTCATACCTGAGCATATAATGATAGCATATCGTTAGCCAATAGAGAGGAGTAGATACCTTACCGAAGTCTATGGGTTCCGTGATCATAGATGGCTTGAAATAGTTCATGCCTATAAGCCATTTCACCTTCTCTACGTTGTTGTGATATACAGCAACTAAAAGTTCTTCTTCGAACGACATATAAGATGTTGTTGTCTTCTGCATATTAGTTTATTCATTAGCGTCTCGTTATAATGAGACAAGTTAATATGATTTCAAATTCCCATAGAACAGGGACTGCCGTTAATATTGATTATTAATAACTCATTGATTGGTATTATGATAGATTTTCGTACTTTTGCATGTGATCATAAATATTCCCTCTACCACCCTGAGAAAGTGCAAAATTGAGAGAATCACAAATTAAATTGTGATGACAAATATACAACTTTTTTCCGGAATAACCAAGAAACTACCGTTCGAGGACTAAGTTTTTTATGAACTGTTTTCGAATTACTTTCGAAATGAGTGAGCTTGGACGTACGAAACGTCTTCTTCCACTGCATGAGATGGCGGTGAACTTTGGCTTGGTAAGCAATAGAAAAGAACGCAGGCCCAAACATTCGGTCCGTGAGGAAACCACTATCCTGTGATCGCAAAAAAACATAAGACTATCTATTTTTATCCCTATTACGCAAATACGTTGCGTAGTCCTGTTGTACTTTTGCACGGACTAACAAGCGAAAAAACAGAAAAAGAAAGTACCACATATATAGAAACTTGAATTCCAACTTCATTTCGGATTGACATTGAAGAGCCAAACCATTCCGTCGAAACTCTGGTTATGGACAGAGTCGTCTTACTTCTCCAAGACGTTCAAAAATGTTGAATCCCTGCATGACGCCATCAACATCACGCAGACAAGAATCAAGAAGATATGGAAAGAATCATTTTCAATTACGACGAGTGGTTGAGCGGACACGCCAGCCGCAAGACCATGATGGAAAAACTGGAGCGCAGTTTGGTCCCTTTTGAGATTTTCGAGGCTATTGGGTTGGTGAACGACAAACAGCCACGAAGCGGTGAGGTCAACATCGGGGAGAACACCTACCACTACGACATCAGTTATGACTACAATTGCATCGGACATGATGTGTACGACGCCGCACTGACTGCTTCACTGGTGAACGACAAGTGGACGAACCTGCTGATGGGCTACAACAAGTTCAAGGTTGTGATGAATCACCAGAACATCAAAACCATCTACCCCGACCACGAGGACTACTTCCAGCAAGTGATTGACATGTTCGAACAGGACGACTACGCCGGACTGTATGCCAACAGGTCGGCGTATATCAACAATCTGTTGGCTCGATACATCCTGCTCAGACTCATGGAGGTGCATCGACCAGACTTGCAACCGCTTGTCAGTATCCGCACCAAAGAGGACGGCAACATCTCTGTCCTCGGAGCCGATGCCAACCGCAACGAATGGCTGATGTATGCCTTCAGCAAAAGGGAGGCCATGGATTGGGCACGAAGGATGGACGGCAACTGCAAGAACCTGACGGTGATCTACTTCTTCAACCAAGACTTCGAGAAAGACGGTAACACGGTGGGGTATGACTCTGGTTGCACACGTGTCGTCTCGGCAAGGACTTGGATGATGAGCCTGCCTATGGAGACGATGGAGAGACGACTCGCGGAGAAGCGTATGCTCACCCTTGTGAGCCTCCTCTACAACGAACACCTCGATTGGCATTTCGACAGAATAGAGCGTGTGGCAGTCAATCCACCATTCTATGGCACTCATGTAAAAGAACAAAAGAAAGCGAAAAAAGAGAAAAAGAACAAAAAGAACAAAAACAATGTCCGACAAGGACTGCCTTGGTATCAGAAAATCACGCGCACGCTGCTTGAAGACGCGCTCAATGTGCTGGCTGACGAACCGAAGACGCATGCCGACATCTTCCATTTCCTCTGTGCCGCCAATATGGTGAACGCGTACATCAATTACTGCAATCACAGCGTCAACTTCACCACGAAACAGGTCAACAGAATGTTCCAAGCCAAACAGCAGATTTTCAAATGTCTGGTCAGGCTCGCAGAAGAGCACAACCCCAATGTGACTATAGCGGTCAACTCCTTTCCCGCCATACTTGTCAACATGAAGGTGGAGAAACACGATTTCCAAATCAGTTTCAGGGGCATGACCCGAGAAATCCTGGAACGCATCGTCAGTACTGGCGTCAGCCTGAACGGCTACTTCGAGGGACATTACTTGCAGCCTATCGCCACAGCCCTCTATCAGTACTCATACCTGCTGAGATGGCGAGGGTTGAACACCACAATGTGATGATTATATTTTCGGAGGGTGTGCCAAAAGATGAATTGCACTTCGAGTGGAAATCTTATAAATCCATTCATAATCTTACAATCCGTAAATCATAGTGCTCGAATGACGAATTTGGATGATTTGTAAGATTTCTCGTCCAAGGACGACAAAATTCAATTTTGACACACCCACTTTTATTCGCTTACTTGAACTATGCAGAGCCCCATAAAACATTTTTGCATATAACATTGCATAGATACACGAAAAAAATCAACCTCAAAGCGCCTTTTAACCTGCATATAAATACCAATTCTGCATATAAGCCCACATTTAAAATTTACTAAGGAACATTTGACGCCAACACTTTTTCTTCTCTTCTAAGTTGTATCTTGTTGTTCCGTCGCATCGCGTCGGCCTCTTCCTATCCCGTTAGGGATATTATATTGTTCATTGTTGTTCCAAGTTGTTTCCAGAATGTCTGGGAACAGATGGAATAAGTGGCAAAACTTCCTTCGCACCACAAATCATCATTCTTTCGCAATCGTTTGCATCCGTGAAAATGAAAAAATAAAATCAATTCACTTGAATGGAAAGCAATAATTCTTAATTTTGCTCAAAACCTAAATAATTAACGAATTATGAAAATCCATTTCAATGTTGAGTATCGCACCAAATGGGGAGAAGACCTCAGGGTGCACATCACTGTGGTGGGAACTGACGGAACACGCAAAGACAAGGTCTGTCCGTTGGAAACCTACGACGGTGTCACATGGGACGGTGAAATCACTTTCGCTGCCAAAAATGTCAAATGCTTTGAGTACAAGTATGCCCTTTACACCGACGACCAGCTTTACTGGACGGAATGGGAACTGGCGCCACACGTTATCTATGTTGATCAAGCTTGCAACTATTATGATGTGAACGACGCCTGGCGCCCCATACCCGATGAATTGCCGCTCTTCTCATCGGCATATACCGATTGCGTGGCTCATCACGACATCAACCCTGATATGCAGTACTACAACCGTACGTTGCAACTGCGCGTGATGGAACCCCATCTCTCTACCGACCACCATCTCGCTATCGTGGGAAATGTGGCTCAACTCGGCAACTGGGAGAAACCCGTCAGGATGAACGTCATCGCACTCCAGGAATGGGCCGTCAACATCGATGTTTCTAAACTTATTCACGCCCTCGAGTACAAGTATGTGATTGTCGATAAAGACAACAACATCATACAATGGGAGGAAGGGCAGAACAGGAAAATCCACCGCATCGACCTTCCTGTCCATCATACACAGGTGAAAACCGACAAGTCGCCCGTGTTCAAAATCGACAACTGGAAATGCGCCGGACTTGTGATCCCTGTTTTTTCCATCCGCACCAACAAGAGTTATGGCGTGGGTGACTTCGGCGACCTCAAGAAGATGATAGAGTGGGTGGCAAAAGTTGGCATGAAAGCTGTTCAAATCCTGCCTATCAACGACACCACCATTACACACACTTGGATGGACTCCTATCCCTACAACTCCATCAGCATCTACGCCTTCCATCCACAGTACTGCGACCTCAGCCAACTCGGTGAGCTCGACGACAAACTCATGATGGAGAAGTTCAAGATACGACAGCAGGAACTCAACGCACTGCCTCAGATTGACTACGAGGCCGTGAACGAGTGCAAACGCAGTTATATCAAACTCATCTACGAGCAGAACGGCAAGAAGGTGCTGCAGAGCAAGGGCTTCAAAGCTTTCTTCAACGACAACAAGGAATGGCTCGTTCCATACGCCGCTTACTCATACCTGCGTGACCAGTACGGCACGCCCGTATTCTCCGAATGGCATAGCTTCAGCCGATACGACAAGAAGGAAATCGACGAACTCTGTAGCGAGAAGGGCGAGCACTACCACGACATCGCACTCTATTACTACATCCAGTACCAACTGCACCTGCAGCTCACAGCCGTACGCGACTATGCCCACAAGCATGGTGTGCTTATCAAAGGTGACATACCTATCGGCATCAGCCGCGACAGCGTGGAGGCATGGGTGGAACCCTTCTACTTCAACCTCAACGGACAGGCTGGAGCTCCACCTGACGCTTTCTCCACCAACGGACAGAACTGGGGATTCCCCACCTACAATTGGGACGTCATGGCCGGCGACGGCTACCACTGGTGGGTACGCCGTTTCAGCAAGATGGCCGAGTATTTCGACGCTTACCGCATCGACCATGTGCTGGGCTTCTTCCGCATCTGGGAGATACCGATGAACGCCGTGCACGGACTGCTCGGACAGTTCTCGCCCGCACTGCCCATGAGTGTGAACGAGATGGAGAAGTATGGCTTCCATTTCGACAAGGAACTGATGACGCAGCCTTACATCACCGACGACACCGTCAACAAGATCTTCGGTGGACAGACCGACTATGTCAAGGTGTTCTACCTCGACAAACGCGACGATGGTCGATACAACCTCAAGCCTGAATTTGACACCCAGCGCAAAATAGAGGCCGCATTCAAGGGCAAGACCGAACAGGATCAACTCAACATGCGCGACGGACTTTACGCGCTCGTCAGCGATGTGCTCTTCGTGCCTGACCGAAAAATCGCATCCATGTACCATCCACGAATATCCGCACAGTACGACTTCTGCTATCGTGACCTGCCCACCGAACAACAAAAAGCCTTTGACAGACTCTACGACGACTATTTCTACCACCGTCACAACCAGTTCTGGTATGAGGAGGCCATGAAGAAACTGCCTAAACTCACACAGGCTACACGCATGCTCGTTTGCGCAGAGGACCTCGGCATGGTGCCACACTGCGTGCCTTGGGTGATGGACCAACTGCGGATGCTCTCCCTCGAAATCCAGACCATGCCCAAGAACCCCGCATACGACTTCGGACGACTGGAGGAGAACCCGTACCGCTCGGTGGCTACCATCTCCACACACGACATGCCTACCATGCGCGGTTGGTGGAAGGAAGACAGCATCAGGGCACAACTGTTCTATAACTCCGCACTCAAGAAGGATGGAAAAGCACCCGAGGACATGCCTGCATGGCTTTGCGAGGAAGTGGTCAGCCGCCATCTCTTCTCTCCCTCTATGCTCTGTCTCCTCTCCTGGCAAGACTGGATGGCTATCGACGAAAACCTCAGACTCGAGGATGCTGACGCCGAGCGCATCAATGTGCCGGCTAACCCTCGCCATTACTGGCGCTACCGCATGCACCTGAGCGTGGAGCAACTGCTCAACGAGAAGGATCTGAATAATAAAATCAAAAACCTTATCACCAACTCCGGCAGATGACAAACCGCCTGCCGGTAAACTAATCCACCAGAATTGATGAAACATAGGTTTCTATTGTCACTTGTATTATTTTCAAGTTTGATGATCCCGCTGAAATCACAGAATCCACTGGCACTCGAGGACTATCCCGTGCCAGTGGCACCTATCAATGAGTACGTGCTCGGGAATGGTTACACCACTTTCCAACTCTGGGCTCCTGCTGCTGACTCCGTGAAAGTCAACATCTATGGAGCGTATAAGAATGGCAAAGCCGGCGATCTGATGACCACCGGGCTGATGCAAAAAGGGGAAGACGGACTCTGGACTTACACCTCTGACCGCAACCTCGAAAACGCTGGATACACCTTCCAGACCTCTTATCATGGGAGATGGAACGAGGAAACGCCTGGCATCTTCGCCAAGGCAGTGGGCTTGAATGGAAGACGTGCTTATTGCGTGGATTTGCGAACCACAGACCCTGAGGGATGGAGCACCGACGAACTGGCCAACAAGACGGTGCCTTTCTCCTATAACATCATCTACGAAATGCACTTCCGTGACTTCTCTGCCGACGAGAGCGCAGGCATCAAGAATCAAGGCAAGTACTTGTCGCTGACGGAGGAGAACACGCACAACAAGGAAGGACTCAGCACCGGACTGCAACACCTTCGTGAACTGGGTGTGACACATATCCACCTGTTGCCTTCCTTCGACTATGCCTCTGTAGATGAGGGCAAACGTGGCCCACAATATAATTGGGGCTACGACCCGCTCAACTACAATGTGCCTGAAGGATCGTACTCCACCGATGCTGCTGACCCGCTTTGCCGAATCCGAGAGTTCAAGCAGATGGTCAAGCACCTCCACCAAGCAGGATTCAAAGTGGTACTGGATGTGGTTTATAACCATACCTTCGACGTGAAAGGCAGCAACTTCCAACTTACTGTACCAGACTATTTCTATCGCCACAACGCCGACGGATCGTTTGCCAATGGCTCGGGATGTGGCAATGAGACAGCCAGCGAACGGCCCATGATGCGCAAGTTCATGATTGAGTCCGTGCTGTACTGGCTGAAAGAATACCATATCGACGGCTTCCGCTTCGACCTCATGGGCATACACGATATCGAGACGATGAACGAGATACGACGTGCTGTGGATGCCGTGAAACCAGGTGTGCTGATCTATGGCGAGGGATGGGCTGCTGGCAGTCCACAACTACCGGAATTCAGACTGGCCATGAAAGCCAACGTCGGTCAGCTCAACGGTGTCGCCGCATTCGGTGACGAACTACGCGACGGACTGCGCGGACCATGGGACAACGATGCCAACGGCGCCTTCCTTGTCGGAGTGCCTGGCAACGAGGAAAGCATCAAGTTCGGTCTGGTAGGTGCTGTGCCGCATCCTGAAATCGACCTCACCAAGGTCAACTATAGCAAGAAGGCTTGGGCTGCCAAGGCCACACAGATGATCAGTTATGTGAGTTGCCACGACGACATGTGCCTTGCCGACCGTCTCAAGGCTACCATGAAGGAGTCATCGGTGGAGAAACAGGAACGGCTGGCTAAACTCGCCGAGACTGCGGTCTTCATGGGACAGGGCATTCCTTTTGTCTTCGCTGGCGACGAGATACTGCGCGACAAGAAAGGTGTGCACAACTCCTACAATAGCCCCGACAGTATCAACTGCATTCCTTGGGGTTGCAAGACGGCCCACAAAGACCTGTTCGATTATGTGTGCCAACTCATCAAGATACGTCAGCAACATGTCGCTTTCCACCTGGTCAACGCCAAGGACATCGCCGATAAGATGCATTTTATTCCAACCAAGCAACATAATCTTATCGCATACACGATAGAGGATAGCGGAGAACGGATGGTTGTGGTGCTCAATGCCAACACCAAGGCTAAGATGGTTCAGGTGCCAAAAGCAGACTACCAGATCCTCATCAAGGATGGCAAGGCTTCGGCCGACGGCCTCGGCACTGTGACTGCCGGACGCGTCAAGGTGGAGCCGCAAAGCGCTCTTGTCATGGTTGCACGCCAATAGATTCCACATCTCATTCACCACTGCCCCGAAATGGGGCAGTGCGTTTTCTCCCTACTAAACCCATTCCTCTTTATATTTCTACACCTATAAAAATACTATCTCCCTATGAAGAAATTGTTGATATCTATATTCATGCTTCTGCCCCTCCTCTGTCACGCGGAAGACTTGCAGTCCCCTGATGGCAACCTCAAACTGACATTCAGCCTCACCACTAATGGACAGCCTGCTTATCAACTGACCTATAAGGACAAACCAGTGGTGGCCACTTCCACGCTCGGCCTTCAGCTGGTAGGCGGCAATGACCTCATGTCTGGTTTCATCCAGACCGACTGCAGACGCACATCCTTCGACGAGACATGGCAACCCGTTTGGGGCGAGGAAAGCGAGATACGCAACCATTACAACGAGATGGCTGTGACGCTCAATCAACGGGCTACCGATCGCACCATGATCCTGCGTTTCCGTCTCTATGACGATGGCCTGGGCTTCCGATATGAGTTTCCCCAGCAGAAAAAACTGGTCTATTTCGTCGTGAAAGAGGAGAAGACTCAGTTCGCTATGCCTGCCGACAATAAAGCATGGTGGATTCCTGGCGACTATGACACACAGGAGTACAGTTATACAGAGTCAAAGCTGAGTGAGATTCGTACACTCATGCCTGGTGTGGTCAAGGCGCATGCTGGTAACTCCAGTTCCACCACTTTCTCCGATGGAGGAGTGCAGACTGCCCTGCAGATGAAGACACCCGACGGACTCTATGTCAATATCCACGAGGCAGCACTTGTGGATTATTCCTGCATGCACCTCAACTACATCAAGGAAACCAACACTTTCGAGTCATGGCTCACACCCGATGCGCAAGGCAACAAGGGGCACCTGCAGACACCATGCCAGTCACCATGGCGTACAGTGATGGTCACTGACGACGCGCGTAAGACCCTCGCCAGCCGACTGATTCTCAATCTTAATGAGCCTTGCAAACTAGAGGATACCAGTTGGATCAAGCCTGTGAAGTATATCGGCGTATGGTGGGACATGATTACCGGCGCTGGCTCATGGCACTACACCAATGACTTCCCATCTGTGAAACTCGACTTGACCGACTATGTCCATGCTACACCCAATGGCTCACACCGGGCCAACAACGACACCGTGCGACGCTATATCGACTTCGCGGCTGCCAATGGCTTCGACCAAGTGCTGGTGGAGGGATGGAACATCGGCTGGGAGGACTGGGCCAACAACTCCAAGGACAAGGTGTTCGACTTTGTCACTCCTTATCCCGACTTCGATGTGGATGCGCTCAACAACTATGCCCATTCCAAGGGAGTCAGGCTGATGATGCACCATGAAACATCTTCCTCGGTGCGCAACTACGAGCGTCATATTGACAAGGCATACAAGTTCATGGTTGATCACGGCTACAATTCCGTGAAGAGCGGATATGTCGGCAACATCATCCCGCGGGGTGAATACCACTACGGACAGTGGATGGTGGACCACTACCTGTATTGCGTGAAGAAAGCGGCGGAATACCACATCATGGTCAACGCCCATGAGGCTGTGCGTCCCACAGGACTCTGCCGCACTTATCCCAATCTCATAGGCAACGAGAGTGCTAAGGGAACAGAGTATGAGGCGTTCAGCGGCAACAACCCTGACCACACCACCATCCTGCCGTTCACACGCTTGCAGGGAGGTCCGATGGACTACACGCCTGGCATCCTCGAGACACAGATTTACACCCGTGTGAAGGGTGCGCGCTTCGTCAACAGCACTCTGGCACGCCAGCTTGCACTCTACGTCACTATGTACAGTCCTCTACAAATGGCTGCCGATGTGCCTAACAGCTATGAGCACTATGCCGATGCCTTCCAGTTCATCAAAGATGTGGCGGTGGATTGGCAGAAGAGCCTCTATCTTGAAGCTGAGCCAGGCGATTACATCACCATCGCCCGTAAGGAAAAGGGTGGGGACCGATGGTTCATCGGATGCACGGTCGATGAGGTTGGACATCAGTCAACCCTCAAACTCGACTTCCTCGACAAGGGACGCAAATACACGGCTACCTTCTATGCCGATGCTCCAGGTGCCCATTACGAAAAGAATCCCAAGGCTTACACCATCACCAAGAAGACTGTAACAGCCAAATCCATTGTACAACTTTCGGCTGCCCCTGGTGGTGGCTACGCCATCAGCCTCGTGCCTGTGGAGTAGGAGTAAGGATGTCGATGATTCCTCCATTTCGTCTTTTCGTTATTCTCGTTATCCCGTTATTTCGTTATAACGTTATAACGAACAAAATTAAATAAATACTTTAATAGATTACTATAAATCATTGATTATGAAGAAAATATTAATTATGTTTTCATTCTTGATAAACATCCTCGGATTGTCCGCTGCAAAGGTGCAGGTAGATCGGATTGAACCCACGAACTGGTTTGTGGGAATGAAGAACACCCACCTACAGTTGATGGTCTATGGACAGGGCATAGCCAATGCCAAGGTTGAAGTGGACTACCCTGATGTGACGGTGGAGGACGTGGTGCGGCTGGAGAGCGACAACTATCTGCTCGTCTATCTCAATGTTCCCCAGACTGCCAAGGCTGGAACTATGAAACTGAAGTTCACCGACGGCAAGAAGAAAAAGGTGGTCGATTACCAGTTGCTTGACCGCCGTGTCAGCCCAGCCGACCGACATGGCTTTACCGCCGACGATGTGCTGTATATGCTCATGCCCGACCGATTTGCTGACGGCAACCCGCAAAACGATGTCATCAAGGGCATGCGTGATGAGGTGTGCGACCGCACGGCTCACTCTATGCGTCATGGCGGCGACCTCAAGGGCATACGCGACCACCTCGATTATTTCACTGACCTCGGCGTTACGGCACTGTGGTTCACACCAGTTCTCGAGAATGATATGCCGGCTGACCAAGGCAAGTACAGCAGTTACCACGGTTATGCCACCACCAACTACTACCGTGTGGATCCACGCTTCGGTACCAACGACGAATACCGTGAACTCATCGACGACTGCCATAGCCGTGGACTCAAGGTGGTGATGGACATGATTTTCAACCACTGTGGTTCCTACCATCCTTGGTTGCTCGACATGCCTTCGAAGGACTGGTTCAACTCCTCTGACTATAAGAACAATTACCTGCAAACCTCCTACCGACTCACACCAGTCATGGATCCCTACGCCTCTAAGATCGACATGAAGGAGACCGTGGAGGGATGGTTCGTGCCTACTATGCCCGACCTCAACCAGAAGAACCCGCATGTGATGCGTTATCTCATACAGAACAGCAAATGGTGGATTGAGACTGTTGGCATAGATGGCATACGTATGGACACATACCCATACGCTGATTTCGATACCATGGCACAGTGGATGAAGGAAATCAACGAGGAGTATCCTGATTTCAATGTGGTGGGCGAGACCTGGAACATCGACACACCATTCACCGCATCTTGGCAGATGAACTCAAGGCTCACCAAGCGCAACTCGCACCTCAAGACCGTCATGGACTTCTCGTTCTACGACAAGATTACAAAGGCGAGCAACCAAAACACTAACGACCAGTATAGCGGTCTGGAACAGATCTACAACAACTTTGTATATGACTATCTCTATGAAGATCCGTTCCATGTCATGGCGTTCATCGAGAATCACGACACCGACCGTTTCCTCGGTGAGGGTAAGGATGTGCCGATGCTGAAGCAGGCACTCGCCATCCTTCTGACTGCACCGCGTATTCCGCAGTTGTACTATGGCACAGAGGTGTTGATGAATGGTGTGAAGAAAGTATCTGACGGATATGTGCGCTGTGACTTCAGCGGTGGATGGGCTGGTGACGCTCAGGATAAGTTCACCGCCGCAGGACGCTCTGCTGAGGAGAACGACATGTACAACTACCTGCGCACCATCCTTCATTGGCGCAAGGGAAACAAGGTCATCACAAAGGGGCAGATGGTGCAGTTCATTCCCAAGGACGGTGTCTATGTCTATGCACGTTCATTTGGAGGAAAGACGGTTATGGTCATCCTCAACGGCAACACCAAAGTGGCTCAGGCCGACATGTCGCGTTATGCTGAAGTGACAGCAGGTTTCACCCGGGGCAAGGATGTCGCCACCGACGCCGTCATCCCCCTTACAGGCAACCTCACGCTCACTCCTCGCCAGTCTTTGGTACTGGATCTGGAGTAGGGACGGATTTAGAAATACATCCAATTGCGACCTTGAAGGGGTTATCATTTACCTATATCCCATTATTTCATAACAATTAATTCATAACAAAATGACAAAGACTCTTCTATTAACTATGGCAGCCATTATATTGGCAGCATGTGGAGACCAGAAGTCACCCAACAGTGGTGGAGCTCAGAGCTCTTCTGACGGCGACTATGTGCCACAGCGTTCCGACTACACCTTCCGTTCCGACGTGCGTGTACTCAATGACGAAGGTGATGTGACATGGGACTCTATAATCGTCTATTTGACCGATGCCAAAGGAAAAATACAAGAGCTTTACAGTCAGGCTATGCCGCTCGACACCACAAGTTGGGAAAAAGGCAGCATCGGGGAAATCACAGAGGAAGACTGGAACTTCGATGGCATTCCTGACCTCCAGGTGTGCATGGGACCGATGAACGGATTCGGCAACTATGTTTACGATGTATGGCTCTGGAACGACAAGACCCATCAGTTCGACCATCTGAACGACTGTCCCGAGATCTTCAGCCCTGAGATCGACGCCGCAAACAAGTGCATAACCAGCGACTGGCGACTTGACGATGAGGTGGAAATCGTCCAGTACAAGTGGAAAGACGGGAAGCTCGTCGAGACCGACCGTAAACAATTGTCATACAGTGAAATGACTGAAGACTGAAATCCTCTACTTGCAAAGATCCTTATATTAAAGGTCACAAGGGCAGTCTATGACTGCCAGCCGATATTGTTCACGAGAGTTTTCAGAGGGTGTGTCAAAATTGATGAAGTGCGCTTTGCGCAGAAATCATTCAAATCTTTTCAAAATCTTACAATCTGTAAAATAATGTGTTTGAATGTGAGATTTGGTCAGATTTGTACGATTTCTCGTCCGAAGGACGACTTAAATTTCATTTTGACACACCCTCAATAATCTTATTATATGTCACAACAAAGCATTTTCCAACGTCCTGTATGGGCTGCTGTCTTTGCATTCACCGCGGCCTTCCTCTGGGGGTGGGCTTACCCGTTCATTAAGCTCGGTTTTGCAGAGTTTGGTATTGATGCCGACATGACGGGGAGCAAGATGCTCTTCGCAGGTGTCCGTTTCTGCATCTCAGGCATCATCATTCTTATAGTAGCCCGTTTGACTCATCGGTCGTACGCGCTTAAAGACCCGGAGAACCGTAGTAGGGTAAGTGACTGCCTTTTCCTCTTGGCCTACGCGCTGCTGAATACCACATTGCATTATGCTGCTTTCTACATTGGTCTGTCGCATAGTCAGGGAGCGCGCGCCGCTATCCTGAACTCGATGAGCGTGTTCCTTGTTGTGATCCTCGCTTGTGTCTTCTTTAAAAGCGACGTGATGAATGTGCGCAAGGTCATGGGATGTGTTGTCGGTTTTCTGGGCATTCTGTCGTTGAATATCGGTGGCGAGGAGAGCGGCAGATTCTCTTTCCTTGGAGATGGCATGATTATTCTCAATGCTCTTTGTGGCGCTTCTGCTGGATTGATGACCCGCGGGGTGAACCGTCGTATAGATGTCTTTGTAGGTACAGGCTACAGCTTAGGTATAGGTGGCGCGCTGTTGATCATTCCCGGACTGTTGCTGGGCGGAACTCTTCCTAATATCACCCTCTGGGGCATCGCCATCCTTTTTATGCTCATCGTGATCTCAACGGTCGGATTCGTACTCTACAACAAACTGCTTACTTGCAATCCTGTGGGTAAAATCGCGATTTGGAATTCCCTCATACCCGTTGTGGGGGCGGTGACTTCATGCCTTTGCCTGAAGGAGACTTTCTATTGGAAGTACGTCATGGCTGCCACACTTGCCACTGCCGGAATATACATCATCAACAAAGGAAAGAGATAGTTAGTGTTACTTCGGGTTCGGGGCATCCAGAATCCTTGGCTGGTGGTAATGATAGAACCTTTGTTTTGTCGTTCATGTATCATAATGTCGTTGATGAAAATCCCTCGTTATCTCCATTTTACTATTTGCCAATCATATCCCTTCTCGTCATCATCGCTGTCGCTTTTTGGACAGACTTGTTAGGTCCCGTGGAATTCAATTTGACTTGGTGTTATATTATTCCTTTGGCCTTTTTAGCGATGGTATCAATCGGCATATTGATTGTCAGGGCATTATACATTCGTTGCAATCCCAAGAACGTTGTTCTTAAAGTCTTGATACAAATCGTTCCTTTGCTGATTTGGGGAGCCGTAATGATGGCTTTGCATCATTTCTTCGCATAACAATAAAATCGATGGCAAAAAAACGCCAGCCATACAACTGCTCCGTAAGGGTTATAAGATGGCGGGTTTATGCTGAGTGATCGATATAATGTATGTCACTTTGAATTGGGCCTGCAGATTATCCCCTCTCTTTCAACCATCTGGTGAAAACTGGGTCGGAGATGAAGACCTCTCGTCCGTCTATTTCGATGAGATCTCGCTCCAACAATGCGTTTTTCAGGCGTGGGATGTTGGAGGGGCTTCCGAGGTCGAAACCATCGCGAACGGCACGTTCACCCAAATCTGTATGATGCCCTGCCACGATGGCACGAAGGCAATTCAATTGGTAGTTTGTAAGTGTGGATATCTGTTGTTTGAAGAGTGGGGTACAAGCATCGAGCAAGAACGTGAACGCACTTTTCAGATGTGTTGATGTCGCGGCCTCTCCTTCGACAAGCATTGACAATAAAATACCAGCCAACTGCTGTACGTATGAACTTTGTTGTTCCACTAATGTGCATAACTCTGTAATGATTTCTTCAGATATCTTACGTCCTTTTTCTGCAAAATGACTTTGTATATACCCAGTCCAAGCTGATATGGGTATTTTGGTCAAGTACATCATTTGACCGAACTGGTAGAAAGGTTTGCTACGCAATCCGAAAAGACTTGTCATCAAGTGCTTCTTGCTGCCGAATAGACAATAGTTGGTCAGTTGTTGGTGTTGCCAGACGGTGCGGAGACGTTTTTGGACTGTGAGGGAATCCGGCAATTCTCCTATCTGTTGGAATTCATCGATGCACACCACGATACGCTTGCCTTTTTGTCGGGCTATTTGTTCGGGCAGATTCAGAATCTCTTCGGGGGTGTGAGTCGCAGGCGTAATTCCCAATGACAGGGATATATCTGAGTTGGGATCGGGATTGATGGAAATCTTTGGGACAAGACGTGCCACGAACTCGCGGGCATTCTCCATCCACAGTTCTTTGCGTGAAGCAGTCTGGATAAGCAATGCTGTGGACAGTGCGTTGTAGAATTCATATTCCGTTTTGCAGGGAAACATATCCAAATAGACCACTATCACACGGTCGTTATCAACCATCCTTGAAGCTTTCTTCACCAATGAGGTCTTTCCCCATCGTCGAGGGGAGATGAGGATGGTGTTAATTCCAGAATCAAAGTTCATGCGTAGTTGTTGAGTCTCTTGCTCGCGATCAGTGAAATTGTAATCTTCAACGGCTACGCCAAAAACGAATTCACGTTTGTCAAATACATCTTTCATGACTGTATCTCTTTGGTTTATGCAGCAAATATATCACTTTTTCATGATAACACAAAATTGTGTGACACAAATTTGTGTGACACAAACTTGTGTGATTGTAAACTTGTTGTTATTGACTCGTTATCGTGTGTTTGATACTTTCTTTTATTCCCAAATTACTTGTGAGGGGCGACCTTTCTGGGTAGATATATATCTGGCATTGCAATCCAGTGGTGCTACGTCCCTCTGATTGTCATGACAAAAACAAAACCAAGGAGCAATCGGGGAAAATTCCCATGCTCCTTGGTTTCTTAGTCTATAAAGAAACGTGAATCAATCCAAACCGAACAGGATCTTCAGACCGCCATCGACACCCGAGAAGCCCATGAAGGCCAGTGAAAGCAGACCGGCAGTGACAAGCACGATGGCCATGCCCTGCATGCCTTTGGGAACATCCACCAGTTCCAACTGCTCACGGATACCGGCGAATACGGTCAATGCCAATCCAAAACCGAGAGCCGTACTGAACGCATAAACCACTGATTCAAGCAATGTCATGTCGTTCTGAATCACCAGGATGGCCACGCCAAGCACAGCGCAGTTGGTGGTGATGAGCGGCAGGAAGATACCCAATGCCTGATAGAGTGGGGGCGACACCTTCTTCAGGATAATCTCCACCATCTGAACCAATGAGGCGATGATGAGGATGAAGGCCAGCGTCTGCAGGTAGCCCAGTCCGTTAGGATCAAGCACGTACTTCTGGATCAGGAATGTCACCACGGTGGCGAGGGTCAGCACGAATGCCACGGCGGCACTCATGCCCAGCGCTGTGTCAATTTTCTTGGAAACGCCCAAGAACGGGCAGATACCCAAGAATTGTGACAACACGATGTTGTTCACAAAGATCGCTGTGATGAATATAAGTATATATGCCATAATGTCGCGTTATTTTTTGAGTTTGTTGACAATAGCGATGAGGTAGCCAAGGCTGATGAATGCACCGGGGGCAAGCACGAAGAGCAACATTCCGTAGTTGTCGGAATAGAGGGTGAGGTCGAAAATCTTACCTGTACCAAGCAACTCGCGAACGGCGCCAAGCAACGTGAGGGCGAGCGTGAAACCAATACCCATACCCAGACCGTCGAAGATGCTCGACAACGGGTCGTTCTTGCAGGCAAAGGCCTCTGCGCGACCAAGGATGATGCAGTTCACCACAATCAGCGGGATAAAGATGCCGAGCGATGCGTCGATGGTGGGCAAGTAGGCCTTGATCAGCATCTGAAGGATAGTCACGAACGACGCGATGACAGCCACGAAGACCGGAATGCGCACCTTGTCGGGTGTGATGCTCTTAATGCACGAGATGACGAAGTTGCTGCAAAGGAGCACAAACGTAGTGGCCAGACCCATCGACATACCGTTGATGGCGCTCGATGTGGTAGCCAGCGTGGGGCACATACCCAAGAGAAGCACAAAGGTGGGATTCTCTATGATAATGCCGTTTTTGATGATATTGAGATAATTCTTCATAAAGCCCTTAGTTCTTTTGAGTTGCACCTGATTGAGCGTCGGCGCCCTGGCTGGCATAGACCTCGTAAGCGTTGTTCACGGTCTTGAGGAATGCGCGCGAGGTGATGGTGGCTGCTGTGATGGCGTCAATCTGTCCACCGTCCTTGCTCACTGTTAGTTTACCTTTAGAAGGCTGCTGTCCGATGATGTCGCCTTTCTGGCCGGCCTGGAACCAATCAACAGCACGGGCACCGAGGCCCGGAGTCTCTGCATGCTCCAGAATGGTGTAGCCCTTGATGGTGCCTTCCTTGTCGAAGCCCACAAGCACTTTCACATCGCCAGAGAAACCCTGTGAGGCGCTTTCCACAGCCACACCGATAGGCTCGCCATTGGCATTGGCCACACGGTGGATGATGTATTCGCGGTCCTTGCCATCGACTGAGGAATTCACCTTGTCGTCGGCCGTCACTTTGATGTCGTCAGCACCCATCACGGCCTTGATGCCATCGGCAAGTGCCTTGTCCTTCTGTTCCTGTATCGGACCCTCTGTCACTGAGTTGACAGCGGCGAGAAGTCCGCCTGTGATCACTGACACGAGAGTGAGGACCACAACCATATTCAATAATGATGATTCCAGTTTCTTCATTTCACTACCTCCCCGTATCGTTTAGGTTTGCAATAATAGTTGATAAGCGGCGTGAACGCGTTCATGATGAGGATGGCGAACGACATACCCTCGGGGTAAGCGCCGAAATAGCGGATAGCCACAGTCAGCACACCTATCGACACACCGTAGATGAGTTGTCCCTTCTTCGTCATGGGCGAGGTTACGTAATCGGTTGCCATGAAGATGGCACCGAGCATCAGACCACCACTGAGCAGCACATCAACAGGGCTGGCATAGATGGGATTGGCAAGGTGCATCAGACCACTGAACACAAACACGGTGAGCAGGATGCTTACGGGGATGTGCCAGGTGATGATCTTACGGGCAATCATATAGATACCGCCAATGATAAGGGCAAGGGCACATACTTCGCCCAAACTGCCTGCACCGAAACTGCCGGAGTTGCCGAGAGCAAGGCTCAAGGAGTCGGGCAGCTGGCTGAGAATGCTGGCGTCTCCGCTCTTGATGGCTTCCTTCATGATAGCCAGAGGAGTAGCGCCTGTTTGGGCGTCAATGTAGCCGTTGATGCCTATCTGACCGGGAACTGGCCATGTGGTCATCTGAACGGGGAACGACACCAAGAGGAAAGCACGGCCCACAAGGGCGGGGTTGAAGGGGTTGCAGCCCAGACCACCGAAGGTCATCTTGCCGATGCCGATGGCTACCAGCGCACCGATGATGATGATCCATATCGGAAGGTTGGAGGGCAGGTTGAAGCCCAACAGCAGACCGGTCAGGATGGCGGAGCCGTCACAAATGGTATTGCGCTCACGTTTCATGATGAACTTCGTGATGGCCCATTCGAAGAACACACAAGCAAGCACGCTTGTGCAGCATACGATGGCGGAGCCTAAGCCGAAATAGATGAACGACACGATGAGGGCAGGTATAAGAGCGAGAATCACTCCATACATGTTCTTCTCAACGCTGTCGGTGCCATGCGCATGCGGTGATAAAGATACTATAAGTTTGTTTGCCATGATGTCTGTTATTTTTTAGCACTACGGGATCTGATGATACCCATAACGGTGGTCTTTCCAATACGTATGTTGTCGAGCAGAGGACGATGCGCGGGGCAGGTGAACTGGCAGGAACCACATTCAATGCACGAGGTAATCATCTCCTTCTCCAAACGGTCCCATTCAGCCTTGTCCGACAGCTTAGCCAGCAGATAGGGCTCCAGACCCATAGGACATGCGCTCACACACTTGGCGCAGCGGATGCAAGGCTGAGCCTCCTTGCGCTTGGCGTCATCACCACTGAGCACGGTCACCGAGTTGGTGCCCTTGCAAACGGGAACCTCCACGGAAGTCAGTGCCTTGCCCATCATCGGACCACCGGCCAGCAGTTTGTTGTCGCCTTCAGGCATTCCGCCGCAGGCATCAATCAACTGGATCATCGGTGTGCCCATGCGCACGAGGAAGTTGCTGGGATGGGCGATCTTCTTGCCTGTTACGGTGACGTAGCGCTCGAACAACGGCTTGTGCTTCATCACAGCCTCATACACGGCGAAAGCGGTACCCACGTTCTGCACCACTGCACCCACGTTCACTGGGATTGCGGGTGGGGCAGGCACCTGACGGCGGATCACGGCGTCAACCAACTGCTTCTCACCTCCCTGGGGATAGCGCTTCTGCAGTGGCACCACCTTGATTTCGGGACGGTTGGCCAGTTTCTGCTGGAACAACTCGATGGCTTTGGGCTTGTTGCACTCAATGCCGATATAGCCTTCGTTCACCTTAACAGCTTTCATCAACAGGTCGATGCCCACGATAATCTCGTCGGCCTTCTCCATCATCAGACGGTAGTCGCTTGTGATGTATGGCTCGCACTCCACTGCGTTGATGATCACACATGTGGCTGTGGCGGTTGGCGGAGGAGTGAGCTTGATGAAAGTGGGGAATCCTGCGCCGCCCATACCGGTGACACCGGCTACCTTCACACGTTCTACAATCTCTTCGGGTGTGAGTTCGGGATGGTCGGCCAGCGTTTCCAACTTGTCGCTGCGGTCGATGCTCTCTTCCCATACGTCACCCTCTACATTGATATATATGGCTGGCTTGCGATAGCCCGTGGCATCAACCACAGTGTCGATCTTGGCCACTTTGCCCGATACTGAAGAATAAATCGGGGCGGAGACAAAACCACCTGCCTCGGCAAGCAAGGTGCCGACTTTCACCTCCTGCCCACGTTCCACTACGGGTTTGGCGGGAGCGCCGATATGCTGTGAAAGAGGGAATACAGCCTGCTTGGGGAGTTCTGCGGGAACTGTAGCCACTTCAGCCGACAATTTGTTCTCTTCAGGGTGTACACCACCTATTCTGAATGTTCTCATACTGCTATTCCTCCTTTACTTTAGGTTTTGTTTCTGTTACTTCAGGGGCTGCCGGGTTAACGGGTGCAACCTTGGCGGCCTCTTCCTCAGCTACTTTAGCATCTGCCTTAGCTTTGGCCTCTGCGGCTTCCTTAGCCTTAGCCTCTGCCGCTGCCTTACGCTCGGCTTCTGCCTTCATCACTTCCTTGATGCTCTTGGGGAAGTTGGCGTCGTAGATGCAATCACGAGGACAAACCTTCATACATGCACGGCATGCCTTGCACTTCTCGTCGTCGATGTACGACACATTGCCCTGGAGGGCGATAGCGTCGAACTTGCACTCCTTCACACACTTCCCGCAGGCGATACACGACACCTTGCAGGCTTTCATGGCTGCGGGACCCTTGTCCTGGTTCACACAGCCCACCCACACGCGGCGGTTGTTCTTGCCCTTGAGGCGAATCTCGATGATGTTGCGCGGACAGGCTTTCACGCAGGCGCCGCAAGCCACGCACTTCTCCTCGTCAACCTCTGGAATCCCAGTTTCTGGGTTGATGTGGATGGCGTCGAACTTACATGCAGCCACACAGTCGCCACATCCAAGACAACCATTACCACAGCCTGTCTCACCGGCACCACATGCGTGGACCGCACGGCAAGTCTTCAGACCGTCATACTCTGCAATACGGGGGCGATTCTCGCACGACCCATTGCAACGAACCACTGCCACCTTGGGGTCGGAGGCTGCGGCTTCCATGCCGAGGATTGACGCCACCTGGCTCATCACTGCCGAACCGCCTACCGGGCAGTTCAGTCCCTCAAGCGAGCCGTTGTCCGCTGCCTTCACACAGGCAGAGGCCATACCGCCACAACCAGGGAAACCGCAACCACCACAGTTGGCTCCTGGCAACACTTCATTGACGAGCGCGATGCGAGGATCCTCCTTGACTGCAAACTTCTTGGACACGAAGAACAGCACTACGGCTGCTATCAATCCTACCGCGCCCAATACAATCACAGCTGTAAGAATTACGTTCATAAATCCGGATTATTAAATAGTTTGATACTGTTAGTCTTTTAGTAATTGATTTCTAAATATTCTTGTTTTCCAAACACTATTGGTCTGTGTTGTCAGAGTTCAGCATTTTTTGATGTAGAACATGAAACGGCGGTTGAGCCTCTTCCTGTTCAAACTCAAGACAATATAATAAACACCCAGCAACATTAAGTCACTGGCTATGGCGGTGAGGTCGCTCAACCCTAAGAACTTGATGGCTACCACTAACCATAGTACCATTATTATCAAAGGTATAACAAAAGCCACAATAACAGCTTTGCGACCTGTGGATAGGCCTGCATATACCATTACTTCTTCTCCCACCTTGAAACCGGAAGCCTCGGACGTTGTCACGTCAACTGTCTTCTCTTTGCTCTCGGCCGAGGAACACATCGACTTCACCTTGCACGACGCACATGCGCTCTGCTGGAGAATCTTCACACTCACAGTGTCGCCCTCAATATGTTCCACAATGCCTCGATGGCTTATCAAATCTTCCATTTTGCAAAGTGCACATTACAAAAACTCTACAAAATTAACAAGATTTCTCCACATGACGAAATGAATAATTCTAAAAAAGCAAGATAGTAGGTTTTTTTTTGCTATTTCAGCGAAAAGTTGTAACTTTGCACCGTCGTTACGAGTTAGCGACACATTCAAATCATTACTCATTTAAATTTTTACAACAACTAATGGCAACCAAAATTAGATTGCAGCGTCACGGTCGCAAAGGTTATGCCTTCTATGCTATCGTAGTCGCACACGACAAGGCACCACGTGATGGTCGCTTTATTGAGAAGATTGGTACTTACAACCCAAACACCGATCCTTCAACAGTAGATTTGAACTTTGACCGCGCCTACTATTGGGTTGGTGTAGGTGCACAGCCTACCGACACCGTGCGCAACATACTCTCACGCGAGGGTGTGTACCTCAAGAAGCATCTTGCTGGCGGTGTGAAGAAGGGCGCCTTCGACGAGGCTACAGCCGAGGCTAAGTTCGAGGCTTGGAAAGCTGAGAAGAAGAACAAGCTGACGAAGAAGATGCAGGAGAACAAGGCTGAGGCCAAGAAGGCTTACGAAGCTCGTCAGGCCGAGGAGAAGAAGGTCAACGAGGCCATCGCACAGAAGGTGGCCGAGAAGAAGGCTGCTGCCGCTAAGGCTAAGGCCGAGGCTGAGGCTGCTGCTAACGCAGAGGCCGCTGCCGAGACCACTGAGGCTCCCGCCGAGGCATAAAGTCTATTTCTATCAGCGAACAAGAAGGGGATGCGCGACGCGCATCCCCTTCTTCCGTCTTAATTCTTCCGTCTTAATTCTAAAACGCCACCTGTATCTGGGCCTGCAGTGTGCCGTAGGTGTCGCCTTGCTTGGGGCTGCAAAGTGTGTATTGCAACTGGGCGCGGCATGTGCGGTAGAACCAATGCTGAACACCCAGAGTGGCGTTGGTCTGCTGCATCTTGGCATCGGTGTTGTAGTCGAAGTAATCCACTGAGCCAACCACATCCAATGCCTGGCATACAGGTACACTGGCTGTGACGTATGCGCCAAAACTGTTCACATCACCGTCCTTGCCGCCCAAAACTTCACCGCGGACGCTTGAGCAACGGTTCTTCCAGTAGTCAACGCCTTTCACATGGCTCTTCCATTCAGCACCGCCTGACCAACGGTTACGGGTATAGTTCTGACCCACGGCAATACCGGGATTGTATTTGGAGGTGGCAATGGCGTTTCCACGACCTAATTGACCTGTGGCAACAATGCGCCAGTTCTCTGTCGGGCGAAAGTCGAGACGTGCGATGAAGTCTTTCTCGTTGTTTCGGTCCTTGCAGTTGATACCCTGACCCTGCATGACTTCCAATTCGTAATATAGATGGTCGTTGAACAGGTAACCGTAAATCTCCAGTCCGAGGTCACGACCATAGTTCACACCATAAAGAGGGTCGGAACCGCAACCTGACAGATAAGTGGCGCCTTGTGATAATACGTTGATCAACTCCACTTTGGTGGGCGACAAGGGGTTTTCCAGAGTGAGCGCATTCTTGAATTGGCCGAGACGGACGGTCAAGGCACGGTTGTTGGTCACGCGGTAGTCGGTGTAGAACTCCTGTACCACAGACGAGAAGTCGTGCATGAAGAGGAACGACCAACGGTCGGTGATTCTCGCCTTTGCCCAAATCAGTGTGCGCTTCAGGTCGAATGTGTTGGTGTGTTTACCATCTTGATGTGTCCAGGTGTAACCTGCCTGAGCGTAGCCATTAACCTCAATTCTCGATGCCAGCGCCTTAAGCCAGTCCTTGTCTGTCTTTTCGTTCGTTTGCTGTGCTGATGCTTGCTGATGGCCCCATGCCAGGGCGGCCGTCAATAATAACGTCTTGAATACTTGTGTTTGTGTTGCCATAAAATTTAATGTTGTTGTCAAAAAATTGTATTCAGCGTGCAAAATAACACAAAAAAAAGCAAACCGCCAATATTTTGTCTCACTATCTTCCCTTTCCCGTGTGATTATGACTTCAGTTGATAAATATCTTCTTCCCGCCGACAATGTAGAGTCCTTTCTTCAGTGCCGTTGGGTCTGTCCCGAACCAGCGTCCCTGGAGGTCGTATATGTTCCTGCTATCTATGGCCCTCTCCCCTTGTTCAATTCGGGAGATGCCCGTGGGGGTGTCGCCCACGAATTGGCCGATAAAGAAGATGACGCCTGTGCTTTGTTCGCTGATGATGTAGAAGAACGGACGGTCGGCATGGAAGTTGACTTCTATAGGCATGCCATCAATTGGCACAATCACCGTGATGGCAGTTGCCTCTGTACCCTCCTCGTTAAGGTCGATGACGGCTTTCTGGAACATGTCGGTAATTGAGACAGAACGGTTGCCGAAATAGGGGAAATCTGCGGTTTCGGCGAATGCCGTTGTCAAGCCCAAATCAGTCATTATCTTAACCAGGTTAAGGTTGGTGCTAGTTTTGAAACGTGGCATCTTCAGATCAACAATATAATCGTCGTAACTCTTGAACTGCCAGTTCTTTCCGTCCATGGCATCAAGCACGTCGGCTATGGTCTTGCCCTCACGGGGAAGGAATAGAGACATCTGGTACGCACCATTGCCGTATGGCAGCCGCACGGCTTGGTAGAGTTTGTTCTCTGTGTATTCAAATTCTTCCTTTTGATACATCATCGGAACCTCGGCGCCACCATTGAAGGCCTCGTCGCGGGTGTCAGCCTTGTCGAATTTGTTGGTCCATGCGCCCTTGAAATAGAGGGCGTTGAGCAGATAGCAGACGGCATCGGGGATGAACGTTTCCTCATTCACAATCTGCGGAATCATGCCGTGAGTATGTTCGTCTGCCCATCGGTTGATGATGTCTATTGTTGAGTTGTCGTAGAAATTGAGGGCTGTGGGCGTGGCGTCGTAATATTCATTGGCTTTCTGGATGAAATCCTCTTGCAGTTCGTATCCCTTTCCGCTGTTCACGTAAATGGTGTTGGCAATCTCGGCTGAGGTCTCCTGGTCGAGTGTAGGGGCCTCGTCGAGCAACTTGCGACAGAACTGGTTGATGGCGTCTGAACCGGCATCGCCAAAGCCCAGCACATCGCAAATCTCCTGCTGTGTTTGGCCGGCCGCTCCGTTGTTCATCATGCCCAAAGCGTATGTGATGCTCAGTGGTGACATGATGATGTTCTCCTCGCCTCGTGCTTTACTGAAGAGGCGGAATGCGAAGTCGTTGTTGCTCTGCACGAGTTGCCGCTCCATGTCGCTGAGGCTGATGTCGTGGTGAGCGTTCTTAATAGGATCGCCCATGTATTGCCCGATGAAGAAGATGGCACCTGTGCTTCGTTCGCTGATGATGTAAAAGAACGGACGGTCGGCAGTGAACCAGACAAAACGGGGAGCGGCTTTGTCTGCCACTTCGATGATGGTGACGGCAGCAGCCTCGGTGCCTTTCTCGTCAAGTTTCAGATGGGCTTTCTGCTTCATCAGGCTGATCCAGCATTGGTCGGAGTCCTCTTCATTGTCGCCGAAACAGCAGAAATCCAGGAAACCGTGGCCTCCGTATTCCAGGAAAGCGTTCTCCATGCCGAGCGAGTACATGATGTCAATCAGGTTTTGGTCGGTGTCAGTCTCGATGCGTGGCATTTCTAATTCCACGTCACATTTTTCGTACTCAGTGGTGTTCCAGTTTTTGCCGTCCATGGCGGCCAACACCTCGTCGAGCGTCCTTCCATAGCGCGGGAGGAAGAGCGTCATCTGATAGGCGCCGTTGCCGTAGGGTAGGATGACGGACTGGTAGAGGTCGTTCTCTGCATAACGGAATTCACTCGTCTGCGACATCATCATGGCAGTGTGTTTCATGTCGCCGAAGTACTGGAGTTGTGTCCATTTCTCATCGAACTGATATGCCCATGCCCCTTTGAAGCAGATGGCGTTCAGCAGGATACTCACGAGGTTGGGGTCTTTCAACTCCTCTGGTTTGAGCAGGTCTTGGATCATGCCGTCGGTGCGGTCCGCGGCCCATTGGTTGATGATGCCCAACGTCGCCTCGTCGCTGAAACTGAGCACGGAAGGTGTGGCATCGTAGTAGGTCGCTGCCGCGTCCTTGAATGCCGATTTCAGTTGAACATCATTCCTATCGCCGTTGAAATAGATGGAGTTGGCAATGGCCACTCGTGTGTTCTCGTCGAGCAGGGCGCTTTCGGTGAGCATCTTGAGGCAGAAGGCGTTCATGGAGGCTACGTCTGCATAATCTGTCTGTTGTCCCCCTGAGAGTACCTGGCATATCTCCTCGCGTGTGACGCCTTCAGCGCCGTTGTTGAGCATACCGAGTGCGTATGTGATGCTGAGCGGCGAGATGACGTGGTTTTCTGTGCCTCGTGTCTTTCGGAAGAGGTTGAAGGCAAAGTCGCTGTTCTGCTCCACCAGTGTACGTTCCGCGTCAGTCAATGTGATGTTTTTCGGCTCCCTATCCTGTGCTATCATCGTTGTGCACATCAGGATGGAGCATATCAATAATGTAATCTTTTTCATGTCAGTTGTTGATTTATTTTCTTGTTGCAAATATATGAATGTTTTCGAAATAATAATCGATAATCACTATAAAAATGCATGAACAACATCATTTTCATTAAGAACATTTAACGCTCCTGGATGAAATAATTCTTCGAATTTGTCGTCTATAATAAAAAACGATGAACATGAAAAAGACCATTATCACATTTCTATCCGCTTTTATTGCGATATCGGGTTGGGCACAGGAAATCAGCAAGGCTGAACCGACGGCAAAGGATTATATCAATTTGCTCAACAAACAAGGTTATTATGTCTATGCTCTTGATTTGTCGAATCTGGAGAAAGACAAGTATCTGTTGTCGCCTGTCATCCAGGTTTATTCGAAAGGTAAATTGGAAACAGACCTAATGGATGACTGGGGAATAGGCTATACCAATAGTGCTAAAACAATCACAGTGGGTTTCATGCCTCAAACAGACTCTTTGTTTACCTGCAACTTCCAGTTTGATGAAGTCTGTGGCTTCACCATGAACCTGCCTCTATCGTCTGTGAATAATGAAGCGGAGGGATATGATATCATATCGTATAAATCCCGTCCTTTTGTCATACAACCAAAATGGAAAGAAAATGAAGTGATTCCCATCGCCGCGTATGCTTCATCTTGGTATGATCCCGATGACAAGATTTGCCGCAACTGCGACGTTGTTGAGTTTGATAATGACTATCTCAACAGCGATACCTTCAAGAACAGTCCACATATCTATGCCTTTGGCATTAAGATCAAAAAACGTTGAAATGAATAAAACCATCATCACCATCCTGCTTGCACTCGTCGCTTTAACAGGAAGGACGCAAGACAGCGTCACCATAACTTTTCAGTTGGCCAGCAAGGCAAAAGGAGAGAAAGCCACATTGATCTATCCTGATTTCTTCACTGGCAACACGGTAGCACTTCATCCTGTCACCGACAGCGAGGGACGGTGGACAGTGAAGATTCCTGCCTATCGCACACAACATATCCAGATCTGGGATGACAACAAGATACAAGGTGTTGTCTGGGGAGCGCTCAATCTCTTCTGCCGACCGGGAACAAAGACGGACATCCTGCTTGACGACATCAACGACCTCTGTGTCTTCACTGGTGAGAATGCCGAGGCACACAACGCCCAAATCAAACATCCCTTGAGGATTGACAATTTCCACGGGGGCATGTTCAGGATGGATATGCTGGATGCCGCCAAGTTTATCCGCAAACTCTACAAGAATAATTCCGAGCATATAGACTCCTTGTGCGCGGCACATCCTGACCTTCCCAAGGGGTATGTGGAGTTCCTTCGCCAGATGACGCGGTACGGCTATGCCCCAGCCTGGCACCAAGTGTCCGCGAAGCCGTCTTGAAGATTTTGAAATAGAGAGCCATATCTTTCTAATAGAAACAATAAATCATGAATAGAACCATCCTTACCCTCATGCTCGTTTTCATTGCCACGATTAATTGGGCTCAGGAAAGCACAGACATTCCAGAAGAGTGGAAGAACGTCACCTACGAGTCGGATGAGGCGTTGCCTGACGCTGAGTTCCGTAAAGGAGTGGCAAGGGTGAACTTCCTGTTCCTCAATTACAAGCCAGAGTTGGGTGAGAGGGTTGAAGTGACTGATTTATTCAAACCATTTGGGATATCTATCTATTATCCATGCGAATGGTCAGCACCCATCAGTGTAGACGGAAAGACCACATTGGAGATACCCCTCTCTCTTGTGAGAACTGTTCTTGTCAGCATCGGTTCGTCAGCCATCCCTTTGTTGCTTTGTCCGGACGAGGAGATTTCATGCCTTGCGGAGATGAGGGAACAGTCTTGCGAGACTCTTGCATTCAAGGGGAGGTATGCGAGGACCAATCTTGAGATGGCGAGATGGTTCAATGAACGTTTTGATGATGAGGAGGATGAAGAAACGCTTTACCAGCGTCTTCATGACTCCAAGACATCTGATGAACGGAGAAAGGCTCTTGTCAGTTATCGTGACTTAAAAATAGACAAAATCAACCAATCCGATTATACCTCTGCCACCAAGGCGCTTCAGAGGATGGAGGTGGAGGACGCTTACCTGGAGTGGTTGTGTGCCTTTGGCGCAAGATACACCAGTGCATTGATTGGTCATGGTGACATTGAAATGTCAGAAGACTTTGATTTCGAAAAGACGATAGAAGCCAATGACTCCCTTTTGGTGGTTGAAACTCCCATCAATGAATATTTCGAGGGAGCATATGCCAAGTATGCGCCGTGTGGTGATTTGATGTGGCATCATTTGTTGGCACTGGAATACTACAAAGCCCCTGACGGCACATACAACAAACTGAATGCTGAGATTGTTGCCGCTCAATGTGCTGTAAGTGGCATGACAGAAGTGGAGACAGGACAGATTCCAAAGGAATATTTCAGTCCCGACACATATACATATAAGGAATGTGGGGAGGCAGTGAGGAACCACCAACAGGAACTTGCCCAAAAGGCGCGGGAAAACACAGACGGTGAAACTACATTCTGCCTCACATACGCTGATGCGTCTTCCGAAGAGGTGCTGACCGACATCCTTGACCGCTACAAGGGCAAGGTGGTGTTTATGGACTTCTGGGGAACAAGTTGTATTCCGTGCCTCAAAGCTCAGCCGGAGATTGAGAGGTTGGCAAAGGAAATGCCTGCTGACGTGCAATTCATAGACATGGCCTGTACTCAATCCAAGATGGAGAAATGGAAGGAGTTGACCTCTCACATGTCAAGCCATCATTATTATCTGACTTCTGATCAGTTCTGGGGTATCATCAAGAAACAACATTTCGACATGATGCCCACTTATCTCATTTTCAACAAGAAAGGAGAGTTGATTTATTCTTCCATGGGCTTCCCTGGTGCAGATGTCATCAAAGCGGAATTGATGAAGTGGGCAAAATAACATAAAAAAAGCAATCCACAAACAATTTGCACCACATTATGGCTTAAAAGGTGTATTCTTTGATGTTTTTGTTGTATCGGTCGAAAATCCGCCGTGCTGTCCTTGCGTCGTTGTCACGACGGGTACGGTCTGTGGCGTTAAGCAACGAGTCGGATGTGGCTACTGGCACTACGCGGTAGTTCTTTTTTCCTGAGATTGCTGGACGTGAGCACCATGTGAGCGTGTAGGCGCAGGAGTCGAGGACGACCTTTTCTTTGCTTTTCGTGAATTGCAGTTTCACCATGCTGCCTATTCCTGTATTGGGCTTGTTCTGGTTGGAGATGAAGTTGCCCAGTGAGTAGGCCACAATATGACCTCCATTCTCCGCTTCTGGTTCACGCCACTCAAAGGGCTGGAGCACATGTGGATGACCGCCTATGACGTGGTCCACTCCCTTTTCCAATAGCCAGTTGGCAAGTTTCACGTCGGGCGCGTCGGGTGTCATGGCGTATTCGATACCCCAATGGGGAATGGCGATGATGATGTCGGGCTGCATCGATTTCGCCTTCTCGATGTCGGCTGCGATCTCCACGGTGTCAATGTAGTTCACGTGGTTGGGCTTCTGGCGGACAAGTCCATTAGTGGCGTATGTGAAATTGAGCAATGCTATTCTGAAGCCGTTCTTCTCCACGAGCAGCGGATAAGAGGCTTGGCGGGCGGTGGAGTCCACGTATGTTCCGAGATGGGGTATGTGCAGGGAGTCCATCATCATGATGGTGCGTTCCAAACCTTTTTTGCCTGTGTCGAGACAGTGGTTGTTGCCTGTGGTCAGCACGTCGAAGCCTGCATCAATAATAGCCCTGAGATATTCATCGGGGGCGCTGAAACATGGATAACCTTTGTAGGGAGGACCTCCCAACGTAGTCTCGAAGTTGACTATGGCGATGTCGGCGCTTCCGATTTCCTGTTTCACGTGGGCGAAGCAGTCTGTATAGTCATATGTGCCATTAGGTCGTTTGGCTGCATTGATCTGAGGCATGTGCTGCATGATGTCGCCCGCTACAAGCACAGTCAGTTGATAGACGGTGGAGTCTTCCTTCTCTTCAGGAGTATTCTCGGGGCGTTCGTACGATGACCTGCCTGAACAGGATATAGCTGTGAATAATAGAGCAAACGACAGGTAAAGGAAGTTTTTCTTCATAGAGTGATATAACTTGTTAGATAAGTTTAGATAAATGAATTCGTGAAATAGGCTTAGGTGTAATTTCGTGGCAAAGTTCAGATTTTTTCTTGATATCAGCAAGCAATCGGCATGGAATGTTTGTTTTTCCGCTTTCATTACTCGATAGCATCGACGGAATTACTACTGCCCTTGAATCACTCCCATCAACTCTTCTGGGCGGTCGATGATGGTGGTGGCGCCGGCCTCGATGAGCTGTTTCTTGTCGCGGAAGCCCCAACTGACAGAACAACAGGGTAGGGAGGCATTGCGGGCAGTTTGCAAATCGACCTCGCTGTCGCCTACATACAAGCAAGACTGGCGGTCACACCCTAAAAGACGGATGCACTCGTCCACCATGTCGGGCGCGGGTTTGCGACGAATAGAAGATGACTCGCCAATGGCCACGCGGATGGTGTCGCTGAAGAAATGCTGGTGCAGTTCTTTCACCGCTGGGTCGAGTTTGTTGCTGACGATAGCCGATGCCACATTCATGCCGTGCAGTTGGTGTAGCAGTTCCATGATGCCTTCGTAGGGAGCGGTCTCGTCAAGGCTGTGTTCAAGATAGTATTGTCTGAAGGTCTGAAACACTTCTTCAGTCATGCTTGGGCTGGTGCCTTCCGGTACACTTTGTTCCACCAGTCGGCGAATGCCGTTGCCTAAAAACCGCCTCACATCGGCTTTGCTTCTTTCCGGCAAGCCATGTCGGTGGAGCGCATAGTTCACGCTCGACGACAAGTCGCCGAGTGTGTCCAATAGTGTTCCATCCAAGTCGAAAATAACCGTCTCGTATCTCACTAAAATATATGGAGTTAAAGTGGGTGTTGTTTTAATTATTCAATTCCCGTGCCCCGCGAACTTCAGGTTCTGTCCGTCGAAGTTATAGTAGGTGGTAGCGATTTCCTCTTCACCGGTATCTTCTATTACTTCCAAGGTCTTGCCTTCGTGCGGCAGTGTGTACCATATGGGATCCTTGTCGGGGTTGTTGAGATGCTCCCGTTTGATGGGGCTTTCTTCCGGGGTAAGGGTTCGTTTTGCGGGGTCGAAGTCGTAGAAGCAGAGGAAATCCTTTTCGGCGTGGAAGTTCACAGCAAAGAGTTTGTGTCCGTTCTTGCGGTTCCATACACATGCGGAAATCACGCCCAAGTCCTCGCCCTCGTACCAAGCTGACTCTAAATAGCCGTTTTTACGGTCGATGATGGAACCCTCCTCGTAATAATAATCACTGGGTGCCAACTTCGGGTTGGTTTCATGGACGATGCGGTTACCTGCCAGTGTAGGCCACTCTGAGTAGAACGCCTCGAAAAGGGCGACAATATCGCTTTTCTGTCCTGGCACTTTGATGTTCTCTTTCTTCCACAGTCTTGCCACCTCTTTGGGAGCGAACATACCAGGTGGGATCTCATCCCCATCGTCAGGTGTCACCTCGTCCTCGGATTCTGTAAGTTCAGTGTTTTCCTGAGTCTCTGATTCGAGGAGTTGAGAGGTCTCTGTGTTGATCGAGTCGTTAGTCTCGTTGCCCCCGGTATTCTGCTTACCGTCTTTACAACTGCTCAGTACCCAAATGGGAAGTATCAGTGCTAATAAATATACGATAGTCCTTTTCATAATTCAACAGTTTTTTGCAAAGTTACGAAAAGTCGAGAGAAATAGAAAAGGAAAACTCGTTTTTCTTTTCATTACCGAGACAGAGTAACTTCGGTGCAGCCAGAGTACGAAAATACTATAGGAGGACTGCCCACTATATCTTTACGACAATGAGATAGGAGAACATCCTTTAACAGCAAAACAATAACCAATATGGAAAAGCAGGAAAGAATCAATCTTCTGATTTCGATTCAGGAGCATTGACACTGCCCACATAGAGGATTGACAATCAATCGGTCCACAATCCACATCATAACCTTTTCATAGCGCGTAATCCTAAAAAAACGATTCTTTTTTGGGGATTAGGTTCCATAGATCATTGTTTTTTGTGTATATTTGCATGACTAACAACTAACTTCTAACGACTAAAGGCTATCATTATGCATCATTTCTATCGTTTTTTCCTTTGTATGGTGCTAAGTGTCGCAGGTTTCGCAAGCACTTACGCCAACGAACTGGTCAACGACCTGTGGGTGTCTGCGAAACCCGAAACGGATTTCGACGCCAACACCGTATGGTATCATATCGCGAACTATAAGACAGGTGGCACATACTTTTACCTGAGTACTGCGAAGGGTTATACTGAAGGCACCTACACGTTGAAACTGAGCAATACCCAACCTGACACGTCCGATGCCGGACTGTGGTGTATCGTCGCTGATGGCTCGGGTGGTTTTCAAATCTACAACAAGGCGCTCGGCACGTCTTATGTCATCTCCACTTCCAACTCCAGCAGGGCGGCTATGGTGAAAGCCGACGGCGCCAAATCGACATCGTTTACCTTCCAAAAAGGTAAGAACGAGGCAGGAGTTACCGGATGGTTCATCAAAGACGGCACTTCTGGCACCAACTATTGGAACCAGCAGGGTGGCTACCTTGCCCATTGGAACAGTAGCGGTGCCGTAGGCGACAACAACTCGACTTTCATCTTCACCCCCGAAGGCGAACTGCCAGTGCTCGACTACTATAAGGTGAATGGAGGAGACCGCCCTACCGATATCAGTCCGCTCAGCCTCTGGTACGACTTCCCCTCCACGCTTTCCGGTTCTTCCAACCCTTGGATGGAGTATAGTCTGCCCATCGGCAACGGACAGATTGGTGCCTCGCTACTCGGCGGAGTCTTGCAAGACGAGATGGTGCTCAACGAGAAGACGCTCTACAACGGCTCACCCACCGACTATGGTGAGCATGGGACATACGCCTGCCTCGGCAAGATACTCGTTGATGACCTCAGCAAGATGGCATCGAAAACCGACAACAGCCGGCCCATCAACGACTACACCCGTTACCTTGACATCGAGCAAGGAGTGGCAGGCGTCAACTTCAGCAATGCCGACGGTGACCACTTCACTCGCCGATATATTGTGTCCGAACCTCACCGCGTGCTGGCAGCCCACTACGAGACTGATGGCAGCAAAGGCCTGCATCTGCGTTTCAGTTATGCCCCCGATGCTTATATCAATGCAACGGCAGTGACCTACAACGAGGCTACCGCGACTTTCGGCGGCAAGCTCAAGGCTGTGAACTACAGCACCGAGATGCGTGTGTTGGCCAACGGGGGTACAGTCACCACTACAGACCAAGGCATCGAGGTGGACGGAGCCAAGGAGGTGACACTCTTTATGACAGCTGCTACCAACTTCGACGACAGCACACCTTCCTACGTCAAGGGTACACGTGCCGACGTGGCACAACGCAACAGCCAAATCCTCGACGCTGCCTGCAACGACGGATGGGACAAAGTCTTTGCCGCCCATGTGGAGCAGTTCTCCGAACTCATGGGACGCGTAAGTCTCCAGTTGGGCGATGCTGCCAGCACACTCACCACCAAGGCTTTGGTAGATAACTATGCCTCCTCCGCCAACCGCAACAAGGCTGACGGACTCTTTCTCGAACAACTCTATTTCCAATACGGACGCTATCTCATGGTGAGTTGCAACAACGTGCTCATCAACGCCCCCGCCAACCTGCAGGGCATCTGGAACAACGATTCAAAGACTGGTTTCTGGCATTGTGACATCCACACCGACGTGAATGTCCAAATGAACTACTGGCCGGCTGAGTCCACCAACCTCAGTGCGATGCACCTGCCGTTCCTCAACAACACCATCACCCTCTCTAGCGATGACTATAATTACCATCGTATTGCCCAACGTTATAAGAACGGCGTCAGGGGATGGATGGTACCTACAGAAACGAATATCTTCGGTGGCACTTCTACTTGGATGGCTTTTGAAATCAAGACCTTGGCCGCCTGGGACTGCTCCCACCTCTGGCAGCACTACCGCTACACGCTCGACCGCGACTTCCTGCGTCGTGCGTTGCCCGCCATGCTCCGTTGCGCCCAGTTCCTCAAGGATATCAGCACCAAGGCCAAGAACGGTACCTACTACGTGGCCAATGAATACTCGCCCGAACATGGTCCCAGTGGGCACTCTACTGCCTTTGCCCAACAGAACACGGCAGAGGTGGTGCGGAGCGTTATCGAAGGTGCAGAAGCACTTGGCGACGACTCTCCCATATCGGCTGATGACCTACAGGAAATGCGAGATTTCTGGGAAGTGCTCGACAAGGGACTCCATACCGAGACTTACGACGGAAAAACGTGCCTGAAGGAGTGGGCCGACCTCTCCCTCAACTCTCAAGGCGATGCCGCCAGCCACCGCCATCTGAGTCATCTTATGGCTCTCTTCCCCTACAACCAAGTGTCGGCTTACTCCAACAAAGCCCAGGAGAAGCGACTCTACAACGCTGCCGTCAATTCGCTGCACGTGCGCAACGCTACCGATGTGACGGGATGGTCGGGTGGCTGGAAGGTGAACCTCTTTGCCCGTGCGCTGGAAGGCAACGAGGCCCGCAAGGTCTTCGCACTCATGCTCAAGCACAGCCAATCATACGTCATCGCCATGTCAGGTCAGGGCGGATGCTACTACAATCTGTGGGACGCACATTCGCCTTTCCAGATTGACGGTAACTTCGGCTACACATCGGGTGTGGCTGAGATGTTGCTACAGAGTTATGACGGCAACATACACCTTTTGCCAGCCATCCCCACGGCATGGAGGAGCGGAAACGCTAAGGGGCTGAAGGCTGTTGGTGACTTCACAGTCGATCAGGAATGGGCTGAGGGTGCTTTCGTCAGTGCCCGTATCCTCAACAACCAAGGACAACCGTTGACACTCACAGTAGGTCGTCTGCCTAAAGACAAGACGATTGCCGCTAAGGTGAACGGTATGGAGGTGGAGGTGACAAGGAACAGCGACGACAGTTTCACCATCCCCACGTCGTCTGCGGGTGACATCATCGAACTGAGCGTTAGTGACAAGCCCGACGGCATCGAAGTGAATCGCGCAGAGTATGATAAAGACAGCGCCTCCAGCGCTTGTTACACGCTTACTGGTGTCCGCATCGACCACATCACCCAAAAGGGTATTTACATCATCGGAGGCAAGAAGACAGCCGTGATGTAACCCTATGAAAAAACGGATAAAAACGGCATCGAAATCGTGGTCGCGGTTCCGATGCCGTTTTTGTTATGAGCCGTTGTTTTTGCAATGGCTCTAAGGCTTATTTCAGCGTGATGACAGGATCCTGGGTCGGTTTCACTCTTTCGATCTTGCCTTGTTTGTCGAAGGTCATGCGGTCGATGCATACCTCGCGGTGTATGCCAGGGCCGAACTGACGGTCGATGTAGTTCCAGTTGATACGGTGATAGACAATGTACCAGATGTCCTTGCCCGGAATCTGCAGCACGGAGTTGTGGGCAGGGCCGTAGATCTTCTGTGCGGGATCCTGGATGAGCACGATGGGGTCGTCGGCCACCTTGATGGGACCAAGGGGATTGTCGGCTGTGCCATAGGCCACATGGTAGTTGGGCGAACCTGTGTCATCTACCGACCACATGAAGTAATAGGTGCCTTTGCGGAAGAAGACGTATGGAGCCTCGCGGTACTGGTAGTCCCTCAAGCTGCCGCCTTCAGGGGTCATCACCTTGATGGTCTCCTGCTTGATGCTAGTCAGGTCGTCGTTGAGCTCAGCACCTGCCATATAGCCGTTGCCCCAGTAGAGGTAATACTTCTTTGTCTTGGGGTCTTGGAACACATCCACGTCAATCTGCTGGCCATGGCCTACTGGAGAGTCGCTCACGATGGGCTTGCCCGAATCCACGAATGGCCCTGTGGGGGAGTCGCTCACTGCAACACCGATCTCCTTGCGCTGACCAGCGTCGCCACTGAAATAGAGATAGTACTTGTAGCCGTCCTTCTCTTTGCGCTCGATGATGGCGGGGGCCCAGGCATTGCCTTTTGCCCATTTCACTTGGTCGCTCCTCACGTCAAGCACTGTGCCCTCGTCCTTCCATTCCTTCAGGTCGCTCGAAGAATAGCAGGTGTAGTACCAGCCGCCCCAGCCGGGCATGCCGTCTGTGGTGGAGTAGATGTAGTAGCGTTTGGTCTTGTTGGAGTAGAGTACCTCGGGGTCGGCATGGAAACCGGGCAGAATGGCGTTGGTGTGGTTGCCATACGCTGCTAATAGACGGTCTTTCTCTGCCTGGGTGATGGGGATGATGGTGCCGTGACGGGGTGTGAACATGCCTTTCGTCTCGGTGTTCTGAACCACCTCGAAGGTCTTCAGGTCGGGGCTCTTGCAGAACTGGTAGTATCCATTGGCGTAGCAGTCGTACATCACAATCCAGCTCTTGCCGTCGATGGTGCGGCATACACCCACACCTTCCACGGCTACATTGGTCTGGTCCACATGGTCTGGCAACTTGGTCCACTGGCTGCCGGGCTTCTCACCGGGGGCGGCGGTCAGCTGCTTGGCTGTGGCCTGGAAGATTCCGCGTCCGGCCTCTGTCTTATAAAAGAGGTGGTAGAGTCCGTCAGCGGGATTGAACACGATGTCGCCGTCGATGGTGGCGTCGCCGCTGTCGAATAGATAGGTGGGCTCGCCTTCAAGGTCGGTGAAGTCTTCGTTGGCGTAGGAGTAGTAGATACGGTCGAACGAACGGCGGTCGTCGGTGCGCAGGGAGTAGAACACCATGTACTTGCCTGCCTGCTCGTCATAAACGGTTTCTGGGGCCCACACACGGATGACGTTGCCCCATTTCTTGTAGTACTTGGTGGGGAAGTGCACCGTGCTGTGCTGCCAGTGGATGAGGTCGGTGGATTTCAGCAGCACCATGCCGCGGTTGCTGCTCCAGCCGAGGCTCGACTTCATGTCGGTCAGCACCATGTAGAAGGTCTTGCCGTCCTTGCCGCGCAGGATGTGGGGGTCGCGTGTGCAGCCTGTCAGCGCGATGGAGTCGCTCTTGATCACGGGGTGTCCGTTGTTGAGCGGAGTGAAGTTGTATCCGTCCTCGCTCAATGCGTAGCATACTTGTTCTTCCTCTGGCGCGTTACCGGTGAAATAGGTGAAGAGGTAGGCCACCATCTCCTCGTTGTTGGGGTTCACCTGGGGAGCTTGGGCGAAAGCGCTGCCTGTCATAGCCAGCATAATCACTGACGTAATGGTTTTCTGTAGGATTCTCATTGTGTGTTTATTATTAAATTCGTTAGTTTATTATACTCATTTTCGTTTATTCGTTCAAATTTATAACTTTCATTTCATATTTGGATGCTTTCTCCATGAAAACTTACCACAAAATGTTTTTTTCATCATAATATAATGTCGTTCTTCTAAAAAAACATTAACTTTGAAGACTATTTTGAAGGTTCAAATACAACTTAATAAACTAACTAATATGATTTCAAACAAATTACAGATTGGAGCGGACCGTTTTGTCCGCAGCAACATCCGATTCTATCTGACCACGCTTTGTCTGGTCTTCACGCTTACTGCCATGGCTAACCCCATCACGCGTGAACAGGCCAAACAGAAAGCGGAGAAGTTCCTCAAGACCCGAAAAGGCAACTTCCAGTTGTCATCTGTTACAAGTAGTCTCAAACTGGCACCAAGCCAGCAGCCCACTGCTACAGGTCAAGTGCAGTACTACGCCTTCAACCGGGGCTTCAATCAGGGTTATGTCCTCGTTGCGGCCGATGACCAGATTGAGACCGTCTTGGGCTACACTGACCAAGGGGAGTTCGACTACCAGACCATTCCCGACAACATGCGCGCATGGCTTGATGGATATGCCGACTACATCGCATACCTGCAGAAAACTGCCGAACCCGTCAGAAAACAGGTACCGACCCATCCGGCCATCCAGCCTATGATGACCACAAAATGGAGCCAGGGCGCACCCTACAACAATGAGTGTCCTATGTACTTCACACTTGGACGTTCCGTGACGGGATGTGTGGCTACAGCCATGGCTCAGGTGCTGTATTTCCAGCGCGACAAGTCGGTCAGGGAGGTCCAGAAGGATATACCGAGCTACACCACCTGGACAGAGCATTCCACCTACGGCAAACTGAATGTGGAAGGTATTCCGGCTGGTTCGCCCATCGACTGGGACAACATGATTGATGACTATGGTAAGGGTTCAACGGCCAAGCAACAGCTGGCTGTGGCTCAGTTGATGCACTACTGCGGTGTGTCGGTCGAGATGGACTACACCAATTCTGCCTCTGGTGCGAATTCCTACAAAGTGGCCGACGCCATGAAGGCATATTTCGGCTACGGTTCGTCGGTGCGCTATCTCAACGGTAGCTCTTATTCCGACACCGACTGGGACGCCATCATCTACAGCGAATTGGAGCAGGGTAGGGTGGTCTATCTGAGCGGTGCCAACAGCGACGCTGGACACGCTTTCGTCACCGACGGCTACGACGGCAACCACTGCTTCCACATTAACTGGGGATGGGGAGGTATGAGCGACGGATTCTTCCTCCTCTCAAGCCTTAACCCAAGTTCACAAGGCATAGGTGGTTCGGGCGATGGTTACTCTCAGTATCCCGAAGCTGTCATCGGTTGCGAACCCGAGAACTACGGGGAGAAGGAGATTCCTATAGCCAATGCCACAGTAAAACGACTCTGTGTCGCTAATTTCGACGCTGATGGAGATGGTGTCTTCACTTATGGCGAGGCTGCTATGGTCACCGACCTCGGCACCGTGTTCACAGGACAGCGCATCAACACTTTCACCGAACTCTATTATTTCACAGGACTTACCGCCATCGCTGAATCTGCATTCAGTGGCTGTACAACCTTGGCTTCCATCAAATTGCCTAAGGCCCTGAAGAGCATTGGCGCTTATGCCTTCAACGGCTGTCGAGCATTGAAGTCGTTCAAGGTGCCTGATGGCCTGACTACCATCGGCAAGGGCGCGTTCGCCGGCTGCCGTGCACTCGACAACCTCACACTGCCCACCGGTCTCACTGCCATACCTGACAGCACATTTGCGGGGTGCGCTGCCTTCACTGCTGTCGATTTGCCTCTGACCGTTCAGTCGATTGGCGCTCAGGCTTTCGCTGGTTGCACCAAACTGGCTAACTTCTCCGTGAAGACTTTCTCACCGCAGAATATTGCGATGGGCGATAACGTGTTTGAGAATATTGACCTGTCGGAGGCAACACTCAATGTGATGCAAGGCACGAAGTCATATTACCAATCCACACCGCAATGGAAGGAGTTCGGCAACATCTTTGAAGAGCGTACGCTCTCGGGTGGAGAATTCGCTGATTTGGCCACCAACACCTCTCTATACATCTTTAATGAGGGCACAGGACGTTACTTGTCCATGGGCGAGGCCTGGGGCACTCAGGCCATCGTGAGCGACAGCCCGATGCGTTTCCAGTTGAGGCGCAGCAACAACATGCCTGAGGGCGTGTATTACATCTACTGCGTTGACAACAGCCAGAACGGACACATCCTCTTCCGCACCTCTAATGACAACAACGTCGGGATTGGAGTGGCTGCATGCTTTGTGGATGGAGACAATGCACACCTGACCGACAAGACTGCCTATTGGAAAGTCAAGTCGGTTGGCGACAAGGTTTATACCATTCAGATCCCGTCGGGACAGAACGGCTACAAGGCTGAACAGTTCTGGGGCGTACAGCTCGACCACGCCAGCAACATCGTGTCACCGACCTACGGAGCCTACAGCGACGTGACTTATGCCGCAAGCCCTGTCAACTGCCAATGGCGATTCGTGATCTACGACCAGCAGAAGACTGTCTATTTCGAGGCCATCAAGACGCTCGAGAACCTCCTTCAGTCGGCCAAGAAGAAACATGTTGACCACGCTTTCGAACAAGCCGTTTACGACAATATGGATTGCACCCTTGAACAAATCCTGGCTGCACAGCACACCCTCCGCAAGAAACTGCGCCTCATAGAGTTCAAGGATGATGAACTGCGTCAGGTTTGCGCCAAATACTACGATGTCGATGGTGATGGAGAGGTTTCCTTCTCCGAGGCCAACAAAGTATCTGATTTCGGATACGCCGTATTCGACAACCATCAGTTCACCGACCTCACCGATTTGCAGTACTTCCCCAACGTCGTTTACATCTACGGGAATAGCTTCCAGAACTGCAAGAACCTCCACAGCGTCATACTGCCCAAATCCCTGCAGGCCATCTACTATCAAGTATTCCAGAACTGCTCGAAACTCACTTCCATCTCTCTACCGCAAAGTATCACCTTACTCGGAGAAAAGGCTTTCGCTGGATGCACTTCCTTGAAGAGCGTGACGGTGATGAACCCGAATCCGTTTGACATCGCTGTCGGCGACGGTCTCTTCGAGGGTGTGCCTCTCAAGGATGCCACACTCTATGTGCCGGCTGGCTCCAAAGACCTCTATGCCAAGGCTGACACATGGAAGGAGTTCGGCAAGATTGTCGAGGTACGCGGCAACACCAAAGTCAAGTTCTCACCCATCGAGCCCAATGTCAACGGTTATATCTACAACATCGCCGACCATCAGTACATCAACCAGGGCGAGGCTTGGGGCACTCAGGCCGTGGTCGATTATTCGGGATTTGTCTATCAGTTCCGCACCAACAAGAACTTGCCCGAGGGCGTCTATTATCTCTACAGCAACGACGCTGGAGGAAGCCACGTGCTCTTCCGCACATCCACCGACACCAAAGTGGGAACAGGTGTGAAAGCTTGTTTCGTGGACGGTAGCGAAGGCACCTCTGCATACTGGCAAATCGAGCAGAACCAGGAAGACCTGACCTTCACCATGCAGGTGCCCAAAAACGATGCCACCTACACTGAAGGCGAGTATTTCGGCACACAGCATGACCATGCGTCCGAAACATCGCCTTGGGGCACCAGCGGCATTTATTGGGATGTCGTTCCTGGAGATTCTCCACAAAACATCCAATGGGCCTTTATCAGACAGTCCGACATCAATGCTGCCGAGCAATTTGATGAACTTGTCGCCACTCTGGGCAAACTGCTCGACAAGGCCACAGTCAAATCCATCGAACATACTGCGGAGCAAGCTGTATATGACGACTTCAACAGTGGTGAGGAACAGATCCGGGGCGCCATTGATTCACTGCGCAAGAAACTGGGTTATATTGAGTTCAGCGACTTACGAGCCAAGTCTCTTTGCACCAACAACTGGGATACCGACGACGATGGCGAACTGACCTACGAGGAGGCTGCCGCTGTGACCGATATCGGCACCACCTTCAGCAATGCTGTCGGTCTGAAGTCGTTAGATGAGTTGCGCTACTTCACGTCTATCACTTCCATTCCCGAAAATGCCTTCAACAACTCATCGTCGCTTGTCTCGCTCTACATCCCTGAGAATGTCAGCAACATAGGCGACAAGGCCTTCGCAAGTTGTTCAGCATTGAAATATGTAGCTATGCTTTCATCTGAAGCCGTGGTGAAGAGCGGGAATTCGTCTCTGTCTCACAATGCTGTGTTGTTTGTTCCAAAAGCACTCATCGCATCTTATCAAGCCGACGAGACTTGGAGTAAAAACACCATCGTTGAATACACTGGCATACCAACTGTGACTGCCGACGATGGTAGCCGTGAATATGGACGCACCTTCAACAAATACTCCTTCACTGTGACTGGAGCACCAATCGACGGTGAGCCTACTTGTGCCTACGAGCCTCTCATCAATGAGGAAACGGGCGAGGAACTTGCCGAGGCGCAGATGCCAGTCGGACAGTATCCCATCATCATCAGTCAGGGAACCATCACCACTCCGGGACTGGTTCTCGTCAACGGCACCCTCACCGTGGAGCCTGCTGAACTCACCATCACAGCCAAGTCCTACACCCGCAACATTGGTGAGGAGAATCCTGAGTTCGAGATCACCTACAAGGGATTCCGCAACCGCGAGAAGGCCGACCAGGCGTTCACCCTCCTGCCCACAGTGGAGTGCGAGGCGACAGCCGACAGTCCGGGTGGCGAGTACGAGATCCGTGTGACGGGTGGAGTAGCGCCCAACTACACCCTCGTGTATGTGAACGGCACCTTGACCGTGATAGATCCTGTAGGCATCAATGGAGTGGCAGCAGGCGAGGACGAAGGCAAGATCTACGACCTCCAGGGTCGTCCAGTCAGCAAGCCCACCACTCGTGGCATCTACATCATCAACGGCAAGAAGAAGGCTGCAGGCGTAAAGCGTTAAGCTTTCTCTTGGCCTTCGGCTCTAAGCCTTATCAAGGTTAGGCTTCAGGTCTTATCAAGGTTAGGCTTTAGCCAGAAGTGATCATCCATAATCAAAAAGGGCCGCCCGTCAAATACGAGCGGCCCTTTTTATCTAACGCCTAACGTCAAACTTCAATAACCAATAACCCATAACCAATAACCATTCAAATAGCTAACGCCTAAAAATCTTCCTTCCGTTAATGATGTAGAGACCCTTCTTGGGAGGAGACTGAAGCTTGCGGCCTTGGAGGTCGTAGATGCCGGTGGGGGGAGGGGTGGTGACTGATGGTTGGATGATGGCGTCTGTTTCTGGGTTGTCAATCAGTCCGCTCACGTCAACTGGGGTGATGCCCTCGTGGGTTGGTGTCACCTGG
>JAFWPH010000070.1 GCA_017509605.1 Bacteroidaceae bacterium | reverse complement strand
ATCTTCTCGCTAGTTCGGCTTGTATTACTCCCTCTAAATAATGCAAACGCAAAATTTCTTCTTTTTCTTCGTTGCTTAAATACTTACGTTTCTTTTTCATTCTTTGTTGACTTTGTGTCAACTTTTTCCAGCGTAAGACAAAATCTACGGGAGATCTACGGGAAATGTTGGTTAGATGTTTGAGCAACATCTAACCCGTCTCAAACCCTTTGTACATCGGTATTTCAAGAAACTTGGGTTAGATGTTGGCAAGAAAATGAATAGTTCTTGCTATCTCAAATCAGCTCAAGGTAAGAAATTCTTCAAATTTGTAGAGGGTTAGGGTGTCGCCACTGATTATTTCTTGGGAAACTGGATGGTAAAGCGAGTGAGATGGTCTTCGGGGTCTGTATGCAGATTGAACGTACAGTGATGAGCAGTAAGGATGTCGCGAATGAGCAGAAGACCAAGTCCCTGACCTTGCGGTTTGGTAGAGAAAAACGGAGTGAATAAATTCTTCGCTATAGCTGGCGGAATGCCATGACCATTGTCGGTGATGACAAGAGATCCGCCCCCATGCCCTTCCCTATAAGGGAGGGGAGTAGAATGATTTGCGGGTTGATAATAGGTCGCTATGGTAATTACTCCCCTTTCCCCTTGGAGAGAGGTTGGGGGTGAGGCTGCTTCCACAGCATTCTTAACGATGTTGATGAGCACCTGCTGGAAAAGAACGGTATCAAGATGTACGGGTACGGCTTCGTCGGTCAAATGGAAGTCAAGACGGACGTGAGCCTGCGTACAGAGGTTTTCCAGGAAAGGACGGCAGGCTTCCACCTCCTCGCTGAGGTCGCAGAGCTGCAGTTGCGGTTGCGGAATCTTTACTACTTCAGCAAAACGGGATACAAAGGATGAGAGGGCGGTGAGCCGTTCTGCCTCATCACCAGCGAGGCTACCAATGATGCCCGCCACGCTGTTGTTCACCTCGTGGGCTATCATACGGATGACACGTTCGTAAGCTGCTTTCTCAGCAAGGCGTATCTCGGATGTCAGTGACTCAATGAGGAAGAAAGGATGCTGGAAACCACGGTCTGGAAACGACAGATGACTGATGCGGAATAGTTGTGGCTCACCAGGAATCCTTACAGTAGTCGTCTCGCCAAGCGGTAGCGATTGTATGGATTCTTCGATGGCAGGTGACATCATCTCACGCGCTGCGGGATTCATGGTGGTGGTATTACCGTCGAGGTCGCACTGGATGACCCCCATCGGTGATGCTTCGATAAGCAGATTAAGGAAAGTATATTGTTCTTCGAGCCTAAGATGCTCGCTGCGCAGACGACTCAGCAGGTCATTAAACGTGCGAACGATAATGTCAGTCTCATATTGTCCCGAACGAGCAAGACGCGTAGTCAAGTCGAGTTCCCGCACCAGTTCCATGCCGCCAATCAATGTGTCGTACGGTCGGATGGTCTTGCGGTAGAAATAGCTGAGATAGATCAGCAGCAGGACGATGAAGCCTTCGGTCACGTAGAACAGTGTCTGGTGACTGTGGAACGTAGCGAAGAGTGCCACGCCAGCCAACAGGACAATGCCTGCTGCAAGGATTATGAAAAAATGCTTTAACTTCAATTCTTCAATTTTATAATTCTTCAATTCTTCAAAGTCCGTGCTTTTCTATTTTGCGGTATAGGGCACCACGACTGATGCCCAGTTCCTTAGCAACGAGCGAGAGATTGCCGTTGTGCTTGGCTATGCAGGCAGCAATGGCGTTGCGTTCCATGGAAGAGAGAGAAGCCTCACCCCCAGCCTCTCTCCAAGGGGAGAGGGGAGTAGATAGACGTTGAACTGATGTATAACTATTCTGGAAGTCAGTAGCAGTAAGTAACCACTCCCCTCCCTCACAGGGAGTGGTTGGAGGTGGGTCTTTCATCAGCAGCGCCCTTTCCACCAGATTCTTCAGTTCACGGATATTACCTGGGAACGGAAGTGTCTGGAGATAGCCGATGGCCTCTGTCGAAGCGGTGATGAGTGGGAGATTGTTGGCCTCACAAGTCATCCGAAGGAAATGATCAACCAAAAGCGGAATATCCTCACGTCGGTCTCGTAGAGGTGGAAGATGCAGGTTAATGATATTGATGCGGTAGTACAGATCCTCGCGGAAAGTCTTTTCCTCAACCATCGCACGCAGGTCGGCATTTGTTGCACAAATCACGCGGACATCCGTTCGGTGAGTCCGACTGTCACCCAACACCTCGTAAGTCTGATCCTGTAACACCCGCAGCAGCTTCACCTGACTGGCCAACGACAGTTCGCCGATTTCGTCGAGGAAGATGGTGCCGCCCTTTGCCAGTTCGAAACGACCAATACGGTCGGCCTTGGCATCGGTAAACGAGCCTTTCTTGTGGCCGAACATCTCGCTCTCGAACAGCGACGTGGAGATACCACCGAGGTTCACTTTCACAAATGGTCCGTTGGCCCGTTGACTCTGTCGGTGGATAGCCTCTGCGATGAGTTCCTTGCCCGTACCGCTCTCACCTGTAATCAAAACGGGCGCATTGGTAGGGGCCACGCGGGCCACGGTAGCAAGGATGCCAGATAGAGCCTCACCCCCGACCCCTCTCCAAGGGGAGAGGGGAGTAGTTACTCTTACTGCCTGATTCTGTTCTTGAGTGTATTTACTCCCCTCGCCCCTTGGAGAGGGGTTGGGGGTGAGGCTTCGTGCCGTCTCAATCCTGTCTAACAGCACACCATTGTCCCACGGCTTAGTGATGAAGTCGAAGGCACCGGCCCGCATACCCTGCACGGCCAGGTCGATACTGCCCCAGGCCGTCATCAGTATAACAGGCAAGTCAGGACGGAACACCTTTACCTGCTTCAGTAGCGTCAGTCCTTCCTCGCCGTCAGTAGCGCGGGTGTAATTAAGGTCCATCAGCACCAACTCCACCGCCAGAGTGTTGCGGACAATCTGCATCGCTTCCTTCGGCCCCTCGGCCAAGGCCACCTCATACTCGTTGCGTTCCAGTATGAGTTTCAGCGAGAGCCGTATGTTTTTATCGTCATCAACTACGAGAATCATCTTGTCATTTCTTTTAGAGTTATTCTGACTGTCGAATGAAATGTGTTTTCCGTTCCTCAATGACACGCTTGTAAGTGCGTTTCATCTTGTCATTCAAGAAGGAGCGGTCGATGAGTGCGTATGTCTCTTGTGGAATCTCCATAAACATATCGAGCACAGAGACAGCACGTTTCTTCGGCAATCCGATTCTTTCCGCGAATCGTTCAAAGTCCAGCCTGCAGGGATGCAACGTCCTGTCATACACATCGCTTTTCTCAATATCTGGCGAAAGCCCGTCTATCAGTCCCAGGTCGCTGCCACTTTGGATATGGATGCAGGTATTGATAAGATCGTATGCAGGAGCCAGAAAATACTCTCCGCTTTTGTTTATCAATGAAAAGTTCTTCATGTGGGCATCCTCGTTAGCAAACAGATAATCAAACACTACCATACGGAAGAACTGCTCCATCTGTGGCATCCATGCAGGCACAAACTGCCGGATGGCATCTGCTATCTGCGCATAGTTGCCATGATATTTAAAATTGCTGTCGCTGCCTTCCTCTGTCATCTGCAGAACGGTGGCAAAGTCCTCCTGCGAACTCTCTTTCACGCCGTTTATCACGTCAAAGCGCTTCGTGATATACACCGGCTGGCCACTGCTGCTGAAACACAGACCATTGCTGGCTGTGCGTATGCCATAGACCTGAGATGCAATCTGCATGGTCAGGTGTTCGTTGGCAGGTATCTGTTTGCGGGTGGAGAGACTCAGGTTGAAAGGTGCTGGCTTCAGGATATAGGTAGCTTGTTCGCCTTTATGAGTCAGACGGATTTTCCCGTCATCGACGATGGCGGAGAATTTCTCCTGAGCACCGGAGATAGACATGTTGTTCATGTTCTCCATTGCCTGCTGCTGGTCACGCTCGTTCTCGAAATCGATGTCAATATAGGGCGAAACCACCACACCGTCAAACAATTCCTTGACGGCTTGGGGCGAATAGGTAGAAAAACCTGGCCGCAATGTTGATGGGCAAACTTCTATCGTTTTCATTCTTCTGGTCTTCTAAGTACAAACTTCCCGATGGCATCCATGCCGCAAATCATCTCCAGCATGCCGAAAAAGTCGTCCTCGTCCACTTTCCTCGCTCTACACAAAGCCCTACGGTTGGCACCTTCAGGCAACATGTTGGTGAATACGGGGAAGATGCGCTCCGAGTGATACACCTTCTGACTCTTGGGCAAGTTGACAGACACAGGAGGTGTGCTGCCGTCGGCACGAAAAGTATCATCGTAAGTAAACTCATAGTTACCCCTTGACAACTCAACGAGCTGTCCAGCATAGACATCACCGTAATACACATTCACTTTTCTCATCCTCTATGCTATTTAACGGTCTGTTTTACCTGTAACACCATTTCCATACCCACCACATCCAGTATTTTCTGTAGTGTCTGTAGCGACGGATTGCCCACGCCTCGCTCCAAATCCTTGACAGTAGAGATGCCTACTCCAGAATAATCCGAGAGGTCTTGCTGCGAGATTCCCAGCAATGCCCTGCGCTCCTT
>JAFWPH010000069.1 GCA_017509605.1 Bacteroidaceae bacterium | reverse complement strand
CGTACGAGACTCGAACTCGTGACCCCCTGCGTGACAGGCAGATATTCTAACCTACTGAACTAACGCACCTTCTTGCTCATGCAACTCCCACCGTTAGGTGGTTCTTGGTTGCATTTGCGAGTGCAAAGGTATAACGTTTTTTGTAATCTTGCAAAATTTCAGAGGTTTTTTTTGACATTTCAACAAATATTCCACTTTTTTGGGCTGTAAAAACCTCTTTCTTGCCTGTAATTGCACAAAATTCACTAATTTTGCACTCATGTTTACTGTCTCAATAGACAATCCTGGCGTTACAGGGCATTCACTCACTCAACGGACGATAAAAACATACATATATGCAAACGAACAAGAACACAGCTCAGTTGCTGCTACACTGCCCCGACCGACCGGGCATACTTGCTGAGGTGACCAACTTCATCACCATCAACAAAGGAAACATCCTTCATCTTTCACAGTATGTTGACCGTGTTGACAACATCTTCTTCATGCGCATCGAGTGGCAGCTCGATGACTTCTTCATCCCACGGGAGAAGATCTACGATTATTTCAACACGCTTTACGCTCAGAAATACAAGATGATCTTTGAACTGTATTTCGGTGATGAACCTCCTCGCATCGCCATCTTCGTCTCCAAGATGTCGCACTGCCTCTACGATATGCTTGCACGCTATTCAGCAGGGGAGTGGGACTGCGAGATTCCATTCATCATCAGCAACCATGAGGACATGCGTCAGGTGGCCGACCGCTTCGGCATTCCTTATTATGTGTTCCCCATCACCAAGGAGAACAAGGCCGAGATGGAAGAGAAGGAGATGGAACTGCTTCGTGAGAATGGCATCACAACCATCATACTTGCCCGATACATGCAGATCATCAGCGACCGCATGATCGAGGCTTATCCCAACCGTATCATCAACATCCACCATTCATTCCTGCCGGCTTTTATCGGTGCCAAACCCTATCATCAGGCTTATGAGCGTGGCGTGAAGATCATCGGAGCGACCAGCCACTTTGTCACTAAGGAACTGGATGCCGGTCCAATCATCGAACAGGATGTGGTGCGAATCACCCACAAGGACACGTTGGAGGACCTTGTGATGAAGGGCAAGGACCTGGAGAAGATCGTACTCAGCCGAGCCGTGAAGAAGGCAATCGAGCATAAGATTCTTGTCTATAACAACAAGACGGTCATCTTCAGTTGACCCCTATGCCCACAGGGGCTTGATTGACAACAGACATTCATTCTTAGGTAACGTGAAATCCCTGTGATTCTCACGAAAAAACGGCCGCGAGTTTCACAACTGGCGGCCGCAAGAGAATTCTTAAAAAATATTCTCACGTTACCAAAAAGAAATTATTGAATGTAATTATCGAGATGTTGTGTATATGTGCGATGTTTGTCAATCAATTTCTTTACGATAAGTTTTTCTCCAGAGAACCATTGTGAGACTGAGACACTCACGGTGGTTCTCTTTTTTTAGGGTCTTCTATAAATTGCCTTTAAGGAAATTCTGAGAATTTCTTTAGCCCCCCCTTCTTAGTATGTCCTATAGAGGATCCAAGCGTCTGGATATTTAGCGCGCAAGGCATTGCGTGAGGTCTCGGCAGAGTTCCTGTCGTCGAACGATGAGGCGATGACACGATACATGCCAGTATCGGGATTCTGTGCAACCTGTGCGCTGTAGCCCTGGTTCACGAGTGTGTTCCTGAGGTTGTTGGCGTTGTCAATGCTCTTGAAAGAACCGCATACAACGTTGAATGCTTTCAGCACACCGCCGTTCTGAACGTTTAGTTTCTCTTGACGAAGGTTCGAGGCGTCCTGGTTGATGGTCTGGGTCTGTTGTGTCTGGACAGGTGTCACCACTGGAGTGACTGCGACTGGCTCTGTTTCCTGACGGTTCTGCTCTTCTGCCTTTGCTTTCTCATAAGCCTTGCGATAGTTGCTTTCCGATGACTTGCACGACACGAGGGCGATGGATGCCACAAGTGCCAATCCTAAGAATAATGAATTTCTTCTCATAATAATTTATTTGTGTTTAGTTAATATTTTTCTTTTGATAACTGTCGAGCAATCGCCTGTATCTAATCCGTGTCATCTTCAGCTTACGCTGCCTGTCCTGTTCTTTCCGTCTTTTTGATAACTGCTTTTGCTTTTGGTAGGTGAGTTTGAATGGCTCAGTCTTTTTTCTTCGGCTGCTTCACGATCCGTTGCTCGCTCGCCCGCTCGAAGGTGGATTCCGCCATCTCGTTCTTCAGTCTCACGGACGACCGGAAGTTGATGTTCTTCACCTTCACCGACTGTCCCTTGAGTTCGGCCTCGTCCTCAACCCGTTTGGATTCAGCGGAAATCGAGAACGTGCCCAATCCGTCGATATAGACATTGTATCCGTCTTTCAGGTACATGGTCAGCGACTCCGAGATGGCCTCGATGGCGGCACGCAGGTCGGCCACTGTCAGTGTGCATGTACGCGAGATGTCTCTGCAGAGCGTCAAGGTATCAATAGTACCCCGTGTGACAACTTTTGCGTAATACCCTCGTTTGGGCTCATCGCTGATGTTGTCCTTCACCGCGGTTAGTTTGTACGGAATACTCATATCAACATTGATTACTCTTTACGTCTATTGTTAGGTTCCTGTAGAAAAAATCTTCCTTCTTCGTAGTTGATTCTTTAATTGAATCTACTCGTTTTTTATTTTTTCTGTACGCAAAATTACAACATCTGGCACTACTGACCAAATATTTTCGTCATTTTTTCATAAATTTTTTAGTGTTTTGTTCGTTTTTCCGAAAAAAGTGCTATATTCGCATGTAGAACTTACTATTATCCACCTTTTAAACCAGAAAGATTATGAGTAACGGATTGAAAACATTAGCGGCTTTCGTAGGTGGCGCAGCCATCGGTGCCGCAACAGGCTTGCTCCTCGCGCCGGAGAAAGGCGAGGACCAGAGAAAGAAAATCGTCGAGGCCATCAAGGAAAGTGGTGCCAAACTCAACAAGGAGGAGATGAAGAAACTTGTTGACAGCATCATGGAGAAGATCAAGTCGTTCGGCAAGAGCGCACCTGAGTCCGAGGATGAAGTTGACGCAGACTAAAACCACATTGTCGGGGAGTCCGTCTTGACGATCGCAGTCACGGACTCCCCGTGCTCTTTTTTCTACTGGGTATTCCCTCCTTTTTTACCTTATTATAATATAAGTAAGAGTCGAAGCCATGACGGCTTTGCCTTTGTGATGTTGTTATGACAGAATCGGATAATAACAATCGGACCAGAAACGAGGCCAACCAAATGCTCACCCTCCTGGTGGACTACATGAAGCTTGAGGCTGTCGATGTGGCGACTGTGGCCGTCACAGTAGCAGTCGCCTTTGTGGTACTTTGTGTTTTCTTTGGCGCTGGAATCCTGTGCCTCGCATGGGCGCTGTCGTCCCTCCTGTCTTCACTGCTGGGAAGCACAGTGGGTGGATACGCGCTGACTGGTGTGCTGCTCATCCTCATCGGCCTGGGTTTCTGGATGGCAAGGAAAGCGTTGCTTGAGAATGTCATCATGAGAGCTGTGGCCAGGGTCGTGGCGAGGATTGGAACCAAGGCCCCAAAGGATGCCGCGAATGACGACAACACAACCATTGATAAGAAATGAGATCATGATACGACCTACGGACTTCAAGAACCTCGGTGAGTTGAGGGCTGCCAAGCAACTGACAAGACAGCAGTTGATTGACCAGTCAAAGACTGTTTACAACGACTTCTTTTTCGGGACGATGCCAACGCTGAAGAGCAATGTCAAGGCACAGGCAAAGGCGCAGAAACTGCTCTCTTTTGGCTTCCTTGCATGGAGAAGTTTCAAGATAGGTCGTAATGTGTTCAGATTCGTGTCACTCTTCAGAAACAACAAGAAAAAGCCGAAGAAGGACACCAAGAAGCTGAAATAATACCTGAATCATACAATTCTCAGCGGCTTCATGCTGCTTTTCAGTAAAAAATGCTAACTTTGCATCTTGTGACGCATCGCAGAACCCCACCTCGCATCAGCGGGGGGAACATCTGCTGATGATAACTATGTTATGAACCAGCAATATTCATCCTCCCTGTTGGAAAAGGCGGTTGACGAGTTCGCCAAACTGCCGGGTGTGGGCCGCAAGTCTGCCATGCGGCTCGTCCTGCATCTGCTTCGTCTCGACGTTCCTGCAGTGGATGCTTTCGCCACAGCCATCACCACACTCCGACACGAGGTGAAGTATTGCCGTGTGTGTCACAACATCTCAGACACAGATGTGTGCCAGATCTGCGCCTCTCCATCACGCGACGCATCCGTCATCTGTGTGGTGGAGAACATTCGCGATGTCATGGCCATCGAATCGACCACACAGTTCCACGGACTCTATCATGTACTCGGAGGGGTCATCTCACCGATGGACGGCATCGGCCCCAGTCAACTGGAAATCGACAGCCTGGTGGCGAGAGTCGAACAAGGAGGGGTGGGGGAGGTGATACTGGCGCTGAGCTCCACCATGGAGGGCGACACCACCAACTTCTATATCTACAGGAAGTTGTCGAAGTTCACCGACCTCATGGTCACCACCTTGGCGCGTGGAATGTCAATCAACGACGAGCTGCAGTACACCGACGAGATCACTCTCGGTCGTTCCATCATCAATCGTGTGCCTTTCACTGGCAAGAACTGATTGTCACAACTCATGCAAAAAGTAGTTTATGAACTATAATCACCCTTTTTCCACAGAAGATCTCAAGCTGTCGCTCAAAATGCTGCGACGCGACTTCTATTTACTGGTGGGAACCATCTTCATCTTCATCGCAGTAGGGGAGACTGGTCTCCTGACCAACGGGATGTTGGCGACTTCTCCCAACATCGACTACACGCTCTCTGTGGCGGGGGTCATCCTCGCTTTGGCCAGTGTCTATCTCGGCCTCAAGCTGTTCGCCAAATACACCAAGGACAAAGCGTTTGTCACATCTCACTACGGCAATCCACTCCGCTGTTACCGCAACCTGAGCATCATCAGGCTGTCGCTCATTGTCACAGCGGCAAGCTTCAATCTCATCGCTTATTACCTCACGATGAACACCAACTGCCTGTTGATGTCCTTCGTGCCATTGGTGGCCCTTGTCTTCTGCTGGCCTACCCGCGACAAACTGGAGAATTTCACCAGTTTTGTCTGCCATGACGACGAACCGAAAGATGATTACAACAGAGACGAGGAATCCCAAAACGAGTACAATAAATAATCAGACATTCCAATGGCCGACCTGTCAATCATCATCGTCAACTACAATGTGAGACTATACCTGGAGCAATGTCTCGACTCTGTCAGGAAATCGGCTCAGGGTCTGGATGTCGAAATCATTGTAGTCGATAACAACAGCAGCGACGGGTCGGTGGATTATCTCAGACAGCGTTTCCCGGAAGCGACTTTTATTGAAAACCAGGTCAACAGCGGTTTTGCCAAGGCCAACAACCAGGGTATCCGGATGGCAACGGGCAGGTATGTGATGCTGCTTAATCCCGACACCGTCGTGACTGAAACAACCCTGTCTGACTGCCTCCAGTTCATGGAAACACATGCCGATGCGGGAGCCTTGGGTGTGAAAATGCTCAAGTGCGACGGAACATTCGCCTACGAGTCGCGAAGAGGCATCCCCACGCCTTTTGTGGCATTCTGCAAGATGTCGGGACTGGGCTCCTTGTTCCCCAAAAGCCGTACCTTCGGACGTTACTACATGAGGTATCTCGACATCAATGCCGCGGAGAGAATCGACATCATCTCCGGAGCGTGTATGTTCATTCGGCGCAGCGCTTTGGATAAGAGCGGACTGCTCGACGAGGACTTCTTCATGTACGGCGAGGACATCGACCTCTCCTACCGGTTGCTCAAGACTGGACAGCACAACTACTACATACCGACACGCATCCTGCACTACAAGGGGGAAAGCACGCAGAAAAGCAGTTACCGCTATGTCTATAACTTCTACAATGCCATGCTGATCTTCTTCCGAAAGCATTTCTCCAACTACAATCTACTCATCTCACTGCCCATCAAGGCCGCTATTTTCATCAAGGCATTCATGGCCTACATGAGCAACCAGATGCGGGGAAAGCACAACGATAAGGAGGAAAAACTCGGATTCATGCGCCAGTTTCAGTATCTGTTCATCGGTTCACCCGACAACATCGAAGCAGTGGAGGAAATCGCGAAAAACAACGGCCTTAAACTGACCGCCCTGGAAGCCACTGGCCACATTCTTGGACAGGGACATTCCGCCGTCGGCAAATACTCGCAATACGGATATGTCATCTACGACACCAGCGTTTTTTCCTATGGCGACATCCTTCGTCATTTTGACGTTGCAGACCATCATGGGCCCAAAATGGCGTTCTACCATCCTGAACAAAAGACTATCGTTACCGACAACTATGTGTTCTGACCTTACCCCCCCCCATGAGCACAGGGCGTTTAATGTGGATTTAGCAAATCCACAAGGGGACCGTCTTTCTGAGAGAAATCATACAAATCTTATCAAATCTTTCTTTATTACGATAGTTGAGTAAAGATATAATGCTTTTTTCGTGAAAAAAATCGCTTAAAATTTGCAGTTCAAACAAAAACGTTATACCTTTGCACTCGCAAATGCAACCAAGAACCACCTAACGGTGGGAGTTGCATGAGCAAGAAGGTGCGTTAGTTCAGTAGGTTAGAATATCTGCCTGTCACGCAGGGGGTCACGAGTTCGAGTCTCGTACG
>JAFWPH010000030.1 GCA_017509605.1 Bacteroidaceae bacterium | reverse complement strand
ATGATGAAACAGCAAGACGAGAAAGACCAACAAATTATAGACCAAGTGCTACGCGGCGGTCGGCAGGCAGACTATGCTTTGTTGGTGGACAGCTATAGGGCGCGGCTCTTCGCCTTCGTTGCCACGATGGTAACATGCCGCGAAGATGCCGAGGAACTGGCGCAGGATATCTTCGTGAAGGCTTACACCCTGTTGGCACAATACGACTCGCGACGCAGTTCGTTCTATACATGGCTTCGCTGTATCGCCTATCGACTCTGTCTTGACCATTTACGCCACCATCCTGGTGTATGGTTTGAGACGGACGAACAAACGCTACAGGCCATCCATGACGACGAAGCCAATAGCGTGCTGGATACGGACGATGACCAGCGCATACATTTGCTCATTGAGGCCATCCACCGACTGCCGCCCACAGAGCGCCTGCTCGTACAGCAGCATTATTTTGAGCAACAGCCGCTCACCGTCATAGCCGAAGTCACCGACACTGATGCCGGCACGCTGGCTACCCGTCTGCATCGTATACGCAAGAAAATCTATCACTATATCAAAGCGAGAGAACATGGAAGATAAGAAGTACAGTAAACTAAAATCAGTCTTCGAGGCTACGCAGCCACAGGTGCCCGACGACTTCACCAAACGGGTGATGAAACGGATAGAGGAACAGACCTCCGTTCTGCAGTCCAAGCGTCACCGCGTGTGGTTCTACCCTACCATTGCCGTAGCCGCCAGTGTCCTGCTGCTTATCTCTTTAGGCATCGTTTTCAGCAATCAAAGTGATGAAGGGAACAACCTTGTAGCACAAACAGACACTACGATTGTCAGCCCACAAACAGGGGCTAAGGAAGTAGAGACTCGTCCGCAGGAGAAGAAAGGAAGTAAGGAGATGGCTGACACGGTGAAAAGGGTGAAAGAGATTCTTCACATGTCCAAGCCATCGAAACACTACATGGCGAAAGCAGAAACGACAGAAAGCACGCCAGAGCCTGAGTTTATGGATGCAACAGAACTTGCGGAAAAAACCATCGCTGAGGAAATGAGACATATGGGAATGGCAGTACAAATAAACGGCAGCCTTCAAACCGACTTCCAAAAGATGACCAGAGAAATCCGCCAACGCGGTGAACATATGACCCGGCAAGTGGAAATGGCTATCAATAACGAGGAGTATTAATCAGTAACTAAATGACGAACAAGATATGAAAAAAATCACATTTACGCTTTGTGCCACATTCATTGCCCTTAGCACGATGGCTCAGGGGAGACTCCAAAAACGCCTGCAAGGTAATCCAAAGATTGACAGCCTCGTGAGCGAAGTGGCAGCGCTGGGAGGAGGTGGAAATGTTTCCTTTTATTACGATGGGAGACTCCACAAAACAGTCAAAACAAGCTGCACTCTGATGAATGACTTCCAGCCCACTCCACCTACGGGTAATATTCAAAGGAACGTTCAGAACCAGAAGATGGACAGCATTAGAAAGGAACGGTGCGAGCAGGAAAACCGGATATACAATGCCATTCGCAACACCTGCAAGGCACTCATCGATGAAGCCATGGAGAGCTATATATGGGAATACCACCGAAATGGGGTGGACAGCATTCGGTATACCATTGCATTAGGAGAATACCATAATGGTGACACCCTCAAGACCTGGCAGCGCCAAAGGGATGTGCAATACTACGGTGCACCCGAGATTATCACCTTCCGCTACGACCCTAATCCCGTCAACGACGGAACCCCAGGGATAGCCAAGGGATTCGGCTATTTCCGATATGAGTATACGCCCGACAGTGTGGGCAAGCAGATGAAGGACTTGGTACCATTCAATAAAGAGGCATACACGGCTTTGCTCCAGCCCATCCTGAAACAAAAAGGAATCACCAGCCGCCAATTCTATGTCTATCGCGACAGCACTCTCTCTTTTAATGAGTTAAAAGAGAATGATGATTTCGTTTTCCTTGAGAACACCCTCACACCCCTGCAGCCAAAGAGCGAGATGAGGGGAACTGTCTATACGATGCATTCCAAAGCACAGGCAGAGACGGTGCTGAGCCAGCTTATACAGACGACATGGGCGTTTTTAGAGGACAATCCTGGCATCAACTTTCATTTTAATCCCCACACCTACTATGGCCTCAGGACAATGTACGAACTTTTCGAGAATCTCGACTACCGCAGAGCCTTGGGTTTCTACCACATCTATCTTCACAGCATCGACGACCAGGAGTTCAACATCGTCATCGTCGAGGGCACGGGCGACATGATAATGCCCATGGAGTGGCTCATCCTAAAGAGTTGGAAGAACGGCAAGGTGGTCTACGATAAGAAAAGGATGAAGAACATGACACCCAAGCAGGCAAGGAACAACACCTCCGGCCATCGCTTCACGCAAACCAGACAATACGAACCCATAGACTAAAGCAGAACTTTGAACAAGCAAACCATCATCACCATCCTTCTCGCCCTCGTCGCAGTGGCGGGTACATCAGATGCGTTTAATTTCCGCATCGACCACGAAGATGTCGCCGTCGCGGTCAACAAGGACATTGCGGGGAATCAAGTCCCAGACGATAAAGGTACCGTTGGAATAGCGACCAACAGCATTCTCATGGTTGAAGCCAAGGGCTGCCATATACGTGTCGATGGATATGTGTCATTCTCGTTTCCACTCGGTCCCGGTGTTCCTAAATCGAACACGGCATCTATTGGTATCCACAGACCGTGCTCCTTGGCAAACGATTCGGTGATGCGCTGTTCGATTTCGAAAGGGCTTACATGTGGCTGGCCATCTCCATGTTGCGCTTCATATAGTTTGCTGCGTCGACGGAGTTCATCGGCGATTGCTGCGATTCGGCTATTTTCCGCATCTTGCGCTCCGTCGCTTCCTTGTGAAACTGATTCAAGAACGTCATAGTCCATACCGTTTAATTGATTTCGGCGACAAAGGTACGAAATAAAAACGAAAACAAGTACAATAATAAAGATATTTTATATGAACAAGAAAACCATAGAGAAGACAAAAATTTGTGGGGATTGTCATATTTCGTCGAAATAAGTTTGTGGGGAATGTATTTTGGGACACAATTAGTTGAAAGAGATTAAAGGAATATAGTTAAATTGAATTAAGGAAGTACGAAAAATCATACTTTTGATTTGCCGAATCAGTATTTCTTCGTATCTTTGCACCAAAAGTACGATAAATCATACGCCGATGAATATAGGAATTGTGATTAAGGAGCGCAGGGCATTGCTGGGAATCTCGCAGCAAGACCTCTCGGATTATTCTGGAGTAGGCATCTCTACTGTCAAGGATTTGGAGCGAGGCGTGGGCAATCCGTCGCTACAGACACTACAGAAAATACTGGATGTGGTGGGTATGGAAATGGTGTTACAGGTAAAACAGACCGTTAAATAGCATAGAGGATGAGAAAAGTGAATGTGTATTACGGTGATGTCTATGCTGGACAGCTCGTTGAGTTGTCAAGGGGTAACTATGAGTTTACTTACGATGATACTTTTCGTGCCGACGGCAGCACACCTCCTGTGTCTGTCAACTTGCCCAAGAGTCAGAAGGTGTATCACTCGGAGCGCATCTTCCCCGTATTCACCAACATGTTGCCTGAAGGTGCCAACCGTAGGGCTTTGTGTAGAGCGAGGAAAGTGGACGAGGACGACTTTTTCGGCATGCTGGAGATGATTTGCGGCATGGATGCCATCGGGAAGTTTGTACTTAGAAGACCAGAAGAATGAAAACGATAGAAGTTTGCCCATCAACATTGCGGCCAGGTTTTTCTACCTATTCGCCCCAAGCCGTCAAGGAATTGTTTGACGGTGTGGTGGTTTCGCCCTATATTGACATCGATTTCGAGAACGAGCGTGACCAGCAGCAGGCAATGGAGAACATGAACAACATGTCTATCTCCGGTGCTCAGGAGAAATTCTCCGCCATCGTCGATGACGGGAAAATCCGTCTGACTCATAAAGGCGAACAAGCTACCTATATCCTGAAGCCAGCACCTTTCAACCTGAGTCTCTCCACCCGCAAACAGATACCTGCCAACGAACACCTGACCATGCAGATTGCATCTCAGGTCTATGGCATACGCACAGCCAGCAATGGTCTGTGTTTCAGCAGCAGTGGCCAGCCGGTGTATATCACGAAGCGCTTTGACGTGATAAACGGCGTGAAAGAGAGTTCGCAGGAGGACTTTGCCACCGTTCTGCAGATGACAGAGGAAGGCAGCGACAGCAATTTTAAATATCATGGCAACTATGCGCAGATAGCAGATGCCATCCGGCAGTTTGTGCCTGCATGGATGCCACAGATGGAGCAGTTCTTCCGTATGGTAGTGTTTGATTATCTGTTTGCTAACGAGGATGCCCACATGAAGAACTTTTCATTGATAAACAAAAGCGGAGAGTATTTTCTGGCTCCTGCATACGATCTTATCAATACCTGCATCCATATCCAAAGTGGCAGCGACCTGGGACTGATAGACGGGCTTTCGCCAGATATTGAGAAAAGCGATGTGTATGACAGGACGTTGCATCCCTGCAGGCTGGACTTTGAACGATTCGCGGAAAGAATCGGATTGCCGAAGAAACGTGCTGTCTCTGTGCTCGATATGTTTATGGAGATTCCACAAGAGACATACGCACTCATCGACCGCTCCTTCTTGAATGACAAGATGAAACGCACTTACAAGCGTGTCATTGAGGAACGGAAAACACATTTCATTCGACAGTCAGAATAACTCTAAAAGAAATGACAAGATGATTCTCGTAGTTGATGACGATAAAAACATACGGCTCTCGCTGAAACTCATACTGGAACGCAACGAGTATGAGGTGGCCTTGGCCGAGGGGCCGAAGGAAGCGATGCAGATTGTCCGCAACACTCTGGCGGTGGAGTTGGTGCTGATGGACCTTAATTACACCCGCGCTACTGACGGCGAGGAAGGACTGACGCTACTGAAGCAGGTAAAGGTGTTCCGTCCTGACTTGCCTGTTATACTGATGACGGCCTGGGGCAGTATCGACCTGGCCGTGCAGGGTATGCGGGCCGGTGCCTTCGACTTCATCACTAAGCCGTGGGACAATGGTGTGCTGTTAGACAGGATTGAGACGGCACGAAGCCTCACCCCCAACCCCTCTCCAAGGGGCGAGGGGAGTAAATACACTCAAGAACAGAATCAGGCAGTAAGAGTAACTACTCCCCTCTCCCCTTGGAGAGGGGTCGGGGGTGAGGCTCTATCTGGCATCCTTGCTACCGTGGCCCGCGTGGCCCCTACCAATGCGCCCGTTTTGATTACAGGTGAGAGCGGTACGGGCAAGGAACTCATCGCAGAGGCTATCCACCGACAGAGTCAACGGGCCAACGGACCATTTGTGAAAGTGAACCTCGGTGGTATCTCCACGTCGCTGTTCGAGAGCGAGATGTTCGGCCACAAGAAAGGCTCGTTTACCGATGCCAAGGCCGACCGTATTGGTCGTTTCGAACTGGCAAAGGGCGGCACCATCTTCCTCGACGAAATCGGCGAACTGTCGTTGGCCAGTCAGGTGAAGCTGCTGCGGGTGTTACAGGATCAGACTTACGAGGTGTTGGGTGACAGTCGGACTCACCGAACGGATGTCCGCGTGATTTGTGCAACAAATGCCGACCTGCGTGCGATGGTTGAGGAAAAGACTTTCCGCGAGGATCTGTACTACCGCATCAATATCATTAACCTGCATCTTCCACCTCTACGAGACCGACGTGAGGATATTCCGCTTTTGGTTGATCATTTCCTTCGGATGACTTGTGAGGCCAACAATCTCCCACTCATCACCGCTTCGACAGAGGCCATCGGCTATCTCCAGACACTTCCGTTCCCAGGTAATATCCGTGAACTGAAGAATCTGGTGGAAAGGGCGCTGCTGATGAAAGACCCACCTCCAACCACTCCCTGTGAGGGAGGGGAGTGGTTACTTACTGCTACTGACTTCCAGAATAGTTATACATCAGTTCAACGTCTATCTACTCCCCTCTCCCCTTGGAGAGAGGCTGGGGGTGAGGCTTCTCTCTCTTCCATGGAACGCAACGCCATTGCTGCCTGCATAGCCAAGCACAACGGCAATCTCTCGCTCGTTGCTAAGGAACTGGGCATCAGTCGTGGTGCCCTATACCGCAAAATAGAAAAGCACGGACTTTGAAGAATTGAAGAATTATAAAATTGAAGAATTGAAGTTAAAGCATTTTTTCATAATCCTTGCAGCAGGCATTGTCCTGTTGGCTGGCGTGGCACTCTTCGCTACGTTCCACAGTCACCAGACACTGTTCTACGTGACCGAAGGCTTCATCGTCCTGCTGCTGATCTATCTCAGCTATTTCTACCGCAAGACCATCCGACCGTACGACACATTGATTGGCGGCATGGAACTGGTGCGGGAACTCGACTTGACTACGCGTCTTGCTCGTTCGGGACAATATGAGACTGACATTATCGTTCGCACGTTTAATGACCTGCTGAGTCGTCTGCGCAGCGAGCATCTTAGGCTCGAAGAACAATATACTTTCCTTAATCTGCTTATCGAAGCATCACCGATGGGGGTCATCCAGTGCGACCTCGACGGTAATACCACCACCATGAATCCCGCAGCGCGTGAGATGATGTCACCTGCCATCGAAGAATCCATACAATCGCTACCGCTTGGCGAGACGACTACTGTAAGGATTCCTGGTGAGCCACAACTATTCCGCATCAGTCATCTGTCGTTTCCAGACCGTGGTTTCCAGCATCCTTTCTTCCTCATTGAGTCACTGACATCCGAGATACGCCTTGCTGAGAAAGCAGCTTACGAACGTGTCATCCGTATGATAGCCCACGAGGTGAACAACAGCGTGGCGGGCATCATTGGTAGCCTCGCTGGTGATGAGGCAGAACGGCTCACCGCCCTCTCATCCTTTGTATCCCGTTTTGCTGAAGTAGTAAAGATTCCGCAACCGCAACTGCAGCTCTGCGACCTCAGCGAGGAGGTGGAAGCCTGCCGTCCTTTCCTGGAAAACCTCTGTACGCAGGCTCACGTCCGTCTTGACTTCCATTTGACCGACGAAGCCGTACCCGTACATCTTGATACCGTTCTTTTCCAGCAGGTGCTCATCAACATCGTTAAGAATGCTGTGGAAGCAGCCTCACCCCCAACCTCTCTCCAAGGGGAAAGGGGAGTAATTACCATAGCGACCTATTATCAACCCGCAAATCATTCTACTCCCCTCCCTTATAGGGAAGGGCATGGGGGCGGATCTCTTGTCATCACCGACAATGGTCATGGCATTCCGCCAGCTATAGCGAAGAATTTATTCACTCCGTTTTTCTCTACCAAACCGCAAGGTCAGGGACTTGGTCTTCTGCTCATTCGCGACATCCTTACTGCTCATCACTGTACGTTCAATCTGCATACAGACCCCGAAGACCATCTCACTCGCTTTACCATCCAGTTTCCCAAGAAATAATCAGTGGCGACACCCTAACCCTCTACAAATTTGAAGAATTTCTTACCTTGAGCTGATTTGAGATAGCAAGAACTATTCATTTTCTTGCCAACATCTAACCCAAGTTTCTTGAAATACCGATGTACAAAGGGTTTGAGACGGGTTAGATGTTGCTCAAACATCTAACCAACATTTCCCGTAGATCTCCCGTAGATTTTGTCTTACGCTGGAAAAAGTTGACACAAAGTCAACAAAGAATGAAAAAGAAACGTAAGTATTTAAGCAACGAAGAAAAAGAAGAAATTTTGCGTTTGCATTATTTAGAGGGAGTAATACAAG
>JAFWPH010000068.1 GCA_017509605.1 Bacteroidaceae bacterium | reverse complement strand
TGTTCCAATCGTAATGCTGACGGCCATGAGCATGGACGAAGACCGCCTGAAAGGACTGACTACGGGTGCCGATGCATACATCGTCAAGCCGTTCAACATGGATATTCTCCGCCAGACCATCGTCAACCTGATACAGCGGACGCGCACCCTGCGCCTGAAATACGAGCACACTGACCAGTTGGAGGGAAAGACCTCACCCAAGTCCGTCAAGTCGCCCGACGAGAAACTCCTTGCCAACATCATGAAGGCCATCAACGACCATCTGGACGACGAGAACCTGACGATGGACCTGATAGCCAGTGAGGTGGGTCTCAGCCGCGTCCACCTGAACCGCAAGATGAAAGACCTGACGGGCCAGACGCCGCACGACTTCATCCGCAAGGTGCGCCTGAAGAAGGCCACCGAACTGCTGGCCAGCGGCAAGATGAACGTCTCGGAGGTCACCTATACCTGCGGATTTTCCAGCCCCACCTCCTTCTCTGCCCTCTTCAAAAAATTCTACGGTGTAGCCCCCAGCCAGTATTACAAGTTGAAAACAGAATAGGTTATTCGCTATTTTAGACTTTAAATAGCGAGGTCTGGGGCATCAAGGTGCCTAATCACAGTTGAAATGAGTCTTGAACAGCATCAGACTGTCGGCCATGATCTCTGCATGGTCGAAAGCGAGTGTCGGAAGGTGGTTGATAGGGAACCATCTGGCGCGGGCGGCGTCGTCCTGTCCAGTGGCGGGTATTGGGGCGTCAACGATGGCAAGGTAAGCCACGGTGATGGTGCGGCCACGAGGGTCACGGTCAACCTTGGAGTAGGCACCGACCTGAAACACTTTGTCCAGTTTCAAGCCTGTTTCTTCCTCGAGTTCACGGAGGGCGCATTGTTCGGTCGTTTCGTCTATATTGAGGAATCCGCCGGGAATGGCCCAGCACCCCTTGAAAGGTTCATCGCCTCTTTCGATCAGCAGTACCTGGGGATCAGTCCCTTTGGTAACCACCACACAATCTGCTGTGACAGCAGGTCTCGGGTATTGATATGTATATGCCATAAGTCTTTGGTTGGATAGTCTATGTGAAGATTATTGAATTCAGCGAATAGGTAGGTCTCTGCCGCATATTATTCTTCCGAAAAAGCGCCAAGGTTGAAACTACCCAGTTTCTTCAAAGGGGTAGCCGGTATTCTGCTCCACTTCTCTCGTGTGGGAACATTGTCGTCGAAAGCGTTGAAAACGACGACCTGTTTCTTGTGGGTGAGGTAGTTGTAAGAGTGGGTCTCAGCTTGCCCTGTGTTGCGTGTAAGGGACTCGGTCTTGTAACCAATGAGGTGGAAGTCGCCGTTCTGATAGCGGAAGAAGAAGGTTGGACTCTCATTTGTCCAAGATCCTGCAGAGGCAAAGGTCTCGATGTAGATCTTCAATACTCCCCGGTCGGTGATGGTAGGACTCGAATCCACATTGAAATACTCATCTTCTCTATGGGGTAGAATGTCGTCGTATTGCTTGTAGCGTTTATAGGTGCCATCCTCTTGACCCCAATATATGGCAAGGATGGGCTGGTTGAAATTATACACATAGCCGTCGTCGCGGGTTTTCGTGTTCTCCTTGAAGTCGGGTGTGGCGATGATCACAAGGTCATAGATCCCGTCTTTGTTGAGGTCACCAGAGGCCTCATCGAGCGTCCAACCCTCTGGAACGATATCCTTGGCCGAGGTGCCTGCGACTTTCAGTCCTTGGGCATTGGCTGCTATGGTTAGGATCCACGCTGTGACAATAATTGATAATACTTTCATGAGGATGTAATAAAAAAGATAAAACAATTGACACGGCAAATATAACACATCTGTTTCGAATAATCAAAAACAAAAGGAGGAAAATCCTCTTAAGTATAATAAGTATTTCAATTGTATTTCAATAGACACTCCCGTCGGTAAATGCTATTACCGGCGGGAGTCTAGGTCATAAGGTTGTTTGTATGTACTTGATGGCTTCGTGTTTGTCTTTCTGCCATCAGGTGGATGCCTTTGGTTTAGAAATCCATGTCAATCTTGAAATCACCTTCAAAGGAGTTGTCGTCGAATCCGGCGTCACCCTCGTCGGGGAATGATGCGTTTTGTGACTCGTCGTCACCAACCTCGTCAGGAGTGGTGTAGGTCTCCTCCGCAGTCAGATCGCTGTCGGGCATTCTTCTTCCTGATGCCACACCAATGACATTAGTGAGTGCGGTGGCGAATTTCTCAAAATCTTCCTTGTATAGGAATATCTTGTGCTTTTCAAATGTGATGTGGGGTGCCTCTTGTGGTCCCTCTACAATCTTCTTACTCTCTGTTATCGCGACAAATTTGTCACCATTGTGACTTTGTTTGACATCGAAATAGTAGATCCGGCGTCCTGCTTTTACAGATTCAGAGTAGAGAACGTCATTACTTGTTTCGCTCATAATAATGAATTTTTGTTGTTGAAGTGTTATAAAAACTGATGTCGTGTGCAAATTTCCTTTTTTTTTTTATAAAAATCAAACATTTTGCGATATTTTTTGGACAAAATTCAATCATTCATAAAAAAACATTCCTCTTTCGATTTTTTTGTTTAATTTTGCAAACAAAGTAGAAAAAAGAGTTTTTTGAACAATGATTAACCGAATATTGATCCGATTGAAGATAGTGCAGTTGGTGTACGCATTCTATCTGAACGGGAACACTAATCTGGAAAAAGCCGTTAAAGAGTTGAACTTCAGCCTTTCCAAGGCGTATGAGTTGTATAACTACTTGTTGCTTCTTATGGTGGCCGTCACCCAATACGCAGTGGAGAGGGTCGTGAAGAAGGAGAAAATGAACCTTGTCACCCACAACGACGAGGTGATAAGCCATAAATTTATCGATAATCGTTTTGTCATCCAACTTGAACAGAATGAGACTTTGAAAGAATACGTTGAGGACAAACACCTCAACTGGGATGGCAATGAGGACTATCTGAAGTATCTTTATGAACAGATAGTCGAAAGCGATTTTTATAAAGAATATATGACTTCGACTACTTCCTCTTACAAGGAAGACCGTGAGTTGTGGCGTAAAATCTATAAGAACATCATTGCCAAGGATGAACGGCTCGACGACTTGCTCGAGGAGAAAAGCCTGTACTGGAACGACGACCGTGCTACTGTTGATACCTTTGTGCTCAAGTCTATCAAGCGTTTCGAGGAACGGGAGAAGTCCCAGCAGGAACTGCTTCCCGACTTCAAGGATGAAGAAGACAGGGAGTATGCTGAGCGTTTGTTCCGCAACAGCATTCTTAAAGAGGAGGAGTACCGTTCGCTGATCCGTCAGAATGTCAAGAACTGGGAATTTGAGCGTTTGGCGTTCATGGATGTGGTCATCATGCAAGTGGCATTGGCTGAGTTGATGTCCTGCCCCAACATACCCTTGTCGGTGACCATCAATGAATATGTGGAGATAGCCAAGTGCTATAGTACGCCTAAGAGCGGGTCGTATGTCAATGGTATTCTCGACGCTGTAGCCAAGAAACTGCAGAAAGAGAAAAAGATATTCAAGTCGTAATCCTTCGTGGCTTGGCGATAACGAATAGACTTGTCGAGCCGCATGCCACACCTCTCATGAGGTGCCATTCACAGCTAATCTTTATAAAACAATATTATTATGACACTAAATCTTTTGCAAGCCCAGGCACAGGGCGGTGGCGGTATGGAGTTGATCCTGATGATCGTGATCATGTTCGCCATTCTTTATTTCTTCATGATCCGTCCGCAGAACAAGCAGCGCAAGAAACTGCAGGAGTTCCAGAACAGCCTCAAGGTGGGCGACCAAGTGATGATCGCAGGTGGCATCTGGGCCACGGTCAAGGATGTCAATCCCGAGAAGAGTTTCATTACCGTGGAAATCTCTAAGGGCGTGAGTATTGACGTGGAGCGCAACGGTGTCTATGCTCCTGGACAACAGGACCAGGCAGCACAGCGTTAGGATGTCTTTTCCCCAAGGCACGGCTGACCAATGACAATGGGCAGGAACAGCTGGTTTTTGCGCCCGCTGCTGAGCGTGATCAAGAAAATCAGAGGGTTACGTTATCCGGAAGTGAACCGCGAACTCTCTCTTTTTCTTGTCTTCCTCATTGTTTCCATTGTCTTCTGGTTTTTCCAAGTATGCAGGGAGGAAACGAGGTATGAGATCAATTATGCCTTGAACATCACCAACATACCTAAGAATGTGATTATCACAAGCGATGTGCCTGACTCCATCAAGGTGACGGTCTCTGACTACGGGTTCAAGATCCTCGACTATTTCTTTGCATCAAAGGACCAGTACCGCGTAGATGTGGATTTCTCCAAGATGACAAATTCCAGTACTTGGAAAGTGTCTGGCGGCGGGGTGTTCACAGTTGATAACTCCAATATGAGACGAATCGTCGGAAAGACCTTGAAAAGTTCGTCGAAGATGTTGTCCATCAATCCTTCGTCGCTCGATGTCTATTATTCCACGGGCGAAAGCAAGCGAGTGCCCGTTAAGTTCAATGGTTCGGTGAAGGCCGCACAGCAGCATCTCATACGGGGCATGAGACTTACTCCCGACTCGGTTGACATCTATGCCACCTATTCCCAGCTCGACACCTTGCATGTGGTCTATACTGAGTATTCCACATTCAAGAACCTCGAGGACTCTTTGCACACACACGTGAAGACCCAACAGATGATTGGAGTGAAGGTGGTGCCGGGAAGTGTCATGCTGGATGTGGCGGTTGATCTCTATACCGAGAAGAAAATCACTGTGCCTATCTTGGCAGAGAACATGCCGGAGAACCTTGTGCTGAGGTCCTTCCCCGTGAGGTGCGAGGTCACTTTCCAAGTCAGCGCGTCGGACTTCGATGACGTGAAAGAGGAGGATTTCCTGATTGTGGTGGACTACAATGCGGTGAAAGAAGGTGGTGAACGTTATCCCATTCGTTTGGTGTCTTATCCCGATAACGTGTCGAACGTGAGGGTCACTCCCAAAACCGTTGAGTGCATAGTGGAGGAACTGGCCAACTGACAGACTGATACGAGGTATGGAGAACAAGGTCCTGAAGGTGGGTGTCACTGGAGGCATAGGGTGTGGCAAGTCGTATGTGTGCGACTTGTTGCGTGAGAAGGGATTCCCTGTTTATGCTTGCGACGAGGAGGCCAAGCGCTTGATGGTAGAGGACACCGTACTGGTGAGCGGACTCAAGGCTCTGATAGGGGAGGATGCCTATGATGAGACTGGCAGGCTCAACAAGCAGACGATTGCCGCTTTCCTCTTCTCCGATGCGGAGAATGCGCGGAGAATCAACGGTATCGTTCATCCGAGGGTGAAAGACGACTTTTTGCAATGGGTGAGACAGCAGTCCTCCTCCGTGGTTTTTATGGAGTCGGCTATACTCTTTGAGTCTGGTTTTGACACCATGGTCGATACAACACTGATGATTTATGCCCCTCTTCAAGTGCGTCTCGAACGAGTGATGAGGCGTGACGGATTATCCGAGGACATGGCCATGAAGCGCGTGGAGGCTCAGATGGCTGACGATGAGAAGTTGCGTTTGTCGGATTTGATGGTCGTCAATGACGGTGTGAGCGATTTGGAAGCACAAATCACGGAAGTGGTGCGTTACTTGGCCAATTCCATTGTGGATGTCGTTCGCTCAAGCGAAGAAGGACATGCTTCCTCCACTACAGATGAAATAATGACTACATAATAAATACTGATATGATTAAGATGATTCTGGCCATTTCGGGCAAACCTGGCCTCTATAAATTGGTTTCCCGCGGTAACAAGATGCTGATAGTGGAATCACTCGACGCTGCCAGAAAGCGTCAGCCAGCATATGCTGCCGACAAGATTGTGTCGCTCGGCGATATCTCTATCTACACCGACGATGACAAGGAGGTGTCGCTCGCTTCGGTGTTGCAGTCAGTGAAGGACAACTATGACGGCAAAGTGGTGGACCTCAACGCCAAGAAGGCTTCATCGGCCGACATCACGGCTTTCTTCGAGAAAGTCCTGCCCAATTACGACCGCGACCGTGTTCGTGTGAGCGATATGCGCAAGCTGCTTTCATGGTACAATATTCTGGTGGAGAGCGGCGAGGATGACTTCTCTGAGGAGACTGAGGACGAGGCAGAGGAGGCTAAACCTGAAGCATAGTCTGGGGAGTGATGAGCTTGTCTCAAATCACAAAAGGCGGGCGTGCATGATCAATTGCACGCCCGCCTTTTTTCCGGGTTCGGAGATTTACATGTGTTTTGGAAAATCCGTATTTTCCGGCTTCCCCGTTGTCAATCTCCTGTTAGTTCCTGAACACGAGCTGATCATTGCTGGCATCCACCACGATGGGGTGGGTGGCATCCACTTCGCCGGCAAGCAGTTTCTTGGAGAGGTCGTTGAGGATGAGGCGCTGTATCACTCGTTTCACCGGCCGTGCACCGAACTCGGGATCATAGCCTGCGTCTGAGATGAGATTGACGGCAGAGTCGGTTACCGAGAGTTCCACATTGTTGTCGGCCAGCATCTTCTTGACGGCGTTGATTTGCAGCGTCACGATTTGGCGTATCTCGTCCTTTGAGAGCGGTGTGAACATGATGGTCTCGTCGATACGGTTGAGGAATTCTGGCCTTATGGTCTTTTTCAGCATGTCCATGACTTCAGTCTTCGCTTTCTCGAGAATCTGTTCCTTACGGCGTTCGAACTCAGCAGGCGACATGCCGCTCTTCTCCAGGTTGTGGAGTTTCTCGAACTCCTCGCGTATCATCATGCTGCCCATGTTGGAGGTCATGATGATGATGGTGTTCTTGAAGTTGACCGTTCGTCCCTTGTTGTCGGTGAGTCGTCCGTCGTCGAGCACCTGCAGCAGGATGTTGAACACGTCGGGATGCGCCTTCTCGATTTCGTCGAACAGCACTACAGAGTAGGGCTTGCGCCGAACAGCCTCTGTGAGTTGTCCACCTTCGTCGTAGCCCACGTATCCTGGAGGGGCTCCGATGAGTCGGCTGACGCTGAACTTCTCCTGGTACTCACTCATGTCGATACGTGTCATCAGGGTCTCGTCGTTGAAAAGGTAGTCGGCAAGCGCCTTTGCCAGTTCCGTCTTACCCACACCAGTGGTGCCGAGGAAAATGAACGAGCCAATAGGCTTCTTGGGGTCTTGCAGACCAGCGCGGCTACGACGCACGGCATTGCTCACAGCGGCAATGGCCTCTTCTTGACCAATTACACGTTTGTGGAGCTCGTCCTCAAGGTGGAGCAGTTTCTCACGCTCGCTTTGGAGCATCTTGCTCACTGGGATGCCTGTCCATCTGCTCACCACATCGGCGATGTCGTCGGCAGTCACCTCCTCCTTCACCATGGCGTTGCCGCTTTGCACTTTGGCCAGCTCAGCCTGTATCTTGGTGATTTCGTCGTTCAGGGCAACGATTCTTCCATAACGTATCTCTGCCACGCGGCTGTAATCACCCTCTCGCTCAGCCCTGTCGGCCTCGAACTTCAGCTGCTCGATTTGTTGCTTGTTCTCTTGTATTTTGTTGGCCAAGTTGCGTTCCGATTGCCATTTGGCTTTGTAGGAACTCTCCTCCTCCTTGAGTTTGGCGATTTCTTTGTTGAGACTGTCGAGTTTCTCGGAGTCACCCTCGCGTTTGATGGCCTCGCGCTCAATCTCCAGCTGCTTCAGCTTGCGGCTGATCTCATCGAGCTCCTCTGGCAACGAGTCGCGTTCCATACGCAGTTTGGCAGCAGCCTCATCCATCAAGTCGATGGCCTTGTCGGGCAGGAACCGCTCGGTGATGTAGCGGTCGGAGAGTTGCACGGCGGCGATGATGGCGTCGTCCTTGATCCTCACTTTATGGTGGTTCTCGTAGCGCTCTTTCAGTCCACGGAGGATGGAGATGCTGCTCGCCACGTCAGGCTCATCCACGGTCACGGTCTGGAAACGGCGTTCGAGCGCCTTGTCTTTCTCGAAGTATTTCTGGTACTCGTCGAGGGTGGTGGCACCGATGCAGCGTATCTCGCCACGTGCCAGAGCCGGTTTCAGAATGTTTGCAGCGTCCATAGCCCCCTCGCTCTTACCCGCACCCACGAGGGTGTGGATCTCGTCGATGAAGAGGATAATGCTGCCCTCGCTCTTCTTCACTTCGTTGACCACAGCCTTGAGTCGTTCCTCGAACTCGCCTTTGTATTTGGCGCCTGCAATCAGCGCGCCCATGTCGAGCGAGTAGAGTTGCTTCTGCTTCAGGTTCTCAGGCACGTCGCCTCTGACGATACGTCCTGCCAGACCCTCCACGATGGCGGTCTTACCTGTACCCGGCTCACCGATGAGGATAGGGTTGTTCTTTGTGCGTCGGCTCAGAATCTGGAGAATACGGCGTATCTCGTCGTCACGTCCTATCACGGGGTCGAGTTTGCCCGAACGGGCTTGCTCCACGAGGTTGGTGGCGTATTTGTCGAGACTCTGGTAGTTGTCCTCGCTCGACTGGCTTTTCACGCTCTCTCCCTTGCGCAGTTCGTTGATGGCCTTGAGAAGGTCGTTTTCGTTCATGCCAGCGTCGTGAAGGATTCTCGAAACGGGTGAGTTGACTTTCAGCAGGGCTATCAGCATCGGTTCAATCGACACGTACTCATCGCCCAGTTGTTTGGAGATGTTGGTGGCTTGGAGTACCACCTCGTTGGTTTCACGGCTCAGATAGGGCTCTCCACCTGATACGCGGGGGTAGGATGCCGCCTCGCTCTCGATCAGACGCTGGATGCGACTTCCGTCCAGTCCCAGTTTCTGGAAGATGAAGTTGGTGACATTCTCGCCCACTTTCAGTATGCCTGCCATCAGATGGGCGGGTTCTATGGCTTGCTGACCGTTGGCCTGCACCAGGTTCACCGCTTCTTGTATGGCTTCTTGTGCTTTGATGGTAAAGTTGTTGAAATTCATATCTCGTTCTCCTTTCTGTTATTTTCGTGATTTTTGCTTCTGCTCAAATCCCTTCAATAATTGTTCCAACCAAGAATAAGTGTCATCTTGGCAGATTGTTCAGTCAAAATGACATCGTGTGTCAGCCTGTGTTGAGAAATGTTGCTTCCCTTTTGGCAATCATTGCTTGTGTCTTTTTCGAGGTTTTGACACAATATGCTTGAAAACATTCTTTTGATTTTGTTAAAAAAGCATTTATTTCTGATGAAATGCAGTTATGTGTGGATTTTTTTGTAATTTTGCAGTGCGATACGGGCTGGAGTCCTTGCGCACGTTAACAAAAAGAGAATAATCAGAGGAACAATCGGTTGTTTCGATGATTATTATTTTTGTGGTGTGTGAGAATCAAGGTCCTGTTGCTGTAATTTTGTGGAATAAAAAGCGTAAAGTTCTCCAAAAATTCACAATAAATGCAAAGTTGCTTCGTTATATAAGTAACAATATTGTAGAATTACCAAAAAGAGCGCTTCGCTTTGAAGATAAGATAATAACAATATGGCATATCATCGATCGGTTGCAAAATCGTTAACATACACTGATGGTTATAGAAACAGCAATACTTCTACTCAGATGAGCGTGGTGAAAAAAACAGCGGATATTGACGCTATGGGAGATATCCAAAAGGGCATAAAAAGAGGGGTGGATATCGTTGGCGCCCTACTTGGAATGATAATTCTTTCGCCTGTTTATGTCATCATCTACGCCATCCAGAAGATTGACGGCAAGGGTCCTGTCATCTATAGCCAGGAGCGAATAGGACTTCATGGCAAGCCTTTCAAGATTTACAAGTACCGGACGATGATTGAAGGAGCAGAGGAAGACGGTGTCCCACAGTTGGCGCAACAAGACGACAGCCGTCTCACGAAGGTTGGTAAAATGCTCCGCGAACACCATCTTGACGAACTCCCTCAATTATGGAATGTCTTGGTCGGCGACATGTCGTTTGTGGGCTACAGGCCTGAACGTAAGTTCTTCATCGACATGATTATGGAAAAGAATCCCGCTTATGAACAGCTTTTCTGCAGTCGTCCTGGCGTCACATCCATGGCAACTCTTTATAATGGTTATACCGACACAATGGACAAAATGCTGCAAAGACTGGACATGGATCTCGATTATCTCAAGAACCGTTCTTTGTGGCTCGATATGAAAATCATCGGAAAGACCATCCTTTCCATTGTAGGCTGGAAGAAATTCTGAAACAAGATGGGTGAACGTCACAAGCTGTGCATCTGTGGACATTTCGCCTTTGGGGAGAACAAACTCAACGGCCAGACAATCAAGACAAAGGTCATCACGGATGCGCTTGAGCAGAAACTTGGCGAGCACAGCATCATCAAAATCGACACTTGTGGAGGTGTCAAATCCCTTTTTAGATTGCCTTTAGCGTTGGCTAAAGCATTGCGCAGTTGTGACAATCTTGTCATCCTTCCCGCTTATAAAGGGGTGCGGGTCATCACTTTTATCCTTTCTTTTCTCAGGCTATTCTATCATGGCTGCAAGGTCCACTATGTGGTCATCGGTGGTTGGTTGCCTAAGTACGTACGGACAAAGTTCTTGTTGAAGAGATGCTTGAGGGCTTCGGTTGACATCATCTATTGCGAGACTACGACCATGATACGTCAATTAGCCCAAAGTGGCATAGACAACACTGTCTTGATGCCAAACTGCAAGGAACTGACACCCATTACACCTGGCAGTTTACACCTTGAGCGGCATGAGCCGTTCCGTCTCTGCACCTTTTCCAGGGTGATGCAGCAGAAGGGAATGGAGGAGGCCGTCCGTGCCGTCGAGAAAATCAATGTGGAACATGGACGCGAGGTGTTCACCCTCGATATCTACGGTCCTGTCTGGCCTACAGAACAGGAGTGGTTCGCCCATCTCCAGGAGAGTTTCCCTCCTTCGGTTCACTACAAAGGGACAGTGCCTTTCGATGCCGCGGTAGAAGTGTTGAAAGACTATTTCCTCTTGCTTTTCCCCACACTCTTCTACACAGAGGGAGTGCCAGGCACCATTATCGATGCATATGCGGCGGGGCTGCCTGTGCTGGCCTCACGCTGGGAGAGTTTTTCCGATGTGATTGATGACGGCCAGACAGGTATAGGGTATGAGTTTGGCTCCTTCGAAGCCTTGTATGGCAGCCTTGAGGATATCGCCCTTCATTCTGACAGGATAGAAGGAATGCGGCTGCAGTGCATCGACAAATATCAGCAGTTCCGGCCTGGCCATGTGGTGGAAGGGCTGGTGGCGCATTTGCAATAATCCTGAAATGGTTGGCTTGTGTTAAAGAGCCCCTTTTTTTCTTTGGCTATTCGCTTATTTTTCTCGTAACTTTGGCTTTGCCGAAGTTACTCTGTTTCGGAAAAACTCAAATAAATTTGGTTGTCCGCTCAACTTTTCGTAACTTTGCATTTTGTGTATTCATATTGAGAATAGAAAACAAAAACGGACAAATGAGATATAGAATTATTTTCTTGTTATTGCTGTTCATCTCAGTGAGCAACATGTCGTTCTCACAGACCATGACAGACAATCAGGTGATAGATTTTGTACTTGAACAACAGGAGAAAGGTGTTGACCAACAGACCATTGCCACCAAACTCCTGCAGAAAGGTGTCACCATGCAACAGTTGCGTCGTGTCAGAAAGAAATACCAGGCCCAGCAAGAACAGATGGGTGCGGTGGATCTCACAGGCGAGGACAAGAGGCAGCAAAGGGTGCGCACACGGACCAGAAGAGAAGAGGAAGGCGAGCAATACCAGCGCCGTAACAACTATATGGTTGACCGCACCAAGATCAACCAGAGGCGTGTGAGCAGAGACGACCGACTCGACGAGGTCAATCAAGGATTAGAGTTTTTTGATATCGACTCACTGCTTTATTACCAGAACTATTTCAAGGATGAGAGCGAGGTGTTTGGACGCAACATCTTCAACAACCAGATGCTCACCTTCGAACCCAATGTCAACATGCCGACACCAGCCAATTACAGGCTTGGCGCAGGCGACCAAGTGTTTATCGATGTGTGGGGTTCAACACAAGAGAGTTACGATGAGACCATCTCTCCTGACGGATATGTGGTGCTCGACGGTATAGGTCCCGTGAAACTCGGTGGACTGACCGTTTCTCAGGCCACTGCGGCTCTCCGTTCTCGTCTTGGCCGTCGTTACAGCGATAGTAATGTGAGCTTGAGTGTGGGCGAGACCCGTTCCATCCAAGTTCAGGTGATGGGTGAGGTCAACGCTCCTGGAACCTATTCACTGAGTTCTCTCTCATCGGCTTTCAATGCCTTGTATGCAGCTGGAGGCATCAGTGACATTGGTACCTTGCGCGACATCAAAGTCTATCGTGGTGGAAGAGAGATAGCGTCTATCGACGTTTATGACTATATACTCAATGGCAACACCAAAGGTGATATCCGCCTGCAGGACAATGATGTGGTGGTAGTCGGGCCTTACGACTGTCTGGTGAACATCCGAGGTAAGGTGAAGCGACCGATGTTCTATGAGATGAGGAAAGACGAGAGCGTGAACACCATTGTGCAATATGCTGGTGGTTTCACGGGTGATGCCTATACCAAGAATGTGCGGCTCATACGCAAGAACGGCAGCCGATACAGCATCCACACCATCGAGGAGTTCGACATGAACGGCTTCAACCTCAGCGACTGCGACTCTATTTATGTGGATTCGGTTGTCGCCCGTTTCTCCAACCTGGTTGAAGTACGTGGCGCGGTCTATCATCCTGGACAGTTCGAACTTGGCAGCAGCATCTCCAGCGTGCGCGACCTCATTGAGGCAGCTGATGGCGTGAGAGAGGACGCCTTCCTCAACCGCGCTGTGATGCACCGTGAAAAGCCAGATATGACACTGGAGACGAAGTCCATCGATATCAAGGGGCTACTTGACGGCACCGTGGCAGACATTCCGCTCCGCAACAACGATGTCCTCTTTATTCCGAGCATGACCGAGATGAATTCTGACCAGACGCTTACTATCGAGGGAGAGGTGAACTTTCCTGGAGTGTACGCCTTTTCCGAAAACACCACACTCGAGGACTTTGTCCTCCAGGCTGGTGGACTGACACAAGCCGCGTCGATGGCTCAGGTGAACGTCTATCGAAGAATACGTGATCCCAAATCGACGGTCAACGACACTAAACTCACCGAGACCTTCTCATTCGCTCTCAACGATGACTTCGAGATTGTGGGTGGTGATGTCTTCACCTTGAAGCCTTTCGACCAGGTGGTGATTCGAAAGAGTCCTGCTTACAACGAACAGCAGAACGTCAGTGTGAATGGTGCCGTGAACTTCCAAGGTAGTTATGCCATGAGCAACAAGCGCTATCGCCTATCCGACTTGGTCCGTGATGCCGGTGGTCTGTCTGAACTTGCCTATCCCAAGGGTGCGCGTCTGGAACGACGCATGACACAGGAGGAGCGAAACCAAAGAGAAACCACCCTCCGCGCCTCGCAGATACAACTTTATGAGGAGAGCCTGCGTCTATCACAGGGTAACAACAACATGAACTTGCAACTGCAGGACTCTTTGCTCAACCTGAAACTTGACCTCGGAGACACATACCCTGTGGCCATCGACCTTGAGGCAGCCTTGAACGATACAGCAGGATATGAGAACATCGTGCTCCGCGAAAACGACCGCCTTGTCGTTCCTCAGTATTCCAACACGGTGAAGATCAGCGGTGAGGTGATGTACCCCAACTCCATCAACTACAAGCAAGGCGAGTCGCTCAGCTATTACATCAAGCGTGCAGGTGGTTATGGCAGCAACGCGCGCAAGTCGCGTGTCTATGCTGTGTATATGAACGGTTCCGTGGAACTCATCAGACACAACCGAGCCAAAGACATAGAACCAGGATGTGAGATTGTGGTACCATCAAAGGAAACAAAGAACCGCATGTCCACGGCAGAGATGCTGTCCATAGGTTCATCGTCAGCATCCATCGCCGCCGTGGTGGCCACTATTGCCAATCTGCTTAAGTAGCGCGTGGGGAATGAAGACGGCTATTATACTGCTGAACTGGAATGGTGCTGACGACACTATCGACTGTCTGGAATCCCTTGTCCAGGCGAAAGGTGGCTTTTTTGCAGTTGTTGTAGATAATGACTCTCATGACGATTCTATGGAACGGTTGAAGGCATGGCAGTCAGCGCACCCTTCATTCGAACTCCATCTGATTGAAGAAAAAGAGAACCACGGATTCGCCATAGGCAACAATATTGGAGTGAGGTATGCGTCACAGTACGCTCCCGATTATTACATGCTTCTGAATAATGATACGGTTGTGGCACCAGACTTTCTGGAACAACTGCTGTCGTTTATGGCAGACCACAAGGAGTATGATGTCTTGTCTCCCGTAATCAACTATTATGATGACAGAAAGAAAATCTGGTTTGGCGGTGGGCGTTTGAAAACCACAGGCCGCACAGCGTTGCATAGGGGGGAAGACGAAAGTGTTTTTGAGGGTGTGCCCAGTTTCCCTGTTAATTATGTTTCAGGTTGCGCCATGCTCTTCTCGCCAAAAGTGCTGTTGCCTTCAGGAGATGTCTTCTCCGATAAATTCTTTTTTGGTGAGGAAGACCATGAATTCTCCGTCAGAGTGAGGAATAAGTTCAAGATGGCTTGCGTGACGGGTGCGAAGATTTATCATAAGATCGGGATGTCGAGAAAGAAGATGAGCAAGCAGCAGGACAATTTCGATGCTTATATCTATTATCTGTCGCTATATGTTATTTATGGTTTGTATGATAGCGGTATAACTCGTTTTGCCAAGTTCCTGTATGTCCGTCTGAAATCATTGGACAAATTCTGTAAATTAGGCAACTCTTTTGGTTGCTCGTTCAAATTATCCAATCGTTTATATACCGACTATTTGGCCCACAAGAATATAGACAAGAATTGTTTTGAGGAGATGAAAGGTCGTTTTCTCCCCAAACAATAGTTCCTTTCCGATAAACAACCAGCAATTATCATGAGCATATCTTCCATTGTGGCTTCCAAACGTCTGCGTCAGGTGCTTATCCTGTACATGTCCACCCTTGTCGGGGTGTTTTTGGGATTTGTCGCCTCGATCATCAACACCAATGCTTTGGAGCCTGTCGCATATGGTGATGTACGGTATGTTCAGAACATTATCCAATTGTTGTCATGGCTGTTGTTGTTTGGCTATTTCCTTTCGGGAAGCCGTTTGCTGGCATTGGAGAACAATGAGCAGAAGCGGAGGGAAATCAGAGGCGTGCTGATTATCATCCTGGGAGTGATATGCCTTGCCACAGCGTTGCTTGATTTTGTTATCGGATTGTTTCACGGCCATGCTCCTACGGGCATGAGGCTATTCTTCTATTCCATACCTGTCTGCTTCTACCCTGTACTCATCAATTATCTCAATACCACGGCTCAAGGCGACAACCATATCGGTCGTTTGTCTGTAGCACGTCTGTTGCCGCATTTCGTCTATATAGTCATTGCATACTATCTGTATAAGAGTTGTACGGTCACTTCAGCCTTGATGCTGGTTCTTCAGTGGGGTATCTACAGTCTTGTCCTTCTCATGGTGATACTGTCCACCCGTCCGAAGTTTGCCAATATCAGTTACCATTGGCGCAGGCTGAAAGCGGAGAACCGGGCTTACGGCAGGAAGTTGTACTACGGATCATTGGCCATGGTGGCTACAAACTATCTGGCTGGCTTCACCTTGGGACTGTTTGATAAAGACAATACCAATGTGGGTTTCTATACACTCGCCTTGACTTTGACTACACCCCTTTCTTATTTGCCTGCTATTGTTGGTACTACTTATTTCAAGCAATTTGTCAACGAGCCCCAAATTCCGGCCAAGGTGTTCCGTATCACGCTTTTGGTGACGGTTTGCAGTTGTGTGTTTTTCGTGTTGCTCATCAATCCTTTAGTCGCGATTCTTTATCCCCCGGAATATGGGCAGGTAGGAGTTTATGCCTCATGGATGGCAGTCGGTTTTGCTTTCCATGGTTTAGGTGATATGATCAATCGCTTCTTAGGTTCTCATGGTATTGGCACCCCGATTATGAACAGCAGTATCGCCTGTGGAGTGGTCAAGGTCGTTGGATATTTCCTCTTGGTTTACTTCTGGCACATTGAAGGGGCTTTGATTACGACGATACTCAGTTCAATCGTGTATTTTCTGTGCCTTTATTATTACTACAGGAAGATTGTGCCGATTCAGCCTCAGGCATAAGGCTCATTACTTGCTCTCCGGCACTTCTTGCACTTTCGCTCTTGCGATAAACCTGTTGCCCACCACCAACCAGTCGAACAGGAACAGGAAAAAAAGCATCACAGCGCTCTCGAATATGGTTAGATTGGCGAAATAGAGGTCGAACCAACCCATGAACAGCAATGTGATATAGAAGAAATAGACAGTATAGGTGTAGATGTTGGCGTATTTCAATGCGAGGAGTTTCATGGTGTATATGATTGTGCTGAGAATGAGGGTGTAGATCGTGAAACTCACAGCAGTAGTGTTGATATACAAAGTACCGAATATCGTGCGTACATTTGTCAGCGAACGGCCAGAGAAGAAGAATAGGGTGTTGATAGGGGAGACGAGTTCTTTGTCGCCTGTAGCCGACTTGGCGAGATTCACCAACTGTGCGATAATCATCTCGAAACTGCCACCGTCGTCAGGTATGCCTCTTTCCACATCAATGCTCCATCCATAGGTGCCACTGGTCAGATAATGGAAGAAATGGCCGAAGATGAAGTCCATGAAGTCGTCAGAAACGCCACGGTCTTGCACTACGAGAATAGACATGGCGTAGAACGTGAAAAAGATGGCGAACATGCCCAGTACTCCGATGATGAGCAGTCGCAGGGTGAGCCTTGTCCTGCCAGTGTATATGCGCATGGCCAGGGCGGCGAGAATAGGGATTATGGTCCAGCCCTTCACCTGATTGAGCACACTCACGACGGTGAACACGATGACAGGGAACCATAGCCACCAGCGTTTCTTGCCTACGTAGTACATGCAGATGACATACAGCGGGATGGTGAGAATTCTCAGGTGTCCCCAGAAACCGAATCCACTGAAGTCCTCGCCAAACTCATCGGAACCGAGTGCTTGTTTCGAACTGGACAGCGTGCTTCTCAGGTGCCATAAGAACAGCAGGCTCAGGAAAAGGGATAAAATGATGAGCAGTCGTGGCATTTTCGATTCCCTCATGCTGTCCTGACTGGTGTCGATGGTCATCTGCAATCCTTTCCGTTGCATGATGTAGGCTATGCTGAAACTGGGTATGGCAAAGAGGAATATGCCGATGTGCCAAATCAGTATGCTGGGATAATAGAAAGCGACAAAGCCGAAGGAAGTGCCTGAGATGAATAGGGTAATGATCAAAACGACAAGATAGGGAAGCATCAGAAAAGACAACGGCGTGAAAAGGGTCTTCCATGCCTTGTATTCCACATATTGCAGAACACCTACCTCTAAGATGAAAGAGAATAATATAACGAAGTCGCTAAAACTCATCTCTTGTCCGCTGTCGTTTGTAAGATGTGTTTGCCTTTCAGACTTGATTTAGAATAGAACAACCAGTTTTTTCTACTTCTCCTTGTTTTCCTCGTTGGCTTCTTTGTCCGATTGTTTTTCCTTCTCGTCTTGAACGGTTTCCTTCTTCATTTGTTGGATTTCATTCTTGATGATGATCCATGCTACGGTCAGAAAGAAGGTGGTGAACACGTACAAGAAAGCCATGAGGATCTTCTTGGGTGAAGAGGCTTTGATGGGAGTGAGTGCAGGTTGTATAACCACGCTGATAGGCTTTTTCTCTTGCAATTTGGCCTTGGCGGCTTCCAATTGCTGGGACACCTGCTCATAGACAGAGTAGGCGAGTTGCATCTCGTTCTCCAGATTCTCCTGTTCTGTTGTCACCCTTGCGAGGATGGCGTTTTGGTGTGAGTCGGTGTATGTGGCGTAATCTCTCTGCGCCTTCCTGTATTTCTCCTGTGAGCTTTTGTGTAGCGCCTCGAGGTAAGTGATGTTGTCGCGCTCCTTAACGGTCCTGTATTTATCCACATAGGTCTGTAGTTTCTCCGCCACAGTTGTAGCGGTGGTGGCGGCAATCAAGGGATCCTGCATGGTGGCTGTCACAGAGATCATACTTGTGGTTTTGTCGAGTGTGACGTTGAGGCTCTTTCCGAAGGACTCCAGCAATAACTGTTGGTCGCGGCTTAGTTGGGTGGATTCAGCGGTTGTGATGTCCTCGGCAGCACCTGTGTCTTTCTTTCTGAACAGTTTCTTGATGGGTTTCAGCATAGCCGACCACCAGGTCTCTTTCTGGTGGTTGGTGAGGTAGTCGAGCATATCGGTGCAAATCTCACCGTCTTTGCTCACCACTTGAATCTGCAGTAATTCGGTCAGGAAAGGAGTGGAGGAGACAATCTCTGGATAGAGGTCGGGGTAAATCGCCTCGTTGTTGTTCATGCCGCCTAAGTCGATGCCTGCCATTTGCGCCAGTGAGCCTAAGCTGCCAGCAAGTCCTGTTTCGCCTAACGATAACTCAGGAGCGATTTTCACCTCAGAGGTGTATTCTTTCGGAATGCTGAAAGCTATGATTACCACAGCCACGAAGGCTATCAGGCAGTTTCGGATAATCATCTTCCTTTTCTTCCATATCAATGAGAATATGGTGATGATGTTCGTCTCTTTTCTCATTTATTGCTTGCGTTTTGGTGTTTGTTGGAGTTTATTCTTGCAAAATTACACTTTTTCCGACAAAGTATGAAATTTGAGGCCGTTTATTTGGCGGTCGCAGATGTGTCTGAATGGGGAATATGTGTCTAATCCTTTTTATTTACTGTTAGTGTGGTCAAGTTTTTTGTCTTTCGCTTTTTTTGTATGTAAATAACTTGTAACTTTGCACAAAATTACGACAAATGAAAGATTTGGTATCGGTTATCATGCCCACCTACAACAGCGGTGCGACTTTGCAGAGGAGTGTGGACAGTATACTTAACCAGACATACACAAATATAGAACTGCTGATCACAGATGATTGCTCCAAGGACAACACTGCGGAGCTGATACGTCGTATAGTGGATAGTGACAGTCGCGTGCATGCCACTCTGCTCACTTCCAATTTCGGACCAGGATATGCCCGTAACGAGGCGATAGGAAGGGCCAAGGGGCGTTATATCGCGTTCTGTGACAGCGATGACCGTTGGTTTCCCGACAAGTTGGAAAAGCAGATTGCTTTCATGAGTGAGAAACAGTGCGCTTTGTCGTACACCTCATATTTGGTTTGCGATGAGAACGACAATGATGTGGGTATTGTGGTCGCTCCCGAGAAGATTGATCTGCCCATGCTCAAACGTGACAATAAGGTGGGTTGCCTGACCGCTGTTTACGACACCCAGTTGCTGGGCCGGAAATACTATATGCCCACATTGCGCAAACGTCAGGACTGGGCTTTGTTCTTGACCATTCTGATGAAATGCGGAACAGCCTATGGCATCACCTCGCCTTTAGCCTACTATCGCATCACAACAGACTCAGTGTCAAGCAATAAGTTCTCGCTGGTGAAATATAATGTCAGGGTCTATCAGCAGATATTGGGTTACTCGAAGTTGAAATCTTACTGCTATTTCTTGTTCTGTTTCTTCCCATCCTACAGTATGAAGGTCTTGAAGAACAAGATTGATAGCATTAAATATGTGTCAAAACTCAAGGCGAAGAAGAAAACCAAGGAATGAATCTCATGCATTCCTCTTCTCCCTTATTTTTTGGTATGCCTTGATGAGGAAGGCTCTTCCTTTGTTGAGTGGCGCTTTAGCGTAGCTCTCCCACTTTTCCGCATAATAGTTGAATACTTCCTGCTTTGTCATCAGGTACAACGCTTGCATTTGCGCGATGTGAAGGTTGTGGTAGAAAGGACTGGCAAGATGTCCGTCAAGGTCATACATGCTCCAGAAAGAGTTGGTGAAGCGGGGCAGGTATTTTTTCAGTGTAGCCATGGACTGACGCATCGTTTCCTGATACCCTCCTTGTCCAGCTGTGGCAAGCTCGTAGTCGTAGAGGCCGAACCATGCGAAAATCCAGCCGTTCATGACAGCGGACTTGTGGGTGTACTCCAACAAGACGAGTTCATCGCCTTGGTAAAAACTGCATCCTCCTTCATCCACAGGTTTCAGCATGAAATCGAGCGAAGCCTTGGCCTGTTGCAGATAGCGTTGTTCCTTGGTGCATACATATGCTCTTACCAGTAGTGACGTGGCTTCTCCTTGTGCCATGGCGCCATAGGGATGGTTGGGGTATAGGTGTGCGAAGTTTTTCCATGCCCCAGTGCCTTCCTGGTGTTTGGAGGTCCATTCCACGCATTGCATGAATTTCTGCTTGTACTGATTGTCACCGGTTTGGAGATAAAGGTCGTATGCCCCAAGCCCGTATTGGAAGATGGCCACGGGGAAAAACACCTCTTTCCCGTCTTCTGTCTCTATGGTGGGCAAGAAGTCGGTACCCAATAATTGTGGTTGCATGGTCACCTTCTCTGTCAGGTTGTTGTAGTAGCCCTTGACTTCTTCGGTGGAAAAGCATTTGCCGATATCTTGGTTCACGTGCAGGACGCTTTTGCCCGTAACCATTTTATACCATTTTTTTATATTAAAGAGTGTTATGGCCATTTTAGCGTATAGTGTTTTTTGCCCGTCTTTAGAATTTTCTGAACGTAATCTTATAGCGTTTGTTCTCAAGGATCAGGTCGTTGCTATTCAGACGGTTGATGTGCATGTGCCCATCATCGATACCGAATTTCTCGTTGACAGATGAAATGGCTACTAAACTGTCGAAGGGCGACTGATAAACTGGGCCGATGATGAGTGAGTCGCCAATGTGCTTGAAACGGGCGAGATAGTACATGGTGTCGCTCACCTCCCTCAGTTCCATAAGGTCGAGTTTGAAATAGTAGAAGATGCGGCTGTTCTTATCAGCTACTACGGTTCCGTCCTCACTGCGCTGAAGGCTTGTCAATTGCCATGCACCGTCGAGATCTCCGTTCTTGTCCAGTTTGTCGCACGATGCAAAGATTGCTCCAATCAAGAACAATAGGATGTATATGAAGGATTTGTTGTGTACTTTCCTCATTCTTCTCCGTTTTAGTTGAATCTTCACTTATTCCATATTGCAATTGCAATCTGTCGTTTTTTTGGTCAAGAAGCCCCTTTTGACAATGGAGATGGTGGCACCCGTGCTCTTGCCTAAAAGACTTCCGCTATTAGCACCGAAAGCCACTTTGGCATTCCATCCTTTCAACCTATGGGGGCTATAGCTTAATTCTGCGAAAAAGAAATCCGCCTGTTGGGTGTCGATGAGTGGCAGCAGATAAGTACCCCATGATTTCACATGAGTGTACATCAACCTGTAGCTCAATTCACTGGTCGGGTTACCTGCCAATGCGATGTGGTGTCCTTTCACACGGTTGTGCTCGAAACGTATCTCTGTGCTGCTGTTATAAAGAGGTGATATAATCAGAGGGTTGCCCATCGACTGCCCCCAATGTTGCCAGCCTGTGTACATGGCATGGTTGAAGTAGTCGTCGCGACCGCTGATTTGGTCGGGCAGGGTAGAGGTACCGTCATGATAGAGGGGACCAGTTTGGTCTTTGGTGTTGAGATATTCCACCACAAAATTCGTCACCAACGGGTTGTCGGGCAATTTTGCCTCAAAACCCAGCAACATGTCTTTCCAACCGTATTGGAAGAACATTTGTGAGTGGTCGTCAAAGAAATGGTCCAGATAGGACCTTACCGACCAGTCCTGACCTTGATAGTCGAGGGAGAAGACCCATGAGCCGAGATGGTTGCCTTCCACATTTTTGTAGTCACCGTCCCGAGCGTCACTTCCGCCTGGCACAAAGGCATTCCAGAAGCCTTTTATTCCTGAGTCGCCCTTCACGTAGTTGCCAGAGAAGTCGCTGGTGTCGTCAAGCCTTCGGCCTACATTCCACATCTTGCCGCCGAACTGTGAGTTCATCTCAAGCCCTCCAGTGAAAGACAGAGGGGAACGATTGTCGTTACCTATCCGCAGGTAGCCGGCCTTGCTATGGTATAGCACGCCTGAGGTGTATTTCTGTTTGTCGGGGAAGGTGATGAAGTCTTTCTGCCAAGAGTCATCGGTGAATAGTCCGTAAGCAAGGTGCCCCTTTACAGCGAGCCAGCCTCCAGTATGGGGAATGGTCCAGTATTCGGGCAATTCTATGCGGACTTGGGGCACTGGGCGAGCATTGATGCCTGTGGTTTGCCCGCCAGTGGAGAGGAGTGCGTTTTTCAGTTCCATGCCCCTTTCCTTGCTGCCGATGGAAAGGCGAACCTTTTTGTACTCAAAATCAGCGTATAGTTGCTGCACTACAAAGGGACTGGTGTGGTTGACAGGCATGGCGATGTCGGCACCGTATCCTATCCGCCACAGATATTCGGAGTCTGTCTCGATAGAACGGAACACCCCAACCCTCAGATAGCCTGATCTCTCCTCCTCTGACGATAGCCCATATTTGTTGCTGCTGAGCCAGAAGGGCGAATAGTCGCCATTGCTCAGGGTGCCCGACATCTCCACCGAATATTCCACATCGCTGAAAGGGTATGCTACCTGAGCGCTGACTTCGTTCAAAGTCAGTGCTGCCAGGAATATGGCTGTCAAAATACGTTTCATCAATATGTCAATACCGGAGGAACATAGTGAACCACCTTGGAACTGCCAATTCTCTGAAATTGTGGTCCAAGGTGGTGCTTTCTGTTATTTTGCGAAACTGATGGCTCTGGTTTCCCTGATGACAGTGATTTTCACTTGGCCCGGGTAAGTCATCTCGTCTTGTATCTTCTTGGCTATCTCTGCACTGAGGCTTTCCGTCTGCTTGTCGTCAATCTTGTCGGCGCCTACAATCACGCGCAGTTCTCGGCCGGCCTGGATGGCATAAGTCTTGGTCACACCAGGATAACTCATGGCGAGTTGCTCGAGGTCGTTCAGACGTTTGATGTAGGCTTCTACAATCTCACGGCGTGCACCAGGGCGTGCGCCAGAGATGGCGTCGCAGACTTGCACGATGGGTGCAAGCAACGTGTTCATCTCGGTTTCGTCATGGTGTGCTCCGATGGCGTTGCAGATATCGGGCTTCTCCTTGTATTTCTCAGCGATTTTCGCTCCGTAGAGTGCGTGTGGCATCTCGGGCTCCTCGTCGGGCACCTTGCCGATGTCGTGAAGCAGACCTGCACGACGTGCCTTCTTGGGGTTGAGGCCAAGTTCTGAGGCCATAATGGCACAGAGGTTGGCGGTTTCTCTGGCGTGCTGCAACAGGTTTTGTCCGTATGAAGAGCGGTATTTCATCTTTCCGATGATTCGGATGAGTTCCGGGTGCAAGCCATGGATGCCAAGGTCGATGGCTGTGCGTTTGCCCGTCTCAATCACTTCCTCCTCAACTTGTTTCTTCACCTTGGCTACCACTTCCTCAATACGGGCGGGGTGGATACGGCCATCGGCCACAAGCTGGTGAAGCGCCAAACGGCAAATCTCGCGACGAACAGGGTCGAAAGCGGAGATGACAATGGCCTCGGGTGTGTCGTCCACCACGATTTCCACACCTGCGGCGGCCTCCAAAGCGCGGATGTTGCGTCCTTCGCGGCCAATCACACGACCCTTGATCTCATCGGAGTCGATATGGAACACCGTCACGGAGTTCTCGATAGCTGTTTCGGTCGCCACTCTCTGTATGCTTTGGATTACGATGCGCTTGGCCTCTTTGTTGGCCTGGAGCTTGGCGTCATCGATAATCTCGTTGATGTACTGCTGTGCCTGGGTCTTGGCCTCGTCCTTCATGCTGTCCATGAGACGGTTCTTGGCTTCTTCTGCCGACAGACCGCTGATGGTTTCCAACTTCTCGCGTTCTTGTTTCTGAAGGTTGTCGAGTTCAGCCTGCTTTTTGGTGATGACATTCTGCTGAGCGGCGAGTTTCTCTTGCATAGCCTCGTTCTCCGCTTTTTTACGTTGCAAGTCCTCATGACGCTGGTTGAGGGAGATTTCTCTCTGCTTCAGCTTGTTCTCGGCTTGCTGCAGCTTCTGGTTGCGTGCCGAAACCTCTTTCTCAAGTTCTGCTTTCTTGTTGATGAATTTCTCTTTCACTTCAAGGAGTTTGTCTTTTTTCATGTTTTCAGCCTCGTCTTTGGCTTTTTCCATGAAAAGACGGGCTTTGTCTTCTCCATCCTTGATGTATTGGTTGTATTTCTGTTTCACCACGTAGCGAAACAGTGCGTATCCAATTGCTACGCCTACAAGCAGTGCTGCGATTATTCCAATGATTACCATAATTTTATTAGTGTTGTTATTAAAAAAACAGCGCACAATACACCTGATGCCCTTTTTTGAGTCATCTGATGTCGTTGTGCGCTGAATAAGTGGTTTGCTAATGTCAGGTCTTAATGGCCCATGAAATGTGGTGACAGTGAAGGGAAAAGTGTTTTATTTCTTCTTCCTGCTGCTTGCAATAGCCCCGTCAATCTCGTTTTGAAGGTCGTTCAATGTGTCGAAAATGGGGGAGTTGTCCACATTCATGCTCATTTTGATCTTATCTACTGCTGTCAACAGCATCGCCATTGAGTAGTAGTAGGTGTTGGAAGGCAGACCAGGGTAGGTGGTGCGGAGAAAACGCAACCGGGACTGGACCTCAGTGGCAGCCTTGCGGAACACTTCCTCTTCGGTAGCGTCCGCAACAGTCATAGGCAATGGTATGCCTTCCACTGTGATGGTGATGTTCTGTCTTCCCTTCTCCATTGTTATATTGCTTCTCTTTGTGTCTTAACCGACAGTGATGCTGTCAGAGCCAAGAGGCTCAATCCGTCCCAGGTTGTGGGTTGGTAGGATGGTCCTCGTTGGTCACTAAGAGTGAGATGCACTTATTCACTTCGCGCACGAGTTTGGTGATGCGTTGCCGCGCCTCCTTCACGTCGTCGTGGCTAAACTCCATCATCCGTGCTATCTTTAAACTGGTGTAGTTCTCATTGCTCTGCTTCAGTTCCTCTTTCAGAAGCTCAATCTCCATGTCTTTCAGCTCCAAGTCCTCTCTGAGTGACTCAAGCTGAGTGGATTGTTCCTTGAATTCTTGAAGGAGAACCAGAACCCTGCTTTCGAAAGTCTTTAATTGTTTTCTTTCTTCTTCAGTCATAGTTGAAACTTCACCAATTGTTGTGCAAAAATATTCAATACTATCGTATTATCCAACCTTTTAGCAACAAAAATGCAGTTTTGCTATTTGTTTTTCATCTTGCTCTCGGCTTTTTCCACTTCCTCTTGAGATGGACGTGGCTCTTTCTTTGCCAGGAGCATCACGTTGAACACATAGTCAGTGATCCATTGCTCACTGAAGCCCAGACGCTGCTGGTAGCTCCGTACTGAATAGACTGCCTTACGTGTGGCTTCGTCGGACCAGACATCTTTTGAGAAAATGTCATGGACGGATTTCGCCGTCACTTGCTTGAGCGCGTTCTTCAGGAACGAAGGAATCCTGAACTTCCATTTCAGCAGGTTGCCCATAAGCATGATGATGTCCTGGCTGAAACCTTGGAAAAGGAACAGGTAGTTACGCACATCGTTCTGAGTCTTGCAACCTTTCTTGATGCTTTGCTCTATCTCCTCAAAAAATGACTCCTGTAGGCCATAGATGTCCTGAAGCATCTTGGCACATACCTTCTTCTCGCCCACACCGAGTTTGTTGTTCACGGTCTGAACGTGAAGCGTGCGTTTGAAAGTGGCCAAGTCGGGAAAAACCCCGAGGTTTGTGATGCCGAGTTTGGCGGCAAGGGTACTTTGGAAATAAACCCTGATAAGCGACATGAAATCCTCCAGGCCGCCCGTCTTGTCTTCCTTCTTCTTGCGTCGGAATAGTTTATCTAAAAATCCCATTTCTGTTTGTCTAAAATGATTTTTGTTTTTTAGTGTGTTTTAAGCTGAGACGAACGCGCGAATGCGGCCTTTGAAATGACATTTTCCGCCTTATTCGCTCTCTTTTGCCCTTAAAATGCAAAATTAGTCATTTTTTATCATAATTGCACCTCTTTTACTTAAAAAACTTTACTAAAAGGTGTTTTTAATGCACAAGATTTGCTCATGTCGCTAAAATTGTGTTACTTTGAACGCTGTTTTCAAAACGGTTACAAAATCGGCAATTTTAAATCACATAAAATGGAAAAAATCAGAGAGAACGAGAAGTCTGAGAACGGATACGGCTACAGCTATGACAACAATGAGGAAGAATCATTGTTCGACATCCGAAAACTGTGGTTCACTTTCCTTCGCTACAAGTATTGGTTTCTTATATCAGTTTTAGTGTGCATGGCGCTGGCATATATCTACCTGAGATATGCCACTCCTATTTATAACGTTCACACAAAGGTCTTGATCAAGGATGTGGATAACAGCAGAGGATCTGGAGCGGCAGCTGCCCTTCAGGTGCAAGACCTTGGTTTCATGAACAACAGTTCTGGTTTCGACAACGAGATAGAGGTGTTGGGTACCAAGACACTCAACAAGAAAGTTGTCAAGGAACTTGAGTTGTACACCTCATACTATAATAAAGGAAAGGTTAAGGACCGCGAGATCTACCGTGATTATTCACCTGTGTGGGTCGAGATCGACAGCGAGCACCTTGACTCTCTCAACTCCACAGTCGGTATGACCATTGAACCCAGTGGCGCAGGTGTGGAGGTGGAAATCAGGTATCGTGACGCTGAGCTTGAGAAGAAAATAGAGACATTCCCCGCTAAAGTGAACACCGAATTCGGTGAGTTCACTTTCATCAGAAACAACAATGCCCCGACCGACTTCGACAAGACCCTTTATGTGTTCATCAGCCCGTTGGAGCGCACATCGCTTGGATACGCCAACACTTTGTCGATTGAGCCCACCTCAAAAACCACTACCATCGCGTATATCTCTCGTACTGACAATATCCCCAAACGTTCAGCTGATTATCTCAACAAACTGATTGAGATTTACAATGAGGAGGCCAATGTCGATAACAACCTGGAGGCATCCAAGACCGCTGACTTCATTGAGGAGCGTCTCGGACTCATCACCAAGGAGTTGAACATGACCGAGTCGGAGTTGGAACAGTACAAGCGCAGCACAGGTATGGTGGACTACCAGAGTGATGCGAACGTCAACATACAGCAGAACCTGCGCTATGAGCAGGAATTGGTGGATGTGGGAACCCAGATCAGTCTGATCGACGCTCTGATCGACCACGTCAACTCCGCACGCAACAACCTCGATGTGATTCCCGCCAATGTGGGACTGAAGGACGCTGCACTCATTTCGATGATCACAAAGTACAACGAGAGCGTCATGGAGCGCAACCGCCTCCTGCGCTCGAGTTCAGAAACAGCGCCAAGCGTCGTGGCTGCCACAAGCCAGGCTAACGAGTACCTTACAGGTGTGAGGGCATCACTGGCCAGTGCGAAACGTCAGCTCCAAATTCAAAGGAGTGACTTGCAAGGCCAGCTCAACAAGTACAACACCAAGATTTCATCATCCCCGACCAAGGAGCGTGCGCTGAAAGACATCAGCCGCCAGCAAGAAGTGAAGGCAGGACTCTACCTCATGCTGTTGCAGAAGAGAGAGGAAAACGCTATCACACTCGCTTCCACAGCGCTCAAGGCTAAAATCATCGACGAGCCATCTGTCAACCCACGTCCAGTGTCGCCTCGTCGTTCAGTGATCATGCTTTTGGCTTTGCTCATTGGATTCGCCCTGCCTATCATCTACATCTACCTGAAGAACTTGTTCAGCTTCCGTGTGGAAGACAAGGAGGATATTGCCAAACTCACCGATATCCCGTTGTTGGGTACTATTCCTTTTGTCAAGGCTCTGGCCGGTGGAAACCGTACCGTGGTTGTACAGGAGAACAAGAACAGCGTGATGGTCGAAGTCTATCGAGCACTCCGCTCCAACCTGCCTTTCGTCCTGAAGCCAGGACAGAATGTCATCCTCTTCACTTCCAGCTCTGCTGGCGAAGGTAAGACTTCTATCGCCTCTAACCTTGGAGCAAGTATCGCGTTTATGGGCAAGAAAGTGCTGCTTATGGGTCTTGATATCCGTAAGCCACGTCTGGCCTCACTTTTCGACCTGCCAGACACAGAGAAGGGTATCTCCAACTTCCTCGCACGTGATCCTGAGGATTTCGAGTATTTGGAAACACTCATCATGAATTCGGGTGTCAGCGAGAACCTCGATATCCTTCCTGCAGGTGCTGTGCCCCCCAACCCTTCAGAGTTGCTGGAGCGTGAGAACTTGCCGAACGCCATCAACTACCTGAAGAAGAAGTATGACTATGTGTTGCTCGACACCGCTCCTGTAGGTATTGTGTCTGATACACTGTCCATCGGACGTGTTGCTGACCTCACACTCTTTGTGATCCGCGCCAACTACACACTCAAGGCCGATGTCGATTTCGCCAACTCGCTCGCAGTGGAGAACCGCCTGCCTAACCTCAACCTCATCTTCAATGCCTACAAGGTGACTTCCAATAACGGTTACGGATCCTATTCACGCTATGGTGGCTACTATGGACATAAGGGCTACGGACATGGTTACGGATATGGTTACGGTTATGGCTATGGTTACGGCTATGGCTACGGTGACAAGAAGGGTGAGAAGCTCGACGAGGTATAAGTTTAATCTCATCAATACGGACTAATGATTATCGCAGTAGATTTCGACGGCACCATTTGTGAGCACAAGTATCCGAAGATAGGCGAAGAGAGGCCTTTCGCTACTGAAATTCTCCGGCAGTTGATCGCAGAGCGCTATAAGGTCGTGCTTTGGACCATGCGCACTGGCGACCTGCTTGAGGAGGCTATCAAGTGGTGCGAGGAAAGAGGAGTGTATTTTTACGCTGTCAACAATGAAAACTCTGACCTCTTCGATGAGAAACGCGGCGCTGGATTGTCGTGTAAACTGAATGCCGACATCTTCATCGATGACCGTAACATAGGCGGATTGCCCGACTGGCCTACGATTTACCGGATTATCAAGGAGAACAAGACCTACGAGCAAATCATACGCCGTCGCGTTCGTGATGAATTCACTGAAGCGAAACCACCTCATCCCAAATGGATGTTCTGGAAAAAATAATCAAACAGACTTGAAGGAAGGGGCAAACAGAGGACACACCTGTTTGCCTTTTCCGTAACTTTCTATATGAATAACACTTTTGTGACTAAATAGATTGAATTATGCGGAGATCCTATATCATGTTCATCATCTTGATGATGGCCAGTCTGAGTGCCTCGGCACAGTTTTATGGCACAGTGGTCGATGGACAGACCAACGAACCCCTTCCTTTCGTCACCGTGAGGTATCAGGGCACATCCATCGGAGCCATTACCGACATGGATGGTAAGTTCGAGGTGCCTATCACGTCAGAACACAGCAAACTGGAGGTCTCGGCCGTGGGATACAAGACCTTGATTGTGACCGTGAACTATCAGCGTGCCAAGCAGACATCCACCATCAAACTCTTCGCAGATAATGTGATGCTCGGCAATGTGACGGTGGTTCAGAAGCGTGAGAAGTATAAACGCAAGGATAATCCGGCCGTGGAACTCATGCGAAAGGTCATCGCCAACAAGAAACTCTATGCTATCGAGAACAATGATTTCTACCAACTCGACAGGTATGAGAGACGTACATTCTCCGTCAACGAAGTGTCGGCCAAGACCTGGGAGATACCGATCTTCAAGCCTTTCAAGTTCCTTGCCGATCATGAGGTGGTGTGTCCTGAGACGGGTAAACTGATTCTGCCGCTCTGGTTCGAGGAGAAATTCAGCCAGACATATTACAGGAAGGACCCTAAGGCGAAGAAGACATACGTCCGAGGAGAGAATACCGAGGGTTACAACACACTCTTCTCTACTGGCGATTTCTTTAACGACATCATGAAGGACGCTTTCACCGATGTGAACATTTACGAAGACAATGTGCGCTTGCTCAAGGCACCGTTCATCAGTCCCATCTCGTCATCCCAGGCTATAGCTTTTTATCATTATTATATCAATGACACCATTGAAATCAACGGCCAGAGGTGTATCGACGTGGCTTTCACGCCCGCCAATCCACAGGACTTCGGTTTCATGGGCAACCTCTATATCCTCGACGACGGCACTTATCAGGTGGCTCGTTCACTGCTCAATATTCCCAGCAGGTCGGGCGTTAACTTTGTCGATAACCTCCTTGTCCAGCAGGACTTCACACTTTTGCCCAATGGACAGAGGGTGATGACTTTGGATGACATGATTGTGGAACTCACCTACATCTTTGGCGGAGCGAAATTCCAGGTGCAGCGCTTCACTACCTACGGCAATTTCCAGTTCGAGGAGTTCAGCGACAAGGCCATATACCAGCATAAGGCAGTTGAGACCGTGGATGCGGGTGCCGCGTCGAAGGATTCCACCTTCTGGCAGTCTGTCCGCACCATGCCGCTGTCCGAAGCTGAAAACACACTGGACGAGATGGTGAACGACACCAAGAAACTTAGTGGCTACCAAATTTTCATGACAGCCCTCAAGTTGTTCCTTGAGAACTCCTTGGAGTTGACCAAGGCGCCCAACAAGGTGGACCTCATGCCCATCAACACCATTATCACCAGCAACTATGTGGATGGACTCCGACTCAGATTGGGTGGTCAGACCACGGGTAACCTCAATCCCCACCTTTTCTTCCGTGGTTTCGGGGCATACGGATTCAAGGACGAGAAATGGAAATACAAGGCAGAATTGGAGTATTCCTTCAATAAGAAGAAATACATGGCACATGAATTCCCAAGGCGTTCAATTACCGCAACTTACAGTTACGACACCATGTCGCCTGTCGATAAGTTCAGTGAGACGGACAAAGACAACGCGCTCACCGCTTTCAAGACCACCAAGGTCGATAAGATGATGTACGTGCGCAATGCCGACCTCAAGTGGACCTACGAGACCAACTCCTTCTTCACCACCACGCTGGACCTCTCCAATTCCAACATCGAGCCAGCAGGCAAACTTGTCTATCAACGTATGGGAACCAATGAACTGGTTCACGACATCACGCTCACCGAACTCAAGACTTCGTTCCGCTACGCGCCCAACGAGCAGTTCGCCAACACCAAGCAGAGACGTCAGGCTACCAACCACAACGCAACAATCATGACGCTCGAACACACCATAGGCATCAACAAACTCTTTGGCTCCGACTATAATTACCACCTCACCGAGGCCTCGTTCTATAGGCGTTTCTACCTTCCCTATGCCTGCGGTTATCTCGAGTCGTATCTCAAAGGTGGCGTGCAGTGGAGCCGTGTGCCGTTCCCCATGCTCTTCGTACCAGCATCCAACCTGTCTTACTTCGTGCAGTTCGACAGTTGGTCGTTCAATATGCTCGACAACATGGAGTTCCTCAACGACCGTTATTTCTCCGCCTATTTCAACTGGAGCCTCAATGGTAAACTGCTCAACAGGGTTCCGCTCATCAGCAGACTCAAACTACGTGAGTACCTCGGGTTCAAGATGATGATGGGAGGCCTGTCGGACAAGAACAATCCTTTCATCACCACCGACGATCCGCGCCTCTTCGCTTTCCCCACTCGTGGAGACGACAACCTGCCGACCCGTGTGATGGGTAGCAAACCGTATATGGAGTTCTCGGTGGGTATCTCCAATATTTTCAATATCCTGACCATCGAGTATGTGCGCCGTCTCAACTACCATTACCCCGATGTGAAGAAAAACGGCATCAGGTTCGAGATAAAGATCAGCTATTGATATTATATTAATTGGGAGTTAAAAAGGGAGTTGAAAGGGAAGTTAAAGTGGACGATAGGTTTATTCCGACGCTATAACATCTCAAAAACTATTGAAGGAGAAACGTAAGATGAAGACAAGGATATTGTTTGTTTGCCTTGGCAATATATGCCGCTCGCCGGCCGCTGAGGGCATCTTGAAAGCGATGGTGGAGGACAAAGGACTGCAAGATGACTTCCACATCGACTCTGCTGGCATCGGCAGTTGGCATGTGGGTGACCTGCCTGACAGCCGCATGCGACGGCATGGTGCGTTGCGAGGTTACGATTTCTCTTCCCGTGCCCGTCAAGTGACTTCGGCCGATTTCTCGCGTTTTGACCTTATCATCGTCATGGACGACGAAAACTATTACGATATCAAACGCTTTTCCACCCATCCCGCCGACATGATGAAGGTGCATCGTATCAATGAGTATTTCATACGTTACCAGGGACGCCCCGATGTCCCTGATCCCTATTACGGGGGCGACAGCGACTTCAAGTTGGCGCTCGACCTCCTTGAGGACGCTTGTCAGGGAATTATCAACAATGTGATGACCAAATGAAAAATCCGCTCAACGCAACCGTTGAGCGGATTTTTCATGAGCCGAATGGGGGACTCGAACCCCCGACCTATTCATTACGAATGAATTGCTCTACCAGCTGAGCCAATTCGGCGTTTGAATTGAGGCTTATCTCAAATTCGGTGCAAAGTTATATAATTAAATCTGAACATGGAAATATTAAATCAAGAAAAGTTGGATAAAACAATCCAATAGCTGTTTTCCGAATAAAAAACGATTCTGTCTGGTGATTATATCTTGCGGATTGATTATATTTGCATCATTATTCACCTTTAACACATCATATGGCCTTATGAAGATTACGTTAAGATTTGTGTCGTTGTTTACGATACTTTTAATGATGTTGATGATGCCTGAATCCCCCCTTTTTGCGCAAGGTAGCCCCACTGATGATGGTGATAACTGGATGAGGCGACTGCCCGACAACACTTATGTTGCCGCTGTTTCCATACCTGGCACGCATGACACTGCCACAGGAGAGGGATTTGGAGAGGATGGCTCCTTGGGCGAGGAGTATGCGCGATGCCAGGACCTCAGCATCGCGCAGCAATGGAACGTGGGGGTTCGCGCTTTCGACCTGCGCCCGGCTGCTTTTGAGGGATACCTCAACTGTAACCATGGAATGATTGCCACTTCCAAACGCTTCGATGAGGCACTCATGCAGATTCGTGACCTCTTGATAGCCAATCCCTCGGAGTTTGTCATCATACACATGTTGCACGCCTCAGACGGTGACATGACCGATGATTATAATACGCAGATACTGCAACTGCTCCACAGTGATGAGTTAAAAGACTATCTGGTCAATTTCAAGAAGGATTTGCAGGTTGCGGACGTGAGGGGAAAGATGCTGATTCTCAGTCGCGACAAGTATGCGGGAACACCTGTAGGCGGTTTCTTCGACAACTGGACCGGTTCGGCTGACTGGACGTATATGACACGACCTACCATTATTGGAACTGGCACTAACAGTTCAAAGGTCTATGTGCAGGATTATTCTGAAACTTACAAGGAAGGTGACCTCGACATCAAGATTGCAGCCATGAAACGGTTGCTTAACTATGGAGCCACGCACAAGAACAAGACAAAGGCCTCGTTGGTATGGTACTTCAACTTCGCTTCCGCCTACTCCAAGGTCATCTCGCTTTTCGGTTATGAGATCTCGACCAGTGACGGATATCGCGACAATGCCACACATACGCATGCTGCCATGCTTGACTTCTTATCCTCGACTGAGTATTTCGGACCTACAGGTGTGGTGCTGATGGACTATGCTGGTGTTGACCAGTCCGGGGAATACAAAACACGTGGACGGGAATTGGTGAAAGCCATCATTGCCCACAACTTCACTTACCTTGACGACGTGGTGGCGGGAATTCCTGCTACTAAGATTGATGGTAGCGAAGCCAAGGTCGAGGCCTTTTATTCCGTCGATGGTGCAAGACTGGCTTCCCCACAGCACAATGCGGTCAACATCGTGCGTTATTCGGATGGGAAAAGTCGGAAAGTGCTTTATTGATTAGTCGTATCGGATTGCAATGATGCGATGACATCCTGTATGTAGTTGAGGATGTCGTCGCGTCCTTGCTTACTGGTGGAACTGGTCACAAAATGGGGCGGTAGTTCCTCCCATTGGGCGCATAACGTGTCGAGGTACTTCTTGACCATCTTCCCCTGCTTCTCCTTCGACAGTTTGTCGGCCTTGGTGAAGACCAAGGCGAAAGGCACACCGTTCTCGCCGAGCATGTTGATGAAGTCAAGGTCGATGGGCTGGGGCTCGAGGCGGATGTCGAGCAGCACAAAAAGCAGTGTCATCTGCATGCGGTCGAGCACGTAGTGGTTGATGAGTTGAATGAACTTGTTGCGGTCGCGCTTGCCGCGGGATGCGAATCCGTAACCAGGGAGATCGACCAGATACCACTTGCCGTTGATGATGAAGTGGTTGATGAGCATGGTTTTGCCGGGCTTCGAGGAGGTCATGGCCAGGTTCTTCCGCTCGGTGAGCATGTTGATGAGACTCGATTTTCCCACGTTGGAACGGCCGATGAAAGCAAATTCTGGCTCACTGCTCTCTGGACACATGTCTGCCCGAGGGCTGCTTTTCACAAAGTCGGCTGATACGATTTTCATTTTCTTATTCTTCTATAAGGGGTGTCAAAACTGTTGGTAAGGCTTATCCCTCAATCTCGCTGAGTTCCAGCCAGCGCATCGACTTTTCGTCCAATTCCTCATTGAGGATCGGCAGGCGACGGGAGAGTGAGGTGATCTCGTCCACGCTGATTTGTCCTGACGAGAGTCGTTCTTCGATGGTCTTTTTCTCTGCTTCCAACGATGCGATGTCGGCCTCTAATGCTTCCATCTCCCTGCGCTCCTTGAAAGTGAGTTTGCGTTTTCGGTCTGACTGCCAACGCTGCCCGCTGGGTTTGTCATTCTCGCTTAAACTTTGTTTGGCTCCTTTTTCTGCCTTTGATTTCTCTGTCTTTGCTTTCTCCGCCTCCCTGCGGTCACGCTCGTTTTTCCATTCTCGGTATTGGGAGTAGTTGCCCGGGAAGTCCTGAATCTCACCCTGTCCCTTGAAGACTAAAAGGTGATCCACAATCTTGTCCATGAAATAGCGGTCATGGCTCACCACAATCACACAACCCTTGAAGTCCTGCAAGTATTGCTCCAGGATCTGCAGTGTCATGATGTCGAGGTCGTTCGTGGGCTCGTCGAGAATCAGGAAGTTGGGACTGCGCATCAGCACAGTGCATAGGTAGAGACGCCGGCGCTCACCGCCTGAGAGCTTGGCGACAAGATTGTACTGCTCCTCAGGAGAGAAGAGAAAATGCTGGAGAAACTGGCTTGCGGTCAAGTGCTTGCCTCCACCTAAGTCAATATACTCAGCGATTTTCCTCACAATGTCGATGACCTTGTCGCCAGGGTTGAACACCATGCCCTCCTGAGAGTAGTAGCCGAAGCGGATGGTCTCGCCGATATCGAAATGTCCCTTGTCGGGCTGTTCCAGTCCCTGCAACAGCTTGATGAAGGTCGATTTCCCTGTTCCGTTGTTACCGATAAGCCCCATCTTCTCGTAGCGTGAGAACGTGTAGTTGAAGTCTTTCAGTATCACGGTCTCACCGTATGCCTTGTAGATGTTGGCTGCCTTGAAGATCTTGCTGCCGATATAGGTCGATTGCATCTGCAGACGCATGGTTCTCTCTTCCACACGCTGTTTGGCCACCTTCTCCAGCTCGTAGAAGGCATCCTCCCTGTATTTCGCTTTGTGTCCCCTGGCCTGAGGCATGCGCCGCATCCACTCCAGTTCGGTGCGGTAGAGGTTGTTGGCGCGGGCTATCTCTTGGTTGAGGTTGTCGATACGTTCCTGCCGTTTCTCCAAGTAATAGGCGTAGTTGCCTCGGTAAGTGTAGATGGTGGAATTGTCCATCTCGATGATGGTGGAGCAGATGTTGTCGAGAAAGTATCGGTCATGCGTCACCATAAAGATGCTTTTGGTGCTGGCGGAAAGTTGTTTCTCCAACCATTCTATCATCTCGATGTCGAGGTGGTTGGTAGGCTCGTCCAGCACCAGCATGTCGGGCTCGGTGATGAGGATATTGGCGAGAGCCACACGTTTGATCTGCCCTCCTGATAGCTCACTGATCCGTTGGTCGAAGTGGTTGATTTTTAGCCGCGACAACACTTGCTTGATCCTCTGCTCGTATTCCCATGCTTTCAGATGATCCATTTCTGTCAGCAGACGCTCCAAGCCAGGGTTGCCTTCGGTCTGCATGCACTGCTCGTAGTTGCGGATCACGTTGGTCACCTCATTGCCGTGCCAAAAACAAGCCTCTATCACCGTCAACTCAGGAGGGTAGGAGGGCGACTGTTCGAGATAACCTATGCGGAGGTCTTTCTTGAAGATGATGTCACCACTGTCATATCCTTCCTGGCCGGCGATGATGGAGAGCAGGGTTGATTTGCCTGTGCCGTTCTTGGCAATCAGGCCGATGTGTTCGCGTTCGTTGAGGGTGAAAGAGATGTCGCCAAAGAGTACCCTCTCGCCGATGCGCTTGGTGAGATGTATGACCTCTAAATGCGGAACCATCCCGTTGGCTTATTCCTCTTCCTTTGGTGCTTCTTCTGTCTTGGCCTCGGCTGTCGTCTTTGGCTCAGCGGCCTTGCGTGTGCTTGTGCGACGGCGCTTGGTGGTTTTCTTCTCCTCTGTGGGGGCGTTGGGCTTCACACCTGCCAACTCGGGGTCGATGAGAATGCGTCCGCAATACTCACAAACGATGATCTTCTTGCGCATACGAACATCAAGCTGGCGCTGGGGTGGAATCTTGGCAAAGCAACCGCAGCAGGAGTCGCGGTGCACATAGACGATACCCAGACCGTTGTGGGTGTTCTTCCTGATGCGCTTGAACGATGAAAGGAGGCGCTCGTCGATGTTGAGTTCGAGATCCTTGGCCTTCTCGCGGAGTTTCTCCTCGTCAGCCTTGGTCTCGGCGATGATGTCATCGAGCTCGTTCTTCTTGATGTCGAGGTCCTTGCTGCGCTCTTCCATGTTCTTCTGGTTCTGTTCGATGGCTTTCTCTTTCTCTGACAACAGTTCCTGGTACTCCTTGATGCGCTTGTTGCAGAGCTCCATGTCGCTTTCCACGTATTCTATCTCACGGTTCAGCACATCGTAGTCGCGGTTGCTGCGCACGGTTTCGAGTTGCTTCTTGTAGTTCTCCACCTTGCTTTTGTCGATCTCGTATGTGTTTCTGAAACCGTTGATCTCGCGACGAATGCCATTGGCGTCAGCCGTGGCTTTCTCAATACGGGTACGAAGGCCCTCAATCTCGTCCTCAAGGTCTTGAACCTCTAAAGGAAGTTCACCGCGAAGGGTCTTGATGTCGTCAATCTCTGTGAGCAGTGTCTGCAACTGGAACAAGGTTTTCAGTTTGCTTTCCACCGACATGTCGGCGGGGTTTTCTTTCTTTTTTGCCATAAGTCTGTTGTATGTTATTGGTCTGTTTTTATTGAGTCTGGAATGATTGATGATTACTGATGGAAGGTTGCTGCGGCAAGGTAGGTCGTGTCGCTGCTTTTTGAGATGGAATCAGTAATAGCATATCGGGTTGGTGTCAGTCTCCGTGTCGATGATGAGGAGTTGCGGAAACTGTGCGCTGAGTATCTGGCGGGTAATCTCACGGGTGTATTGCTCGCTCTCATAATGGCCGATTTCCATCAGCATGATGTCGTTCTCGTAACCGAAAAAACGATGGTAGCCAATCTCGCCAGTGATGAAAACATCGGCCCCGGCCTTGATGGCGTCGGGAATAAGGAAGGCACCGGCTCCGCCGCACAATGCTACTCGGCTCACCCGCTGTCCTGTCCATCGGTTGCAGCGGAGACAGTCCACATGGAATGTCGCCTTCACCTGTCGGATAAAATCCTCCTTGTCTATGGGAGACGGTAGCGTTCCGATAAGGCCTGCACCCGTTTCGGCGTCGCCTGCCTTGGGTTGCAGTACAGAGTAGTTGGCCAGTTCAAGTTTCTCCGCCATCTTGTTGTTCACTCCGCCATTGGCGTTGTCAAGGTTGGTATGGGCCGAATAGATGGCCACACCACCCCGTATGGCTTTCATAATGGTGCGCTGGATGTAGTCTGCACCCGTGATTGACTTGCAGGGATGGAACAGCAGCGGATGGTGGCTCACCACCACGTTGCATCCCTTCCGTATGGCCTCGTCAACCACGTCCTCGGTCACATCCAAACACAATAATACCCCTGTAGTATCTACATCCTCTGTTAATCCAATCTGCAATCCCGCATTATCGAAGCCGTCTTGCAGGGACAGAGGTGCAAAAGCTTCAAGGGCACCTGTAATATCCCGTAATCTCATATCTGTGTCTTGGTCGAGGTACGCGGCGATGATTTCTGTATTTGTTTCCAAAAACGTGAACAACCACCGATTCCTCGTTTCACGTTGCAAAATTACTACTTTTTTCGCATAAAACCAAATCTTTAGGAAATATCATGGCAATTACTAAAAATAAATGTTAAAGTTTCACTTCCAAACGCTTTTTCTTTACTAAAAACTTAGATATCTAAAAGTTTAGTTTTATATTTGCGGTGAGAAAACTAAAAAGTTAGTAATTATGCGTCGTCATAAAGAACATATCACTTTGACCAAATCTGAGATGGAAATCATGTCCATCCTATGGTCGATGGATGAGGGCATGGGTTCCGTGCGCGACATCCTGGAGCATTACGGCAATCCCAAGCCAGCCTACACTACGGTCTCCACGTTCCTGCGGATACTTACACAAAAAGGATTCGTGGAGTCCGTGAAACGTGAAGGGGAAGGCAAGACCTTCTACTACCGTCCGCTCATCAGCCAGGACGATTACCGGCGCAGGGCCGTCGAAGAGATGAAGAACTCGATGTTCAACGGTTCTGCCAAGTCACTGGTTTCATTTTTCATGCAGCAAGAGGAAATCTCGCCAGCTGAAGTAGAAGAGTTACTCCAAATGATTAAACAACAGCCTCAGTTATGATAGCCTATCTCATCAAATCCACACTTTTGCTGAGTCTCCTCTACATCCCTTATCTGTTGGTGTTGAGGAAGGAGACGTTTTTCAGATTCAACCGCCTGATGCTCCTGCTCATCATCGCGGTGTCGCTGGTCGTCCCGTTGATGGATGTGCATTTCCTGGCTTGGGCAGATTCATCACCAGTGATGAAGGCACTTAACGGAACGGTCATTGTGGGAGAGCCGACAATGGTGACTGAAAGTACAGGCTTGTCTGGGCATCAGTACATGTATGCCCAGGACCACACCGGCATTGCTCTATACTGGTTGATTGTAGCGTTTTGGTCAGTGGGTGCTTTGGTTGTGCTGGGTTTTAAGTTGTTCAGGTTGTTCAAGCTCTACTTTACCATACACCACGGTGTGATGTGGACCGACCATGTTGACGGAGCGGTTATCTTCTGCCATGTGGGAGATATCACGCCTTTCAGTTGGTTCAACGCCATTGTCATCAGCGAGAACGACTATCAGAACCATTACCACGAGATTCTTACCCATGAACTGGGGCATGTCCGTGGTCTGCATTCGTTCGACATCCTGCTGGTCAACCTTCTGGAGGTGATGATGTGGATGAATCCGTTGGTATGGCTGATGGAAAGTTCATTCCGTGACGTGCATGAGTATGAGGCCGATGACGCTGTGCTCCGTAGCGGTGTCAACGCCAGCCAGTATCAGTTGCTATTAGTAAAAAAAGCCGTTGGCTCCAGTTCCTACGCTCTTGCCAACAGCTTTAATCACAGTTTACTTAAAAATCGTATCACTATGATGTTGAAAAAGAAATCCAATCCGTGGGGACGTGCAAAGGCTTTGTACGTCATCCCCGTAGCGTTAGTCGCGCTCAGCGCATTCGCTACATCTGAGTTTGTATCGCCTGAGTCAGGACTGGTCAGTAAAAACAAACCAGAAGTCCTTAACACAGGCAAAGTTAGTTCATCTCTTGCAGAAAACCAAACTTTGGTGCAAGAAAATCCTGAAGGAACGCTTCCTGTAGAGGTTCCTGTTGAGACTTCAACCGTTGCTGAAGAGGAATTGCAGGTTGTAGAACAGATGATGGAAACTGCATCCGTGTCTGAAATCGAAGCTTTGCCCGACGACACCACCAAATTTGACGTTGTGGAGAAGATGCCCGAGTATCAAGGCGGAATGCCTGAAATGATGAACTATATTGCGCAGAATATACGTTATCCCCAAATCGCCCAAGACTGCGGTGTAGAGGGCCGAATAATTGTCGGTTTTGTGGTGGAGAAGGATGGAACGGCCGATGAATTTCGTATCGTAAAAACCATCAAAGATGATGGTCGCGTGCGCGATGTGGAAGGCGGAAACTTAGGTGTAGAGGTCGAGGCTTACACGCCCAAGCCGGATGGGGAGAGGTATCTCACCCAAGACGAGTTCAACACCAGTGTGAAGGCCATTGAGAAAGAAGCCATTAGGGTTGTCGAAGGCACATCCGGCAAATGGAAGCCTGGAATGCAAAAGGGCGAAGTAGTCAGGGTGAAATTCAACCTGCCGCTTGTCTTCCGCCTTCGTTGAAACTGGTTTCATCAGAACCATGCTCAACACGCCCCTCGTTCATAACGAATGAGGGGCGTGAAATTAGCCCTGGGGCGTCCGTCGCGGATACCCCAGGGCTTCTCCATAGAATTGAAATCTGATATGGGTTTATCTGATGAAAAGGAGTTCGCGATATTTTGGCAGAGGCCAGCAACTGTCATCAACGATGAGCTCCAATTTGTCGATCTGGTAGCGGATGGTGTCCATTTTCGGTTCCACTGTGTCGTGGTAGGCAATGGCCTTCTCGTGCTCATCAGTGATCTTGTTGGCCACCTTACGCGCGTTGACCAGTTCCTCTACCTGTGTCTCAATCTTGCTGGTGCGTTCAGCAATCTCCTCGATAATCTTCAGGTTGCGGGCAGAGAGCTTGGCGGCTTTCTCCTTGGGGAATACCTCGGCCATGTTCTCCACGTTCTGCAGCAGTTGGCTTTGGTAGCGGGTGGCGACGGGGATGATATGGTTCATTGACAGGTCGCCCAGCACACGTGCCTCAATCTGTATCTTCTTGGTGTAGGTCTCCCATTTCACCTCGTTGCGTGCCACCAGTTCTTTCTCGGTCATCACGCCCATGCTCTCGAACAACTTGATGGAGGCTGGGTCGAGGTAACGCTCGAAGATTATCGGACATGACTTCTCCACGTCGAGTCCACGTCGTGTGGCCTCTTCCACCCATTCGTCTGAGTAGCCGTTGCCGTTGAAGCGAATGGGCTTGCAGGTCTTGATATCCTCGCGTAGTACGTCGATGATGGCGTGGAACTTGGCGGTGTGGCCTGTCTGCTCGCCGAATTCCGGCCGTCCTTCATATTCTGCGATTTTCTTGTCCACACGGGCCTTGAAATCGACAAGAGCCTCTGCTACAGCGGCGTTCAGCGTGATCATGGCGGAAGCGCAGTTGGCCTCGCTGCCCACAGCGCGGAACTCGAACCTGTTGCCGGTGAAAGCGAAAGGTGAGGTGCGGTTGCGGTCGGTGTTGTCGATGAGCAGTTCGGGGATTTCGGGTATGTCCATTTTCAGCCCCTGTTTGCCATTCATTTGGAAGATGTCATCCTTGTCGGCCTTCTCAATATGGTCGAGCAGGTCAGAGACCTGAGTCCCGAGGAACGAGCTCACGATGGCAGGCGGCGCTTCGTTGGCACCCAGACGGTGGGCGTTGGTCGCGCTCATGATGGAGGCCTTCAGCAGTCCGTTGTGACGATAGACGCCCATCAGGGTCTCCACGATGAACACAGCGAAACGGAGGTTCTGCTCGGGTGTCTTGCCAGGAGCGTGCAGCAGTACACCCGTGTCTGTCGAAAGACTCCAGTTGTTGTGCTTGCCGCTGCCGTTGATGCCGGCGAATGGCTTCTCGTGGAGTAGCACTCGGAAACCGTGTTTGCGTGCCACTTTCTTCATCAGTGACATAAGCAGCATGTTGTGATCGACAGCCAGGTTGGTGTCTTCAAAGATGGGAGCTACCTCGAACTGGTTGGGAGCCACCTCGTTATGGCGTGTCTTACAAGGAATGCCCAGTTCCAGGGCTTGTATCTCCATGTCTTTCATGAAAGCCTGCACACGGTCGGGGATGGTGCCGAAGTAGTGGTCGTCCATCTGCTGGTTCTTGGCGGAATCGTGTCCCATGAGTGTGCGTCCTGTCAGCAACAGGTCGGGGCGAGCGGAGTAGAGTCCCTCATCCACCAGGAAATACTCCTGTTCCCAGCCAAGGTTGCTGGTCACTTTCTTCACCTCGGGGTCAAAATAGTGGCAGACCTCTGTGGCGGCGACGTTCACTGCGTGGAGCGCGCGCAGCAGCGGTGCCTTGTAGTCAAGTGCCTCACCGCTATAGGAGATGAATACGGTGGGGATGCAGAGGGTGTCGTCCATGATGAACACGGGCGAGGTGGGATCCCAGGCAGAGTAGCCGCGCGCTTCGAAGGTGCTGCGGATGCCTCCCGAGGGGAAGGAGGAGGCGTCAGGCTCCTGCTGTACGAGCAGTTTGCCACTGAAGTCCTCTACCATTCCGCCTTTGCCGTCGTGCTCGATGAAGGAGTCGTGTTTCTCGGCGGTGCCTTCTGTCAAGGGTTGGAACCAGTGTGTGTAGTGGGTCACCCCTTGCTCTACGGCCCATTTCCTCATACCCTCAGCCACAGCGTCGGCCACTTCGCGGTCCAGTTGGGCGCCATTGTCCATCACGTCGATCATTTTCTTGTAGATGTCCTTCGGCAGGTACTTGTACATCTTGCTGCGACCGAAGACCTTCTTGCCGAAATATTCGTAAGGTCTCTCACTGGGCGCTTCTACGTCGATGGGCTTTTTCTTGAAAGCCTCTTCGACCACTTTGAATCTCAGGTTTGTCATAACGATTTGTTTTTTGATGTTAATATATTGTTACTTTCTTTTATTTCATTTCATCCATTGCTCTATGCGCATCAGCGCCTCCTCGGTCTGTTCGTGACTGCCAAAGGCGGTGAAACGTACATAACCTTCGCCGTTAGGACCGAAACCCACACCGGGGGTGCAGACCACGTGTGCTCCGTGAAGCAACTCCTCGAAAAATTCCCACGAACTGATGCCATTCGGAGTGCGTGCCCATATATACGGGGCGTTTTCCCCACCATAGACCTCCATACCGAGTCCTTTGAATGTGTGCAGCATCTTTGTGGCGTTCTGCATGTAATAACGGATAGTGGCCTTGACTTCCTTTTTGCCTTGAGGAATGTAGGTGGCTTCTGCCGCACGTTGCGAGATATAACTGGTGCCGTTGAACTTGGTGCATTGCCGACGGTTCCATAAGGGGTTCAGTGGAATGCGCTCGCCGGAGATGGTCACGGCAGTGAGGTCTTTCGGCACGATGGTGTATCCGCACCGCACTCCTGTGAAACCCGCTGTCTTGGAGTAACTGTGGAATTCTATCGCACATTTCCTCGCTCCCTTGATCTCGTAGATGGAGTGGGGAATGGAGGGATCCTGGATGTATGCCTCGTAGGCGGCGTCGTAGAAGATCAGCGTGTCGTTCTGAAGGGCGTAGTTCACCCATTTGCGCAACTCAGCCTTGCTGAGGACGGTGCCAGTGGGGTTGTTGGGGTAGCAGAGGTAGATCACGTCGACTCTGTGCGCTGGCAGCGAAGGTACAAAACCGTTCTCTGCGTTACAGGGGAGGTATTCCACATTGCTCCACTTGCCTTGCTCGTCCTTCACGCCGGCACGTCCTATCATGGCGTTGGAGTCGAGATAGACGGGATAGATGGGGTCGGTCACTCCGATGCTGTTATCCCAGCGGATGAGCTCCTGTATGTTGCCCGTGTCGCTTTTTGCACCGTCGTTGATGAACACCTCGTCGAGCGCGAGGTGGATGCCCCGTGGAAGGAAATCGTTCTTTAGGATGGCCTCACGCAGGAAGTCGTACCCGTGTTCAGGTCCGTAGCCGTGGAAGCCTCGTGCGTCGCCCATTTCATCGACAGCTTTGTGCATTGCTGCGACAACAGAGGGACACAAGGGCTGGGTCACGTCACCGATGCCCAAACTGATTACATCCACGCCTATGTGTGATGCCTTGAAACGGCTCACCTTCTTGGCGATGTCGGCGAACAAGTAGTTGTTCGGCAGTTTCAGGAAATGTTCGTTTACTAATGCCATATCAGTTTCTTTAATGGGGAGTTTTCTGGAGACCCCAAGTATCGATTTGTTCATCTTGCGATTTCTCCCTCATAGACAAATTCCGCAGGTCCTGTCAAATAGACGTGGTTGTCGTCAGCACTCCATTCGATGTCGAGTGCGCCACCATCCATGATGATGCGGGAACATCTGCCCGTAAGTCTTCTCACACACGCGGCCACGGCTGTGGCGCATGCCCCTGTGCCACAAGCCTCGGTGATTCCGCTACCGCGTTCCCATACCCTGGCGCGGATAGTCATGTCGTCGATAGGCTGGGCGAATTCGATGTTGCAGCGTTCGGGAAAGAAGGGATGTCGCTCCAGACTGGCACCGTAGCGGGCGATATCGACCTTGCTGATGTCATCGACAAAGACCACGAAATGCGGATTGCCCATCGAAACGAAGGTGCCGCGGAAAACGGTCCCGAAAGCCGTGACGTCTTCTTCCTCGCCAATGAACTGGCACGACTGCTCGAATACCGGTTCTTGCATATCCACCGTCACAGAATCGACTGTGGCTGTCATGCCGTTATCCTTCTTTGTGGCGTGCAGAAGCAAGGTCTTGATGCCTGAAGCTGTCAGCAATCTGACCGTGGCTTTATCGGTCAGGCCTTTGTCATAGACATACTTGCCGATACATCTCGACGCATTGCCGCACATCATCGCCTCGCTGCCGTCGGCATTGAAAATGCGCATCGTGAAGTCGGCGTCTGACACTGGCGAGCGACCTATGAGCACCAACCCGTCGCTGCCTATCCCCTTATGTCGGTCGCTCCAGACGATGGCCGCCTTGACGGGATCCTGGATGGGATAGAGGGTCGTGTCAACATATATGTAGTCGTTGCCGGCACCATGCATCTTTGTGAAATGTATCTTGTCTGTCATTTTGAATGTATTTTTAGCCTTTTTGCTTACATTTAGTTTTGATTTCGATGCAAAGATATTACAAAATGATATATAAAATCAAATTTTTAATACAATAATTTAAACTTAATTTGAATCAAATTTCAGTTTGACACAAATTTCCTCGTTTTGATGTCAATTTGATACTTATTTGTCATTGTTTTGTGATAAATAGAAATCAGGATCAATTTCTTGTGTCATAATGTTACGGATTTCTTGCTATAACTTACAATTCTCTCTAATTTTGCACTCAAAAATAGAATTCTGACATGTTTTTATTCTTGTTTAATTAAATTTGTTAAGGTATGAAAAAGATTGAGGCAATTATCAGGAAGACCAAGTTTGAAGAGGTGAAAGAAGCCCTCTTGTCTTCCGACATCGACTGGTTTGAGTACCACGACGTGCATGGAATAGGTCAGAGCCGCCAGGAACGCATCTACCGTGGGGTACAGTACAGCACAGATGTGATTGAGCGTGTGGCTATCACCATTGTTTGTCGCGATATGTTTGTCCAGCCCACTGTCAAAGTGATTCTGGAGGTGGCGCACACCGGCGAGGTGGGCGATGGCCGCATCTTCGTTAGCGACATGATCGATGTCTATTCCATCCGCACGGGTGAGAATGGAGACACGGTACTCAGAGACAAGAAATAAAGGGAATCCATGGAAGCCCTTAAGTATTAATCATTAAAATGAATTTGTTTATGAAAGATATATTGATAGCCTCGCCTCTTGAGAGTATCAGCGGCGTGGACACCTTGTGGGTATTATTGGGCGCTATGCTCGTGTTCTGGATGCAACCGGGGTTCGCTCTTGTGGAAGCGGGAATGACCCGCTCGAAGAACACTGCGAATATCTTGATGAAAAATTTCTGTGATTTCATGTGCGGGTCGGTGCTCTTTTGGATATTGGGCTATAGCCTGATGTTCGGCACAGACCACGGCATGGCCGGTTGGGATGGCTTTTTCTACCGCTCCAATGGGGGAAACGACAACCTGCCCGTACCTGCTTTCTTCATTTTCCAAACCATGTTCTGTGCCACAGCCGCCACCATCGTCAGCGGTGCTATGGCTGAGCGCACCAAGTTTTCCAACTATCTGATATACTCCATTCTGATCTCAGCGGTCGTTTATCCTGTCAGCGGCCATTGGGGCTGGGGCGGTGGGTGGCTGTCTGAGCTGGGCTTCCACGATTTCGCGGGCAGCACGATGGTGCATGCTTGTGGTGGCGTACTGGCTTTGGCTGGAGCGATGGCGCTTGGCCCCCGTGTCGGCAAATATGACAAGACGGGTAAGAGCCGTGCCATACCTGGACACAACCTGGCGCTCTGTGCGCTCGGTGTCTTCTGCCTCTGGGTGGGATGGTTCGGATTCAATCCCTGTTCTGAACTGAGTATCACGGGCGAGAGCGCCATCCACAGCGCTCATGTCTTTATCACCACCAACATGGCGGCGGCTACGGGTGGTCTTGCTGCACTCATCTACACGTGGCTCGTGGATGGTAAGCCCTCGCTCTCGATGCTCTGCAACGGTATCCTTGCCGGGCTGGTCGGTATCACGGCGGGTTGTGATTGTGTGGATGTCTGGGCTGCGGCGTTGATCGGAGCCATCACTTCGGTCATCATGTGCTGGTCGGTGTCGTTCTTCGACAAGCGACTGCATATCGACGACCCTGTCGGCGCCATCAGCGTGCATGGAGTGGGCGGTATCGTTGGCACCATCCTGACGGGTGTCTTCGTCAACCCATCCATCAACGGCGTGGAGGCTTCGGTTGGCGTACAGGCGCTTGGTGTGCTCGCAGTCTGTGCCTGGGCTTTTGTGATGGGACTGGTCATCTTCTATGGCTTGAAATATGTCACGGGTCTGCGTTGCGACAAGCGTATTGAAGAGGAAGGACTGGATGTCTATGAACATGGTGAGACCTGTTACAACTGATGGCTTTCTTCAAGAGCAAATGTGTTTTTATTGATTCTATATACGTATATATCGTGTTTTTTGTGTAATTTTGGCGAAAAATTAATATAATATGAAAAGAATACTATTAGCTATGGTTGCAGCGATAGGCTGTCTTACCGCAGGAGCACAAGATAAATGGGAGACCGGCATCTCGGCTGACTTCGTGAGCACTTACGTTTGGCGTGGACTGGAACTGGGGCATGTGTCGGTGCAACCCGCACTGGAAGTGGCATATAAAGGTCTTTCTCTCTCTGCTTGGGGAAATGTGGGGATCTCCCATCCAGACGACACCAAGGAGTTCGACCTTGCGGTGGCATACACGGTCGGTGGGTTCAATGTCGCGCTGACAGATTTCTGGACGAGTGATGGTGGCGATCCCCGTACCCGTTATTTCATGTACGAGTCACACCGCACCAACCATGTCTTTGAGTTGAACTTGGGCTATGACTTCGGTTTTGCCTCCTTGCAGGCTTACACCAATTTGGCAGGCAACGATGGCGTGAACAAGGACGGCAAAAGGGCCTATTCCACCTTTGTCGAGCTGACCGCGCCTTTCCGATTTGCCAGTTGTGACTGGGAGGCCTCTGCGGGTGCGGTGCCTATGTCCACATCCTATTATGAGACGAATGGTTTCGCTGTGACCAGCCTCTCCGTGAAAGCCACCAAGGAAATCAAGATTACAGATTCTTTCTCAGTGCCCATCTACGCACAGGTAGTTGGCAACCCCTGCGACCAGAAAGCATACTTCTTAGTGGGGTTCACACTCCGTCCATAGTAACATAAAAATATTGTATGCAAAAGCCCGAAGGGGCGATGCCCATAGGCTGAGATTGACCAGCCTATGGGCTATTTTTTTATACTTTTTCAATTATATGCCTTACGAAATGACATAATATTTGTGGTTTCTCTTCCAATTTGAATGAATTTTGTAGGTTTTTATTGAAAAATGATAGAAATATTCTTTTTGTTGTAATATTATTGTCATTTTATTTGCGTGGTGATTGTAAAAGTTATAACTTTGCGCCCAAAATGTAAGACAAAACGATAATGTTATGACAAAAAGAAAGCAAAATGGGCTTTATCAAAGTCAATATGAACATGATGCATGTGGTGTGGGTATGGTTGTGAATATCCACGGCAACAAAAGTCATCAGTTGGTGGACGATGCTTTGCGTGTGTTGGAAAATATGCGTCATCGTGGTGCGGAGGTTGGCAAGGATGGCGATGGTGCAGGCATCCTGTTGCAAATACCACATGAGTTCATTCTTTTGCAAGGCATCCCAGTGCCAGAGAAAGGCAAGTATGGCACAGGTCTGGTGTTTCTGCCCAAAGACAAGGACAGACAGCAGGGGATTCTCAGCGTGATCATCGAGGAGATAGAGCGTGAGGGATTGCAGTTGATGCATCTTCGCACTGTCCCCACCCAATCGGAATGTCTTGGTGAGTCTGCGCTTGCTACAGAACCCGACATCAAGCAGGTTTTTGTCACGGGTGTTTCCGACGAAAAGGTGGAGTTTTTGCCACGCACCCTGTATCTCATCCGCAAACGTATAGAGAAACGTGTTTCCGACAAAGATTTCTACATCTGCTCGCTGAGCAATACCGACATCGTATATAAAGGCATGTTGTCGAGCATCCAGGTGCGACAGTACTTCCCCGACCTCAGCAATCCTTATTTCACCAGCGGTTTGGCATTGGTGCACTCACGTTTCAGCACCAACACCTTCCCCACTTGGTCCTTGGCACAGCCCTTCCGTCTGCTTGCACATAATGGCGAGATCAACACCATACGAGGCAACCGTGGATGGATGAAGGCCCGCGAGAGCGTGTTGTCGAGTGAGGCACTTGGCGACATACGCCAGATCTCCCCCATTGTACAGCCCGAAATGAGCGACTCCGCTTCACTCGACAATGTGCTGGAGTTCCTTGTCATGAGCGGTTTGTCACTGCCTCATGCCATGGCAGTGATGGTGCCCGAGAGTTTCAACGACAAGAACCCGATATCGGAGGAACTGAAAGCTTTCTATGAATATCATTCCATCTTGATGGAGCCATGGGACGGACCTGCAGCCCTGCTCTTCAGCGACGGACGTTTCGCCGGCGGAATGCTCGACCGAAACGGTTTGCGTCCGGCCCGTTATACCATCACCAAGCACGACACCATCGTGGTGGCGTCTGAAGTGGGTGTGATTGATTTCGACCCATCCGACGTGGTGGAGAAAGGCCGGCTCCAGCCTGGAAAGATACTGCTAGTAGATACGCAGGAAGGCAGGATTTATTATGACGGGGAAATCAAGCAACAACTCGCAGATGAGCACCCCTACCGCCAGTGGCTCTCCACCAACCGCATACAGCTGGAGAAACTGAAGAGCGGTCGCCATGTGGAAAACGCGGTCGATAACCTGCTCCAGAAGGAATTGCTTTTCGGATTTGGCGAGGAGGACATCTCATCCACCATCATCCCAATGTCCACCACAGGACAAGAGCCTACTGCGGCCATGGGCAACGACACACCACTTGCAGTGCTCTCCACCCGGCCGCAGGTCTTCTTCAACTATTTCCGACAGCAGTTCGCGCAGGTGACCAACCCTGCCATCGACTCCATCCGTGAAAGTCTGGTGATGAGCCTTACTGAATATATAGGGCGAGTGGGTACGGGTATTCTCAATCCCGACGAAACCAACTGCAAGATGGTTAGACTACCACACCCCATCCTTAACAACACCCAACTCGACATCCTCTGCAATATCCGCTATAAAGGTTTCAACACGGTGAAACTGCCGATGCTTTTCGAGATAGAGAAGGGAGAGGAAGGGCTGCGGACGGCCATCGACAGCCTTTGCAAGGATGCGGAACGCAGTGTGGATGAAGGTATCAACTACATCATCCTCAGTGACCGTGAGGTGGATGACCGTCATGCCGCCATCCCCAGCCTGCTGGCAGTCAGTGCTGTCCACCATTATCTCATCAATGTGGGTAAGCGAGTGCAGACCGCTCTGATAGTGGAGTCGGGCGAGATACGCGAGACCATGCACGCGGCCTTGCTGTTGGGGTATGGCGCTTCAGCATTGTGTCCTTACATGACGTTCGCTATCCTCGACGACTTGGTGAAGAGGGGAAAGATACAGGAAGACTATGCCACCGCCGAGAAGAACTATATCAATGCAGTGAAGAAAGGTCTTTTCAAAATCATGGCCAAGATGGGTATCTCTACCATCCGAAGCTACCGTGGAGCGAAGATATTCGAGAGCATCGGACTCAGCGAGAGTCTCTTGCGCGCATATTTCGGAACGGAGGTCAGCACCATCGGTGGAGTGGGGTTGGAGAAAATAGCGAAGGATGCCATCGCCTTCCACCAGAAAGCGAAGGCCAGCGCCAACGCCGCGAACAGCCTGCCATTCCTACCCAACCATGGGCAGTTCCATTGGAGAAGGGACGGCATCAGCCATGCGTGGAATCCAGAGACCATCGCCACTTTACAACTCGCTGTTCGTACAGGCAATTACCAGAAGTACAAAGAGTTCACACAGCTCGTCGATGACAAGGCTGAACCTATCTTCATCCGTGATTTCATGGGTTTCAAGAAGAACCCTATCGACATCGATGAAGTGGAGTCAGTGGAGAGTATTGTCAAGCATTTTGTCACGGGTGCCATGTCGTTCGGAGCGCTATCCAAGGAGGCGCATGAGACCATCTGTCTGGCTATGAACCGCCTCGGGGCTCGCAGCAACACAGGTGAGGGCGGCGAGGATTCAGCACGCTTCCATTCCCAGATGGACGGAGTAAGTCTAAGCTCCAAGACCAAACAGATAGCATCGGGACGTTTTGGCGTGACAACCGAGTACTTGGTGAATGCCGAGGAACTGCAGATCAAGGTGGCACAGGGTGCCAAGCCGGGAGAAGGCGGTCAGTTGCCCGGATTTAAGGTCAACGAGATCATCGCCAAGACACGACACTCCATTCCTGGCATCTCACTGATATCACCGCCGCCTCATCACGATATCTATAGCATAGAGGACCTGGCGCAGCTCATCTTCGACCTCAAGAATGTCAATCCCACGGCAGCCATCAGTGTGAAGTTGGTGGCAGAGAGCGGAGTGGGAACCATCGCGGCAGGTGTGGCGAAAGCGAAAGCCGACCTCATAGTCATCTCGGGTTCTGAAGGCGGTACTGGAGCGTCGCCGGCCAGCAGCATGCGCTTCGCGGGTGTATCGCCCGAGATCGGACTGAGCGAGACACAGCAGACGCTTGTACGCAACGGCCTTCGCTCACAGGTTCGACTGCAGGTGGACGGACAGATCAAGACCGGACGCGACGTCATCGTCATGGCATTGCTCGGTGCGGATGAATTTGGTTTCGGTACTACGGCTTTAATTGTCCTCGGATGTGTGATGATGCGCAAATGTAACCTCAACACCTGTCCAATGGGAGTGGCTACACAGAATCCCAAATTACGTGAGCATTTCCTCGGCAAGGCTGACCATCTGGTTAATTACTTCACTTTCCTGGCTCAAGAGGTACGTGAGTATCTGGCGCAGATTGGGGCCAAGCACCTGCAAGATATCATCGGACACACCGAACTGATCGAGACCCGACCATCAGTCCTTGACTTCGGTCGCTTGCTCTATAAGGAAGAGGGCGTGCTTTGCCATACCGTGGATGCCGTTCCGGACTTCAACGGACTGCTCGACCAGCAGATGATGGCTGCTGCCTCGCCCGCTTTGGACTCACAGAAAGAGGTGAATCTCGATTATGCCATCAAGAATACCGACCGCGCGGTGGGCACAATGCTGTCAGGCGTCATTGCCGGACGATATGGGGAGCCTGGGCTGCCCTCTGACACCATCAACGTGAAATTCAAAGGGGCGGCAGGACAGTCGTTCGGCGCTTTCCTCGTTCATGGCGTCGACTTCAAACTCGAAGGCGAGTGCAACGACTATTTCGCAAAGGGATTGAGCGGTGGGCGTATCGCTATTCTGCCGCCTATACGTTCCAACTTCGCCGCAGAGGACAATATCATCGCTGGCAACACTGGACTCTACGGAGCAACAAGCGGAGAGCTATATGTCAACGGCAGGGTGGGAGAACGCTTCGGCGTACGCAACTCTGGAGCCATTGCGGTCATTGAGGGCGCGGGCGACCACTGCTGCGAGTACATGACAGGCGGTAGAGTGGTCGTGTTGGGCGAAACCGGACGCAACTTCGCTGCCGGAATGTCGGGCGGAGTGGCTTACGTCTGGGACAAGAACCACAACTTCGATTACTTCTGCAACATGGACATGGTGGAGATCAACCTCGTGGAAGAGACACAGTACCGCAAGGAACTGCATGAGCTGATCCGACTACACTACCTCTATACGGGCTCGATGCTTGCACGCAAGATGCTCGACGACTGGCACCGCTATGTGGAGGACTTCATCCAGGTGATGCCTATAGAATACAAACGTGTGCTCCAGGAAGAGCAGATAAAGAAATTACAACAGAAAATCGCTGACGTTCAAAGAGATTATTAATATGGGAAATCCTAAGGCTTTTTTGGAAACACACCGCCAGGAGGCGGGGTATCGTCCGATTCACGATAGAATACTCGATTTCGGTGAGGTGGAACAGACACTCAACACCAAAGACCGGCGGAATCAGGCATCACGCTGCATGGATTGCGGTGTGCCCTTCTGCCACTGGGCATGCCCCTTGGGCAACAAGGCGCCCGAATGGAACGACGCCCTCTATAAGGGAGATTGGGAACTGGCTTATCAGTTGCTCTCTTCCACCAACCCTTTCCCAGAGTTCACTGGACGTGTCTGCCCGGCGCTCTGTGAGAAGGCTTGTGTGCTCAACCTCATGGAGCATGAACCGACCACCAACCGCGAGAATGAGGCGGCCATCACTGAGGGTGCCTTCAGGGAAGGTTACGTTACCATCCACCAGCCCGCACGCAATGGAAAGCGAGTTGCGGTGGTCGGGGCTGGACCGGCCGGACTGGCTGCTGCGCACGACCTCAATCTGATGGGTTATAGTGTGACCGTTTACGACAAGAATGAGGCGGCGGGTGGATTGCTCCGCTATGGCATCCCCAATTTCAAACTCAATAAGGCACTTATCGACCGGCGTATGAAGGTGCTTGAAGCGGAAGGTATCCTGTTCCAGTTCAATGCGGAGATCAACGACTATCCTGCGTTCGCAGCGACTGAGGGATATGATGCAGTGGTCATCGCCACAGGCACACCCACAGCCCGCGACCTCAAGGTGCCTGGACGTGAACTCAATGGGGTGCATCTTGCACTCGAACTGCTTTCGCAGCAAAACCGTGTTCTCGCCGGCATGGAATTCTCAAAAGACGAGCGTGTCACTGCCAAGGGCAAGGATGTACTGGTCATTGGCGGTGGAGACACTGGATCAGACTGCATTGGAACGGCTCATCGACAGGGCTGTAAGAGTGTCACACAAATCGAAATCATGCCCAAGCCACCTATGGGACCAGAGGATCCCAACAATCCCTGGCCGAACTTCCCGAGAGTCTTCAAGACCACCTCGTCGCACGAGGAAGGTTGTGTGCGCAGATGGAACATCAATACACTGGAATTTCTTGGAAAGGACGGACAACTCACGGGAGTGAAGGTGCAGGAGATAGAGTGGCAACCCAATCCCGATGGTGGTCGGCCTATCATGATAGCTAAAGGTGAACCAGAGATCATCAAGGCCGAACTGGTATTGCTCGCCATGGGCTTCCTCAAGCCACAACATCCAGATTATCCCGACAATGTGTTTGTCTGTGGCGACAGCAAGAACGGTGCTTCGCTTGTGGTTCGCGCTATGGCAAGCGGCAAGCAAACGGCTGCGCAGGTGGATAAGTACTTGAATAGCGAAAGATGAGTATAAACACGATGATAAATGAGTAAGTATATATTTGTTACAGGTGGAGTGGTGTCTTCTTTGGGGAAGGGGATTATTTCGGCCAGCATCGGAAAACTGCTGCAGACAAGGGGATTCAAGATCACCATCCAGAAGTTCGACCCCTACATCAATATCGACCCAGGCACGCTCAATCCTTACGAACATGGAGAGTGCTATGTCACGGCTGATGGTATGGAGACCGACCTCGACCTCGGACATTACGAGCGTTTCACGGGTATCCAGACCACTCGCGCAAACTCCATGACCACAGGACGTATCTACAAGTCTGTGATTGATAAGGAGCGCCGTGGTGACTATCTGGGTAAGACCATTCAGGTGGTACCTCATATCACCGATGAGATTAAGGAACGCATCCGTTATCTTGGCGACCATCAAGACTTCGATTTTGTGATTACCGAGATTGGCGGCACAATTGGAGATATTGAGAGCGCACCTTACCTGGAAGCCATCCGACAGCTGAAATGGGAACTGGGCAGGGATGCCGTATGTGTCCACCTCACATACGTGCCATACCTCAAAGCGGCCAAAGAACTCAAGACCAAACCCACCCAGCATTCCGTAAAAGAGATGCTGAGTTATGGCATCCAACCCGACATTCTTGTGCTGAGGACAGAGAGGCATCTCGACGACCACCTCCGGCTCAAGGTGGCGGGCTTCTGCAATGTGGACCTTGAATGTGTAATCCAGAGTGAGGACCTGCCAAGCATCTACGAGGTGCCAGTGAACATGCAGCGCCAGGGACTGGATGCGGCGATACTGCGAAAGATGAGGATACCTGTAGGTGAGACACCCGATCTTGGACCTTGGAACCGTTTCCTCCAGTTGAGGAAAGAAGCGGTCGATGAGGCGCATATAGGACTTGTGGGAAAGTACGACTTGCAGGATGCCTACAAGAGCATCAGCGAGAGCCTCAGCCATGCTGCCACCTACAACCACCGCAAGGTGAAGATCACATTCATCAACTCTGAAGTGTTGGAGAAGGAGTTCTCTGCATACTCAGACAACCCGGAGGCCCTGAATCTCCAACCTGCCTTTTCCGCGTTGCGGTCGCAGGATGGCATCGTGATCTGTCCGGGATTCGGACAGCGTGGCATCGAAGGCAAAATCCTCGCCGCGAAGTACGCGAGGACCCACGACGTGCCGTGCTTCGGCATCTGTCTGGGCATGCAGATGATGGTGATAGAATTCGCACGCGATGTGCTTGGACTGAAGGATGCCAACAGCCGGGAAATGGACACGCAGACGCCCCACAATGTCATCGACATGATGGAAGAGCAGAAGCATATCTCGCAGATGGGAGGCACGATGCGACTGGGGGCTTACGACTGTGTGCTGGAGCCTGACAGCAAGGTGGCCGCTATCTATGGGCATCAACAGGTCAGGGAACGGCATCGCCACCGCTATGAGTTCAACAACCATTATCAAGTGGAATTTGAGGCCAATGGAATGAAATGTTCCGGGCGAAACCCAGATGCCGACCTGGTGGAGATCGTGGAGATACCCGCACTGCGGTGGTACATCGGAACACAGTTCCATCCCGAATACCAGAGCACAGTCTTGCAACCGCATCCTTTGTTCATGGACTTCATAAAAGCGACGATCAATGAATAGCATGAAAAAAGCCACACTCATATTAAACGATGGCACTGCCTTTCAAGGGCTGTCGTTCGGATACGAGGCACCAGTAGTGGGAGAGGTGGTGTTCTGCACCGCCATGACAGGATATCCCGAGAGCCTGACTGACCCGAGCTATGCCGGCCAGCTACTGGTGATGACATATCCTTTGGTGGGCAACTACGGAGTGCCGCCATTGACATTTGAGGCCGACGGGTTGCCTTCTTATATGGAGGGAAACCGCATTTATGCCAAGGCGCTCATCGTGGCTGACTATAGCAACCAATACTCGCACTGGGCAGCAAGGCTGAGTCTGGGCGACTGGCTGAAAGCGGAACGTGTGCCTGCCATCACGGGAATCGATACCCGACGCCTGACGAAAATCCTGCGTGAGCAAGGAGTGATGATGGGACGTATAGAGATTGAAGGAGCACAACCCCAGGAACTGACTCAACCTGATTCAACGGCATGTATGGATTATGGTGAGGTCAACTGGGTGGAACGTGTCAGTTGCAGGGAGGTCATCCATTATCATGAAGGTGCCGGGAAAAAAGTCGTTCTTGTCGATTGTGGGGTGAAAGCGAACATCCTGCGTTGCCTGCTCCGACGTGGCGTGGAGGTAGTGCGAGTGCCGTGGAACTACGACTATACCGCCATGTCGTTCGATGGCCTCTTCCTGGCCAATGGACCTGGCGATCCCGAACGATGCGTAGAGGCTGTTGACATCTTGAGAAAACAGTTGTCCAACCATCGGAAGCCCGTGTTCGGAATCTGTATGGGCAACCAACTGCTGGCCAAAGCGGCGGGAGCCAGTATCTATAAACTGAAGTACGGACACCGGTCCCATAACCAGCCCGTCCGGCTAGTGGGAAGCAACCGTTGTTTCATCACGGCGCAGAACCATGGTTATGCGGTAAACGCGTCCACACTTCCTGACGATTGGGAGGAACTGTTTGTCAACATGAACGACGGGTCGAACGAAGGGGTGAGGCACCGGACCAATCCTTGGTTCTCGGCGCAGTTCCATCCTGAGGCATGCTCGGGGCCTGTCGATACAGAGTTTTTGTTCGACCGTTTTATTGAGACATTATGAGAGACGAGAATATCAAGAAAGTTTTGCTCTTAGGTAGTGGAGCACTCAAAATCGGTGAGGCTGGAGAATTCGACTACTCTGGTAGTCAGGCCTTGAAGGCTCTGCGAGAGGAGGGAGTCCAAACGGTGTTGGTCAACCCGAACATCGCCACCGTCCAGACTTCGAAAGGGGTGGCCGACACGGTGTATTTTCAGCCTGTCAAAGCGTATTTCGTGGAGCGCATCATCGCCAAGGAACGTCCTGACGGCATCCTCCTGTCTTTTGGGGGGCAGACTGCCCTCAATTGTGGGGTGGAACTGTATCAGAAAGGAGTGCTGGAGAAATATGGAGTGCGGGTGTTGGGAACCCCTGTGCAGGCCATCATCGACACTGAAGATCGAGACCTCTTTGTGCGGAGACTCGACGAGATTGGTGTGAAAACCATCAAGAGCCAGGCTTGTGGCAATGTAGAGGAAGTGCGCCGTGCCGCAGCGGAGTTGGGATTTCCCGTGATTTTGAGGGCGGCCTACGCCCTTGGAGGCCTCGGTTCCGGCTTCTGCGACAACGAGGAGGAACTGAGCGCTCAGGCTGAGGAGGCATTCTCTTTCTCACCCCAGGTTCTGGTGGAGAAATCGCTGAAAGGATGGAAAGAGGTGGAGTACGAGGTGGTGCGCGACCGTTACGACAACTGTATCACTGTGTGTAACATGGAGAACCTGGACCCCCTTGGCATACATACCGGCGAGTCAATCGTGGTGGCGCCGAGCCAGACGCTCAACAACAGCGAGTATCACAAACTGCGCGCGCTGGCCATCAAGATTATACGTCATATCGGGATAGTGGGGGAGTGCAACGTACAGTATGCACTCGACCCCCAGTCGGAAGACTACAGGGTAATCGAGGTCAATGCCCGTTTGTCGCGCTCCTCAGCGCTGGCCAGCAAGGCCACTGGCTATCCATTGGCTTTTGTCGCTGCAAAACTGGGTATGGGCTATGGATTGTTCGAGCTGAAAAACTCTGTCACTAAGACCACCAGCGCTTTCTTTGAGCCAGCCCTCGACTATGTGGTGTGCAAGATACCCAGATGGGACCTGACCAAGTTCCACGGCGTGAAACGTGAACTCGGGTCATCGATGAAGTCGGTGGGAGAGGTGATGGCCATTGGACGCACATTTGAAGAGGCATTGCAAAAGGGACTGCGCATGATAGGACAGGGCATGCACGGGTTTGTGGAAAATCACGAGATCAAGATCAAGGACATAGGCAAGGCACTCCATGACCCCACCGACATGCGTGTGTTCGTTGTGTCCAAGGTGCTGAAGATAGGCTATTCCGTGGAGCAAATCCACAAACTGACGATGATTGACCAGTGGTTCCTTCAGAAGATGAAGCATATCGTCGATATCGATCAGCGGCTCAAGCAGTGCCGGCAGTTCTCAGAGTGGGTTCAATGGATGGAGTACACCGAACTGATGGAGTATCTTGAGGCGCCTGAGTTTGCCAACCTGCTCAGGGAAGCCAAAGTGTATGGCTTCTCTGATTTCCAGATTGCCCGCGCATTGGGACTCGAGAGCAGCATGAGTATGGAGGAGGCGGGTTTGATGGTCAGGCAGTGGCGAAAGGAAATAGGCGTGGAGCCAACTGTCAACCAAATCGACACTCTGGCAGCGGAATACCCTGCACAGACCAATTACCTGTATTTGTCGTACCTGTAAGCTGACTTCTGACAAAACTCTTTAGTTCGATAATTTGGGATTAAAAGAAAAAACTAAAATCAATACAATATGTGTGGAATAGTAGGAATATTCAACGTGAAGGAGCAAACTCCTGCGTTGAGAAAGAAGGCATTGGCGATGAGCCAGAAAATACGTCACCGCGGACCCGACTGGAGTGGCATCTACTGCGGAAAAACTGCCATTCTGGCTCATGAACGACTGAGCATCGTGGACCCTGAGAGTGGAAAGCAACCCCTGTTCTCACCCGATGGCAGGCGAATCCTCGCGGTGAATGGCGAGATATACAACCATAAGGACATCCGTAACCGTTTCGCGGGAAAATATGAATACCAGACTGGTAGCGACTGCGAGGTGATACTCTCCCTTTACCAGGAATGGCGGGACACGCTTGCCGACAGCAATCTGACTGCCGCGCCTCCTTTCCTCAACCAATTATCGGGCATCTTCGCCTTCGCTCTCTATGATGAGGAGAACGATGAGTTTCTCATCGCCCGCGACCCAATCGGAGTCATACCGCTATATATTGGTTACGACACGGATGGCAAGGTGATGGTGGCTTCTGAGCTGAAAGCCCTTGAGGGGCAGTGCGACCATTATGAGCCGTTTTTGCCAGGCCATTATTACTGGAGTCGTGAACCAGGCATGAAACGCTACTACACCTGCGACTGGATGGAGTATGAGCATGTGAAGGACAATGAGGCCAACAGCGAGGACATCCGCCAGGCCTTGCGGGCAGCCGTGAAACGTCAACTGATGTCCGACGTGCCATATGGCGTATTACTTTCCGGCGGACTCGATTCAAGCGTGATCTCTGCCATCGCCGAGCGATTCTCCGAAAACCGCATCGAGGACGATGACAAGACAAGGGCATGGTGGCCAAGACTCCACTCTTTCGCTGTGGGACTGAAAGGAGCGCCCGACCTGGCGAAGGCTCGATTGGTGGCCGACCATATCGGAACGGTGCACCACGAGATCAACTACACCATACAGGAGGGGCTGGATGCCATCAGGGATGTCATCTACTTTATCGAAACCTACGATGTGACCACCGTACGCGCGTCAACACCCATGTACCTCTTGGCTCGTGTCATCAAGTCCATGGGCATCAAGATGGTGCTCTCGGGTGAGGGCGCTGACGAGATTTTCGGAGGCTATCTGTACTTCCACAAGGCGCCGTCGGCTAAGGATTTCCATGAGGAGACGGTGCGAAAACTCTCCAAACTCCACATGTACGACTGTCTGCGTGCCAACAAGAGCCTGTCGGCATGGGGCGTGGAAGGACGAGTGCCTTTCCTCGACAGGGAGTTCCTCGATGTGGCGATGCGCACCAATCCGAAGGCTAAGATGTGTCCGGGACAGACCATCGAGAAGAAAATCGTGAGAGAGGCTTTCAGTGATATGCTGCCGCAGGAGATTGTATGGAGGCAGAAAGAGCAGTTCAGCGACGGGGTGGGCTATTCGTGGATCGACACCCTCAAACGAATCACCGCTGAAGCTGTCTCTGATGACGACATGGCACATGCCGCTGAACGCTTCCCCATCAACCCACCACTCAACAAGGAGGAGTACTACTACCGCAGCATCTTCGCTGAGCATTTCCCCAGTGACTCTGCCGCACGCTCTGTGCCACAGGAGGCGAGCGTAGCTTGTTCCACGGCCATCGCGCGGGAATGGGACGAGGCTTTCAAACTCCTCAACGACCCCAGTGGACGAGCTGTCGCTGGAGTCCATGAACAGGCCTATTAGTCATATAGCTCATTGGCCGTTGGCTTCGCCTAAAATGCTCACGATCGGCAATTCAAGTAAACTTGATCGCTCTCGCTAAATCGCATTTTTGAGCATTGACTATTGACCCCAAAACTATTTAGTTAACTTGTAATAATCGCTTGCGATTTAATTCGAAAATTCGTGATAAAAAAGGACATCCCTTAGGAGGAAATGGAACTACTCAAACATGAATGTGGTGTGGCGATGATTCGCCTGCTCAAACCACTCGATTACTACGAGCAGAAATATGGTACCCGTCTCTACGGACTGAACAAACTCTATCTGATGATGGAGAAACAACACAACCGTGGACAAGAGGGTGCAGGCATAGCTTCTGTTCACCTCGACGCGGTGCAAGGACAGGAATATATGTTTCGAGAGAAGGCTATGGGGAAGGACGCCATCACGGAGATTTTCGCACGTATCGACGCTTCATTCAGTGGTAATCTTCTCATGGGGCATCTCCGCTACTCCACCACAGGCAAGAGCGGACTGACTTTCGTGCACCCTTTCCTGCGCCGCAACAACTGGAGAGCGAAGAACTTGTGTCTCTGCGGCAATTTCAACATGACGAATATTGACGAGGTGTTCCAGGCACTCACCAGCCAGGGACAATATCCACGTATCTACAGCGACTCCTACATCATGCTCGAACTGATGGGACATCGGCTGGACCGTGAGGTGGAGCGCCTGTTTACAGAGGCGAAGGAACAGGGACATCAGGGAACCGACATCACCGATTACATCGATAACCACGTCGATATGGCGAATGTGTTGCGCACTACCATGCCCCGATTCGATGGCGGTTATGTGGTCTGTGGACTGACGGGAAGCGGGGAGTTCTTCTCCATGCGCGATCCTTGGGGCATCCGCCCCGCTTTCTATTACCAGGACGACGAGATGGTCGCCCTCGCTTCAGAGAGACCTGTGCTGCAAACCACCTTCGACCTGCTCACAGACGATATCAAGGAACTGCCCGCGGGCAATGCCCTCATCATCAACCGACGTGGTGAGGTTCGTATTCAGGACATCATCCCTCCGAAACGGAACTATGCGTGCAGTTTTGAGCGCATATACTTCAGTCGTGGCAACGACCGCGACATCTACCATGAACGACAACAGTTGGGAGAGCAACTTACGCCTGCCATCCTCAAAGCCATTGAAGGTGATGTGGAAAACACGGTGTTCTCCTTCATCCCCAATACGGCCGAGGTGGCGTACTATGGCATGTTGCACGGGGTTATGCGCCTTGGACATGAGGTGCGATTCGAAAAGATAGCGTGGAAAGACATCAAACTGCGCACGTTTATCACGGAGGGCAACCAACGCAACGACCTCGCGGCGCATGTCTATGATATCACTTACGGAGTGGTGCGACCATATAAGGACAATCTGGTGGTCATCGACGACAGCATTGTAAGGGGAACCACACTGAAGGAGAGCATCATCAAGATCCTCGACCGTCTGCACCCGAAGAAGATTGTATTGGTCTCCAGTGCACCTCAGATACGCTACCCCGACTACTACGGAATTGACATGCCCCGATTGGAGGAGTTCATCGCCTTCCAAGCGTGTGTCGAACTGATCAAGGAGCAAGGTATGCTATCGCTTTTGAAGATGGTCTATGAACAGTGCCAAGAGGAACTGAGGAAACTGGCAGAGGAACAGACGTTGCCTGTGAAGAGTCTCTACCGACCTTTCTCTGTGGAAGAACTGAACTGTAAGATGGTGGAGATGCTGCGTCCCGAAGGGGTGATCACACCCATCGAACTGGTCTTCCAAAGTATTGAAGGATTGCATGCGGCTTGCCCTGGCCATCCCGGCGACTGGTATTTCTCGGGTGACTATCCCACACCTGGCGGCATCCGCCTTTGCAATCAGGCCTTAGTCGATTTCATAAACCGACTCTAACTCCAGCAGATAGCGCTTCTTGTCGAGTCCTCCTCCATAGCCTACCAGGCTGCCGTTTGAGCCGACTACACGGTGACAAGGCAGGATGATGGCGATGGGGTTGTGGTGATTGGCTTGGCCTACCGCCCTTACCGCTTTCGGATTGCCTATCCACTGCGCTTCTTGTCCATAACTGATAGTTGTGCCGTATGGAATTCTGGCCAATGCCAGCCAACACCGCTTCTGGAAGTCGGTGCCATGAAGAAAATGAATGGGAATGTCGAACTGTTGCCTTCTGCCTTCGAAATATTCACTGAGTTGAAGACAAACTGTTTCCAGAATGGGAGTTTTTCCTTCTGTACTACCGGATATAGACGACCAACCCAGACGGCACAACCCTTTGTCGGTGGCGCCGAGGTACAGCAGTCCGCAAGGACTGTCGAATGTGCACGATATGATGGACTCTGACTTGTTCATTGTCGGTATGGTAATGAGTGTGAGGCTTCTACGACGGGTAGGGGCATAATAAAAGCAAGGTCAAAGTTATGCTTAAGATGAAACCAGGACGGTTTCTAAAGTAGTAGTCGCTTCGCGGGATGCGGTGACTGATGATGCTTCTTTGACCTTGCTATGCGCAAAGATATATATTTTTCAAATGAAAAATAAAACTTGAAATGTTAAAACTTTGGGTTTAATGGATTTTTTATACTTTTGTAGTCACAAATACAAATGAGATAGTGGATTTTTCAAGTAATTTTATTGAAAATGGGAAAGAAAATAGTTATGATTACAGGTGCTACCAGTGGCATCGGTGAGGCATGTGCGAGAAAGTTCGCTGCACAAGGCTACGACCTCATCATTACGGGCAGGAACAGAGAGAAACTCAATGTCGTGAAAGCCACAACAGAAGCATTAGGCGCCGAAGTGCTTGTCTTACAGTTCGATGTACGCAACCGTCAGGAGGCCGAGAAGGCTGTCGCCTCGCTCACTGGTAAGTGGGCCAACATCGATGTCTTGGTTAACAACGCTGGTCTCGCCCTTGGACTTGAGAAAGAGTATCAAGGCGATATGGATGATTGGGAAACGATGATCGACACCAATATCAAGGGACTGTTGACCATGACAAGGCTTATAGTGCCAGGTATGGTGGAACGTAACAAGGGACATGTCATCAACATTGGATCGGTGGCTGGTGATGCCGCATATGCTGGAGGCAACGTCTATTGCGCAACAAAGTCAGCGGTGAAGACCATCACTGACGGACTGAGGATAGATGTGGCTGAGAGCAATGTCAGGGTCACGAACATCAAACCGGGACTGGTGGAAACCAACTTCAGCGTCATTCGTTTTCATGGCGACAAACAGCATGCCGACAATGTCTATAAGGGCATCAAACCGCTCTGTGGCGATGATATCGCAGATGTAGTCTTCTATGCGGCGAGTGCGCCTGCTCATGTGCAGATCGCGGAGGTTTTAGTTCTCGCTACCCATCAGGCCAGCGGCAGTTTCATTTACCGAACACCTCAATAAGTCGGCCGTACTTGTCGAAACTGCGGCGGTTGGCCAAAGCCACAGTGGCCATGAGCGAGATGATGGAGGCGACGAAAGTGATGACCACAATCATCATCTGGTATTTGATGGCGATATTGGGGTCGCTGCCGCCAAGAATCTGACCGATCATGGTGCCGGGCAAAGCCACGATGCCCATCACCATCATGTTGGCGATACAAGGAATGAAGGCCTTGCGGATGGCGGCGCTGAGAAATGGCGCTGTCGCCTCCCAGCGTGTGGCGCCGTTGCCCAGCATATAGTCATACATCTGACGTTCTCTTTGTATGCCCTCGTAATAGGTGGTCAGCGCCAGGACGTTTACGCCCAGCATGTTGCCGAGCAACAAGCCGAAGATAGGGATGAAGTAACGGGCTGAGAACAACAAGTCAAGACTGAGGTTGATGTTCATCGACTCGTGAAGACGGAGGACAAGGGCAAGAAAGTAGATGCTGATGAGCAGGGCGGTGGTGAGAAAACCTATGGTCACAGGCACCAAAAGGATGCTGCGGCGGATGTGGGTGCGCTGGACGCAGGTGAAGGTCGCCACCGCGCACATGATGATACCCCATAGCAGGTTCACGTACCACAAGTTGTACTGGAATAGGTACTTCAGATAGAGCCCTATCAATACCAGCTGTACAATCATCCTGACGGTAGCGACAAGAGTGGACTGTACAAGACCGGTCTTGTACTTGCGGAAGAAATAGATGGGAATGGCCATCAGCGTCAGTCCGATGAGCAACCCAATGATGGATATGTCTAATGTCTGTTCCAAGTGCTTGTGTTGATGGGATGGCGTGCGCCATCGTTCGTCGATTATGGATTTGTCCTTACAGATGCAGTGTCTTGTCGCATTGGTCTGCCAGAATGTGGGAATGGGTCACGGCAAGCACTGCCGCATTTCGCTCTCTGGCAAGCATCTTCATGTAGTTGGCCACTATCAGTGTGGTGTCGTTGTCGAGTGCGGAAGTGGGTTCGTCCGTGATGATGAGAGGCTTGCCCAACAGACCACACACACTCAGCATGATACGCTGACGCTGCCCTACGGATATGGCATTGGGAGAGTGGCTGAGCAGTCGGGGCTCTAACCCTAACAGCGACCATTCCCGCAGCAGGAGGTCCTCTGTCAGTTCCACACCTTTGTTGGCCTTGAAGGAAAATGGAAGTCTCACCATGTCCCAGACTGTAGGAGAGGGTAGTGACAGTTCCTGGGGCAGATAGGCGATGCGTTGACGGAGGCTGTCAATGGTGGGGGGGGAGACGACGAAGCCATCGACCTCAATACAGCCGCTGCTGAACTCCTCGAACCCCATCACCGTGCGCAGAAGGGTTGTCTTGCCACATCCCGATTCGCCCATCACGCATCCCAACTCTCCTCGTTCGAGGTGGAAGGAAACGTCGCGCAAGACTTGTTTTGACCCGTAGGATAGGGATACTTTCGAGATTTTCAGCATGAATTTGTCATTATTTCATACAAAGTTATATCATTTCATCTTTTTATTTACTAATTTTACACCACAAAACAAGAATTTGAGTCATTTTAGTGTTAGGAAAAGGGCAAATATGTCGTCTTTAATAGAAAATACGACAGAATACTGACGGGGTGTGACCCCCCGGCGGCTATACAATAAAGAATATATAAAAATACAAGATTATGATTGATTTCTTTACAACCATCTTTGGCCCGGAAACTGAGCCGATGATGAAAGTTTATTGGGGCATAGCCCTTTTCGCAAGTGTGGTGTTTGTGATTCAGATGATCATGACTTTTGTCGGATTCGATGCCGACGCCAGTACCGACACGGATTTCGACGCCGATGGTTTTCATATCTTCACCATAAAAGGCCTTATCAGCTTCCTGCTCGGTTTCGGATGGACTGGGGTACTGCTGAATCAGAACATTGAGAACCCCATAGTGCTTGGAGCTGTGGCCGTGGTCGTAGGTGTGGCTTTCCTCTTCCTCATCCTCTTTATCATGCGCCAGGTGATGAAACTGTCGGTCGATAACTCTTTCAAAATGGAACAGTCTGTAGGTCTGATCGGCAGTGTATATCTGAGAATCCCCTCAGCCCGTAAGGCTTGCGGCAAGGTGCAACTGAGTGTCAATGGCACCATTCACGAACTGGAGGCGTTGACCGACGGGCATGAGTTGCCTACAGGCAGCCGCGCCAAGGTGTTGAGCGTCATTGACGACCATACCGTTCTGGTGGAACAAGCCTGACACCTGGCTGTGCGGATGACACCACCCTGACGTCCTTTTTAACTCCCTCTTTAACTTCTTCTTTAACTCCCCTTTAATTGCAATAAGGATTTCAAAACAACCATAAACTTATAATCTTATGAATAGCATTTATTTAGTAGTGATAGCCGCTATCGTGGTGATTTTCCTTTTCGCGGCCATCATCAAACGCTACAGACGTTGTCCATCCGACAAGATTCTGGTCATTTACGGTAAAACAGGCAAAGGCAGTGCACGATGCGTGCACGGAGGTGGTGCCTTCGTTTGGCCGATCATTCAGGACTACGCCTATCTGAGCCTTACTCCTATCTCTATCGATGCCAACCTGACCAACGCACTGAGCCGTCAGAACATCCGTGTCGATGTGCCGTGCCGATTCACAGTCGGTATCTCTACCGAACCCGATTCCATGAACAACGCTGCCGAGCGTCTGCTCGGACAGACACAGACCCAGATTCAGGAACTGGCGCGTGATATCCTCTTCGGACAGCTCCGTCTGGTGATCGCTACCATGAGCATTGAGGAATTGAACTCCGACCGCGACAAGTTCCTCGAGAACATCTCCACCAACGTGGAAGTGGAAATGAAGAAAATCGGTCTCCGACTCATCAACGTGAACGTGACCGACATCAACGACGAGTCTGGATATATCGAGGCGCTCGGTAAGGAGGCTGCAGCCAAGGCCATCAACGAGGCCAAGGTCAGTGTGGCTAAGGAGGACAAGAACGGAGAAATCGGTAAGGCCGAGGCCATGAAGGAAACACGTATCCGTACCGCTGAAGCTAACGCTGAGGCTGTGAAGGGTGAGAACGAGGCCAAGGTGGCAATTGCCAACTCCGATGCTACCCGAAGGGAGAAAGAGGCTGAGGCACAGCGACGTGCAGTGGCTGCTGAGAAAGTGCAGCAGGCCAACGCCCTCCAAGAGGCTTACGTGGCTGAGTCTGAGGCCGAGCAGAAACGTGCCGAGAGGGAGCGTTCCACTCAGCAGGCCAACATCATCGTGCCGCAGGAGATTGAGAAACAGCGTAAGATCATCGAGGCTGAGGCTATGGCAGAACAGAAACGTGTCAATGCCAAAGGTGAGGCCGACGCCATCTTCGCTAAGATGGAGGCTGAAGGTAAGGGTCTCTACGAGATCCTGACCAAGCAGGCTGCCGGTTACGACAAGATGATACAGGCTGCCGGAGGCGACGCTACCAAGGCTTACACACTCCTCCTGCTTGAGAAACTGCCCGACTTGGTTCGCACTCAGGTGGATGCCATCAAGGGTATCAACATCGACAAGGTGACCGTTTGGGACAATGGCAGCGGCACCGACGGCAAGGGCTCTACAGCCAATTTCTTGAGCGGACTGATGAAGTCCATCCCTCCTCTCGGCGAGCTCTTCGAGCAGGCAGGCATGAGTCTGCCTGAGTACCTCGGCAAGAAGAAAGAGGGCGAGGAAGCCGAACCAGCCGAGGAAGTGTAATCTCAGCAAACCTTTCTAAATAGAAAGCGCAGTCCAAAGGGTCAGCCCTTTGGACTGCAAAGTTTTTTCTATAGCTTTATAGTTTCTGTAGCTTCTATAGTCTCTATAACCCCTAAAAGTATCCCCAATGACCATCCTGCTGACCATAGCGGTTTATTTCGGCATCTTGCTCTTGATTTCCTGGCTGACAGGACGTTCGGGCAACGATGCTTTCTTTCGTGGCAACCGCCAGTCGCCATGGTACGTGGTGGCTTTCGGCATGATAGGCGCATCGTTGTCGGGAGTGACTTTCGTCAGTGTGCCTGGCATGGTGCTGACCATCGACATGACCTATATGCAGATGTGTATGGGCTTCTTCTTTGGATACATGCTGGTGGCGTTCGTGCTGCTTCCGCTTTATTACCGACACGGACTCACTTCCATTTATTCTTATTTGGGCGACCGGCTCGGAAAACGGAGTTATAAGACGGGGGCGTCGTTCTTCCTGCTGTCGAAATTCACGGGTGCGGCAGCGCGTCTGTATTTGGTCTGTCTCATCCTGCAGCAATATGTGTCGGACGACTTCGGCGTGCCATTCAGCGTCACAGTGGTCGCCGTCCTTCTGCTGATATGGCTCTATACCCGTCGCAGCGGCATCCGCACACTTGTCTGGACCGACAGTCTCCAGACATTTGTCCTTTTTGCCGCATTGGTGCTGATACTTGTCAAGACCTGCAGCCTCTTGGGCTTGGGTTTTGGAGATGCCATCTCGGCAGTGTGGAACGATGCGCATGGTCGCGTCTTCGAGTTCTCCGACCTCACCTCTCGCCAGCATTTCCTCAAACAGTTCTTTAGCGGGGTGTTCATCGTGATTGTCATGACGGGACTCGACCAGGACATGATGCAGAAAAACCTCACTTGCAAGAACCTGCGCGACGCTCAGAAAGACATGTGCAGTTATGGCATCCTCTTTATCCCTGCCAACTTCCTCTTCCTCTCCCTTGGGGTGCTGATGACTATGCTCTACAGCAAATACGGCATGGCGCTACCCGAGGCAAGCGACAACCTGTTGCCAAACATCATCGCGGGCGGACAAATGGGCAGCATGGTGCTGGTGCTGTTCGTTGTGGGCATCATCGCATCGGCTTTCTCCAGTGCCGACTCGGCCTTGACTGCCCTGACCACCAGCTTCTGTATCGACATTCTTGAGGTGGAAAACCCAAAAAGCAGGTTCTTCAAAGACGCCGAACGGACAAGGAAAAAGACGCATCTGGTGGTCATGGTGGTGTTCGTGGCTTTCATCCTGGGTTTCAAGGCACTCAACGACACCAGTGTGATCGATGCCATCTACACCATCGCAGGTTATACCTACGGTCCATTGCTTGGTCTCTTTGCTTTCGGTATGTTCACCCGTCGTCATCTTAGCGACCGCTACGTGCCCTTCATTGCAGTGGCCTCGCCTTTGATCTGCTATGCCATCGACTTCATCACCACCCGTACCACAGGCTATCGGTTCGGCTACGAACTCCTCATGCTCAATGGTGCCCTCACCTTCATCGGTCTATCCTTCATCTCAACTCCAAACCAATCCGAGGCTCACTAACGCCTACCTAACGTCTTTTCCTTCGATTATTTAAGTGATACTATTCTCGTTTATTCTGTGGATGAGGAATAATTAACGATAGATTTTGGTCTATTCTCATAAAAAAGCACTAACTTTGCAGCCAAATTGCTCTTCAGCGACAATCATTCTTCCCTGAAGACAAGGCTGTTATAGTCTGATCAGACATATTACAAGCGGTTATGCTATTTTTCTTTACGCTTGATTGGGGATTAAAAATATTTTTAACCACCTGAATACCATATTGTTAGACAGTTTGGTAAGAACTAAGATTATGCATTGTCAACTCCTCTCAATATAGATAGGGAGTTTTTAGAACGAAATATAAACATTAATACAATAATAATTCATGGCAACAAGTAAAAAGACCACAAAGTCGAACCAGCAGGACGACTTTCTTCGCATACAGGACCTTATTGGCCTGTGCATTGCGAAATGGTATTGGTTTGTTTTGTCACTGGCTATTGCCTTCGGCATTGCCACTTACCACATTCTGAAGGCAACACCTGTGTATCAGAGGTCGGCGTCGCTGCTCATCAAGGACGATACCAAGAAGAGCAATACCATCACCACCAACTCCAACGCCTTCAACAACATGGGTATCTTCGCCACCAACACCAATGTCTATAACGAGATTTACTCCATCAAGTCGCCGGCGTTGATGCTCGAGGTGGTCAAGCGACTCCACCTTGACATGAACTACTTCAGTGACGGGCGTTGGCACAAAAACGTCGCATACGGTAATGGTCTTCCTATTACTGTTACGATAGATGGACTTGCCGACAACGCCTCATGCTCTTTTTATGTGGAGTTCGACAAGCAAGGCAATGTGGTGATGTCCGACTTTGTCGGTGGTGGAGCGTCTCAGGAAGACTCCCCGGCTTTGAAGACTCAGTTCGACAAGAAAGTCAAGACACCTGTGGGCAACGTAACAGTCACACGTTCCGCCTATTACAAAGAAGGCATTGATGGCAAATATCAAGTGGTTCGCTCCAGCATTTACGGTTCAACTGGTTCTTGCTTGGGCAAACTCAGTGTAGGACTGACTGATGAAGAAACCACCATCATCAACCTCACCTATTCCGACCAATCGACACAGCGTGCTGAGGAAGTGCTCAACACCCTCATCTCGGTCTATAATGAAAACTGGGTGAAGGACAAGAACCAGATTGCCGTCAGCACCTCCGAATTTATCAAAGACCGTCTCAACGTAATCGAGCGTGAACTTGGCAATGTTGACACCGACATCTCATCCTACAAGAGCGAGCAGCAGGTGCCCGACCTGGGCGCCGCAGCCAGTCTCGCCCTTCAGGAGTCGAGCGCCGCAAATGCCAATATCACTAATCTCAACAATCAGGTTTATATGGCGAAATATATTCGCAGCAACCTCCAGAATGCTGCCGCCAACAACAAACTTCTCCCCGCCAACTCTGGTATTGAGAATCCTCAACTTTCAGCCCAAATTGAAGAGTACAATAATAAGCTTTTGCAGCGCAACAGCCTTGTTGCCAACAGTAGCGAGGAGAACCCCTTAGTCCAGGACTACGATGCTTCTTTGGCCTCCATGCGTCATAACATCGAATCGTCTATCGACAACCAAATCGCCAGCTTGAATGAGCAGATCCGTGGTCAGCAGAGCATCGGTGGAAGGGCCGCTGCCCAGATGTCGTCCAACCCCAAACAAGCCAAGTACCTGCTTTCGGTCGAGCGTCAGCAGAAGGTCAAGGAAGCCCTGTATATGTTCCTGTTGCAGAAACGTGAGGAGAACGAGCTGTCGCAGGCCTTTACTGCCTACAACACCCGTTTGGTGATGCCGCCAACCGGTTCCAATGCTCCTATTGCTCCCCGTACCCGAAACATTTATCTTATCGCCCTTGCAGCTGGACTGCTCCTACCTATCATCCTGTTGTTCATTCAGGAGAACATGAACACCAAGGTACGTGGTCGCAAGGATATCGAGTCGCTCACCGTACCCTTTGTGGGTGAGGTGCCCATGTACGGTCGCAGTAAGACCAAGTGGTATCAGAAGTTGCTCAAGCCCTTCATGAAGAAGAAGAAGAGGAGCGAGACTGACGTTTATAAGATAGTCGTGCGTGAGGGTAGCCGCAACATCATCAACGAGGCCTTCCGCGTTATTCGTACCAACATCGAGTTCATGTCAGGACAGGAAGGCAAGAAGGTCATCATGATTTCGTCGATGAACCCCAGCTCGGGTAAGACCTTCCTCGCCGTCAATATTGGCACAAGTTTCGCTGTCAAGGATCAGAAGGTAGTGGTCGTCGATTTGGATATGCGCCGTTCGTCCCTGAGCCAGTATATCAACAATCCTGACGAGGGTATCTCCAATTACTTAGGCGGAAAGATTGACGACTGGCATGCTGTTGTCAGTCCTGTCGAGGGACATGACAATCTGTACGTTATACCTGTGGGTAAGATACCGCCCAATCCCACAGAGCTGCTCTACAGCAAGAACATGCAGGTGCTGATTGACGGTCTGAAAGCAGAGTACGACGTGATTATTCTCGACTGTCCGCCCGTTGAAATTGTTGCAGATACAAGCATTATCGCCAAGTATGCCGACATGACGCTTTTCATCATTCGTGCCGACCTCATGGAACGCGATATGTTGCCTGTTGTTGAGGAGTACTACAACGAGAAGAAGTTCAATAACATGGCTGTCTTGCTCAATGGTACCAGCTCTTCAAGTGGCCGTTACGGTTACAGTCGCTACGGCTATCATTACGGCTATGGTTACGGCTATGGCTATGGTTATGGCTACGGCTACGGCCACCACGGCTATGGCTATGGATACGCAGATAAAGACTAGTACATATTATTTGTAATGCGCGGAACATCACTTACAGTTCCGCGCATTACATGTTATTCAAACAGCATGATTTTCAACCTCTACAAAAAGAAAATGGCTAAGGGAAATGTTGTCTCCAATAAAAAAGAGGCCAACAGGATACTACATAAGCAGCATAACATTTGCGGGAACAAGTCCATTTTCCGGTTTATGACGTTGTAGAAGTTGAGGTATTATGATTGTGATAACACATTGATATAAATCTCATCATTTTGGACGGAATGACGATGGAAGTGGTACCCCAAACTAATGGGAAACGTCAAAGGATTGAGATGTTTGATGTGGCCAAAGGCATTTGTATTATACAAGTCGTGGCATACCACTGCATGATTCCTGTTTTAGGGTCAGGCTATTTTGTCTCTATTTCTCTTGCCACTTTTTTGTTTATCTCAGGTTACTTTTTCAAGGCCACTTCTGATTTATTGGTTAAGCTGATTGACCGTTTGATAGTTCCTTATGCTGCGACTTTCATTGCGTTCAATTTGATATCGGTGGTTTTAGGTGGGAGTTTCAGCCTGCCTCGTAGCATTTGGTTCTTGTATGTGCTGTTTGTAAGCATGGTGGTGTATTATTTCATCAAGAGACTAAGCAATAATAAAAAATATATACAGACTGCCATTTGTCTGTCATTGTACATCCTGTCGGTTTTGATGGGTGATGATTATAATATGGGTGAGTGGAAAATAGGCACAATATTCAATTCTATTCTATTTATACATGCAGGAAACATGGCATCGTGTATAAATAGACGTACTTCCTCCC
>JAFWPH010000031.1 GCA_017509605.1 Bacteroidaceae bacterium | reverse complement strand
CACCTTTACGTTGCTCATAACGCTTGAGCCCAAGTATGGATACTTGTCATCTTTCCTGTTAGCGAGGTCGTAGAGGTCGAACACTCCACCAGTTGACACTGTATATGGATAGTCCTCCATGGTTTCAGGATCGGTGTTGGCTACCTGGTAGTATCCGTCAGCCAGCAGAGTGGTCCAGTCGCAGTCGTAGGTTGTGCCCTCGTACACATAAGTGTTGATAGCGTAAACACCACCAGTGATGAAGCCTTCAGAAGCATTATCGCCATAGGTGTAAACGTCACCGGCAAACTTACCGCCAGAAACAGCTACATTCGATGGTTTTGCCTGCTTGATAGCCACCTCGCCGTTGTATGTACCGTCGGTGATGGTGAAATTGGCTCCATAACTGAAGATGTCACCATCGAAAGTACCTCCGCTGAGGTTGTACTGGGTCGCATCGAATAAGTTACCATATGTGTAGTCATAGAATGCGTAAGAACCACCAGCGATTGTTCCGCCTGTCACGTTCAGACCAGCCTTCATGGCCTTAGAAGTGTCACTGCCTGGCAACTGAATCCAGATGCCGGAATAACCAGCTGTGATTGTACCTCCAGCCATGTTGATGACATTGTCAAGCGTCGTGCTATTAGCGAACTCACGAACAGCGACTGATCTGGCTTTCACCAAACCTCCGTTCATATTGAGGATAGCATTGCCACCAGATGAGTTGTTGTCAACAGCGTAGGTAGCGGAACCTGTGGAAAGATTCTCGATGTAACCACTTTCGATGGTCAGCGTACCACTGTTTGTGATGGTGTTGCTTGCATAACTGCCGGCGTAGTTGCCGTCGCCTTCATAAATCCATGTAGTGGTGGCACCTGAAATCAATTGTCCTGTGCCAGTTCCGTCAGCATTGGTGTCGGAGCTGTCCTTGATGGTCAGAGTTCCCTTATTGGTGATAAGAGCAGAGGTTGAGCCACCTGCGGCAGTACCTACTACCTGGAAGCCATTGAGGTCAATTACGACATTCTTGTTTGAAGGAATAGTAACAGCGCTTCCTACAACATCAATCATCTCGTTGTCAATCATCGTGATGGTAGTTTCTGTACCGCCAGCAGGAACAGCTGCTACTGCGTCAGCGAGAGAAGCGTACAAGATGTCGCCAATCTTAGCCACAGCTTTCTTTGGAGAGCTGGTGCCGTCGCCGTTGCTTGCCCATGCAAAACCTTCTGGGATGAGCGTGTTGTCGGTGACGAGTTCGTCTTTCACCTTTACGGTGACATTCTCCAGGTCGTTGCTCTGAGCGTCTGCAACAGCGATAGACTTAACGCCGTTCAGCGTACCACCGTTGATGTTCACTTCCACATCAAGTCCTGTGTTGTGCTGTGCCACAGCGATAGCAGCGCCGAAAGTGGTTGTACCACTGCCATTTGGTGTGAAGCTGTAGGCAGCGGCGGTAGAAGTGATGGTTCCGCCTTCCACATTCAGCACACCTGCACGAGCCTCGATACCTACCTCGGAGCCAGTGATGGTGGCGCCATCAGCAACATTCAGAGTGGCAAGGCCATTGAGAGCAACACCCACATCGCCACTGATCTTTGCAGTGCTGTTCACGTTGACGACGCTGTTGCCTTCGGTGATGTTACCCATTACCCAAACCATACCGTTCACTGTACCGTTGATGTTGATGGTAGAGCCGTAACCTGCGGTAGTACCCTCAGCCTGGTAAAGTATGATTCCGTAATCAGCGTTGATGGTAGCATTTTCAGCGAGAGTGAACTTGTTGTAGTTGTCTGTTGAAGTAGCTCCACCGTTTACATATACTGTTCCAGCCACTGTACCGTTCTGAACTGTAATCTGGCTGTCGTACTGGTCGATATAACCAGTGAGGGTCTTCTCGTTCAAGTCGAGAACGAAGTTCTTTCCGCCTGCAACGACGGCATTCTCGGCCACGTCAACAAGGAGAGTCACAGTGGCTTCTGTTCCGTCAGTAGGTACTGCTGCGATGGCAGCTTCGAGAGAAGCATAGTTAAGTGTGGTGTTGTCAGCGAATGTCACGCTGGCTACGGCATCTCCGATACCGTTGGGTGCTTCAGGTGTCTCATTAAGGTAGATGCCGTTCACACCGCAGAGACCCTCGGCGATGAAGTCAGCGTAAGCAGCGTCAGCGATAGAAGCGCTGAAGTGACCACCAGAAATGACAATCTTGCCAGTGGCAGCGTCAGTCTTAGTGATTTCACCTACATAAATACCGCTAACAACGTTGATGGTGCCAGCTGTAACGTTGGTTCCCTTACCAAGAACCACGGCATTGGCTGCGGTAAAGGTGTTGTCAGTCAATGTGATGACAGCATCAGAGGTGCCGTTTTCACGGATACCATATCCGCTGGCGCCCTCAGCTGAGGTGAAGGTGTTGCCAGAAACCGTGAAGTCGCCAGTACCACCGCTCACATTCACGAAGCTTTCGCTACCTGTAACAGTACAGTTGGTGATGCTTCCGCCAGTGGTGCCAGTCAGCTGTGCAAGACTGTGCATCATTGTACCAGTGGCTGTACAGTTGGTGATGGTGACGTTGTATTCACCTGCGCCAGAAGTGGCTTTATAGCAAACCACATCATATTCATCAGATGTACTTGTGCTAGTGAACGAGCAGTCAGTAACGGTGATGTTGTGTGCGTAGTTGTACTGGTTAGTTACGGACCAAGGCTTTCCTGTCTCCTTTGTGCTTGGCACGAGGATGAACGCATCGGTACCAGAATAGAAGTTCGACGTGTTGCCTTCGAACTTGAAGTTCTTGATGGTCAGCGTCTCTGTGCCGCTTGCACGTCCGTTGCCGTCAATGAAGATTTGTCCAGCCAAAGTCTTGTCCTTACCGTCGATAGTGAGGTTCAGACCAGCCTTCTGATGAACGATGGAGTAACCCTTGATATCCTTGAGCAGTTCGACAGTCACATCGCCTGTCATCTCATGAGCGGCATTGAGGGCGCTCTGCAAGGTAGGATACTGTGTCTCACCAATCTGAGCTACATAAACAGGATAGATGAGGACATCGTCCTGCCATACCTTGATGTTATCGACTCCGTCAGCTGTGCGGTCATCCACCTGAGCCAAATTGTTGAGAACAACGAGTGCATCACCCCAGTTGGCCTCTGGGAATGCACCTTCAGTGGTGCAGTTGTTGATGATGACATCGTAGGCAAGTAACTTCGTTCCACAAGTAGCCTTCACATTGAGGGCAGCCTTGTTGGAAGCACCTTGGTTGATGAAGTTACAGCTGGTAACTGTCACCGTGTACTTCGTTGCACCGCTCTCATTATAGACATTGAGGAACTTACCTGTGGATGTGTTGGTGAACGTACAATCTGTATAGGTCAGATTGCCCGAGTAAGCCCACATGTGGTAGTCGGAGTTGGACTGGTTGAACGTACAGTTGGTGAAGTTCATGTCACCATAGGAGAAGAGCTTGCCGTTGAGTGTACAACCCTCCATGTTGATGGTTCCGGCATGCTGGAAACCATGGTAGTCGACATTGCCGAAGTTGAATGCTACATTCTTGAAAGTAGCGCCATTGGGGATGGCTGCCACATTGCCTGCAGTGGTGTGAGTGAACTGTACGCCTTCCACAGCACCCTCGACAGTGATGTTCAGAGGCAGACCTGGCAGTGTGTAGGTGTTTGCCTGCAGAATGGCTACTGTCTGGCCTTCTGTGGCTGTAGTGATAGCCTTGTTCAAAGCCTTGTAGTAACCCAAGATGGTGTTGTCTGTGTCAATCAACTTGGCCACGTAGTCGCTTTCCTTGGTCTCAGGAACAACGGTAGTACCAGTCACTTTGACCTTGTAGAATTCTTCAGCTCTGTCTTCGTCCACCCAAACAGGGTTAACATTGTCGGCTGCCACGTTCTCAATATTGATGCCCTCACCAGCGTTTACAGTCGTCAGAGCGGCGCTCTTCACGAGGATAGCCGACTTCTTGGTGGTGTTGAATGTGGCATTGGCAATGTTCAAAGTTGTATTCTGAGGATCGTCCACATATTGGTCGTCAATCTTGATACCGCGTTCCGCAGTGATGGTCAGTCCGTCGATGCTGACGTTCTGTCCATTAGGCTGAATCCAAATACCATAAAGACTGCCACTATTATCAGTGATGCTGACGTTGTTGAGTGTAGCATCGTTCTTGAATGCCATGGCCTTGTCGGATGTCACATTGTTGAGTTCAACAGCGCAGTTGAAGTTGATGTCGTGACGGTTCCAAGGACCATTGTTGTGATTGCTGTTGGCGATAGTCATGTCGTTGAGCACCAACTTAGTCACATCGTCGTTCATCGTGGCCACATTGTTCCAGTCTGAGTTGAGTTGGTTGAAGTCCAGTTTGTGGTTGTTACCATTGATAGTGATGGATTGGGTATTGGCCGTACCAATAGAATGGGCATTCTGAGTACCGCTCCATGCAGTGATGTCGAGTGTGCAGTCAGCCAACATGTCAATCACGATGTCTGTTGGGTCGTCAGCCTCTGCTGCGTCGATAGCGGCCTGGAGTGACTCGTACTTCGTGCCGTTGTACTGAGCTACATACTCACAAGGAGCGAGTGTGCTGGTGATACCGTCTTCGTTGGCCACCCACTTGAAGTCTGCAGGAATGAGTGAGTTCTCTGTGAGTTCATTCTTCGCTGTAACTGTCACATTTGCCAGTGCGTTGTTCTGAGCGTCCGCAACGGCGATAGACTTGGCACCAGTCAGGGTACCATCAGAAATAGTCACATTGGTGGGGAGCAATGTTCCATGCTGAGATACTGCGATGGCAGCGCCCTTGATGGTCGTTCCACTGTTATTGGCCGTGTAGCTGTACTCAGATGCAGTAGCTGTGATAGTACCGCCAGTGACATTAAGTTCACCTCCGCGAACCTCGATACCAGACTGACCGGTAACCTCAGCGCCTGCAGCCACGTTCACCTTGGCATTGCCGTTAAGGGCGATACCAACTTCATCAGTAGCGGTGACTATGCCGTTGACATTGATGACAATGTTGTTTTCAGCATTCGTCAGGTTGCCGAGAACGAAGAGAACACCCTCTACAACACCGTTCACGTTCACCTCAATATCATTGGCTACAGTGCCCTCATTGGTGCCGAATATGTTCAGACCATAATGTGCACCACTCAAGGTGACGTTCTCACCGATGGTCAGTGTCCGTTTCGACGTATAATCGAGGCCGTCACCACTCTTGACATAGCGTACGCCCACAGGAGAGGCACCTGTGCCGGTGTTCTCGATTGTGCCTTCACCAGTGATGTTCAGGCTTCCACCAGCCAGATAGATGGTCTTGTTGCCTGAGATGTTGTGTCCGTTCAGGTCGAGTGTGATGTTCTGAGCGCTGATGGCTGTGGTCTGGCTGGCTGTTGAGCCATAGGTGCCACCGATAACCACATTCTCAGAAATGGTCACGTCAGCGAGCATCGTAATCGTTGCAGGATTTTCGTCCGTAACTGCAGCCACGGCTGCTTCAAGAGAAGCGTACTTGCGGACAGTAGCATCACTGAATGTTACAGTAGCTACAGCAGGGCCAACACCGTTAGGTGCAGCCTCATCCTCAGGATACAGGCCATTCACACCAGCTTTACCCTCAGCAATAAAATCGGAATACTCAGCATTACCAAGCGGAGCGCTGAAGTGACCGTCAGAGATGGCGATAGTACCCGCTGTTTTTGAGATTTCGCCTACGTAAGTTCCGCTCTCCACATTGATGGTACCTGCACTGCCAAGAATAATAGCGTCATGAGCCTTAAAGTTATTGTTGGTCAGTGTGGCAACAGCAGTTGAGCTGCTCTTCTCGCGGTAAGCATAACCGTCAGTCTTGTCGGGGTGAGACGCGAAGGTACAGTTGCTCACGGTGTAAGTTCCATCTCCACCGTTTACTCCGATGAAACTACCCGTCTGTGTAGCTGAGCAGTTGTCGAATGTAGCGCCCTTGGTTGCTGTCAATTGGGCAAGACTATGCAGGTTTGTTCCTGTTACATTTTGCATGACAAGATTCTTCATCCCATCTATACCAGAGTGAGATTTGAAACCTACAATATTAGATGTCGGGTAATTTCCCGTGAAAGTGCAATCTGAGATGGTAATATTGTGAGCATGATTGTTGTGAGACGGAGCATAGTACGGAGTACCTGTGGTTTTGGTACTTGGCACTACAACAAATGCATCCGTACCACTACAAAATTCTGAAGGAATTTCAAACTTAATGTTCTGGATAGTAAAGACATCTGTACCATCTAAACTTCCATCACCGTCGATGATGATTTGTCCAGCCAAAGTCTTGTCTTTACCGTCGATGGTGAGGTTCAGACCAGCCTTCTGATGAACTATCGAATAACCGCTGATGTCTTCAAGAAATTCTATAGTTACATCACCTGTCATCTCATGAGCGGCATCGACTGCTTTCTGAAGTGTCGTGTACTTCGTGCTACCAATCTGAGCCACGTATGTGGGATCTCCAATAGTGTAGTATCCAGGCTTGTCTGTAGCGGGAACACAATCTTTACCTGCAGCTACAAGGTCAGCAGCAATGTAGTTCTGTGGGAACTCTTCTGAGAAATAGCCTCCGGAGATGGCGAGAACGCCTTCTTTGCCATTAAGGACTTTTACATGTCCCGTATATGTGCCACTTTCAACATTGATGTGAGCAGTTCCTACGGCTCCGCCTCTGTTTACGATAACGCCTTCATCACTTTCTTCTGAAGTGCTGACAAAGGTGTTGTTTTGAAGGGTGATAGTGCCTGCATACCCATCTGAGTAATCACGGAAGGCGTACTTGCCTGTAGTGACTTGACAGTTTTTGATTGAAACAGCTCCATCAAAGCCACCCGAAGGACCTGTCTTGATGTTGAAGCCAACGTAACAGTTGTTGGTGGCTGTGATGTTTTCAAATACTACATCCGAAGAAAAATCACCTTGTATAAGACGTGAAGATTCAACAGTAACGTTTTTGATGGTCGCTCCATACAAAGGACCATCAGTGACATTCATAAACCAATTCTTTAGGCTTGTTGTCGAGCCCGTGTATGTACAATCTTGTATTGTGAGGTGATGCGGATATCCATTGGGATTAATTACATCTTTGGCAGCATTATTAACAAAAGCGATGTTCTGGATGGTGACAGAAGCACCATTGGTGGGACTACCACCACCACCATATTTTTGACGCAAACCGTCAACAATGATGGTTGCGTCAACCGTGTAGTTGGAGCTGGCGTCCTTCTTACCGTCAATCGTCAGCTTGAAGTTTGCTACCTCTTTTACAGTAACAGTTTCTCCGCTGATATCATCTATGATATTCACAGTAACAGCACCACCCATCTGCTGTGCGGCATCAACAGCCGATTGCAGAGTTGGATACTTGGCATCACCAATTTGAGCTACGGTCTTAGGATAGATGAGTACATCGTTCTCATAAACAGTAATCTTGTCTGGCGTTACAGATCGATCGTCAACCTGTGCCAAAGGATTGAGAATCCAAGTCTTGTCGGCATTAGCTTGCTCGCCTACTGCAGTCGGGAAGTTGCCATCGTATGTGTTGTTGCCTTCAAGATGAAGATCATATTGCAAAGCTCCATTTGTACTTGTAGCCTTAACATTGATTGCAGCCTTGCTTAAACTACCTCCATTAATGAACTTGCAATCTTTCACTGTCACCTTATGCGTGAGGGCTGTGCTTTCACAATAAAGATGCAACAACTTACCTTTAGTGTTGTTGGTGAAAGTACACTGGTCATAAACTACATTGCCGGCACCATATACCCACATGCAGTATTCGTCGCCGTTAAACTCGAATTCACAATTCGTGAAGTTCATATCACTATAAGAGAAGAACCTACCAAGGTTTTTACAATTCACCATGTTGATGGTGCCAGTAGATGATTGGAAACCATGGTAGTTAACATTACCCCAATTGAAGGTGATGTTCTTGAATGTAGCGCCATTGGGCGTACTTGCAATGCTGCTGTTTGCTGTAGTATAGGTGAAAGAAACACCATCCACAGTACCTTCGAGAGTAATGTTCAGAGGCAGGTTGGGCAGTGTGTAGTCACCTGCTTTGAAGATTTCGATGGTCTGTCCAGCAGTTGCAGCAGAAACAGCCTCAGCGATAGTTCCGTACTTGGTATCACCGATCTGAGCAACATACTTGATTACTTTATTGTTGCTAAGAGTAGGACTGCCACCTCCGTGGATATCACCAACAGTCGTAGGTGTCGGGTTCTTATATCCGTTTGTGAGGTCTTGAGTAACAGTAACTTCAATCGCTGTGTTATTTGTGACAGTACCAGCGGAGTATCCAACAATACCGCCTAAATCACGATATCCTTTGATAGTCACGTTCTCTACGACACAATTGTTGATGGTGGAACCTGCAGTGGCATATCCCATGATACCACCAACCTTGTCGCCATTGTCATAGGAACCATTCAATAATTCTGGAGAGGATTTGATGGTACCTCCAATTACCTTGCAGTTCTCAATGGTTGGTCCATTTGAAGTGTAAGCCACTATACCGCCAGCATAATGTGTGCTGGTGATATTAACGTTCTCAACGGTTAGGTCCTTGATCGTACCATTAACCACAGAACCAAACAATCCCGCCACAGCATGATTAGGGGTGTTGTCAGTACAGGTGATGTTGCTGATTTTGTGGCCGTTTCCGTCGAACGTTCCGTTGAAGGATTGGCTTGGGTATGCCACTAGATTGCCTATTGGTACCCAGTTAGCCTCGGAGCTTAAGTCCAGGTCAGCAGTGAGTTTGACGGTTTGCCCTGAGTAGGTCGTACCGCTATTTACTGCGTCGCGGAAAGCTTTAAGCTGGTCAACAGTGGAAATCTCAACCGTCTGCGCTTTCGCCGCCATGCCTAACAGGCATAGTAGGAAAGTCATTAGAAGTTTAAAGTTTTTTCCCATATAGTTAAAATTAAAGTTAATAAATAGATTTTCTTTTTTTTCTAATGATGAAATCGGCTGCGGAAATGAGCCAATGATGGAATTTCTGGTATTAGTCTATACATTATTAATATATATATAGCAAGCCGAAAAACCAACTAACTCAAATACACACCCTCTTGTTAGTTATTAATTAGTTTTTTAATGAATTGATACTCAACAAGATGCAATGAATTGCACCCTTGTCTCAACTCTACATTCAATTGTTTACTTGCAAAATTACTATAATCGTTGTTCAAATGAAAATGTCAAATAGTTAAACTTTGTTAATTTTGTGCATTTTTTCCGCATGAATTTGAATCTACAGAGCAATAATTCTGCTATGTAAAGGCTATTTAATTGGAAACAACTTATCACAACTAAATCACAACTTTTAGTTTCACGGCTTCGCCATGATGGGACACAACTTTACACAACTCCAGCGACAACAGCATCTTGTTGTGATTAGTTGTTCCGTCGCGTCGCGGCGTCACTTCTTATCCCACAAGGATATTTTCGTTTAAAGTTGTGCTATGTTGTTTCTAATGAAATAAGAAAAGTTAGGAGGCATCAAGTTTAAGTGGTGGCAACTGTTTCTGATTCAGCATCTTGACTTTTCTTCAGCAGGTCGCCGACCTTCTCGCCGATGAGGGACAGACCGCTGATGGTGGTGTCCTTGGCCATGACACCGAAAGCCTTGATGGCCTGAAGCATGGCGTTGCGGCGGACCTTCATTCCCCTACGGCCAGCCAAACCCTCCGTGCCCTCCTTGAGGTAAGACAGGGTGACATAACCGATGCGGAGAGTCAGCAAGGAGTTGAGCGCACCATCGACCAACGACGCAGGCACCATGTTGAGGAACTTCAGACCCGCCACTGAGGTCAAGAACTCGGGTTCCGATACCGTGTTGCCCGTGATGACCGTATCGGCGGCTTCCTCACCGCCCAAGGTCGTGAGGTCGAAGTCCTCGAGCGTGTTGGACAGGTAGTAGCTGAAGAGGGAGGTGACCAGGATCCGCACATACTGCTTGAAGAGTTGGCCGTGGGAGGGACGGTAGCCCGAGCAGCGGATGAGGTCGAAGATCATGCGGAAGTTGATGACCATCGAGATGGCGGCGTCGAGTTTGCCGTTCTGGGAGACCGCCGTGAGCATGAACACCGTCTTCGCCCACTCGTTGGTGTGCGACTTCACGATGTCGAAACGCTGGTCGAGCTCTTTCTGCACGATGGTGCGCAACTCGGAAATATCGTAGAAACTGTCGATCTGGCGACGCAACTCCTTGCGGTGCGCCTCGCGCTCTTCCTTCGGCAGGTAGCCCAGGTGCTTGGACAGCGACACGGCGAAACGCTTGAGCTCGCGCTTGGTCTGGTCGGTCTCACCCACGTAGTCATCGACCGACAGGCGCGGGAACTCGGAGGTGGAGTGTAGGCGCACGATAGGCCAGATAATCAAATAGAACAGCCCCAAGGCCACTAAAGCGTAGAAACCTAACTCTACCCAGCGGTTGTGGGTGAGGTCGTAGAGTTTGTCGCCGATAGTGATGACATTGCCCATCAGCATCAGGACGATGACACCGATGAAAATCAGGACGATGATGATCAGGTTCCGTTTCATATGATTCTAGTCAAGTATTGTTTTTAGTCACGAATTATAGAATTTGAGAATTTTCAATCGGGATTCAACATTGGCTTTGCCAATTATTGTTAATGAAATCAATTCTTTAATTCGCCGATTCGGGATAAAGAAAAGAATCTTGTGACTCTATATGATGATATTGGCCAGTTTTTTCTGGAGGTCGTCGAGGGTAAAGAGGGAGGCCTGTTCCTCGGGAGAGATGAGTGCGTCGCGCAGGGCCTTGTAGTGCGCGGTGATCTGCGAGAGGTATGCCTGCGCCATGCGTTTGGTCTCGTCCTTGAGCAGCATCTTGAGGTTGGTGGTGTCCTTCTCTTTCTCGTCGCCGTAGTACCACCGTTCCATGTTGGCGATGCTGTTGCGGACGGTTTCAGCCTTGTAGGAGTGTCCGATCATGAGGTCGGAGAGCCAGTCCCAGCCTGAGGTCTTCATGAAACTCTTCACGCCCTCGTCGGAGATGCTGTTGGCCGTCTCGGCGGTGATCTCGTCCAGCGGTGGCGTGTCGATGGGCTCACTCAGTTCCTCGTTGAGGCGTTCGGTCAGTTGCCGTTGTTTGTCGTCGAAATAGCGGTAGAGCTTGTCGGTCAGCGTCTCATCGACGTTGGCGAGGAAGGAGACCAGGATCTGTCGGAGGCACTGTATGCACTCGGCCGTGGACATTGACTTGTTGACCCTGCTCTTGGCCTGGCTCTTGAAGATGGAGCGGTTGGCGTCGGTGGAGACGTTGGCAGTGATCTCGTCGAGTTCGGCTGTGGTCAGTCCCATTGTCCTGTCCATGGCCGCCAGGTGGCGGTCCATCACCTCCTGGTCGTCGCGCTTGGTCTGCAGGTCGGACTTGCGTGTCTCGATGAGTCGGATGAGGTCGTCGCGCAACTTGTCGGTGCGGTCGAGGCAGCGTTCCAGTCGCAGCCGGGATATGTTGGTGGTGATCTTGCGGTAGAGGCGTTCCTCTATCTCCTCGAAACGCTGGTATTCGGCGGAGAGGTCGTCGTCGAAGGTGTGGATGCAGTTGTCGCTCTGGTTCACGTAGTCGGTGACCATGCCGAGGTTGATGCAGCTGATATAATCGGGCTCGATGTTGAAGCCCTTGCCCTTGATTTCGTCGTACTCGTTCTTGCTCTGGCGTTCGACGTCGCGCTGGCGTGACTCCTTGCTTTTCCAGTAGGTGGAGTCGAAGATGTTGTGGATGAGATAGACGGGCACCGTGCCGTTGTACTCGCGCAGTTTGTCGAGGTACTCGTTGGAGGTGACGTTGAAGGCGGATACGGAGCTGTGGACGAAGAGGATGAGATCGACGCGTTTGGAGATGGCGTCGTAGAGGGAGTTGGAGAGGTTGACCCTGTTGCCGTCGAAGCCCGGCATGTCGGCGATGAAGATCTTGCCGGCGTCGGTGCTCTTGAGCAGTTTGCTGCCCGTGGTGGTGATGGAGGTGATGATGGAGTTGTCGCTCTTATTGTAGGAGGGTGTGATATAGGCGTCGATGTTGTCGTCGTTGAGCGGGTAGCTGACCTTGGTCAGGTGCTCCCTGATTTCCGACTCGTCGGCGATGATGCCGCGGAGTTTGTCGATGATGAGGTCGAGATCCTTCTCCTTGCGGTTCTCGTCCTTGGCGGTATAGACTTCGATGCCACATTCCGCCTCGCTATCCACGCTCGAGATGATGGAGGGCCGGATGGTGCACTCCAGTTTGTCGGTGGGACTGACATAACGGTGGGCGAGCAGGTTGACAAGAGTTGACTTACCCGATTTCACCGGACCGACGACCAGCATGATGAAGGAGCCGTTCTTGTACTCCATGGAACGGCGGTACAGACGGTTGAGGCCCGACCGAACCTCGTCGTCGTCAAGGTCGGCAGAGTAGGCGCCTACAAGCGACTCCAGCTGACGCGATATCGCTTCCAGTTTCTTCTCGTTGGCTGTTTCCATAGTTAAGGCTTTGAAAAATGGATTACTCTTCCTCTTCCGCCCAGAGGTCGCCCCACTGCTCGTCGCCCTCCTCGTAATAACCGCCACGGCGGTTGGTATCGGGATTGTCGCTTCCCGAACCCCAACCAATCGTCTCGCAGACACCTCTTTCCAGATTCATGACGCTGATTTCCGTCGCAGGTGCATGATATGTTTTTTTCTTCATAAAAACCTCCTCTTTTTTATTCGTTACATCAATATATAACGTGAATATGTCGAATTGACAAAATAATAAATAGCGTTGGCAAAGATAAACATTTTTCACAAATAACATGATAGTTGAAAACAACTATCACAACCCGTAACAACAATTTTTCGCTATAGCGTCTGTATTTACAGGTGTTTTAACATAAATTCAACAAAAAACTCTACCGATGAGTTGATGGTCAATTTGTTGATAAGGAACAGAATGCCCATGAATTGGTCATGAATCAGCCGATTGATTTCCTTTCATGGTACTGACATAAAGTGATAACACAAAGATAGTTTGGATATTCAAGGTGAATACCCAAACTATACAGTTATATATTCTTCGACACTAATGCTGCTCGGAGATTACCACTCTTTATTCCAAATCTCCTCAGAGGGGGCGTCATCGCGCACGTTTGTGTCAGGATTGTCTGAACCGCCTCCAGGAGAAATCACTTGTGAATCACATAACCGGTCGTATAGATCCTGAACGATAACCTCAGTCATTGGTGTTTTATATACTTTCTTCATAATATATATGTTTTTTAAGTCCTTTTGTTAGTCAAATTACCAAAGTCTGGTATTGTTCTTGCAAAATTAGAATAAAATATGATTACAACAAAAATAAAACGAGTATTTTTTTAGTATTTTGTCTTTTTTCTTATTCCGGTCCTCCCTAAACTCTATGGGAAACCATGTTGCGCTATGTTGTTTCCCTCAAAATCTCGCGGCCTCGCTGGCGAATGGTGTCATTTAGCCCTCCAAGTCCGTAGATCTTCTCAGCATCAGCAAAAAAATAAGGGACTACTCTCCCGAGCAACCCCTTTTGAAAAGAAAGTCTTAAATCTAATACCATGAAATACGTTGCAAAGTTATCTTTTTATTTCATTATTCCAAAATTTTTGACGACAAAAATTTTCTTTTTTGGAAATTTTTCCCTTTCCCCAACATGAAGAAGTGTTCCCAAATGGACAACTTCATTTTCTTGGGCCTTTTTAGACTTTAGGCGCATGCGCCAGCCATGCGGATGGTTTATTTGTGCTATGTTGTTTCCATGAAAAATAAGGTGGCTTGTTGGTGCCCACAGGGTAGGGAATGGCTAAATGCGTGGCTGGTGTATGGGGTAGTGCGGTCGTGTTTCGTGAATGACAATTTATGTTACATTAAGTTTTGTTTTTTGGCCAATTGTCCCTAAATTTGCTTAATAATAGCAACTGGAACTAACATCAATAACTTTATAACAACAATGAAGCATCAACTATTTCTTATCGTTTGCGCCTTGATGGTGGTAACAACCGCCCCCGCGCAAAAAAACAAAAGCAAGGCCGTCTTCGACACCTATAAGTGGGACTTCGGCCAGGTGAACGCCAATTTGGGAGCTGTATGCCACACATTCACGCTTGAGAACAAGTCGAAAGCTCCCGTGCAAATCGCAAAGGATATACCCAGCTGCGAGTGCATCAAGGCCATATATGACAAAGAAACCATACTCCCAGGCCAAAAGGCTGGGGTGATGGTGGTGCTGACCCCCGCCAACCAACACGGAAAGACCTTCCGCAGTGTACAGTTCATCGCCCAGAACAACAGTATTATCGGTACTTTGGAGGTGAAAGCCATGGTCGAGAACACTGAACCCACACCTGTGGCCATCGCCGAGAACAGCATCGCACACGCTACGCTGACATCGATGCCACCTTATCCCTTCCTCGACCCGACGCTCAGCTACGACGAGCGTGTCGAGAACCTCATCTCGCTGCTCACACCCGAGGAGAAGGTGGGACTGATGATGAACAAGTCGGTGTCGGTCGATCGTCTCGGCATTCCCTCCTACAACTGGTGGAGCGAGGCCTGCCACGGTGTGCGTCAGGGAGGCTATACCGTCTTTCCTCAGCCTATCGGCATGGCTGCCGCCTTCAACGCACAACAGGTCTATGACGTGTTCAGCCGTGTGAGCGACGAGGCCCGCGCCAACTGGAACCGTTCCGACCACAAGGTGATGAACATCGGCATGGGCGTGACCTACTACCCAGGCAACCCCGAGCTCACCTTCTGGTGTCCCAATGTCAACATCTTCCGTGACCCACGCTGGGGACGCGGTCAGGAAACCTGCGGCGAGGATCCCTACCTCAACGCCGTATTAGGTGTCCAGACCGTGCTCGGCATGCAGGGCAACGACGACCACTATTTTAAAACACACGCCTGTGCCAAGCACTATGCTGTCCACAGTGGACCTGAGCCCTTGCGACACAGCTACAACGCCTCAGTGTCGATGCGCGACCTCTGGGAGACCTACCTGCCCGCTTTCAAAGCCCTGGTGAAGAAAGGAAATGTGCGCGAGGTGATGTGCGCCTACAACCGCTATGAGGGACGCCCCTGCTGCACCAGCGACCGTCTGCTGGTGGATATCCTCCGTAACAAATGGGGCTACGACGGCATCGTGCTCACTGACTGTGACGCCATCAACAACTTCTACAACAGGGGACAACACGAGACCCATCCCGACCCACTGTCGGCTTCTGTCGATGCAGTGCTCAACGGCACCGACCTCGAGTGCGGCAAGGTGTTCATGGTGCTGACCGAGGCCCTGCAGAAAGGACTCATCAGCGAGGCAACCCTCGACCATCACCTGCGCTACACCCTCAAGGGCCGTTTCGAACTCGGTATGTTCGACCCCGTAAACCAACTGCCATGGGCCAACCTGGGTGAGAATGTCATCAGCAGCGAGCAGAACGACGAACTCGCCACACAGTCGGCGCGCGAGTCGATGGTGCTGCTCAAGAACGCCTCCGTACAGGGAAAGCCCGTGCTGCCGCTGTCGAAGAGCCTGAAGACCATCGCCGTGGTGGGACCCAACGCCGACGACGCCTCCATGCTCAACGGCAACTATGGCGGTACGCCCACACAGGCCCATACACACTCATTGCTTGAAGGCATCCGCAAGGCTGTGCCTGGTGCCAACGTCATCTACCAGAAGGCTTGCGAGCTGAACGACGACTACACCACCATCCGTCATCTGGGTGACTTCAACGACGGCAAGGGCGTGAAGGTGGAGTTCTTCAACAACAAGGAGCTGAGTGGTGATCCCGCAGTTACGGACTATTACAATGAATTGAACTTCAGTACCTTCGGTGCATGGGGCTTCGCACAGGGCGTGGATCGTGACCAACTCTCCGTACGCGTGAGCGGACAGTGGAAGGCCACCTTCACTGGAGACATGAGCTACTACCTCAACACCGACAACGGCTACACGCTCCGCGTGAACGGCCAGGTCATCGAAGAGGGTGCTGCAGGCAATCCGCGTGGTGGCTTCGGAAGAAGGGCACCCGCATACAAGACCTTCCCAGTGGAGCAAGGCAAGACCTACGACCTGAGCATCGAGTACCGTCATGGCGACGGACAGTTCGCCATGCTGCGCGGCGACTTCTGCGAGCGCAAGCTCATAGACTTCAGCCCGTTGGCCAGTGAGGTCGCCAACGCCGACGTCATCATCATCATCGGCGGTATCTCGGCGAGGATGGAAGGCGAGGGCGGCGACAAGAGAGACATCGAGCTGCCCACCGTGCAGCAACGTCTGGTACGCGCCATGCACGAGACGGGCAAACCCGTGGTGTTCGTCAACTGCTCGGGTTCGGCCATCGCCTTCGGCAGTGTGGAGAACCAGATCGACGCTTTGCTCCAGGCATGGTATGCCGGACAGGGAGGCTCGAAGGCTTTGGCCGACGTGCTTTTCGGTGACTACTGCCCCAGCGGCAAGTTGCCCGTTACCTTCTACCGCTCCAACGACGACCTGCCCGACTTCCTGGACTACAGCATGGAGAACCGCACCTACCGCTACTTCCGTGGCGAACCGCTCTATGCCTTCGGTTATGGACTGAGCTACACACAGTTCGCTTATGGCAAGGGCAAGCTGTCGCGCACCTCGATGAAGGCAGACGGAGAGGTGACCGTCACCGTGCCTGTCACCAACACGGGCGACCGCGAGGGCGCTGAGGCCGTGCAGGTATATGTGCGTGCCCTCGATTATCCAGAGGCTCCCATCAAGTCGTTGCGCGGATTCCAGAAACTGACAATCGCTCCTGGACAGACACAGCAGGCCACCATCACCCTTGACAGGGAAGCCTTCGAATACTACGACCCCAGCATCGATGAACTGAACGTGCGTCCTGGACGCTACCAAATCCTTTACGGTTCATCCTCTCGTGAGGGCGACCTCCAGTCGCTCGACTTCGAGGTAAGGCTTTAGCTCATTGACTATTGACCCTTGACCGTTGACCATTAGATAAAATGCTCACGCTCGGCAAAATGAGAACAAGTTCTCTTTTGCTCTCGCTTAATCGCATTTTTGACCATTGACCATTGAGCATTGGCCCTTGACCATTGACCGTTGACCATTGAGCATTGACCATTGAGCATTGACTCTTGGCTCTTGACTCTTGGCTCTTGACTCTTGGCTCTTGACCCTTGACTCTTGGCCCTTGACTCTTGGCTCTTGACTCTCGACTCTTGACTCTTGGCTCTTGACTCTTGGCTCTTGACTCTTGACTCTTGACTCTTGACTCTTGGCTTTTGACTCTTGGCTCTTGACTCTTGACCTATTTAGGCTTTAGGCATTAGGCTAAATTCAATAACCCATAACCCATAACCTATAACCCTTCAAAACTTATGAGAAAACTATTTGTGATGACCGTGATGTTGTGCGCGAACGCCCTGATGCTCCAGGCACAACAACTGACTCTTCGGCTGGACAAGGCCGATACGGAGGTGAGTCCGATGCTTTACGGACTGATGACCGAGGAAATCAACTATTCCTACGAAGGCGGACTCTACACCCAACTGGTTCCTAATCCAGCGTTCGCCGACATGTTCAATCCCAGAGGAGGCCGCAGAGGCGGACGTCCCGATCCCAACGCCCCACGCCCGACGGTGAGGCCCGACCGTTGGCAACTCACCGACACGGTGAGGGTGAGGGTGCGCCAGAACCGTCAAGCCGGCATCAACGATGCCAACCCGACTTCGCTTGTCGTGAATTTCGAGCAGGCTGGCCTTGGTATCGTCAGTGAGGGCTATTGGGGATTCCCCATCAGAAAGAGCACCACGTTCAAGGGCGCGATCTATGTGAAGCAACCCGCCGCTTTCAATAACGAGAGCGCCGCTCCCACACCTGTGAGTTCGTTGACCATTGCCTTGAAGAGCGCCGACGGAAACACCACTTACGCCGAGACGAAAGTGAGCGGTTTCAGCAAAGACTGGAAGAAGTTTGATATCCAATTGACCACATCGGCCACGCAGGCAGACACGAAGGACGCGCGGCTTTTCATCATCGCCGACCAGGCAGGAAGCATTGAGTTGACCCGTGTGACCCTGTATGCGCCCAGTTTCAAGGACCGCAAGAACGGCCTGCGCATTGACCTGATGGAGATGATGGCCGAGATGCGTCCCAAGTTCCTGCGTTTCCCTGGTGGTAACTATCTTGAAGGTAATAACTTCGCCAACCGATTCGACTGGAAACAGACAATCGGAGATCCCGACGAGCGTCCAGGCCATCAGAGCCCATGGGGGTATCGCTCAACCGACGGACTGGGACTGCTGGAGTTCCTGCAGTGGGCTGTGGATGTAGGCGGCGAGCCTGTGGTAGGTGTGTTCGCCGGTTATGTGTTGAGCGGTGACCATCTGGATGGCGATTACGTGAAGCCCTTCATTCAGGATGCCTTGGACGAGATAGAGTATATTATTGGTGACGCCCAGACCACCAAGTGGGGAGCCGTGCGCGCCCGCGACGGCCATCCGGAACCCTTCCCGCTTCACTATGTGGAGATAGGTAATGAGGACTTCTTCGACCGCAGCGGCAGTTACCCCAACCGTTTCAAGATGTTCTACGAGGCCATCAAGGCGCGTTATCCCCAGTTGCAGATCATCTCGACGGTGGGTTATAACGCCCTGAAATCGAAGGCCATCCCTAATCCCGTTGTAGATTTGATTGATGAGCATTACTACCGCAATGCCTTCGACATGTACCGTAATGCCTTCCAGTATGACAGTTATGACCGCACGGGGCCAAAGATTTTCTGTGGTGAATGGGCTACCCGCGAAGGGTCTCCGACGACCAATATGAATGCCGCGCTTGGAGACGCCGCGTGGATGACTTGCATGGAGCGTAATTCGGACATCTGTGTGATGTCGTGCTACGCGCCGTTGTTTGTCAATGTGGAACCAGGCGCCATGCAGTGGGCCAGCGACCTGATCGGCTATGATGTGCTCAATGCATACGGTTCTCCGTCCTACTGGGCGCAGGTGATGTTCTCGCAGTATCTGGGCGACCGCATCGTACCAGTGGAGGCAACAGACCTTCCCAAACAGACTTTGGACCGCAACGACGAGGCCAATGCAGTGTTCTATACGGCCACCAAAGACGCCAAGACAGGCAAGACCTACCTGAAACTGGTCAACGCCGTTGGCACTGCCCAGCAGTTGAACATCAAGTTGGAGGGTGTCGGCAAAGTGAAGTCTAAGGCCAAGAAGGTGGAATTGAAGTCCGCCCGCCCCGAAGACACCAACTCGATTGACAATCCCCGCAACATTGTTCCGCAGGAATCCACCCAGAAGGTGGGCAAGCAGTTCGCCATCACCTTGGCACCATACTCCATCACCGCTTTGGTGATTGAATAAAAAGAAACGTTTTCGTTAAGCCAAATGAGCAGAGTCAAGCTTGCTTGAACTATGCCATGGCGAGAAAAGGTCGGATGAAATCCAACCTAAAGATTCAAACCAACCGCCTCCAGCGCGAAGTACGTAACCCAATCTTGATTGTTAATTATTGAACGGGGAATTTTCAGAAGACCTCTTAATAGAGACGGGGGCTTGCAGTGCACTGCAAGCCCCCGTTTAACTAACAAATCTTATAAGAACTTATTTCACAACGACTTTTGTGCCGTTGATGATATAAATACCTTTTTTGGTCAGACTGCTGAGGTTTCCTCTTCCAACGAAGCGGCCGTCGATGGTGTAGATGTCGCCTGTGCGGGCAACATTGTGGAGAACGTCCTGGATGGCATCCACTCCGTCAGCATTGATGGTATAGCTGACTGTCAGACGGTCGTTGAAGGTTTCCTCGCCATTGACAATCCATGCCATACCGTCGGTCACGGTTGCGCTGGGGCTCTTGGTCACGGATGGCTTGTTGTTGGAGAAGGTGATAACACCCTTACCTACGGTCTTCTGATAGAATGTCCCCTTCAATAATCCACCGTCGATGGGCTGGGGCACAATATCGTAGCCGTGAGTGAACTGCAGGTATTCTGCGTCATCGGCTTCAGGGTCGTACTCTCCTTCAGTGATGAAGATGAACGGACGACCTGCTTCCACTTCCTTGAGCGGAACCAAAGTGAGGCTGATGCCATTGTCGGTCTGCTCGGCTTTGTCCACGCCAAACATGCCTTCTTCTCCCTTGATGGTGGTGGGGAAACAATAGGTGGTCACGGTGCCTGGCTTGGCAAGAATTTGGAATTCTGTACCATCGTAGTCAGCAGCTACATCGCCTGCTTCTTCCACGAAGAAACTACCGCGACGGCCGTCGGTATTGCCCCAGCCAGCCCAGGTCTGAACCACATTGAGTGCGCGGGCGGCATGTAATGCCTCAAGGTTTTGGCCTTCGAGGTTTTTAATGGCGAAGTAGTTCTGTCCGTAACCTGCAATACCTTGAGTGAAGAGTGATGGGGCAGGGCTCAGACGGATGAAGCGAACGTCAGAACCGGATGTCGGTCGCATCAGGAACAGACCGGTGGCCTTGTTCTGGATGGCGTAAGCGCTGTCACCCACGCTGATGAAGCGGAAGAGTGAGAGGTCTGCGTCTTCAATGTCGGTCTCATTGTCAAGATAGAGATAGTTGTCCATGGCAACATCGTCGCCAATCTGGAACACCACGGTGTTCACTCCGTTCTCGCTGACGCAATCTGCCACTGTGATGTACTTGCCGAAGAGAGACTCGTTGGTGACTGTTCCGTCGTCATTGGTTGTCTCCTCGTTGCCGGCAGTTGGCCAACCATGCTCGGCGTATTCGTCCTCGGTGCCGACGCGGAAGCGATACCACTTGCCTGGCTCAACTGGAATCACTGCGTTGTCCAAAGCTTCGGCCTTGGCCTGCAGGTCTTCGATGAACGCATTGCTCTTCGACTTCACATACACGCCTGCCACGTCGTATTTCTTGGCATCTGAGATGGCTTTTTCCAGTGCCTCGGCGGTTGTTCCGTCAGGCCAGAAACCTGGGTTAGTGCCGATGGCGACAAGTTCTGTCTTGCCTTCCACGCTTGCAATCACCTGTCGAAGTTCAGACGGATCCACGAACTCAGCCTTGAAGGCCTCGTAAGCAGCTGTGAGTTTGTCAACATCTGCCTGTGTCAGCTTGTCGTCAGCAATCTCGGCCTGTTCATTATAGACTTTCTCCAAATCCACGGCCACCTGTCCCATCATGCTGTACTGGGAGTTGGGGTTCTCGTGGTCCTGATAGAGTTGGAACTCTGCCATGTAGAAGAAAGCGGCGTTGCTGTTCTGCTTCTCGCAGTAGAAGCGCAAGTACTTGTAGCCCTTGGTGTCGAACGGTTGGGTTGTGATGGTTTCGGTGTCGGAACCGAATGGAGTCTCGAGCTCGGCGAGGAGCTCAAGGTCGTTCTGAACGAGGAGGTCGTTGTTGGTGTTGGTGCCGTAAACGCTCCAGAGGATAATCTGGTTGTTGTTGAAACCATGACGACGGTGGAAAGACATGGTGATGGGCTCTGTCAATGGCTCAAGAAGTTCCACCTGGAGGTAGTGCTTAGACTCGGCGTGAGATTCTCCATGCCAGTCGCTGTGCCAGAAATTGCCTTCGTTTCCATCGATGAGCACTCCGAGGTTCTGGCCTTCTTCTCTGTCGGAGAAGGGACTGGAGAGCTGGTCAACAGACTTGATCAAAGCCTCGTGCTCCACGTCTTTGGCGGCTGCGAGGGCCTGTCCAACCTCAGCATACAGATTCTTGTAGTCTTGCAACCACTGTTCTCGCTCGCGCAATGGCTGCCAAGCTGCGATTATCGCTTCAGCATTGCTGTCGCTCACTTTCTCAAAATACCATTCAGAGCCGTGAGGGCTTCCGTCGTATGTGCTGTACCAGCCAACAATATGGCCACCGACACCCACTCCGTTCTCGTGTTTGTCTTGATGCAGGTACAGGCCGTCGGCGGCGTTCTGTGTAGATACGCTGATGTTGACGTAAGTGATGCCATTGACAGTGGCCACAGGGTCAAACACCATCTTGTTCTCGCTCTCTGCGCTCATCTCCAGGTTGACGCTGCGTGCCACATTGTTGAAGCGAACGTTGTACATCATGCTCTCAATGTCGTAGGTGGCGTCGCCGTTGTCGGTAATCTTGAACAGGGAGCTGATATTGCCCAGGGTCTCGTTCTCCGCATCGGGAGTGCCCCATGTCGCCATGGTCTTTCCGTTTTCCTTCTCGACCATGAGATACTTGTCGCGAGCCACCAAGTCGGTGATCTCATTGCCGTCTTCATCATAATCGATGACTATACGGTTCATATAATCCATACCTGTGCGGATTCGATAGTAACCGGATGCCAAGATGTAAGGAACCTTCGATGCCAGCATAGTCTGGTAAGCAGCCTCGCAGGCGTCGATCAATGCTTGTGCACTTTCCTTCGTCAGATTTCTCCTGGCCTCGTCAGACAGCCCGTCGAAGTCCAGGCCGAAGATGGCATTTTGGAAAGCAGCCACCTCGTCTTCACCGTATTGACCTGGTTCAGTGCCTGGGGGATAGGAGTCATACATGGGAAAGTACTTGTCGAAAGCGTCCATCAGCATATTCTTGGCGGCTTCCAATTCCTCGAGCGACTTCAAAGGATAGAGTTGGAAACGGCCAACGTGGAAATAGCCGCGGGAACCATAGCCACCGCCACCAGTCTGTGCTTCAGAATAGAAACGCAAGTACTTGTAGTGGGCGGGAGAGAAAGGTGTGGAAATGAGGGTTTCTGTCTGACTGCCAAAGGGAGTGAGGATATAGGCCAGTTCCTCGCATTGGTCTTTCTCTGCCTCTGGGTCGTTGGTACCACGCACGCTCCATTCTGTGGTCTGGTCGTTCTGGGCATCACGACGGGTGTAAACGAACACAATCTCATTGGGAAGTGTCTCAGGAGAAATCATCTCCACCTGGAAGTAATGGGTTCCTGGTGTTACGTTGTTGTGGTGCCAGTCACTGTGCCAGAAGTCTTGGTTTGGGAAACCATTCTCCACGGCTTCTGAAGTGCGGCCCAGCAAGGCGTAGAAATTACCCTCTCCACCTTCGTTGAGGAAGTCGGAATAGGGACTGCTGAATTGCCAGACATCTTGGATCAGAGGATTGTCGTAGTCTGGTTCGCTGTCATAGTCGTTCTGGGCCGACATTCTCGTCATGCCCAACAAGCCAACGAAGCAAGCTAAAAGTAGATAAACCTTCTTCATAATTGATTGTTTTGGTAAATATTATAGGTAAAATTGAAGTTTTGAGTGATTAAATAAGTAACCCTTAAACCAGGCCTTTGATGAAGTCGGCCATCATGGTGTCGTGCCGTCGCACATCGCGGTAGAGTGCCAGTTGGTTGCGTGTTCGGTCCAGATTGTGGGTCGGGTACTTTATTTTGTAGTAGGTGTCGCCGTTCAGATAGTCGGTCAGGAATCGCGCGCATTGCATGAAGGGGAATAAAGCCACAGCATAAGGCAGTAACTCCACTTCGAGCGGGGTGAGGAATGCTCGGGCCGACTCTAAATACCCTTTGGTGAAGGCCTTGAAAATATCTTCGTTGAATCCCACGTGTGATAGGTCGGGGTCGTCCTCGGCTGTGAAATTGGCTCCAGTGCGGAGGAAGTCGCCGTAGTCGGAGAAGACGAAAGATGGCATCACAGTGTCGAGGTCGATGACGCACAACACCTGCCCCTTTTGGTCGAACAGCATATTGTTCACTTTTGTGTCGCAGTGGCAGATGCGTTTGGGTAGCTGTCCGTTGCGATGTAGCCGTTCGGCTTGGCACATCTCATCAGCATCCCGTTCCAGCTCCACGACCACATCGGCCACCTCGCCCAGTCGGCCGGAGGCATTGCGCTCCACAGATTCGCGTAGTTGGCGCATGCGCAGTTCCATGTTGTGGAAGTTGGGGATGGTCTCGCCCAGTTGCTGCGGTACGTCCACCAGCATTTTCTCGAAGTTGCCGAAAGCCTTTCCGCAGTCATAGGCACTGTCGGGTGTCACGTCCTCTCGGGTGACGGAGTCGGCGATGAAGACCATCATGCGCCAGTATTGGTCATCGGTGTCGCGGTAGTAGGTCTTGCCGTCGGATGTCTTGACGAACTCCAGCACTCGTCGGTTGATGTCGGTGGCTCCGCAGGCTTCCAGTTTGTGGCGTATATGTGCTGTCACCACCTCGATGTTGTGTTGCAGCAGGTCCACGTCTTGGAAGATGGCGTTGTTGATGCGCTGCAGCACGTAGTCGGGTGTTTCATCGCTTTCGGTGGTCACTCGGAAGGTGTCGTTGATGAGTCCGTTGCCTATAGGCTTCACTTCCATGACTGTTCCGGCGATTTTGAATTGTGCCAAAATGTTGGCTGTGTCAGAAGGAGTCATATTGAACCTTTTTGCGTTTTTCCTTGTTCTCTTTCTTAGATGCTTTCGCCCAGTATTTTGCGCCTTTGGCTTTCAGTTGCTCAGTAAAGGCTTGAGCGGCAGCTCGTGTGGCGGCCTCAGTCTCGGGTGAGGCTACGGCATGTCGGTACCCCTGTGTCTTGTTCCACTCGCCTCGGGTGAAGTCAGGGACCTGAACGGGCAAGTTGCCATTGTCCATTGAGATACTGCCCAGTTCGGCCAGACAGCACCATTCGGCCAGGTCATAGACATCGATGTCGAGTGGTAGTCCGTTCTGCAGGCAATAGACCAGTCTGGAGTCCATGATGAAATCCATTCCTCCGTGGCCTCCCACTTCCTTGGCCTCTTCGCCATATCGGGTGATGATTGGTGAGGTATAGGACTTCAGGAGTGTCTCTGTGTCCTCTTTGCTTAGGTAGCTGTGTCCTGTGTAGTTTTTGCTGGGGTTGACTCCGGCTTTCTTCATCATATCGGAAGTCAGGGCATATCCCTCATTGGGGTACTTGTTTACAAACCCTTGTGTGCCAGTGAGTTGGTACATACGGTTGTAGGGTTGTGGGGTCATCACGTTGTGGTGAATCTCGATGACCTTGCCTTTCTCGGTCGAGATGAGTGTGGTGGTGTGGTCTCCGTTCTTGAAATCAGAGTAGTCCTTGCCAGTGCGCGCTTCGGCGAACGCCTTGCCGTTGAAGGAGTGGGTGTCCATCGCCACGAGAGTCTTCATTCGGTCGCCGCGGTGAATATTCAGTACTTGCGCAACAGGTCCGAGACCGTGAGTGGGGTAGAGGTCGCCACGGAACTTGCTGTTATAGTCGAGGCGCCATCCCAGTTTGTCGTCATCTCCGCGCTTCCAGTATTCGTCCCAGAAAGGCGACAATTCATGGCGGTAGGCTCCTTGCACATAGATGACTTCGCCCAAAAGTCCTTTCTGGGCCATGTTCAGTGCGTTGAGTTCGAAGAAGTCGTAGCAGCAGTTCTCGAGCATCATCACGTGCAGGCGTTTGCTCTCGCTCAGGTTGATGAGTGACCAGATCTCGGTCATGTTCATTGCCGATGGCACCTCGATGGCCACGTGATGTCCGTTCTCCAAGGCGGCTGAAGCCACAGGAAAGTGGTGGAGCCAGTCGGCGGCGATGTACACGAGGTCGATGTCGGTGCGGCGGCAGAGATCCTTATAGCCGTATTCACCGTAGTAGATGTCGGCGGCAGGCATCGACGCCTTCCTCAAGGTTTCTTGGCATGCTTCGGCGCGTTCACGCACATAGTCGCACAGTGCCTTCACCTCAATGCCTGGGATATGGGTCCAGCGCTCAACGGCGTCAGGGCCTCGCATGCCCAGTCCCACAAACGCCACTCTGACGACTGGCAGTTTTTCCACAGTGAGTCCCAGGGCAGACTTTTGTCCGATGGGTCGCTCTGGCACTTCGGTGACAATCGTACCATTCTTGATGGTGTAGGGCCAATTGAACTGAGCAGACAAACTTGCTGGCAACAACAGGATGGCTGCCAATATACAAGCGATGAATATTCGATGTTTCATAATGATGTGTGATTTGGTTTCTAAATGCAAATTTACTTAATCGATGTTAAAAAAAACAATTTTTCCCATTTTTTTAAGGATAAAAAGATCGTTCGGGCTTGTTTTTCCCGAAAAAAACAGCCCGATGTATGGTAATGCAGAAAAAAAGGATGTGCAATCCTTTCGTTTTCTGCTTTGTTTGTGTTATTTTTGCGAAAGGAACCGCAAAAACACAATAAATCAAATGGAGAGATTATTATTCACCGTGCTGATGCTTCTGTATCAACTTTCGTCAATGGCTCAGACCACTCTCTTTCACACAGGCGACGAGACGGGTTACCCCTATCGCATTCCCGCTATAGCGACAGCCAAGAACGGTGACGTGATAGCCCTCACCGACATCCGCCCTTGCGGTATGGACATAGGTTACGGGCATGTTAACATCCTTCAGCGGGTGTCGAAAGACAACGGACAGACGTGGGGGCCGATAGAGACCGTGCTTGAAGGTTCGGGACAAGGATCTGACTGCGGCTATGGCGACGCATGTCTTGTAGCCGACCGCACTCACAATGAGTTACTGTTGGTCTGCTGTTCTGGCAACGTCCCTTACTGGCAGTCCAAGATAGGGAAAAGCCAGCGCATTGTAGCCACCCACGCCCATCTGGACAAGCAGAGCGGCGTGTGGGTATGGAACACGCCCCCCATCGACCACACTGCTCACGTGTTCGAGGAATTGCTGGGTAATCGCGCCAACGGCCTCTTTATGGGCAGCGGTCGTATTTGCCAGTCGCGGAAAGTGAAAAAGGGCAAGTACTATCGCGTCTATGGCGGTCTTTGCACTCACATCGGCAATTTCGTGATTTACAGCGATGACTTCGGACGCAGTTGGCATGTGCTGGGTTCTCCCACAACGAGTCCCATCCCCAAGGGCGATGAGCCCAAATGCGAGGAATTGCCAGATGGGTCGGTGCTGTTGAGCAGCCGAAAGGCCTATGGACGTTACTTCAACATTTTCCGTTATACCGACGTGAAGCAAGGTAACGGCCACTGGGGCATTCCCTTTGCCTCCGATGAGATGGAAGGCGGCATCAAGAATGAAAGCAGCGCCACCAACGGGGAGGTCATGCTGGTAGATGCGATACGGAAATCAGACGGGCGTCGGACCTGCGTGGCACTTCAGAGCATTCCAGCTGGACCAGGGCGCCAGAATGTCACCATCTACTGGAAAGAACTCCGACAAGAAGAAGATTGGAGCACCCCCCTGCGATTCGCCCGTAACTGGGGAGGCTCCTACCAAGTGAGCCACACCGGCTCCGCCTACTCGACCATGACCCTTCAGAAAGACAAGGCCATCGGGTTCTTTTATGAGGAAGAGCCCGAATTCTACCAGATGATTTACCGTCGGCTGACGCTTGAGGAAATCACCGACGGCAGATATTCCATCAAGTAAGCCGTTTTTATTCCGAATCAGGGTATTTGAAAACCGACACGGTACTATTACCTAACTCCAAGACAACAAAGACGATGAGACGCAACCACTTTATTCCACTGCTGCTGACCATGTGCCTTCAAGTCCATGCCCAGTTAGAAGGTTTCTACTATGGCAATATGCCCGAACCCACAGGATGGGAATGGCAAAGCCCAGACTCCTTAGGCTACAACAAACTGCCTCCCCATGCCTGGTTCTTCAACTTTGAAAGCGTCGAAGCCGCCCGCAAGATATTGCCCGAGTACAGCCATTATTGGCTGAGTCTGGACGGAGAATGGTTTTTCCACTGGTCGCCCAATCCTGCGGAAAGGCCCGCAGTCTTCTACCATCCCGAATTCGACACGACGGGATGGGCCAAAGTGGAAGTGCCGATGAATTGGAATGTCGCCGGCCTCGAGAAGGATGGTACGATGAAGTACGGCAAACCGATTTACACCAACCAGCGCGTGATTTTCCAGCACACGGTTCGTCCCGATGACTGGCGTGGCGGCGTGATGCGCACACCGCCTACGGGCTGGGCCACCTATCAAGCCCGCAACGAGGTAGGTTCGTATCGCCGCACTTTCAACTTGCCAGCCGATTGGAAGGGCATGCAGGTGCTGATCAATTTCGACGGTGTGGATTCGTTCTTCTACCTCTACATCAACGGCCGATACGTGGGATTCTCGAAGAACTCGCGCAACACAGCCTCTTTCGACATCACCCCTTATCTTCGCAAAGGTGAGAACCTGGTGGCCGTAGAGGTTTACCGCAACAGCGACGGCTCCATGCTCGAAGCCCAAGACATGTTCCGCCTTCCTGGCATTTTCCGTACGGTAGCACTACAGGCCAAGCCCAGGGTTCAAGTGGAGAATGTGATGGTTGACGCCACATTCTCGGATGCCGCTCTGACCCAAGCAGTGATGCACATGCAGACCCGTCTGAAAAACCTCGATGGCAAATCCCTTAAGGGCTACTCGCTCACTTACACCCTGTTTGAAAACGAACTCTACAGCGACAGAAACCACCCTCTGGCCCATGCGGAATGGACTCAGCGCTTGACGTGCAGCACTTCATGCCACACCAGCGATGAAAGATTGAATATAGGGACAAACGTGAAGAAGTGGAGCGCGGAAGCTCCCTGGATGTACACGCTCGTGGGCCAACTCAAAGACAAGAAAGGGCGCGTGGTAGAGACCTTTTCCACTGCAGTTGGTTTCCGAAAAGTGGAAATCCGGGAGACAAAAGCCGAAGATGACGAGTTCGGTCATGCTGGTCGCTACTTTTACCTCAACAACCGTCCCATCAAGACCAAGGGCGTGAACCGCCACGAGACGAACCCCGACAGAGGACACGCCATCACACCTGAGCAAATGGAAAAAGAAGTCATGCTCATGAAGCGAGGCAACATCAACCACGTTCGTAATTCCCACTATTGCAACTCCCCCTATTGGTATTACCTCTGCAACCGCTACGGTATCTACTTGGAAGACGAGGCCAACATCGAGAGCCATGAGTATTACTACGGCGACGCCTCCCTCTCTCACCCCGCCCAATGGCGAAAAGCCCATGTGGCACGCAATATCGAGATGGTGATGCAACACTACAATCACCCGAGCATCATCATCTGGAGTCTGGGCAATGAGGCCGGTCCCGGCAAGAACTTCGTCGCAGCCTACGATACAATCAAGGGTATAGACTCGACCGGACGCCCAGTGCAGTACGAACGCAACAACAGTATCGTTGATATGGGTTCAGACCAATATCCAGCAGTGGCAACAGTCAGAGCGCGCGCCACAGGCAAGACCGGAGAGAAATTCCCCTTCCACATCAGCGAGTATGCCCACTCGATGGGCAATGCTGTTGGCAATCTGGTGGACTACTGGGATGCCATAGAGTCGTCCAACTTCATCATGGGCGGCGCTATCTGGGACTGGGTTGACCAGGCCATCAACCGCATCGACCCAAAGACAGGTAGCCAGTACTGGGCATACGGTGGTGACTTCGGCGATCTTCCCAACGACGGCACGTTCTGCATGAACGGCATCATGCGTCCCGACCTGTCGCCAAAAGCCCAGTATTACGAAGTGAAGAAGGTGTATCAGAACGTAGGTGTGAAGGCCATCGATGCCATGCAGGGCAAGATTGAGATCTTCAACAAGAATTACTTCGAGTCGCTCGACGCCTACGACATTGTCTGGTCACTTTGGAAGGACGGTCAGTCCTACGGTAAAATGCTTCCGTTGACAACGACAGCACAGGAAGTCGGGCCTCGCCAACGTCAAGCCTATACACTCGACTACAGCCAGCTCGCCCCCGATTTCCATCATGGTGAATGGTTCCTGAAAGTCCAGTTCCTTCTCAAGGAAGACAAGCCCTGGGCAGTGAAGGGCTACGTACAGATGGAAGAACAGATACCCATCCCCCAAACTCATAAGACATCAGCCAGCATAGCAGAGGCCATGGACGGTCAGCCCACTTCAGTAGTCCAAGAGAATGGAAGCCTGATGGTCAAGGGCGACTCTTTCGCCGCGACCTTCAGTACAGCCACTGGAGCACTCACAAGTTTGAAGTACAGCGACAAGGAAATGTTGCGGGAGCCTGTTCTTCTTGATGTGTTCCGCGCCCCAGTTGATAACGACAACTGGGCACGTCGCAACTGGGCAGCAGCCGGTCTTCACAACCTTCGCCACAGCGCCCTGTCGGTAGATACGAAGCGAATGAAGAATGGAGCGACACAACTCTCATTCGTGGTGGAAAGCCAGGCACCCAATGCCGGTGAGTATATAGAGTCGTGTGTCAATCGACCGTCCGATGGCGTGCAGCGCATCGTGGAGCGAACCGACCAGCCCTTTGCCGACAACGCCCAGGCCTTCAAGATCACCACAGACCAGATCTACACCATCCATCCCGACGGCTCCATCGAGCTCCATGCTGCAGTCTGCAGCAATCAACCCAGTTTAGCGCTGGCGCGCATGGGTTACGCCATGAGCATGCCTAAGGATTTCGCTCTATTCACCTATTACGGCCGTGGACCGGAAAACAATTACAATGACCGACGCACCGGCTCCTTCATTGAACGTTACGTCCGACCGGTGTGTGAGATGGGCATCATGCTGCCCAAACCGCAGTCCATGGGCAACCGTGAAGAGACACGCTGGTGCGCAGTGACCGATAACCACGGCGATGGATTGGTGTTTATCGCCGATCATCCAATGTCGGTGAGTGCCTTACCTTGGAGCGCCTTGCAGCTATTCTCCGCAGCTCATCCCTACGAGTTGCCCGAGTCGCAAGCCACCTATCTGCATCTCGACGCCAAAGTGAACGGGTTGGGCGGGAACAGTTGTGGACAAGGGGGGCCGCTCAATGCCGACCGAGTCTTTGCCACAACCTACAATTTTGGTTTCATAATCCGTCCCGTCAGTCATGGCGACATCGACAAGATGCTGAATGTGAGTCCGGCAGGGATGACTCCCATCAGTATCAGTCGCGACGAAAGCGGCCATGTGAGCATCGACAGCGAGACCTTACCTGGACGCAAGGCCCAGATTCTCTACAGCATCAACGGTGGAAAGGCCCAGCCTTACCAATCGGCATTCGTCATGCGCGAAGCAGGCACCATCACGGCATGGTTTGACGGACAGAACAACTACAAGAAGCAAGCATCATTCGTCCGAATCGAGAACATTCCGCTGAGAGTTGTCACCACCTCAAGTTACGAGCCTTACGAGGGGGAGGCAGAACACCTCGTTGACGGTGATGCCTCGACCTATTGGCACACGCAATATGGTGTGACGTTGAGTGAGTACCCCCACTACGTTGACTTCGACTGCGGCGAGGTGAAGAGCGTGACGGGATTCACTTATCTTGGTCGTCAGGACAGCCCGAATGGGCGTGTGAAGGATTTCACCATCAGCACGTCCATAGATGACACGAACTGGACCGATGCCATCAGTGGTCAGTTGCTCAACAACTCAGACCGTCAGCGAATAGACTTGCCAAAGGCCGTCAAAGCCCGCTATGTCCGCTTCACGGCTCGTAGCGAGCAACGTGGTGCCTCCTACGCGAGCGGTGCCGAGTTCGGTGTGCTGGCCAAGTAGCAGACAAAACGCTTTGATTCCAGTTATTTTGTGTTTTTATTCTTCATTTAATTGGCCGAAATGTTTTGCCACATCCGATTTTACTTGTATCTTTGTGAAATTAATACTAACTAATCAGCAACAATATGAAAAGATTATACGCTTGTCTTCTTTGCTGTCTCACAGCAGTTGTCTCAGTCTTCGCACAAGACATACCCACGGGCCTCGTGCGCATCAAGAACCGTCGCTCAGCTACGGCATACCTCACCGCCGAAAATCCAGGCCATGCTAACGCCGTAGCCAAGAAGAGTTCGGGTCTTTCGCAAGTTTGGATCATCGACACCAAAGGCGATGGCTACATCGTGCGAAGTGCCAATACGGCCGAGTACCTCAATGCCTTGTGGGCCACACCAACAGCTGGCAGCGCCAAGGTCTATATCCAGGTGAGCCCCAACGCTAAGGGCTACTACAACATCTCGTCCTCGAGCGACTTCAGCGGGCAGACCTGCCTCAACAAGACGAATTACGATGACGGTGTCACCAAGTGGAGTTATGCGGGTGACTCGGGCAGCGACTGGGCCTTCGAGGCCGTCACCGATGTCACCGAGGAAGAGGTGCTGCAAAACATCGAAGCCCGCTCAGGTTTCGTGAGCGAACTGCAGGAAGGCAAATACTACCGCCTTGTGTCATACTACGGACGCTGTCTCATCGATACCGAGGTCGTGGGTGGTGACATGAAGACCCTGCCTATCGATGCTTCCGACATCTCACAGTACTGGACGCTTGAGAAGAAAGGATCCTCATGGCACGTGCAAAATGTGCTCACACAGCGCTATCTCCTGCGTCAGACCAAGACCAGCTCACCCTATCACACAACTACATCCGAGAACGTCGAGAAGTTCTCGCTCGACGTCCTCTTCAACTTCACCCCCAATGCTTCCAAGTGGGAGAGAACCTTCACCATCGCCTATCCTGGCGATGTCGCTGGCCTTCACGACTCCGAAAGCCAGAATCACTACTGTGTGCTATGGAGTACCAATGCCGACGCGAGCGTTTGGAGCGTACAGGAAGTAGAAGTGTCGCAGGAGGCCATTGACGAGGCTCGCGCCCGACTCGCAGAGTTCGGCGAGACCGAAGCGGCCTTCAAGGAACTACAGAAAAAGCAAAGCGAACTGCAGAAAGCCCTCAACAACCTCTTCGGCGACAAAGCATGCACTACGCTCAATGCCTCCATAGCCACACTTTCCGACGACGCACTGGCCGAAAACGACGACTTCAAGACGCTCAATCCCGACATGCAAGCCATGGTGCTGAAAGTGAAGAACAACAACTGGCAGCAGTTCACCAACACCACCACAGGTTACACTGGCGACTACGAGCGATTCTTCCGCGTGGCCGACTACAAGGTCTATAGTCACGACGAAGAGATGGCCAATGCCAACAACTTCACCATGAGCAATTCCTTCGGCCGTCTCTCTGGTCCCACAGGTATTGTGGCTGAGAAGGGCGATATCATCTACATCTACGTTGACGCCAACCCCCACAGCACTGCCGAACTCTACCTCGAGGCCGTGAAGGTGGATGGAGTGGCCGGCAACAACCCCACAGGCTCGCTCACTCAACTCAAGGCGGGGCTCAACCTGCTGCAGTATCCCGAGCAGCGAGTGCTCTACGTGCTCTATCGCATCAAGGAAGGCACAACAGGCCCCTACCGCCAACTCGCTCGCCACAAAGACATCAAGGTGCATATCGAAGGCGGCTCCCTCAATGGATATTGGGACGCCACACGCGATATGACCAACGCCGACTGGAAACTCCTCCGGCAGCAATTGCTCAAGGCACCTTACGTCAATCTCAAGACCGAACACCTCGTCTTCCAGATGGACCGTGACCTCGTTTTAGCCGCCGAGCCTAACGAGATGGAAGGCTTGATGCATATCTGGGAACAAATATGCGCCAACGAGGACCGCTACATGGGTGTCGAAGACTTTGAAGGCCGCTACCGCAACGTGTGGAACGCCTTCTCCGGGGCAAGTACATACATGCACTCCGCCGCACGAGGCACGTGGTACTCTGAAGGCACCATCTCCACCATCATGAACTACAAGAAGATGTCCACCGGCGGTGGCAACCTCTGGGGACCTTCCCACGAGATAGGCCACAACCATCAGGCAAGCATCAATGTCATCGGAACCACAGAGAGTTCCAACAACTTGTTCTCGAACATCAACACCTTCGAGAGTGGCATTCTCAACTCACGGCGCTGGTACCCCAGCAGTAACTTCGACTACATGGCCAAAAGGACACCCTGGCTCCAACGCGACATCTGGATGACTACATCAATGTTCTTCCAGCTTTACCTCTACTTCCACGTACAACACCACGACGACCAGTTCTTGCCCAACCTTTTCCGACAGATGCGTAAACTACCCATCAACAAGTGGAGCGGTCCTGGCAATGGAGGCGCCACATCCTACGGCAATGACGACTATCTCCACCTGGCCAAGATGATCTGCGACGTTGCCGACGCAGACCTTTCGGAGTTCTTTGAGGCTTACGGCATGTTCATTCCTGTGGAAAAACTCGCAGTGGGCGACTATTCCAACTACCTCGTCACCACCACACAGGCCAGCATCAACGCCGCAAAGGCATACATGCAAAAGAAAGAGAGGAAACTGGGCAACATCATGTTCATCGACGACCGCATCATCAAGAAGGAAGCCAACCCCGACAACATCTTCGGATGTGTAGTAGCCGCCGACGGATTCAAACGCGCCAACGATGAATACCCGTACCTCATGTCCTCATCGACCTCAGCATACGTGGGCGGTGACTATGAGGCCTTCACCGACGACGCACCCAAGTGCACCGACGACTGGTATAAAGTGGTGGGCAAGATTATCACCTTCCTAGGCACCAAAAACTACGCCGGACACAAATTCTACGACAAAGACGGCAACCTCATCTGGGCCACCAGCAAACGCTCAGACACTCTGCCCGATGTGGTGACAAAACTCGGCTTAGCCAATGTCACTATCATGACAGCCAACTACGACATGACAGATACCCCCTGTACCGACACCCAGCCCGAGACCGACGCCATCAACGACATCAGAATCAACGAAAACGCTACCAACCCCACATGGCGAGACCTCAGCGGCCGCCCCATCAGCAGGCCAACAACCAAGGGTATCTACATCCTTGACAGACAAAAGGTTGTGGTGAAATAGACACCATCCGATCATACGGCCGTAAGATTGGATGGTATGAAAGACAGCAATCAAACCGAGAAGACTGTTTTACAAACCTAAAGCGTTGATATACAAAACAAAAAGGGAAGCCAACAATTGGCTTCCCTTTATTCCTCAGCGGAGAGAGAGGGAAAAGAACCTTCCATGCTTATTCTGCTGTAGATAAATTGTTTATCTTGGTTCAAAAAAAGGCTGTAGCCAAATTGTACCGCCGTTTCTTTGCGTTTTTGCATCACGAATCTTGTAGGGTTCGAAATACCATTTGTACCATTAATTTCAATGCAAAGGTACACCAAAATGAACCTAAATCCAAATTATTACACCATTATTTTTTTGAGTCAATTTGAGTTACTGAAATTATTTATAATTTACTGTGTGAATAATCATTTCGCCATTGAAGATTCAAAGACAGCAATTGCCCAAATAGGCCTACAGAAGCCTGTTTTGGGCTTTTTCTGTTGTCATAGCCACAAAAATCATACCTGATGTGCTATTTTATGACACCTGTACCGAGTTGTGGTACAGGTGTGGGGTAATTTTGTAGATTCCAATTCTATCGTTACTATGTCACTGTCATCTTCCTTTGTCCACATCTTTTAATCACCGTCATATAACGGATGGTACATAAGAAGACACTTGTCTGATTTCACTCTCGGATGAAAGGAAACGGTTGGCATGAAAAAGAGTCCTTAGCATCTTTTCATGTTGCCAATGTTAACAGATAATAAACCAGACACACTGGGAAACCCCATTTTGTGCGTGTTGTGCTCGACTGTTTCATATACGCACTACACTCTTTCCTGACATATCATAACTTTGCGGCTATGAAGTGGACTATTGGCTATTGTTTGAAATTTCGCCATGAGAGCCTGAATTATTCTCAGGAAGGTGCTGCTCTCTTGCTTTCAAATTTGCGCAAATCAAGAAATTTGAAGGTTGGCGATGTTTTCGATCCTAACGAACTGATGGACTTGATGAAGGATGATAAGGCTGTGACCAGACGGATACTCCTTAATCTTGCGTTTAGAGAGGAAATAAATCTCTTGAAGGAGCAGTTTCTGAAATTTGCTGGACGATGTGATTTTAACTATTAATAAATCTTTATTATGGAAGTAATAACAATGGAATCGGAAGTTGTTAAGATGTTCGTTGAACGGATTAACAGACTGGAGAACTATCTCAAGAACCGTACTCGGATTGACATGAAGTTGGAAGACACCATGGAGTTGTCCACAAGGGATGTGATGGCCGCTCTTGGTGTGAGTGAATCGACCGTCTATCGCTGGAGAAAGGACAACAAGATTAAATACAGGTTGTCCCCAGGCGGTGAGGCAAGGTTTCTGTATGTTCAACTTGAACTGGCCATCAAGGGCGGTGGCATTGTCATCCGGGGCATGGACAAGAACGAGCTGCTCGACAGACTCTGCAGATTCAAGGAGGATGTGATCATCAACAAGCTCGCCCAGAGTTGACGGCTTGACGTTCTGTATTGTTGGACTGATGAGTGGTTTCATCATGGTGTCGCGAGACGTGCAGTCCTCCTGGCTCTGGAAAGACCCCCTGTATTTCCAGTGGTGGTTCGACTTGCTGTGCCTTGCGGCCTACACCGACAGGAACGTGCTTATCGGAACCAGGCTTGTCGGACTCAGGCGAGGTCAGTTGATTGGCAGCATCGACTTCTTTGTCCGGCGTTGGGGGAAGAGCAAGAACACGGTCATACGCTTCTTCAAACTCCTCATCGCCGATGGCATGATTGAGAAGGTGTCGTCCAACAACGTGACGGTCATCACCATACACGACTATGCCCAGGAGCAAACAGGTGAAGGGTATACCTTTGGGTATAGAATTGATTCATTTGAGGGTAAACCTGAGGGTAAACCTTTGGACAAAAAAGAGGACAACCTTTTAGAGGGTGTAAATGATTGTAATACAGAAAGGTACGATACAACCCTCAACAGACCGAGGGACAACCTTGGGGACAACCCTGAGGACAACCTTAGGGACAACCCGAGGGACAACCTTAGGGACAACCTTAGGGACACAAAAGAAAAAAGAAAAAAAATAAATAAAAATATTAACTGCATGCTTGGCGCGTGCGTGCGCGAGGGAGGGGAAAGTGTTCTGAGTGGTCTTAGCGAAAAAGACCAGAATATCATCTCCGAGCTCAAAGAGAACACAAGTTGGCAGGAGGCCATGTGTTTCAAATACCATCTGGGGGCTGTAGAGGAAGTAATCCGTTATCTTGACGAATTCGCTCTCTCCGTGGTGTGCAGGGGAAACATCCATGAAGACCGTCCGCAGTTGATGAACCATTTCAACAGGTGGCTGAACATCAGGCTTGACATCGAGGAAAAGGAAAACAAGAACTTGAAAAACAAAAACACGTATGGTGAAGACGTTAGGAACAATCATGAAAAATCAGATGCCGGCGACGAGCGGGATAACCAAATCCGCACCGCCCTCCATGCTGTCGCCCGACTCCGAAGTAAGGATCAAGGAGATTCAGACGATTTGCGGTGATTCTTTCTCCGACCTGCTGGTTCGCTTTGCTCCAGACCGGCAGATGCAAGTCTGCAAAGACTTGGAGTACGTTTATGCCGGCAGTTATCCGTCCTTGTCGGAAATCAACATGACATACGGCGACAACTCGGCCGCCGAATGGCTCATCTACCAACTCACCTTCCTCGGACTTTATGCTGGTGTCAAGGAGAAGTTCACGGAGGACAACATCCTTCAGCTCGCACTGGTCATCCAGCATGAGTACTACTACCTCAACATCGCGGAGATGATGCTGTTTTTCGTGCGTTTCATGGCAGGAAATTACGAAGCCTTCTACGGAGTGGTCGATCCGCTGAAGATAACCGTCTCCCTAAAGGCTTTCTGCCAGGACCGAATGAGTGAACTCGCAAGAATCGAGTCTGAACAGGAGAAAAAAGACGTGATGAAGAGAGGCTGAAGCGTTCGAAGGAATGTGTGACTTACGAAGAATACCTGGCACTGAAAGCGAGTCCAAAAGGAACGGCTAAGCAGAAAGCCATACCATCTGAACAAACCAATCAAGAATCAACTACCATTTAGCTCACGTTATGAAACAGAGAACCACAAGAAGAATCAGTCATTCGAGCCCTTTTATGCTGAATGATTTCTCGGATGTAACCGACATCATGTTCTACGCCCCGTTCGAGGTGTTGACAAATGAGCAACTCAAGTCTGTCGGTATATGGCCGTCGGCTGTGCCAGACATCTTCAGGCCTTTGACCTTCAACAGATATGGGGTCTCATTCACTGGCATTGGCATGCTCAATGAAAACGGCGGTTATGAGTTCTGGAATCCGTCCTTCGACCATCCAGTCTCACTTGTCAAGTCAGGGCTGTCATTCATTCCGTCCAAAGTGCTGCCGAAGTCGAATGTCTGCATCGTCTTCAGCAATATCCTCGACTACCTGTGTTTCAGGACACTTCTCGCAGACAAGGCATTGCCTGAAGCATGGCAACTCCCATACGAGGAATATTCTGACACGTTTATCCTCAATGCCTTCTCAAATTTCCTGAGTTTGCAGAAAGCCGTGGAGAAATACCATACCATTCACACCTTTTTCCCCGTGGCAGACTACGGCAAGGTGATGAACATGACGCTCAGTGGAGTCAACCCCAGAAATGAGGACAAACTGCATGACTGGAGCGGACTATTCTCTCCTATCGCCACATCCCTGCATGATTTTGTCAGGACTTACAGACGGAATGTGGTTGATAAAGGGGAAACAAACTAATCTACAAAAACTAATCATCAAAAATCAATGTGTTATGGCAAATTTTATCGAGGTGAAGGTCACCTACAGAAAGACCTTGGACAATGGCTCGACCAAGAAAGTGAATGAGCTTTATCTGGCTGACGCAATCAATGTGAAGGAAGCCGAAGACCGTGTGCTGCAAGAGTTGTCGCCTTATGGACTGGATGACTTTGAGATTTCGGCGTTAAGGAAAAGTGCTGTCTCGGAGGTGTTCTTCAACAGCCGTTCCGATGCGGACAAGTTCTATCTAGAAAAGCCCGTCTATAGATTAAGTTTTATTACTGTCCGCTAAACACGAATCCCCATTCTGAACATGCTTTATAGCCAGCAAATCCAGAAAATCATTCTCTTTCCAAGCCCCCTGTTACGCTATTCGGTGGCAGGGGGACTGCTTATGGTCTCCTCGATGGCCACCTCCCAGTCCTTTTCCGGGTGCTCAAGGAACCCCATGACATCGATGTAGTACATGAGCATGATCCTGACGATGGTCGCCAGGCCTGAAAAACTCCAGGCATGTGTCACTCCTCTCTGTAGCAGCGTGAGCAGCAGGTTGGCGATGAGCGTCACCCATATCTGT
>JAFWPH010000029.1 GCA_017509605.1 Bacteroidaceae bacterium | reverse complement strand
TGTGGAATTGAACCTGCAGACGGAGGGTGAGGTAAAATGCGACCTTGTTCAGGTCAATGGAAACCTTTCCCTGAACAAAACGAACACTTTGACCATTGTTCTTGCAGAGACAAAGCCCTTGGCTGGTGAATATGTGATGATGGAATGCACAGGTACACTTTCCGCCGATGCGAAAAACATCCAAGTGCGTGGTCTGGTGGGGCTGAACTATGTGGTAGAAGTGCGCGAAAAGCAGATTGTGCTTGTGATTCGCGACATGCGTGAACCTGCCAAAGATGTACTTTGGACTGGTGCGGAAAATAGCAACTGGGACTATCAGACAGCCAATTTCTCCTTGAACGACATAGCTGTGGCTTTTGTGACCAACGATGAAATCATCTTCCCCGAGGAAGCTGCACAACGTACTGTGAACCTGACCGACAAGATGGTGACAGGCGGCGTGCGCTTCACACATGACAGTGGCAAATACACCTTCAATGGCGATGGTGGCTTCAGTGGCAAGGGCGATTTGGTGATGGACGGTGCAGGAACATTGGTGCTCAATGCCACTAAGAGCGACTATACAGGAAAGACCATTCTAAACCGTGGTACAGTGACTGTGAAGAATCTGGAGAACAAAGGTGTTGAGAGTTGTTTCGGTGCTGGAACTACCATAGAGATAGGAAAGGCTACCCTGAATGTGAACCACACCAATGCGGCATCCGACCGCAGTGTGGTGCTGACAGACTCAGCTGCCATAAACATACCTGCCAATAGCACAACTACGTTGCAGTCAGCACTGACAGGAAAGGGTGTGTTGGTGAAGAAGGGGGCTGGCCAACTGAACTTGAACTACGGTGGCAACAACGGATATGCAGGAACAGTCCTTGAAGGCGGTACGCTCTCACAGGGTGCATGGAACGCCACTTTAGGAAAGGCTGGCTCCAAGATAGACGTAACTGGAAATGCCACTATCAGGGTGTTCAACAACAACTCCACCAGTGCTGTACCAGCCCTCAACAACGCCATTACCGTGCAGAAAGGGAAGACGCTCACTATCAGTACAGGACAACGTTGCAAGGTGCAAGGTTCGCTCTCTGGTGAAGGCACTGTGAAAATCAGTTTCCCATATGTACGCGGAGACTTTGAGACCAATCTCACCAACTTCGAGGGAACCTTGAATCCCACTGGCGGACAATTCCGACTGACTTCGGGCATGAACATGCAGAAGGGTACTTTCATGCTTGGAGAAGGAGTTTACGCAGTGGGTGTGAAAAGTCAGAGCGCATCGGAAACGAGTCTGACACACAAGATTGGTGCGCTCAGCAGCACTGCCGCTGATGCCCAACTCGGAACAAGCACATGGAATGTCGGTTACCTCGGAACGAACACCACATTCGCGGGCATCATCGGACAGAACGCCACCTTGAACAAATACGGGGAGGGAACACTTTCGCTTACAGGGCAAAGTACAGGTAAAATCAACGTCTATGAGGGTGCAGTCAGCCTTGATAACAACACATCCACCACGTCGGCTTTGGTGACTGCCGCCAATGGAGGAATGGTGGTGGGAACAGGTACAACCGCCAATGTTACGGTCAACAAGGGAGGTACAATCGGGGCAGGAAAGGCCAACAGCATAACTGTAGGCACACTCAACATCACTGGCAATCTCAATGTGCAAAATGGTGGAACCATCCGTGTGCGCGGTCGCAGTGCCCGCAGTGTGGATGATTTCAAGGTGGCAGGAAAAGTTACCCTCAACAATCCTTTATTCCGCATGGAACGCCTTTCTGATGATTGGGCTACAGACACCGACTACAAGGTCTTTACAGGAACAGGTACCATTACTCTCACGGGAACTCCGACCTTTGAGCCCGCAGTACCTATGGAAGGCTATCTCTGGGACTACAGCGCACTGGCTTCCGATGGTATCCTCCGAGTGGTGGCAGATCCGACAGGCATTGAGGAGATTACGGAAGAAGAGTTGAGGGACAAGGATGTTTATGACCTTAACGGCAGAAAACTGTCTGCAGTAAATCTTAAGAAAGGAATTTATATCATCAACGGTAAAAAGTATCTCGTAAAATAAAAGCATCATGATGAGACCGGTAAAGACTGTATTCGTTGCCATGCTGGCATTGGTCCTGGCATTGGATGCTGGAGCTGTGGAGCGCAAGAAACTCAATTTCAACGCTGATTGGCTGTTGTGCGTAGGCGATGAGCCAGAAGCCACCAAGTCCACTTACAACGACAGCCAATGGAAACGGGTGACGCTGCCATACGCCTTTAACGGTGACGAGGCCTTCCGCAAGGACATCGTCGATCTGACCGACACCATCAGTTGGTATCGCAAGCACTTCAAATTGCCCAACGAAGACTTGCAAGGCAAAGTGTTCATAGAGTTTGAAGGTGTGCGCCAAGGGGCAGACTTCTACCTGAACGGCCATCACTTAGGCTTCAGCGAGAATGGTGTGATGGCCTGTGGCTTCGACTTGACTCCATACATCAAGGAGGGTGAGAATGTGCTGGCTGTGCGTTGCGACAACAGTTGGACATACCGTTCCCGCGAGTACGACAGCCGCTACCAGTGGAACGACCGCAATTTCAATGCCAACTATGGTGGCATCCCTAAGAACGTCTATCTGCACATCACTGACAAACTCTACCAGACATTGCCGCTTTATTCGAATCTCGGCACGACAGGTACCTACGTCTATGCCACAGACTTTGGTTATTCATGGCCTCGTCATTTGAACAAGCGTGTGGCGACAATCCATGCCGAAAGCCAGGTGAAGAACGATGACAGCAAGCCTCGTACCTTCCGCATGACGATGTGCTTGCGCGACCGTGAAGGCAAGATGCAATTCTACACTGAGTCAGAAGTCGTCACCCTGCAACCTGGCGAGACCACCACACTGCATGCCGCCAACACGACGTCAGGTGATTTGCACCTGTGGTCATGGGGATATGGCTACCTCTACACTGTCGAGACTTCACTGGAGGAAAATGATGAGTCTTTTGACCAAGTGATTACTCGCACAGGTTTTCGCAAGACAGAGTTCAAGGATGGCAAGATATGGCTCAACGACCGTGTGCTGATGGTGCACGGCTATGCCCAGCGTACTTCCAATGAATGGCCTGGAGTAGGGTTGAGTGTTCCCGCCTGGCTCAGCGACTACTCCAATGGATTGATGGTGGAGTCGGGTGCCAACATGGTGCGGTGGATGCACGTCACCCCCTGGAAACAGGACATCGAGTCGTGCGACCGCGTAGGACTGCCTCAGGCCATGCCCGCCGGTGACGCGGAGAAGGATGTGGATGGTGCACGTTGGGAGCAACGGAAGGCCCTGATGCGCGATGCCATCATCTACAACCGCAACAACCCAAGCATCCTCTTTTACGAGAGTGGGAACGAGAGTGTCAGCCGTGACCATATCATGGAAATGAAGGCCATCCGCGACCAGTACGACCCTCACGGAGGACGCGCTGTCGGCAGTCGCGAGATGCTCGACATCGACGAGTCGGAGTATGGTGGCGAGATGCTCTATATCAACAAGTCAAAGAAGCACCCTATGTGGGCGATGGAATACTGTCGTGACGAGGGTTTGCGCAAGTACTGGGACGAATGGAGTTATCCCTACCACAAGGAGGGCGACGGACCGCTATATCGCAATCAGCCCGCACCTGACTACAATCACAATATGGACCAGTTTGCTGTCGAGATGGTTCGTCGCTGGTATGACTACTGGCGTGAGCGTCCAGGTACAGGCACACGCGTTTCATCGGGTGGTGTGAAGATTGTGTTCTCTGATACCAATACCCACCACCGAGGTGAGTCGAACTACCGCACAAGTGGCGTCACCGATGCCATGCGTATTCCAAAAGATGCTTTCTTCGTGCATCAGGTGATGTGGAATGGATGGGTAGAACCAGAGATGCCGAAAACCTATATCATCGGTCATTGGAACTATGATGCGTCTGTTGTCAAACCTGTGTATGTAGTTTCCACTGCCGATGCGGTGGAACTGTTCCTGAATGGACGTTCGTTGGGCAAGGGCAAACAGCGTTACCGTTACCTTTTCACTTTCGAGAATGTTCCTTTTGAACCTGGGACCCTTGAAGCCGTTGCTTCCGACGGCAGTCGTTACAAACTTGAAACAGCAGGTGAACCTTATCAGTTGAAACTCACGGCAATCGAGAACCCTGAGGGCACGAAGGCTGATGGTGCAGATATGGTGCTGTTTCAGGTGGAGGTGCTGGATAAGCAGGGCAGGCGTTGTCCACTCGACGACCGGATGGTCAATTTCGAGTTGAAGGGCGAGGCGCAATGGGTAGGAGGTATTGCCGTCCGCAACAACCAGTCGCTCCAACGGCCCGACGACAATCGTCCTGAAGGACTCCTCGATGCGGCTGCCACAAAGAACATCTCTGACAACTATGTGGGTGCGACATCTCTCCCCGTGGAATGTGGTGTGAACCGCGTCTTGGTCCGCACAACCACCAAGGCAGGTGTTATTCGTCTTACAGCCCAAGCCGAAGGACTGACGAAGGCTGAGATCAAAGTGAAAACGAACAGAGTGAAAAGAGATGATCTCCTTCCACAACTCTCGTTGAAGGGTAGTTTGGTACGTGGGGAGACTCCCCTTACCCCTTCCTATACAGAATTGGCAAGCGGGGTGAAGATAGTTTCAGCCAAGGCGGGTTATGACTCAGACCATGCTTCCCGCAGTTTCGACGACAACGAACTCTCGGAATGGAAGAACGATGGTCGTCTCTCCACGGCTTGGATTACCTACAAACTGGAGCGCGAGAGTGTTGTCGATGACATCTGCATGAAGCTCACAGGCTGGCGTTTGCGTAGTTACCCCCTTGAGATTTATGCCGGCAAGACCCTCATTTGGAGCGGTGAAACAGAGCGTAGCCTTGGTTATGTCCATCTGAAACCCATCCAACGAATAACAACCGACGAGATTACTGTCCGTTTGAAGGGTGCAGGAAAAGATGAAGATGCCTTTGGCGGTATTGTCGAAGTCACTGAACCCGCAGCAGGAGAACTCGACCTCTTCAAAGCCAAACAGGGTGGCGATACCAAGAACGAGCTCCGCATCGTAGAGATAGAATTCTTAGAAACACTATAAAATTATTAAGGGGAATTCGTCGGAAATACAAAAAAACCACTATTTTTGCAGTTGTCAAGACTACAGACATTCCTACCCTTACAACAAATCATGTCAAGATTCTTCATCATCTACTGAGGCGATGTCGAGAATGTGAGGTGTGTGATACTGAAAGTGAACGACAATCAACAAGAATAATCATATGAGTGACGACACGATCATACTGAAGCCGTGGTATGCGGTCAACGACGACCCTATGCGCTATGAGCCCTTCAACGCCAGGGAATCTGGGGCGGACGGAAAGGCACACATCAAGGCCTATCACCGTATGCAGGAACTGTGGCGCGAGGCTAACACGTCGAAGGAAGACAAGCGTAGAACTGTCCAGAGAGAACAGACCAGCTGGTTGATTGCCATAACCAAGGCGATACGGGGAACCCTCCATAACGGAAAACCTTATACCGACAACGACAGTCGCAAGTGGTTCGAGAAACAATTGGCAGCGGGACTTACCGATGTGTTCTTCGTAAACGGCGACTGGGCGAAAGGTCCCCTACAAACCGACGACATAGTCGGCATCATCTGTTGGTACAACAACGGTGAGAAACGTTACACCACGATAGACATCGACGAAGAAGACAAACCTTATCTGACAGAGAAGGGATTGTTGGACACTGGGTATCAAAAACCAGAAATCAGCGACAACAGATTGCAACTGGAACGCGTTCTACGGCATCTGGCGATCATCGCCGATGCCAACACTCCTACAAGGGGCTGGGGCAATTACTTCCGCCGTGCCGCGTCTGAGGCCAAAGATGGCGACCTACTGGAAGCGGTGTCATTAAGTCAGACGGGCGGCGGAATAGGCTCTTGGTACGACACTCCCGCCATCGACTTGGAAGAGACGAAACTACTGAATCATCAACTTTACATCGAACGACAACATGCGGTGATATATGCGGTGAATTATGGTTAGCCATAAAGCTACCTCATCATCATTCATTAATTCTCAATGATTCAGAAAAAAGGAAATGTTGCAGTCATCAACCATATGACAGAGTAATTCTTTAATTCGATAATTCGGGAGTAGATTATTCCCTAAAAGGAGAAGACGATGGACTACGAACTTTACCCCATACCGTTGAGCGACATCAACCGACCAGTCTATTATATGCTGAAGTCTTTCCTTGAGCACAAAATCGGCAGCATACCTCCCGATATGCTGGAGGAAGAATGGACCAAACTGAAAGTGGACGCCACTTTTGGGCATCACCTGCTCTTCCCCTCAGAGGACTTCTCCCAGCCATACGACAGTGACACACTGAAACGTGAGGTCATCATCATCAGGAACTGTTCCATCACCCGTCAATATGTCAATGGCGAACTACAGGAAAAGCCCTATGAATGGGACGATGAATACGACGATGATGAGGATCTCAAAGTGGAGACGCAATATGAGCCGCACGAAGAACACTTTTATATCGACATCGACCCTGATACGGGTAAGTATCGGCTGGTGAAGAAGTCTGACACTTTCGTTTTCAACCCTACACCTTTCTTCCACTATAATGCAGAACAACTGATACAATCCATCGACAACCTGCTGTCGGTGGTGAAGCGGGCAAGACTCACTACGGGCAATTGGGAACAAAGGCTGAATACAACACGGCTTATGGTAGGAGCAAGAGTCAACGAGCTGCACATCCTTCACAACGGCGGACTCTTTGATTACAACCTGCTGGGCTGCCTCCTCGACAATTCGAGCCTTTACAAACAGCAATGGCTACCTCGCTTCAACGAGTATGTGTCACAGCTGAAGGTGTTTGCCATGTTTGCGGCCAACCTTAGTTGGTCAAATCAGGGAAACATCGAGTTGTTGGACAAAGCCGCGGTTATTCCTCCCTTCATCGCAGAGAGTATGAAGAAAGAACGGCAACGACGCCAAAACCTGCAATCCGGTGAGCAGCAGGTACCCCATAGTCGTGCAGGCGAGGTAAAGGACTTCACACCCTTGGAACAACCGGAACCAACGATTACCGAGAATCCTGTGGATTACAAAGAAGAGCAGCAACTTGACAGCATTATTGACAAGGTTTTCCCCCAGCGCTATCATCCTCATGACGATTCTGGAAACAGAAAAAAAGAAATGACTTTGACGCAGGAAGAGAAAAACCGCAAAATCATGATGCTGGTGTGTTGGTATGTGGTGGGAATGTTGGTGTTGGCAGGCATCATCATGATGGCAAAATATTGGTTGACAGGTACAGTGACCATCTCTGTCGGAGTCATCAGTGCTATGATTATGCGCCATGTGCAACGCTTGAAAGAGGGATATGAAAGTGAGAACAAGCATCCTAAGTGGTTTATCCCCACGCTCGTCTTTTCAGCTATGATGGTGACATTGGTCGGTTTTTGGGGCTGTAAGAAACTGTCGGAGTATCTCTTTACGGTGTCCAACGGCATGATTACCCCATGGTTGCTTTTTGCCATAGTGGCTGCCATCATGGCTGTTGTATTCTTTAGCTCAAGGATGCTCAGAAAAGGCAAAACAGGTAAAGCCTATCGTCTTTACACCGTCCTCATCGTCTTTTCTTGTTGTCTGACGGTCAGTCAATGCGTAGGTTCGTTGACCCACTCCGACCATCTTCAGAACGAGGAATGGATAGAGACGGATATAATCATTGATGATAGCCAGGACCCTGAAGAGGGGGGAATACCAGCGGACACCATCAAATAACCTTAAAATGTCGGAGGGCATTCATGATGCCATCCTCATCAACCGAACCGGTGACGTAGTCGGCCTGGCGTTTCAAGTCGTCTATGGCATTGCCCATAGCGATGCCAACACCTGCCTGAAGAATCATCGTGGTATCGTTGCCTCCGTCGCCAAAGGCTATGGTATGGGCTGGGGCGAAACCTTCGTGACGGGCCATGGCAAGGATGCCCTTGCCCTTGTCGGCCCCGTTGGCGGTGATGTCGGTGAATTCCGGATGCCAGCGGCCCGACACGCACTGAGGCAAACGAGACATCAATTCCAATTCATATTCGGCTGGGAAAAAAGGAGTCAGTTGCAGTATGTCCTGCTGCAACACGTCGTCCAATGGCGCGGCCTGACCAAGATTCTTCACGGCCAGCATCTGGCGGAAAATGCGGTCCACATCGCCCGTGGGGTCGAGCACCGCCACGTCGCGACGACCGACGACAATAAGGCTGTATCCCTTCGCTTTCGCGTCTTCCACACAGGTCATCACGTCCTCCTTGACAATAGGTTGGCAACTGACGAGTTCGTTGCCCACATAGCACAGTGCACCGTTGGTGGTGATGTAGCCGTCGATGAGATGTTCAATGGCTCCGAGATTGGTAATGATAAGCGGCGGACGACCGGTCGCGATATACACCCGCGAGCCGTTGGCCTTCGCTTGTGTCAACGCGAGAACGGTGGAAGGGGGTATCTCGTGGGTTTTGAAACTCACGAGCGTGCCGTCAATGTCGAAGAATAAAGCGTATCTCTGATTCATAACTGGATGCAAAGGTAAGAAAAAAACGCGATTTTTGGAGTTCGACGAGGTAAAGAAATTTGCACATCTCAAGAAGATGAGATGATATCATGTACAAAAGGAATAGAATAATTTGGTTGTAACACGGAAAAAATCTACCTTTGTAAGTATTCTATTATCAACCAATCACATTCAACCCTACCCTATTATTATGAAGAAACTGTTATTCCTATCTGCATTGGCAACACTGCTGTTGTTGCCAGGCTGCAAGCAAGAGAAAAAGCTCATCACCGACCTACCAAGAAAAGAAGCCACACCCGAAGTGATTACAGCCGTCGATTCTTTCGTCCATGCCACACAGACACGTCCCGTAGCGCCCGACTCCATCACACTTCACAGCATCATGATCCTGAAACACGGTGAAGTGGTGTACCAGAATTGGTTCAACGGGCAGACAGCCGAGACGCCACACCCCATGTTCTCGGTCAGCAAGACTTTCACCGCCGTAGCTGTAGGCCTCGCTATCAATGAGGGAAAACTCAACCTTACAGACCCCGTTGTGAAGTTCTTCCCCGACAAACTGCCGGCCGAGCAAAGCGACAACCTGAAGGCCATGACCGTACGCGACCTGCTGACCATGACCTGCGGACACGACACCGAACCCAACAGCTCAAGAATAGACTCTGTCGATTGGGTACAGAGTTTCCTTGCTTGGCCCGTAGTGCACAAACCCGGTGAGTATTACCTCTATAACTCCGTCGGAACCTACATGCTGTCAGCCATCCTGCAGGAAGTGACAGGAGAGAAACTCATCGACTATCTCGACACACGACTTTTCCAGCCATTGCATATTGACCGTCCGACTTGGGACGAGAGCCCACAAGGCATCAACTGCGGCGGATGGGGATTGAACATTAAAACCGAGGACATGGCCAAACTGGGACAACTGTTCCTGCAGAAAGGCGAATGGAACGGGAATCAAATAGTACCCGCAGAATGGCTGAAGGAGATGTCAAGCTACCAAGTTCCCTCCGCACCTTCCGGTACCCGCTTCGAGGACCTCGAGAAAGCTGGACTCAACAAAGACAACAACGAATGGGTGCAAGGCTATGGATACCAGATGTGGATATGCCGTCACAACGCTTTCCGCGCTGACGGTTACGCAGGACAATACATCATCGTGTTCCCTGAACGCGACGCCGTCCTCGTGCTGACCACCTCATCGTCACTCTACCAACCCTACATCGACCTCATCTGGGAATATCTGCTCCCTGTACTCTAATATGCTATGGACGCATCCTACAACGAGGCAACCCAATCGTGGGAGACTGCAGCAGGCAAATACATAATCGCATTTGGAGCCAACGTGGAGGACATCCGCGCCACAGCGCCTTACTCACTCTCCAAGCAGCACACGGTGAAGTGTCACGATGTCATGAAGCCAAACATGCCTCTGTAAACAGACAGCAAACAAAGAAAAAAATCCGTGTATCTCAATGAGTTACACGGATTTTTCTTCTTTTCAGACAAGCAAATGCCAAATCAGCCGTTCTATTAGCGAATCAGTTCCTGAGCCTCTTTGGAGAGATAGGGAGCTATGGAATTGAGCGGGTATTTGACATCCTCGAAAATGCCAGCAGCATAGACATACTGGTGGGCGAGTGAATCATCCAGCAATCCCACCGAGCATACGATATCATACAAGCTATCATCTTCGTAGCAATGATTGAGAAGATTCTCCCAGATGTCATCACACCTTTGTTCTGGATGCTCTCGGTAAAAACGCAACATGTCATATTCGCTGATAACCTCTCTCAGGCGATGTCCATCGCTCTTGGCAAAGGTGACCCATTCGGAAGCGATTTCCACACCTTCTCCGTAGAAAACGGAGTTGACTTGGAAAGTCACGTAACGGTCAGTCTGCGACACCAAGTTCACCTCAAGGCAATCCGAGGAGAAATCATGTTCCTCAGTGCTGTCAGAAAGGATAAAAGGACTGTATGCAGACCTGTAATGCTCCAACAACTGTTTGACATCCTTTGTGAACACTTTCTCGAAAGGTACACGGTTCTCGCCATTGTCGAAGAAAGCATACAGCGCCTCATTCAAAAAGAGTGCGACACTGTCCACAAGGGGTTGCATGCCTGACTCAGGGACATCGATGGCCACAGTCATGGGATAAGCCTCTTCCGTCATGTGTACGAAGTGTTTCAGCAGGCACTCCTGCTTTTCTGTGACAAGTGCCTGAGAGGCAGTTCCAGGATTCATTTGGCAGTTCATGAGTGTCAAAGCAACGACACAACAGAAGAGGCAACCAAGAAAAAAGCTAACCATATTCGTTGTTTTCATCGTTTTGTATGTTTTAGGGGTTTTACAAAAATATGTGATTGACTGGGAGAACTACAGTTATACAATCCATCTTTCGAGGAAACTCATTTCACATAAACGGGACGGACGCATTGACCATAAAACGGAACACAACTATGGGAATCACTAATGTATGGTTTGTAGTCGTTTTTGAAGCTGAGGTAGTGGACGTTATCATGTGGCTTCCATGAATACCAATAGTTACCGTACATGTCCTTAAGACGATAACTCTCGTGCCAGCGGAATCCTGTCGTCGGTAAGAAAATGCTGTTGCCGTTAGGGCCGATAAACTTAGAACCTCCTACGCCGTTTACAATTGCCCATGCATGTGCGCAGACATCCAACAGTTCCTTGATTTGCTCTTTTACCGGCATCTGCCAGTTGCCACCCCATTTCACGTGAGCCACATCGTACTCCGTGCCACTGATGCTTTTGCCGATGTCATGACAAGTGTCATAAGAGCCATCACAATGGATATAGGTTTTCCATGAGTACTCTGTCTTCTCCTCGGTCTCGCCCCAAGCGTAATAGCCGCCTCTCTCTTCTGGACGGGTTGCGCCGACATTCGCAGAGGCCCAAAGCGTGCCTGAGGGCAGGTTTAGATCTACAGCTTTTACTCCTTCTGGAGCATTGCCCAGGTCGAGCGATGGGTTGCTTCTTGGCAACTCAGTCTTGATACCCTTCACCTCTTTTCCTATCATTTCCTTCAGCAACACAAAGACTGACTTGTTGCCGCAGTTGCTGCAGAAGACGAAGTCTTCGCCCAGCTCAGCACCGCAAAAAACGCAGTGCATCTTGGATGGTTTCTCTTGTTTCGTGCCACAGTAGGGGCAGAACAGCGCATCGCCAATCTCTCGTTGACATTGCTCATTGATACATTTCATAGTTCAAGTGCTTTTTTTGTTATCTTATAATTGTAGTTTAGCCCACAAAAACGGGACGGATAGAGAAGCCCAGATAACGGCTGTGGCTGATTGCCGCGATGTAGCCGTTGTGGAACTCGAGAGTTATTTCCATAATATCTATATCTATAACCCTGATTCGTGTCGGGTGCAAAGCTATTGTTGTTATTAGAAGAATCTGTTTTTTTTATAATGTGATGACTGGTCGGACACATTGACCGAAACTGCGGTAGTTGCCTTCCCAACCAGAGTAGCCCGAGTGGAATCGGAGGTCGTAGGCGTAATCATCATATGACGGGTTCTGCGTGGATGACCAGTAAAAGCCGACGGTGTGTTTACTGTTCCTTTGATGATTATCGCTGGACGCGTGATTGTTATATTTGCCTCCCCAGCAACGCCCAGTCATTGGCAGACAGATGACACCATTTGGGCCATTGAATCTGTAATAATCATCGATGAGAGTACCTTTGATTCCATTTGCGCTCAAGAACTTCATAATCTGCTCAAACCTCAACTCCTGCCACTCACTGCCCCAAAGGTATCTGTAAGCGGGAAAGAAGATGCTGCTACCATTGATCTTGCTGATGAACTTGCAGCCAATCTTGCCGTTGAGGCTTGTCCATTGACTTGTGCAGTTGGCTAACAATTCTTTGAACTGTTGCATTGTCGGCATCCGCCAATCACCACCCCATTTCACATGAGCGACATCGTACTGTGTTCCGCTGATGTCTGGTCCAAGGTACTTGTAACGCTCTTTCTCCTCATACTCACCATCCAAATCTATGTCTTCACCTCTGGAATAAAGATATGTCACGTCGGTATAGTTTACTTTCTCCTCCGTTTCGCCCCACGCGTAGTAACCTCCACACTCCTCGGGTTTGGTGGCACCGACATTGCAAGAGGCCCATTTCGTACCTGAAGGCATACCGAGATCAACAGCCTCAACGCCTTCTGGCGAATTGCCAAGTCGTGGTGAACGCTCCTTTTTCCGCGTGTCTTCCCTGGAATTCTCGACTTCTTCTGAGTGTTTTTGTTTGTTGGTGTATTTCATATTACTTGCATGATTAAAGGGTTCTCTAACTTATTGTTTAGCTTTAATGGGTTCCAGCCATTCTGAAATGGCTGGACATATAGTATGCAAACTTTGGATGAAAGTTGCGTCAGTTCTGTGTACAAGTCATTTTCCTCTTGCTGCTTGATGTTGCTAAATGTCAAAGACCGATTTTCTCATGCCCGGATGTTCATGGGCTCTTTGGTTGAAGTTTCCGTAGCCTGTCGCCGGTTTCTCACTGCGTTCTACTGACATCATACGATTTGATGACCTGTCCTTTGCTGTTAATCAACACCGACAGTCCCTCACCATCATAGTCATAGCCATAGAAACACCTGAAGCACTGGGCATTGACAGCCTTAATCTCGTGGTACAGGGGCGGTGTCACAGGCCTTCCGTCGGGTCCCAAGAGACCAGCTCTATTCACCATGTCCGTACCATAGGTGGTGTAATATGCCTTGTAGGGCGACAACTCCCACGTACACTCATATTGGTCCTCATCTTCACTTCCTGTCTTATAGACAAGGTCATCCAACCTCGTATAGGTGAAATCGTGAATGATTGTGCCGTTGAAGTCGAACAACTGGCGAGTATAGTCTTCTCTAAGTACCTCCAAGCCATAGTTGTTGACCAACACATCTATAAAGACTGGCTCCAGCACCAAGCGCAGGCTGTCGTTCATCAGTCCTTTTCGACCATCTTTCCAAACAATCCAGAAACCCTTGTCTGTGTTTCTGATATCTTCATACTGTGCCTCAACACACCATCGTCCCTGATGGTCGATAAGCCCCCAACCACGAGCAGGGTCAGCCATGGCACAATAGCCTCCATGGTAAACGAGAGGGTGACCTTCACAAAAAGAAGCAAACTTGAGCCCCCTGTCAATGACCACGTCACCCGACGTGTTAATGAAACGAATCGTGCTGTCCTCGTCCATCACGGCGGCAAGACCTTCTGAAAAGACCCACGCTTTCTTGTATCTGTCGGCTGGAATCTCAACCTTTCCATTGTTCTTGTTGAAAAAGCCTCTGTATCCCTTGCTCGCAAAGCACATCAGAGAGTCGTTGTCGTCGCTATCCACAATCCAAGCCACGTCTTTCAGCACTTTCTTCCCGCTCTTATCATCACGGATATACCCGTGGGCACCGTTCTCGTAAAAGCGGTAGTTATCGTTGAGCCTGTACGAGTCGTTATACGTATCGTAGAGGTCGTCCATAATGAAAGCATGGTAAGCATACTTTCCGTAATAGATAGCCCACCGTCCCAGTTGGAATAAACCGACAACGAGAACGGCCATGATGATACCTACCAGGAACCACTCCCTCACAAAGGCACGAAGCCTCAGAAGCATGAGCTTGTATCGAATCTTTGACAATCTGTTTGTATCCATGTCCTTGACTTTTATTTAGTTATGAATAAGATTAATATTATCATTTTCATAGCATTAACTGAGATTACGTAACTTCAGGTATATATCAACTTTCTATCTGAGCAGTCGCGTCTTTGGGGTTGCGGAAAACATACAACCCTCAACGACGAGGCAAAGATAATCACATTCTCAACAAGAAACCAAACAAACAATGGACTATTTTACAGATGTCCACCACTTGTACCTACAATAATTCCCCGACAACAATTGTTTGCCGTCCTAACCAGGCAATGATAACAAGTTCATGAGTGTGTCGCAGGCTTTCCAACAATGGCTGTACGATGGATTTCACGCCTCAAACGTCTTGTTTCTCGTCTTGTTTATGCTTTGCCTTTCGAGTATAAGTCTTCTTCGACTTGTGGATTTTGCTGCGTGAATGGAAGCCAGGACCGAGCAGTTCCTGCTCAGCCTCACGCCCGCCACGCCTCATGGCCTTGATGGCGTCCATCGTGGTGATCTTAACTGTTTTACGTTTTCTTTTTTCCATTGCCGATTGAAAGAGTCCCCTCCTGTTGCATGGATTTCTTTACTCAAGGTTTGAAAACTGTTTGAGGTGCATATAGAGTTCATGAATATCAAGGATGCAATCGTCGTTAATTCTAAGGGACGGATTGTTCATGTCATGGACAATGCTTTCGTATGAACCACAAATCCCTTCATCCACATACCCTGTATCAAAGAGTGATTTCAGTTCTGGCAGAAGTTCCACCGCCCCCATATTTACGACCTCACACACCAGAAGCCCAGCAAGTTCACAATCGAAAGCCTTGGCGTCCCCTGCATGTTCAGTTGCAAAGTGGAGCATTTGGCGAAACCATTCCAATACTTCATTACGGCGTTCTGGCTGTCGATGTGCAATTTGAACAATGGCAGCAAAAACATAACATTTAGCATACGAAGTCAGTCCCACTTCTTTTTCATACGCCATCAGACGGTCGAGTTGGTGTTGTCCGAGTTTAAATAATGCAGGGAGGAGTATTTCACTTGTACTGTCACAGAAATGATAATCAAAGAAACTGTTTGACTGTCTCATCACTTCAAGCATCACATCAAGGCTTGTCGTCTCATTTCCGACCTCACCAAGCAGAATCAGCGAATTACTCAGGGAACCATTGTAAAATCCGTCACCATAATCATACGGTATCGTCTCATAGGTCTGGCCTATATGATAGAGGATCATCTGCTCTAAGTCCTCCCTCAGTTCATCATGAGGCAATGACAAGATGCGGTTTATTAGATTCTTTTTCAGGAACTGAGCGTTCTCTGTCTTTTCCAGTTCCACTTGGAGCCAAGGGTGATTCAAATTCAAAGTCTCAGGATAGACGGGATGCTTATAGGAGTACACCACTTTTGGCCCATAGTCTTTGAGCAACGGACTGTCCTTGAATTTCCTTACCATCTCTGCTAATGTCTCAAAATCGATGGGGGATTCTTCATCTTCGTCATCATCTTCTTCATCGAAGTCGTCACTATCTTCATAATAATCATCATAGTCATCTTCATCGTCGTCATCGTTGATGATATAATCATAGTTGCCCTTGCCCAATGTCCTTTCAAGAAGCGGCAAATAGAGATTCGCTTCCTGTTGGCTATGTGCAACCAACAAATGCTTTCCGTCTTTTCCAAACTCATATTCAATCAGCGGCACATTGTCATCGTCCTCCTCAAGCATGTATTGCGTGATGTTGAAAGACTTATGTGGCTTGATACCCGCTTCAGCAGCGAAAACGATGGCGCCGTAGATCCAGTTGTGAGCCTCCTCGTAAGTGCATTCTGTCAAGCCGTAACCTTCTACCTTATCCATCAGTTCCTCTTTACTGACAAGGACATTGAAGAAAGAATCTTTTATGCCTAGACAATATGCATCAACCAAAAAGAAAGCCACGCAAAAGTTCTCCCCACGTTTTCTGGTGACTATGATATTTCCTTCTCCGACTGTTTTAATACTGTCATTGAGATAACATTTACCGATTTGAAGCGATCTCGCTCTCTGCTTGAGGTATTTTTTAGGCGAAAGAGCCTGCAGCGATTGGTTCTGTTTCTTTTTGTTGTTCTTTGCCATAATTGTGGACTATCAATACATATTGCAAAAATACTCTATTTCTGGCGGAAAACATAATGGCTACAGTTTAATCTCACAACAAAGAGGCGTTTTTCTGCAACAGAGAGTCAGATTATTCATTCTACCAGCTGGTTTCTTCTCTTTTTTTTCTAATTTTGTAAACAGCAATTCGGGAACCCTCTAAATCAATCAACAATGACACAGAAAAGACTTTGGTTTACGACCGCCGTCCTTGCTTTTACCTGCAGCCTCTGCTTCTATTCCTGCATCCATAAAAGCGACGATAAGCCTGCTCTTCCTCCGACGGAAGACAGCAGTCAGTTCGTGACGCTGACGGATGTCGTGCCCGACGCCATCCTCGAGATACGCTATTTCGGCACATACAATTTCGTAGGCCAGCGCATCGACGGCTACGAGGAACCCACCGCACTCCTCACCAAACAAGCAGCCGACAGCCTGCGCGCTGTGAGCGACGACGTCATCAAACAAGGCTACCGGCTGAAGATCTACGACGCTTACCGTCCACAAAAAGGGGTGGATCATTTCGTGCGCTGGGCTGCCGACATCCCCGACACCCTCATGAAGTCTTACTTCTATCCCGACCTTGATAAGAGTGTGCTCTTCGAACAGGACTACATCGCTGAAAAGAGCGGTCACACACGTGGTTCAACCGTCGATCTCACACTCTTTGACATGACTACGGAAAAAGAACTCGACATGGGAGGCACATTCGACTGGTTCGGTCCTGAGAGTCATCCCGATTTCTGTGGCAATCCCGAAAACGGTGAGTACACAGGCGACAACCACAAGAGTCCTGCCGGCCGCAGCATCACTCCAGAGCAGTTCCAGAACCGAATGATCCTGCGTCGTGCCATGTTGCGTCATGGTTTCACGGCCATGCCCACCGAGTGGTGGCACTTCAGACTGGAAAACGAACCTTTTCCCGACACCTACTTCACTTTCCCCGTCAAAAAAATATAGTAACAGAGGACAACGCCCTTAGGAATTATCTGAATATCAAAAAGGCTTTGCAACCGTGATATGAGAACAAATAGGCCATAGCAGCGATTATTGGGACATCAACGGTAGAAAATTGCAAGATCCCCAAAACTACAGAGGCATCATCATCGGTAATCATGGGAAATACCTGAACTATTGATATGACAGAGCCTATAGCCTAAAGCCTTCTTGAGCAATCCATTGATTTCTTGTCCGCAAAAAGAAAGCCTAACGCTAATGGTCATACAAAGAGGTGGTGGATGATTGTGAGCATCCACCACCTCTTCACATATTCTTGAGGGCTACTTCAGAGTCGAAATTACTTCACGAGGTACTTCTTGCCATTAACAATGTAGAGGCCACGGCTCAAGCCATCAAGACTGGTGGTGCCACGGCGGACGACGCGACCGTCGATGCTATAGACATTGTTGCTCTTGACAAGGTCTGTCCTCACTGCATTGATCGCGTCGGGTGCCTCGGGCAGAGTGGAAGAAGTATAGACGTCGATATACTTGATGAAACGACCAGCTGCCACCTCATGGCTGAAGACCTCGGATGTCACCTGTGTGGCGGTGTTCCAAACGGTGTTGATGTAGTTGGAACCACCGAAACCGAACTGAGCCACCACATACTCTCCGTAGGTGAGTCCTGTGATTGAGAATGTGGCCTTAGACATGCAATAGAGTCCGAGGTCGCTTGCAGGGTTGGTGTAGATGAGGATACAACTGTTGTTCTTGGAGTTTGGCGGACAGTCGAGACTGAAGCCGTTGGCGGTGATGGTCTCTGTGAGGTCGCCAGGAGCATAGTATGCATTGGTGGTGTACTCGGTTTCGCTTGTCCAAGTGGTGTCAACCTTCACATCGAGTGTGGCGCGTCCTCTTGAACCATCATAAGTCCATCCGAATTTCTTGGAGACATACTCGGCATTGTCGGGTATGTCGTACTCACCGGAAGCGATTTGCTCAGCGCTCCACTTGGTGGTGTCGTTCGTCAGTGTATCGACCACATAAGCAAAGTCGTAAACCTGTCCCATGAGTTGCTTCTGTACTTCCTCTGAAAGATTGACGAAGTCCCAGTCGTGTGCTCCTGCAGCAGCCACATCGGCATTCTTGCGTGTGAAGACAGTGTCGGGCATAGCGACAGTGATGGAAGTGATACCATCGGTGTAGCCATCGACAGTCACAGTGGCGGTGATGCTCTCAGAACTGCTCACCACATCGCCGATAGCGAGACCGGAGTATTCCTCACCTTCACCGTTGGAGACTGTGATGATGAAATCCTCACCGCAGAGGGTGTTGTTGGTCCATCCAATCTGATAGTCACGGCGTGTGCCGTCGAGTCCTACGAGTGTGAGTGATGGCGCGTTGAGGACAATGTCGCCAACAGCCACGTTGAACACATTGACATCGGACATGGTTCCGTCCTCAGTGATAGAAACAGCCTGCACCTTGATGATGCCGTCGCCGTCCTCGTCATCAGCAGTGGAGACCTCGAAGTACTCCTCGCCTTCGCCATACTCCCAGTCACCCCAGTTGCCGTCGATTTTCACGGGCTTATACTTGTAGGTGTAGTAGATGGAGTCGTAGGTGATGGTGTCGCCATTCTCATCGACCTTGGTCAGTTGGATGGTGTTCTCAATGGTTTCGGTCACCTCACGGTAAACGGGGAACTCACCATCGTAGGAGTACCAAGTGGAGACAGGGCTACCATAGGAAGCGACACCAGGAACGATGCTGATATGACGTGCGCTACCATCGACGCGGGAAAGCGAGATGACAGGTGCGGTGACAGTTTCGTCGGCAGTCTTGTCGGTCCAGACCTGGAATCCGTACCAATAGCAGGCGCGGTTGAGGTTGAGGTCGATGCGACCGTCCTCTACGACCTGGTAGTAGTAGAAGTTGTCGGCTTCGTTGGCCTCTCCGTCGTTGTTGGTGTCAACGAGGTTCTGGATGGCGTGGATGGAGTCGGAGATATCGATGCAGTTGTCGGTGTTGACTGCTCCGTTGTATTCCCAAGAGCCATTGGCAAAACCTTCGACAACAACAATCTGACCAGCGTGTAGTCCGGTGTAGCTGACGGCACGGTTTCCTGAGCCATAGTTGAAGAGGTAAGGTCCGCGATCGGTACGCATGCGGATGTTCTTACCATTGTCGCGGTCCTGCACATACCATCCTGGGCAGTCGGTGATAGGGAAGAGTTGAGCACCATTGACGGTGATGTCGGAGAGTGTTTCCGACTGTGTCCATGAGAGGGGTTCGCCATTGACGGTCTGAGCATGGAAATTGGCGTAGTAGCTCAGGTTGTACTTCTCGCCTAATGTGGCGTTCTCCTCCGTCATCTTCTGTGCCTGCGCACTGACGGCGAAGCAGCAGAAGGAAAGAATCAAATAGTAAAGTTTCTTCATGAAAAAAATAGTTAATTAGTTGTGAGTAAAATGAATAGTCTCAATATTTGTGCAAAATTACAGCTTTTTATCTAATTTTCTGTCATTTCTTGGCGTTTTTTAGGCGTTAGGTATCGTAGCGTTAAGCGTTAGCTTTCATTTTGCGAACACGAATTTGACCATCGTCAGCGGCGGATAATTCATGAAGGCGTAGGCATTAGGCTTAAGGTCTAAAGTTTTTCTGTATGAAATTTGTTTATTTGCTACAATTTTTGTTATTTTGCGCCCGATTTAATAAAAACGATGAAGGAAATACATACATTCTCAATATTATTACTTTTAATTAAGGCAATTATGAAGAAAAAATCTACTTTATTTCATCTTGGTCGCGTAGCCATGACATTGCTGCTCGGCCTTTGTGTCTCTATTAACGTTGGAGCACAAGACTGCGATCATTCGTGGAAAGTAACAAAAGCACATCAAAGAGGTAATGGTAATTTGGCTATTTCTGTTCAGTGTTCAAAATGTCAAGTTAAACACAACAATTTCCTTGCGACATCCTACACAGAAATCGAAGTGCAAAACCCTAACAAACCCACAGAAACGATAACAGTCTATTGTTTTACTGCTGATGTACCTGGCGAAAACTTCCAATTCAACAATTATTATTATACAAACTCCGGCGATTTGGTTGTGGCACCACTTAACGACAATAGTGACAATACCGATCTCATCTCAAGTCTGCCTACCGACAAGAGTATTTTTGTATTCCTCGATGGCCGCACTCTTTACAAGGACGGAGACTGGAACACCATTTGCCTGCCCTTCAACTTGACAGCAGAACAGGTGAGAGAACAACTCGAACCGACTCAACTGATGACACTAAGCAGCACTAATTTTGTCGATGGAACCCTGTACATGGAATTTACAGATGCCCAGGAGATAGAAGCAGGAAAACCATACATCATCAAATGGGATGAAGGTGAAGACATCATCAATCCCATGTTCGTCGGCGTGACAAAACAAAACGAAACTGCCTCAAGTATCGAGACAGACTACGTCACTTTCATCGGCACTTACAACCCTGTTCTGTTCAACGATGTTAACAAGTCTGTCATGTTCTTGGGAAGCAACAACAGTCTATACTATCCCGAAGCAAATGTATCCATCAACGCTTTCCGCGCATATTTCCAATTGACTGAAGGCTTATTATGTGACGAACCTACTTTGGATGTCAACAGCCTTAATTTGCAATTTAGCAATACCGAGGCTTCTGCCATCGTTCGCATCAATAACGAAAAGAAAGGGTTGGACGACGATGCGTGGTACACCCTGAGTGGTGTGCGCCTCAGCAAACAGCCCACAACAAAAGGCCTCTATATCCACAACGGAAGAAAAGTGCTGATGAAATAATCATACACATTGCCGTGTATTTCATGGCGTCCATCTTTAAGCAGACCAGCCATCCTCTGATTTGGGGATGGCTGGTTTGATTTGTCATAAGCAAAGTGAAAAATTGTTCGCACTCTGCAATCATCGTCCGTTAGGGCGGAAATGGATTATCCTACAAGGAGTTTAGATGGCGCTCGAGATGAGGATGAGCACAAGCAGACCGAGGATGGCGTAAAGCTCTGGGAACACAGCCAACACCATAGTGGTACCGAATGCGTTGTGACCAGCGCCGATAGCGGAAATACCATTGGCACAAACCTTAGCCTGACGAATAGCGGAAATCCAAGCCACAAGACCCAATGCAAGACCGGCGCCGAAGATAGCGCATGCCTGGAACAAGGTCAACGACTCAGTGACGTGAGACTTGAGCATGAAGAACCCCACGAAGCCGTAAAGTCCCTGTGATGATGGAAGGGCAGCCAAGCCGATATACGATCCTGAGGATGCCGGATTCTTCTTATAGGCGCCGATAGCGGCATTGCCGCAGACAGTCACACCGATTGAACTACCGATACCTGAGAGTGCCACACACAATGCTACTCCTAAGTAGGCGAGAAGGTAAATTTCAAAATTTTCCATAATGTTCTTTTCTTGTTTGTTTTAATGAATTTATTTTTTATTTATTGATAATCTTGTTGTTTCCTAAAGCATAATGCCGTAAGCCTAATGCCTATTTATAGGTCTTGACGCGGAAGGGGTCGTAGGCCTTGCCACCACCCTCGAACTGTGCGTTCTTGAAGAACTCCACGAAAGTGAGTCGCATGGGGTGCACGAATGAGCTAATCATGCAGAGCGCGAAGTTGATGCCGTGTCCTAAGAGCAGGATGATGAGCATGGGCAACCAGCGCACTCCCCAAGACATGCCCGATGTGAGGTCGATGGCCAGAGTGTTGAACACGCCACCCAACACACCACCAGTGAGTCCGAGCGCGAAGAGTCGGATATAGGACAGCAGGTCGCCGAGCAAGCCGGTGGACATGCCGTAGGTGTCCCACACACCAGTACCGATGTTGAGGAAGATGTTCTTGCCGGGGCTGTTAAGGAAGAAGATGCCGATGACACAGACAGCCAGCACGGCATAGAGGACATACACGAGCCATTGGGGCAGCGCCACACCACAAGCGGGGAGTCCGAATGTGGCGAGGGCTGTGAGAATGCCCACCACCCAACTCATACGTCCGATGCCGTATTTCCATCCGTAAAGCCTTGCGGCCTTCACTGCGGAGAGTACCATACCGAAGAGCACCTGTATGAGACCGATGATGACCGATATTACCATCATGGGGCTATAGCCAGCAATCTGGTAGTTGTCTTCGCTGATGAAGTATTTCTTCACGGGAGCGAGGAAAGCCCATTCCTGACGGCTGAGGTTGATACCGAAAACAGAGCCTGTGAGTATTCCCACGATGATGGTCATTCCTCCGAGGAACATGCCCAGATAGGCGTAGCCTTTCTTGTCGGCATCGAGTTTCCGAGAGAGAATACAACTCACGGCGAAGATAAGGATTCCGTATCCGGCGTCGCCCATGCAGAGTCCGAAGAAAAGCATGAAGAATGGCGCGAGATAGGGAGTGACATCGAGGTCGTGGTAGCTGGGCAGAGAGTACATCTTTAAGATGGGCTCAAAGAGCCTTGAATACCATCCGTTGGTGATTTTTATCGGAACGTCATCCTCCAAGGTCGGCTTTGCCAATTCATAGAAGATACGGTTCTTCTCCAGATAGTCAACAACCTCTTTCTCATTCTTTTCCATCACCCATCCTTCCATCAGTTTGACAGCATCGGCGGCTATAGACTCGGTGTTAAGATGCACTTTGGAGAGGTCGATGCCGTTCTCGTTCTCAGTTTGTGCGGCGAGAACAGATGGCTTGTTCTGGCAACTCAGTGTGTAGAGTTGTTTTCTGGTTTCCTCCAGCTCTATCTTCAGCCGTTCCTCTTCTTTATTGTAGAAGTCAAGGCTTTGGTCGGGCAGTTGCAACAGTTCCGCGTTGATGTCAGGAGTCTGCTTGGCGAATGCCACGAAATAGGTCTTCTTGTTGTAGTCCGTGATTTCGGTGGCGAAGTACTGGCTCTGCCATTCTGGTTGGAACAGCTTAGGGGAACATGAGTAGAAATAGGCATTGAAGCCATATTGCTCCAGTTCCTTAAGAGTGTTCCAATCGAAGTTGCCCCAGGGGAAGAGTTGTTCCTGGCACTTGTGGACATCGTCGAGTTGGTGCTTGAGTTGGTTCTCCTGGGCGAGCAGGGTGTCAAGTTGCTCAAGCACATCCTCCGCCTTATTGAAATCAGCCTTCAGGGGTTCGGGAGCGGGTGATGCCTCGTCAGCGTAGGCACTCACGGCATAGTCCATGCTTTTCAAGGCCTCCTTATAGCGGTTGGCCTTGTCAAGGTAGCGTTGCAGCTCGCTGCTGGTGGCACCCTTCTGGTTCTCAGCGATGTGGACCACACCCAACTGCCTGATTCCATCGAGGAAAGGCTCATATTCCTTGCTTGTCACCAAGAAGGTGAGTTTTTTCATTTTCTCAATCATGACTCCTCTTCCTCCTTTCTTTTCTGCTGAAGGGCCTTCAGAATCTTCTGCGAAGACTTGGAGAGGTTCTCCTCGTCCTCCATGAAACGCTTGATTTTCCTCACTGCCTCCTGGAAACCGGGAATCTGCACCTTCTCGAAGAGATTCACCTTCTGAGTGGTCTTCTTGCGAGCATGCTCCAGCAATCCGACTTTGGCCAGCACGAACTCACGCTCCACGGCGGTCTTGGCCAGACCTTCAAGGAGGTATATGCCGTCAAAGTACCATTTGGGACTGCTGAACACACCGAAAGGCTTCACCTCGAGCCGTATGTTGTTGAGCACAGGAACACGAACACCAGCTATCTTCTTGACAGCGAGCTCCACGTCCTTGAGTTCCACAAGCGAGGGGTCAAACTCACCCCAGAGCGCGTACATCGACTCATATCCGGCAATCTGGCTCTCAAGCTCCCGCTCCAATTTCACAGCCTCCTCCTTGCTCTTCTTCACCTCAATGCGCAGCGCTGTCTCCTTGCTCTTGATGATGGGCAAGGTGCGCACGCGCACTTTCAGTTGCTTCTCGATTTGCTGAAGCGAGGTTTTATTGTATTGAAACTTTATGGCCATGTTATTTTATTGAACATTGAACATTAGATAAATTGCTCACGCTCGACAAAATGAGAAGAAGTTCTCTTTTGTACTCACTTAATCGCAATTTTGAACATTGAACTTTTTGGGCTTTAGAAGCCAGACACTGGCTATAACTGAGATTGATGCTCTTAGCTAAGGGCTAATGTCTAACATCTAATGCCTAAAAATCCTATTCATGCCAGTACTGGTCGGTTAATTCTTTCTTGATGTTCACTTCCTCGAGTTTGAAGTACTTGTAGAGCAGCTTCCATGTCACGTCGAGCATCTCTGTCGTGTCGAGGTTGACGTCAATGGCCAGCAGCTTGTCGGAATACTCCTTGGCGAAGTCGAGGCATCGGTTGTCGTAGTCGGTAAGGTCGAAACCATTCTCGAGCTTGGTCTTGGCGTTTGCGGCGTCGGAGTAGAGACGGATGGACGCGTTCATGATCTGTGAGTGGTCCTTGCGGGTCTTCTTTCCTGCCACAAGCTGTTTCAGACGAGAAAGTGAACGGAACGGGTCGATGATGACCTTGCCTATGTCGGTGTCGCGACGGAGGAATAGCTGTCCCTCAGTGATATAACCAGTGTTGTCGGGCACAGCGTGTGTGATGTCACCGCCGCTGAGTGTGGTCACGGCGATGATGGTGATGGAACCGCCACCGGCTTCGGGTGGGAACTGCACGGCCTTCTCGTAGATCTTGGCGAGGTCGGAGTAGAGTGAGCCTGGCATAGAGTCCTTGGATGGAATCTGGTCCATACGGTTCGACACGATGGAGAGCGAGTCTGCATACGATGTCATGTCGGTGAGCAGCACCAGTACTTTCTCGTGTTTCTCCACAGCGAAATACTCGGCTGCTGTCAGTGCCATGTCTGGCACAAGCAGTCGTTCCACAGCGGGGTCCTCAGTAGTGTTCATGAACGATACGATACGGTCAAGGGCACCTGCGTTGGAGAAGGTGTTGCGGAAGAAATAGTAGTCGTCGTTGGTCATACCCATACCGCCGAGGATGATCTTGTCGGCCTTGGCACGGAGTGCCACCAGCGCCATCACCTGGTTGAAGGGTTGATCGGGGTCGGCGAAGAATGGAATCTTCTGTCCCGAGACGAGCGTATTGTTGAGGTCGATACCTGCGATACCGGTTGCGATGAGCTCGCTGGGCTGCTTACGACGCACGGGGTTGACGGAAGGACCGCCAATCTCCACCTCCTTGCCCTCGATGGCTGGTCCACCGTCAATGGGGTCGCCGTAGGCGTTGAAGAAACGTCCTGCCAACTGGTCGCTCACCTTCAGTGATGGCGCTTTGCCGAGAAACACCACCTCTGCGTTGGTGGGAATGCCGCCAGTGCCTTCAAACACCTGGAGAGTCACGTCGTCGCCGGCAATCTTCACCACCTGGGCCAGACGGCCGTTGATACGGGCAAGTTCGTCATAGCCCACGCCTTTGGCCTTGAGGGAACAAGTGGCCTTCGTGATCTGGCTGATCTTGGTATATACTTTTTGGAATGCTGTTGTTGCCATAATCTGTTGCTTTTTAATCTATATGATTAATCTACATGTGGCGCAAGGAACTCGTCAATCTGGCGTTCGAAGTCGTAGTACTGTTCCGACTTGTACTCTGAGTAGTTCCACTGCTTGCAGAGGTTAATGAGTTTCTTGAAGTAATCAACCACGTCGAGGAAGTTGTCGAATTTATAGTCTATCTCGCAAATCTGCATCACCTTGTTTACGATGGCCTCCTGACGGACAAGGGGAGTCACTGCGTCCACCTCGTCAAAAGCGTCCTGCTGAAGGAGAATGAAGTCAATGACTTCCGACTTCCAGAATGTCTCGTGGTAATCCACTGGAACTCCGTCGTCACCAAGAATATTGATCTGCTCCGCGATTTCCTTTCCTCGTTGCATGCGTGTCTTGAGGTTGTTCACCTTGCCGATCCACTTGTCATCGATGACTCCCTTGATATAGTCGGCGAACTCAGGATATTCAAGGTACTTCGAATAGGAGTCGATGGGGTTGACGGCAGGGTATCTCTTCTTGTCGGCGCGGTCCTGCTCCAGTCCATAGAAACAGCGTGCCACCTTGCGGGTGCTCTCTGTCACTGGCTCCTTGAGGTTACCACCAGCTGGCGATACCGTACCGATGAATGTGATGGATCCCACCTTGCCGTTGTTGAGCACCACATAACCAGCGCGGCCGTAGAAGTTGCTGATGAGGGCTGAAAGGTCCATTGGGAAAGCGTCGGGACCAGGAAGTTCCTCCATACGGTTCGACATCTCTCTCAGGGCCTGTGCCCAACGCGATGTGGAGTCGGCCATGAGCAGAACACGAAGTCCCATGCTGCGATAGTACTCAGCCATGGTCATTGCCGTATAAACCGAAGCCTCACGGGCGGCAACCGGCATGTTCGATGTGTTGGCGATGATGATTGTTCTCTCCATCAACTTGCGTCCAGTGTGAGGGTCGTCAAGTTCAGGGAACTCGGTGAAAATCTCCACCACCTCGTTGGCACGCTCACCACAAGCGGCGATAATCACGATGTCGGCCTCGGCCTGTTTGCTGATGGCGTGCTGAAGCACCGTCTTGCCCGTACCGAAAGGACCCGGGATGAAGCCTGTTCCACCCTCGGTGATGGGATTGAAGGTGTCGATGGTGCGAACGCCTGTCTCAAGGAGTTTGAATGGACGGGGTTTGATCGCATAGTTGGTCATGGCGAACTTCACTGGCCAGTGCTGAATCATATCGACCTTCAACTCTGTGCCGTCTTCTTTCACCAAGACAGCGATGGTGTCCACAATCTTGTAAGTGCCCTCGGCTGCGATTGACTTCACCGTAGCCTTGCCCTCCATCTGGAAAGGAACCATGATCTTCAGGGGCTGGCTGTTCTCGATAACCTCACCGAGCCAATCGGAGGCCTGTACCACGTCGCCTACCTTGACGATGGGCTTGAAAATCCAGTCACGGTCCTCGTCGAGCGGATTGGTGTATTGTCCTCGCTTGAGGAAAACGCCCTCCATCTTGTCGAGGTCGTTCTGGAGTCCGTCGTAGTTCTTCGACAGCATACCCGGCGCGAGGCGCACCTCAAGCATGTGTCCTGTGAATTCGGCCACGGCTCCGACCTTCAGTCCTCGTGTGCTCTCGAACACCTGGACATAGACGTCTTTGCCCACGACCTTGATAACCTCCGACATCAGACGGTCTCCACCGGTCTCGATGTAGCAGATTTCTCCTTGAGCCACCGGTCCGTCAACTATCAGGGTCACCATATTGGCGATAACGCCACTAACAGTACCTTTTGTCATTTGTCGTTATGTTTATTTTATTTATTTCCTCTGTTTACTTAGGTAACTTCTAAAAAACGCTGCGATTTATTCTCTATCCCATACATCCTTTATATCAGCGGAAGTATGATTTCTGACTCGAAAAATCGGGAAAAATAGAACTTACCTGTTATGTCTTCCTCTTGAATAAGTCCTTGTGCTGGAATTCCTCGGGCACCTGTGCCGACTTGCGCAGGTTCTCGATGAGGGAGCGGAAGGTCTTTTTGCCTTCCTCCACGTCCAGAATGGCCCAACGCTCAAGCATGTCGAGTTTGATGAGGTAGGCGAAGACAGCCTCGATGGTGAAAGGATCGAAGAATGTGGCATCGTCGAGCCATGCCCATTTGAAAGCGTCGATTTCGCGTTCCTTCTCCACAGGGTCTTGAGTGGACACAATCCTCATCAACTGCGGCATGTAGTCGAGCTCGCTGCCCAGTCCGAAGTCGGTGGTGCGGTTGGTACGTATCATCTCGTTCACCTCGTTGTCACCCATGATGTAGTCGCCAACGTTCCATCCGTACTTCTTGGCAATCAGAGCGGTGAGGATGTTACCAAGGTTGAGGTTCATGCTGTACCATTGGCGCATCATCTTGTTCTTGACGGTCTGGGCGTAGGTGTAGTACTCCAACTCCATGACATCCTCAGCGAACCATCCCGCCTTGTCCTTGTTGTAGTTGAACTCACGTGCGAAGATAGACATGAAATCCGGATAGCGGTGAACGTTGAAGTTCAACTCTCGTGCATGGGTGATCAGGTCGTTGAGCTGGTCCAAACTGAGGTTGCCTCGCGGGTCAATCTCGCTCTCAGGATTCTTGAGCAGTTTGACCAGGTTCCTGCAATCGTAGTGGAGATAGAAATAGTAGAGCAGTTTCTGGTCTGACTCGCTGATGATGTCTTCCAGCTGCTCTTTGAACTCCAGCACCGTGAACCCCTGTTTGGTGTCGAGAGTGATGTCGGGCGCACCCGCCATTAAGCAATAGTAGCTACCCATAACGTTTTTTTCGGGGGCTTTAGAACAACATATCGATAAGCTGTGGACGGAGGAAGGTCTTGAAATAGTTCTCAAACTCCTCCTCGCCAAAGTTCACCTTATAGGAACCGTCTGACGGACCAATGACGAAGGATGTGGGGTTTCCATTGACCTGCTCAATCTTCACTTTCTTGTCAAGAAGGGCTTTGGCCTTGGTGGCGAAAAGAGATTTCAAGGCAGCGGCGTCGGCTGTGGAGATGACAAGGTCCTCTCCCCCAGCCCATTTCTCGGCCAGTCGGAGAATGAACTCATGAAGGAAATTCTTGTCGCCAGTCACCTCGCTCACCGTCTGCTTAACAATCTTGTTGCCCACGACGTTGGCTATCTCCGACTTGAGGGCGTTGATACTCTGAGCGATAAACATCTTCAACTCGGCTTTGGTGTTGCTGTCAAGTTCGTCGGCCTTCTTCTTGGCTTCGGCCACGATGTTCTGTGCTTCTTCGTTGGCTGCCTTCACGATGCCTGCAGCTTTCTCTTTAGCGGCGGAGATAATCTTGTCCGCCTCGGCATTACCCCTCTCCACACCCTCGTGAAGAAGTTTCTCTGCCAGTTCCTGAATATTATTTCCCATTCTTTATAATAATATTTATTCTTGAATTTCTTTTTGATGATGGCGCTAACGTGTGTATATATATCCTTTGAAGATGCAAAGTTAGCACTTTTTCCGCAAGTAGATGGTTTCTATCTCTGTTTTTTTGGCTTCCCGTCACGATTTCATGTACCAGAGAACGCTGGAATTCTTTTTCGTGAGTGTTTTACGGCAGACCTTAGCAAAAGTTGTGGGCGTGATGCCGGCATAGATTTCCACGTCACGCTCCATGAAGTTGACGTCGCCCAACATCTCGAAGAAGGCGAGTGACTGAGCACGCTTCAGGTAGTCGCAGTTTTGAACCTCGTAGGTGGTAAGGTACTTGTTCTTCACGGCCTCGAGTTCGTGGTTATCCACATCGTCCCGCTTGAGCAACTCCAGTTCATGCCACACGGATTCCTCGGCTGTCTTCATATCGACATCATCCGACAAGAAACCGAAGATTTCGAGCAATCCTGTGTCGAGATGTTCCGACACCTGCGAGAACACACTGGTGAAAACCTTGCGGTCGATGGTCAACCGTTTGACCAAACGGCTGCTGGCATTTCTGCCCAACACGTCGGTAATCATGTCGCAGGTGTGGTATTCTTCAGTCAGTCGCTTGGGAAGGTGGAAAGTCATGACAAGCACACTCTGCGGCACGGGACGCTTCACGGTCATTCTTCTTTGCCGTTGCTGAGGAGGTTCTGGCGCGATAGGAAGTTTCGGCGGTGAGGTGCGGCGGATGTCACCAAACCACTTCTCGGCCAAACGGACAGTCTCGTCGAATGAGATATTGCCGACGACACTCAATATGGCGTTGTCGGGGTTGTAGTAGCGGAAGAAGAAGTCCTTCACTTGGGGCATCGTAGCATGCTCAATGTGTGAGAGCTCTCGTCCTATGGTGGGCCATCGGTAAGGATGGTGTTTGTAGGAAAGCGCACAAATCAGGTGCATGAGGTCGCCATATGGCACGTTAAGATAATTTTTACGGAATTCCTCCATCACAACCCCTCGCTGAATTTGCAGCGACTCAGGAGTGAAAGCCAGCGAACGCATTCGGTCGCTCTCCAACCAGAAACACGTCTCAACGTTGGCTGCAGGCACCGTCTCGTAGTAGTTGGTGTAGTCGGGGGTGGTGAAAGCGTTGTTATCGCCCGAAGCAAGTTGCAAGGGCATGTCGAAGTTGGGGATATTCTGGCTGCCTCCAAACATCAAGTGTTCGAACAGATGGGCAAATCCGGAATGGTCGGGGTCCTCGTCGCGTGAACCCACCTTATACAGTATGTTGACAGCCACCATCTGCGTGCCGGGAAACGGGCTGTGGACGATGGTCAATCCGTTGGATAGTCGGTGTCTGTTGATAATCATCTTTGCAGTTTTATTCTTTTGTCTCGTGCTCGTTAAGCCAGCGCCTATGGCCTAATCCTAAGGCCTAACAGTGGCTTTGATTACTCGTATCTCGCGCAATGGAACATCCTTGCTGTCGGTCTTCACTTTTTGGATGTCATCGACCACCTTCATGCCTTCAATGACCTCGCCAAAAACAGTGTAGTCGCGATCGAGGTGTATGGCGCCGCCATACATCTTGTAGTCGCGCTTCAGCTTTGGTGGTATGGGGGCGGGAGGATTCTCCGACACGTAGTATTTAGCCTCTGTGAGCAGGGAGTCGAGGTAGTCGCTGAGTTTCTTGTGGTCACGAGCTTTACTGAGCGCATCCACCTTCTCCTGGTTGTCAGCCACATACTTATGATAAACCTCATCCACCTTGGCTTCGTACAATCCATCCTCTGTAGCACTGATTTGGTCATCGGTGTAGTTCCGGCCAGTGACAATATAGAATTGGTACTTGTCGGACTGCTTTTGGGGATTAACGTCATCGCCCTCGCGTGCGGCCGCCACCACACCTCTCTTATGATAGTGCTGTGGATAGTGTATCTCTGCTGGAATCATGGGGCCCAGCTCGTTGGTGTCGGCAGGCTCTTCCCCCGGACGGGTATGGGGATCGCCTGTTTGGATCATGAAATTGCGAATCACCCGGTGGAAGGTTACACCGTCGTAGAGTCCGTCGCGCACGTTCTGCAGGAAATTGTCACGGTGACCCGGCGTGTCGTTGTAGAGACGTATCACGATGTCACCGGCAGTAGTCTCGAGACGTACTGTGGGCCCTTCTTCGCCGCTCTTCTGTCCGTTGCAGCTCGTAGCGAATATCATGGCGCATGCCATGAGCAGTAGCATTGTCGTTTTCTTCATATAGTTGCAATTATTTAGCGTTTATTCTCACGATGAAGCCTGTAATATCATCGCCACCTGATATTTTTCATGCGAAAATACGAAAAAAGCCTTTATTATCAAAACATATTCTTGAGAAAAAATTTTTCTTTTCGCATAATAATGACTAATTTTGCATCCGCATTCTAAAATAGGTCGCCCTGATGGTGGAATGGTAGACACGAGGGACTTAAAATCCCTTGGCCATAACGGCTGTGCGGGTTCGAGTCCCGCTCTGGGCACAACAAGCGATTGGTAATCATTGGTTTTATCAATCGCTTTATTAATTTTCGACCAAAATCACTTATTCTATTATGGAACTGCAACAAGACATCGAACGACTGAAAAAAAACATTGAGGAGAAAGTGGGATGCAAAATCTCTACTCCCAAGGACTTCGACTATCTTAGTGCCAGGATATCAGAACAAACACACACTTCCGTCAGCGTCAGCACCCTCAAACGTCTTTGGGGATATGTGAGTGGCACTGCATCCCCACGCCGTTCCACACTCGATGTTCTCTCACTGTTCCTCGGCGCCAAAGACTGGGATGCTTTCCGTTCATCCACCGCCAACGATGATGCTTCACCCACACCACAACCCTACGAACCGAAATCACCAGAACCAATACCAGAAAAGAGAGCCAATTGGCTCGGTATGTCGCACCGGAAAGCCATCGCCGTCAACACCAGCATCTTGAGTATTCTTGTTATCGCTATGCTTTTCTTTCTTCTCTATCACAAAAGTGACAGCAATAGAGAGGCATACATTCTACGGTGCGGTCAGTCATTCCATTCCACAGAAGAATACCTTCGTCTCTTTGGAGTAACCGACACGCTGCATCCATGGAGCGAACCCTTACCACATCACAACAGCATCATTATATGGGGACCAATGTACCATCACCCAGAATGGCACAATGAGGGTAATGCTGACAGTCTGATGCCCACCATTACCGAGTACTGGACACCTACCGATACAACAGGCTACCCCCATGACGCTGTTACCAGCCGAAATGCCGACAATTACCTCCGCGTCACTACTTTCAAAGAACTTCGTATCACATTCATGAAGGATGTCCAAGACTCCACCTACACTTTTCTCGGTATCTATCGCCTCGACCACTCTAAAAGTGATTCCACCATCCTGGTCTGGGAGCGAGTTGCCAAAGACTGCGACCTTAGCAACCTCGACTACTTAGAACAATTGAGACTTTGAGATAACTTTTCTCCCCCCATTTATTTCCTCTCTGAAAGACCTGCACATCAAATTGATAATCAGGTCTTTTTGTTTTATAAACCACTATGAATCTAAAAATGAACCAATTTGAACCAGCGGAATGAACCAATTTGAATCACCGACTGTCCGTCAATATGATATTTGATTTGTTAAATTTGCAACAGAAATCGCACCAGACTTCCTTTTATAGGAGATACGATGTCACTAACCACTAATCAATATCAACTATGATTCAATTAACAGAAACCGTGATTGGCGAAAAGAGCTGCTTTAAATTCTACAAACCCTTCGACACAAAAAAGATGTTCTTATCATCCGAGAATAAAAAATGGGTGCGTAATCCACAAACGGCCACATTGAACATTGTAAATGTTGTTGAATACTATGACCTCAAACAATGTATAAAGGATTACGAAGACGATGACGAGAAAGACGAGGATGAATACTATGTGAGAAGCCTTGAAGACTACGTTAACGCAACCGAGCATACGTACAAAGAGGGATTGTTTCTACTCTTGTCGGACGATACAAACTGCTTCCTCCTGAGCGATGCCAAACTTCATCTTGTTATAGATGGTAAGAAAAACTATGAATTGCAAGGATTCTTCTCACCTGCTGGCACACGTGGAGGTTACAACTTTACCACCGCCATCTTTTTCCAAATCACACCTTCCATTCTCAAGTCCTTGGCCTTTGCCTCATCCATCAAACTATCTTACGAGGTCCCAGACGACAAAACGGCCGATAATAGTTCTGAGAAATCCGGATTCAACAATTTGGACATCAGCCGCTTCAGCAAGTTCGCCAATGCTTACTATGAAGGATACTACATAGAACATCTCGGGACTCCAGAAGAAAAGGCAACTTACGAACGTGAATGCCAAATCAAGAAAGAAGAGAATATGAGAAAAGCCGAAGAGGCAAAAGCAAGACGAGTAGCCGAAGAGGCAGAAGCAGCTACGAGAAAAGCCAAGGAACTGGCAGAGCGCAAGGCCGAGTGGGAAGCTGCAGACCCTGTTGGTAAATTGACTTTACTTCTGAAACGCCACTGGAAATGGGTGATTGTATTGCTCTTCATCCTTTATTTTATCGCAATCTGGTAAAACCTTCCTATACTTCGTCATTATGAAAACTTTTCTATTGCAAGCACCACGCGATTTTGTCGATGCGGGAATACCTAAAGGGTATATCATCCAGGTCGTATCGTCAAGAACAGGCTCTCAACCCAACGCATCTGAAGTGAGAGAAGCTTTGCACAGAGCAGGGTTTAACAAACGTGCCGAAAGTTGGGCTTCGCCAGGCAACTGGATTGTAAGAGAATTGTAGAATCAACTGCGGATGCCGAAAAGCAATAACAGAGTAGGCTCACAACTAACAATAACTATCATCATGAAGAAAATCATCAACAAACTCCTCGGTGTAAACATTTACGCTACGAGCAAGAACGTTCAAGGATCCAAGTCTGTGGGCGTTGAGGATGCTAACCGCAACTACAAACTTCACATGAAGAAGGACAGCAGCACAGGCGGTCGTCCAGTTATCAACTAAATTGCTGTTTAGCTATCTCATCTCCCCCAGCCTGTTTCAAGTGCAGCTGGGGGAGTATTGTAAGTAAATTATCAAATGAGAGCAATTAACCGACCTATTTTTTATTACGGAAAGGAGTTCCGGTTCAACCGATTCCTTGGATGCTTAATTTGCGAAAAGGATAAAAGCCGAGACGATTTCAATAATGAGTTGGCAGATAGTATCAGTGATGAGAAGCGACGAGATATTGATGCGGTCAACAACCCATTCATGATGCTGTACCACGAAAAGAGTAACGGCTGGAAAGCGATAAAGCAAGCATGGATAGCAAAGATGTATGGCAGGTTGATCACATGGCTTTGCCTCCATTGTTATCCAGTGATGAACGTATTCATTCATTTCCACCTCAACCTTTTTTCAAATGCCGGAGACGCTTCTTTGTTTTACTACAATCTGTATCCCGACTTGAAGAGCCAACAGACCCTGTGCCTTCCGCGCTCCATCTTCATCGCCACTACTTCCCGACGCTTCAAACAGTACGGTGTTCTCTTCATAGGAGCATTCCTCCCTACGGTGCGAATGCATGCCTGGATTATTGAAGATGGGATGCCTGCCGATTGCTTCGACAAACAATGGATTCACTACAACCCTGTAATGATATTCTTATGAATGATAAAGTAATCACTCGGCCTAAATACTACGACCGTTCTTTCCTTTTTTACAACACTCAGACAAAAAAGAAACAACAAGACATCTGGAAGGAACTGCAAGAGGGTATGTGGCGCGATTTCGACATCAACGCTTTTTTGGAGAACGAAAAGCAGTATGCCATTCACGTGGAGCACAAAGACCAAATCCGCAATCAGCTGGTTTTCCCTCATTTTGCAGTGATTGAGCCAGGCCATGAGTGGAACAGCGAAAAACAAGACTCAGAAATTGTCTATTCTCCCGTTACGTTGGTCAATGGATGCAGTCGAAGTAGTTTAATGTCTGCCGTCGAGGAATACTTCTCAAAGTTCAGTGGCGAGAAGGTCGGAGTACATTTGAGTGGTGGACTTGATTCAAGCATCATCATGGCATGGCTTCGTGAACTGGGAATACCATTTGTAGCCATAGGTTTCACGTGCAATCGCTGGGAATTTCGCACAGAACGACGAGTACAAGAAGTCATGGCAGATTATGCCAGTCATGCAGAACTGATAGACATTGATGAGCATCCTTTCTACAGTCATATTGAGAACTGCCCAAAGTGCCAGACACCATACGGTGTAGCTTTCAAAGACTTCGACATCAGTCAAATTATAGTGAAAAGATACAGAGATTTGGGAGTGACAACTGTTTTCTCTGGCCAGGGTGGCGACAGTCTGTTTGTGGAATCCGTCGGTAAGGAATCCACCCTTAAACTTGCTATTGGTGATGAGTTCGAAGTAAGCGGGGAAAATGACATGTATTATGCTCCGGCAGGGATAAAGTTAGTCACTCCTTTTTCTGACATGGGCATTATTCAACAAATTGCCAGTTTACGTGTGGGAGAGCAAGAGGATGTGCCGAAATGGTGGGCACGTAACTATTTTAAGGATATTCTTCCACGAGAATTGAGCCAATATTGTTATGTTGCCGATATGTTCGGTCTGAGTCTAAGTGGATTGGAGATGGCGAAGCCCGTTACAAAAAAACTCTTCGAGGAGGCATACGCGCTTACTAACAATCATTATTTCTCCCCTATCGAGACGAAGCGTTTCCTTGAGAGCAATGTCTTTGAGATGGAATTTCAGGCTTACATCGATTATGGCGCTCGATTAAGCGTTGCAGCATGGCTTCATGCCCTGTTTCGTACAGAAGAAAACAACACAAAAATATGAATCTTCAAATCATATACCAATCTGAATGTTTCGAGCCAAGTACACCGGATTTCCATAATGGGTGGCTCAATGAGATGGACGCGATGAGAAAATGTGGAATCAGCGTATCTGACACACCTCATCCTGAAGCAGAACAATTATTGTATCGCTCGTATATGATCAGTGAAGAGAAAGATTTCCCAACTGATCCACGTTACATATCGCGATGGCAAGACTATCATGCCACAAACGACATGAGTGTGTATCTGCCGTTGATACAAGATTTAACGATACCGTCTTTTGTAACGTATGAACTTAACAGAAATACAGTTGCAACCATAAAAAGTCTTGGCTGGAAACGGGCATTTGTACGCAGCAGTGTCAAGTCGCTGAAATACATGTTCCCAGAAAGTCATACTGAGGAAGATTTACCCGTATGGCCGGATGTGAGTATAGAAAGGCTGGCGGAGGCCTACAAAGAAGAACGAGAAACTTTGAAGCCGCCATACATTGTCAGGCAATTCATGCCTAAACAGACCATGTTTCAAGAGGATCGCTATTGGATTATCAAGCACCATGCCTACCATCGCAGCGGCATAATTCCAGAAGTCGTCGCTAAGGCAGTGGAAAGACTTAAAACGCTGAATGCTCCTTATTATGTGATAGACGCTACCCCAGATTTTGTTGTTGAGGTCAATCCTGGAGTGAGCAGTGACCCTTATCCTGAGAACATTCCATTATTTTTTCCAAGATGGATTAAAAAGGAGTTTGCTTTAGGAACAAATCCCAGTATCCGCGCTATGCGGCAATCATAGGGGACAAACCTTTTATTCGGCTCTGATTGTTTTCTGGCGCAGGCCTCAACTTTTCCACAAACCGACGAAAAACAACTTGGATATCTGTTTGGTTTCTAAAATATAAGGGAGTTTTTTTCATTCCACACTCGATTTTCGTAACTATGGCTTTACCGAAGTTACTCCGTCTCGGAAATGAAAGAAAAACAAGTTTTCCTTTTTATTTCACTCGACTTTTCGTAACATTGGCTTTACCGAAGTTACTCTGTCTCGGAAATGAAAGAAAAACAAGTTTTCCTTTTTATTTCACTCGACTTTTCGTAACTTTGCCAACAGTATAGAACAAGAGTTATATTGACCCCTAAGCAATAACGGAAAAAGATGCTGGCAGAAGATATCATCGCGTTGATGGAGTCGATGCGCAACGAGGCGCAGCGACAAGTGCTGATGGGCTTCTTCAAGACTGGCGAAGGTGAATACGGAGAGGGTGATGAATTCCTGGGGCTGAAGGTGCCTCAGACACGAGAGGTCGTGAAACAAGCGCAGGACACACCCTTGGAAGAGATACCTACCCTGCTGATGAGCCGTTGGCACGAGGTGAGACTGTGCGGACTGCTGATTCTCGTCAGTCAATTCGAAAGACTGGCAAAACCCAAACTCGCCGACAACCAGGACGCCATCCGTCGCCGCGACGAAATCCTGAGGATGTACCTGCAATATGCCCACCAGGCCAACAATTGGGACCTGGTGGATCTGTCGGCCCCCAAGATCCTGGGCAGGTGGCTGTTGCTGCCAACCCTTATCACGACACCAAAACTGCAAGTGCTCGATGAACTCGCCCACAGCGACAATCTATGGAAAAAGCGGATGAGCATCGTCTGCTCATGGACCACCTCACGCGATGGCGACCCAAGTTATTGCCTGCGATATGCAGAGATGCACCTCCACCACCCTCACGACCTCATGCACAAGGCGGTGGGATGGATGCTGCGCGAAATGGGCAAGTATGTCAGCATGGATTTATTGCGCGCGTTTTTACAGCAGCACGCACATGAGATGCCTCGCACCTCCCTCCGCTATGCCATTGAGAAAATGGACGATGACGAACGCAAGTACTGGATGAGAAGATAGCGTTGAGCACCCCACCCTACCCTTAACTGAGAAAAGAGTTGAAAAACAAAGACAACGATTATGACCCAGAATGAATTCCAAGAGTACATAGCCAAGTACGCAGAAACGATTGAAGCCATCAAGCAGTCTGCCCACCAGTTGCACGATCATGTGAACCAGACCTACGACAAGACCCATCCCTACGGATTCCACCTCGACATGGTGGTGGACTCGGTCTATCAATACGGCCATGAGGTATGCGATGACGAACACGATGTGCTACCATTGTTCTTCGGTGCCTACTATCATGACAGCATCGAGGACGCACGTCTGACCTACAACGACGTGAAAGCCCATGCCCTGCGGTACATGGACGAGGAACAGGCATTGATGGCTGCTGAAATCGCCTACGCTCTGACCAACGACAAAGGACGAAACCGAGCCGAACGCGCCGGGGAGAAATACTACCAAGGTATCCGTGAGACCCCATACGCTCCATTTGTGAAACTGGCAGACCGTCTGGCCAACATTTCCTATTCCTTCAAGCACAGCAACGTGGCCAATGCACACATGAAGGATGTTTACCAGAATGAACTGCCCCACTTCCTGCAGGCAATCACAACAGATGTGGACGACATCAGGTTCGCCCTTCCACAAGGGATGATCGATGAGATCTACAACATCATTCAAATGGGGAGTTAAAGTAGATAACAAAAAACTAACACATTATACTGTATGAGACAATCAAAATTGATGGAACACCTACGACTCATCATTGCCACATTCTCTTTGGCAATGGCCTGCGGTGCCAGTGCGCAGAACCCCATCATCTGCGACCGATACACACCTGACCCCGCACCTTACGTCCATGGCGACACACTCTATCTGTTTGTGGACCATGACGAGAACGAAACCGTCAATGGCTATTTCACCATGAAGGACTGGCTGCTCTACAGCACCGTCGATATGGTGAATTGGACGTACCGAGGCACTCCACTCACATCTGCGACTTTCTCTTCATGGGCAAAACAAGACAACGACTGCTGGGCCAGCCAGTGCATAGAACGCAATGGCAAGTGGTACTGGTACGTCACAGCCACCATCAAGGGAGAGGCATATCCCGGTATCGGTGTGGCTGTGGCCGATTCGCCAGCAGGACCATATCGTGACCCCATCCACAAACCACTGGTCAAGGGTTGGTTCAAAATCGACCCCACAGTCTTCATCGACGACAATGGTCAAGCCTACCTCTTCTACGGCAACAACATGCTGTGGTACACCCGACTGGCCAAGAACATGACGTCAATTATGGGTGGAGAGATAGAGGTGAAGACCAAGGACGAGAGCGCTTTCGGACCCTTCAAGGGCTATGAAGACAATGGCACCCCTAAAACCAACTTCGAGGAAGCCTCATGGGTTTACAAGCGCGGCGGCAAGTACTACATTGAGTACGCCGCAGGAGGTGTGCCTGAGCACTGGGCATATTCCACAGCCGACAAAATCACCGGTCCCTGGACATATCAAGGCAAGATAATGGGGCAGGCCGACGGCAGCTTCACCATCCATGGAGGAAGTGTGGAGTTCCGAGGACATCATTACATGTTCTACCACAACGGTAAGCTGCCTGGCGGCGGCGGATTCAAGCGTTCCACTTGCGTGGAGGAGTTCACACCCAATGCCGACGGCACCATACCATCCATTTCCTTCACAGCGAAGGGAGTGGAACCCCTTCAGACCGTAAATCCTTATGAGCGTCAGGAGGCTGAGACCATCAACCAGAGCCAAGGCGTGCTCTGTGAGGGTGACTACAACGGATGCTATGTCACGAACATCAGCAGCTCCGACTACATCAAGGTACGTGGCGTGGAATTCGGAGCAGAGGGAGCCAAATCTTTCCGCGCAAGGGTTAGGGGCAACCAGAGAGGCATGTTGTTGATCCGTACGGGCAGCAAGTCGGGAGCCATCAAAGGCAAAGTGACCATCTCGCCCACAGGCAATGAATGGACGGAAGTGGCTTTCGACCTGACGACCGCCATCACCGGCACTACTGACCTCTACTTCACTTTCCAAGGCAGCGGACAATCAATGTTCGATTTCGACTACTGGCGCTTCAGTAAAGAGACCATCGCCGCTAACAAGGCGGTCAACGTTTCCGTCAATGGCGAGACTCGCAAGTACTGGCTGTACGTTCCCGCAAGCGTGAAGACTGACTGCCCCGTGGTCATGGCACTTCATGGCGCCGGAGGTGTCATGGAGAACAATAGTCCTCGATTCAACGAGATCGCCGACAAGGAAGGTTTCATCGTGGTCTATCCACAAGGCAAACCCATTTATTTCCCCGTCTTCGGTGGTACAGTGAACGGATGGGACGCTTCGGGGGAGGATAACCCTGACGTGGATTTTCTGAAAGCCGTCATCGAGGATGTGGCTTCGAAATACACCATCGACCGCAACCGCATCTACTGCTGCGGTTTCTCCAACGGAGGCATGATGACCTACGCACTGACCAACACTTGCAGCGATGTCTTCGCGGCCTTCGCCTCCATCAGCGGATTCCAACTCAACGAGTTCCATTTCCGTCACACAGGCTGGCGGCCAGTGCCTTTCCTTCATATCCACGGCAAGCAAGACGACTTCGTGAAGTACTCACTCATGCCCGTGATTGTCGATGAGATGGTGGCTCGTATCGGTGCCAACCCCGTTCCCGTGAAGACAACGGTCACCGGCAAGTACGACAAGAGTGTGTATGAGGCTCTTGACAACAGCTTCCCCTACATCTACTACGAGATTGACGGGATGGGACACAACGACTTCACCAACAACATCGAGTCAAACAACTCATCACAGGTGATGTGGGATTTCTTCAAGCAGTACTCCCTCGACATGCCTTGCGACACCACACTGAAATGGATGCCGCGCATCGAGACCGAGGAATACCTGCCCAGAAAGCACGGGTGGATGATGAACTCCAGCACCACGCTGTTGCGTTTCGGCTACGAGCAGAACTCGAACAGCAATCAGAATGCCTACAGGTCGCTTCAGTTCACTACTGGCGCCTACAAACTGTGCTTCCACACCGAAGGGGAAGCAGGACTGAACGTGGGCGTGAAAATTCAGAAACTCACAGGAAAGAGGAACGTCTTGCTCAACACCGAAGTGCCCGTTGGCACCGATGCATGCCTCTATTTCGATGTCGAGGACGGTTGGGGCGAATACGGTCTGGTCATGACCCGTCCATCATCTACTGACGAAATCACCGTCACAAACTTAGGACTGTTCTCTCTCACCAACGAAGAACTCACGGGCATCCTGCAACCCTCCGTCTCCAAATCGACGGATGATGACGCATATTACACGCTCTCCGGCATCAAGACACAGCCGACCACCAAGGGAATCTATATCAAGAACAAGAAGAAGATACTCATCCCATAGGCTGAACAAACACTAACTCTTGGCGGCAATCTTCCTCCCATCATTGAAGAAGATTGCCGCCAAATGTATAAAGCAGGAATATACTTGATTAATCCTTGCGTTTGCCCGACAACAGCACCTCTATCCTTACAGGATAGTGGTCGCTGGGAGTGCGGGAGATGTAAGGAAGGACCCTGATGCTGTAGGGGTTCACAGGTGGATCCACCTGGTCTTTGGGCCGTGTACGGTAAGTGTCGGTGAGGATGGCATACTTGTCCACCTTGATGGATGGCGAGAGGAAAATGTGGTCGATGCGGCTTGAAGTATAACCCGCAGGTTTGAAATCGTTGAAGGTGCCGTTGGGTGCATAGCGGAACCTCGCCGCTTTGTAGGCGTCGTTGAACACGCCCGATTCGACGATTTCGCGGTACTCATCGCTGTTCTGATCAACGTTGAAGTCACCCACCAGGATGGCCGGCAGTTTGTCACCGAACTCATTCATCTTCTCCATCACCAACCGCGTCGATTCCGAACGCGCCCGTTTGCCCACATGATCCATGTGAAGCGAGAAAAAAAGAAACTCCTGTCCACTCTTGATGTGCTTGAAATGCCCCCAGGTGCAAATGCGTATGCAGGCGGCGTCCCATCCCAAGGACGGACGGTCGGGCGTCTCAGAGAGCCAGAAGTCACCATGGTCAATGACCTTGAAGAGGTCGGTGCGGTAGAAGATGGCGGAATGTTCGCCTGCCTCTTTGCCGTCTTCACGCCCCAGGCCTATGTAGTCGTAGTTGGGCAACAGGGTCTTGAGGTCTTCCAACTGACGCTTAAACCCTTCCTGAGTGCCGAAAATCTCGAAACCGTGGGCATAGATCAGTCTTGCCATCCACGGACACCTTTGCGTCCATCCGTTCCCAGCGATGGAGTCGTCACGGTTGATGTAGCGCAGGTTGTAGGTGGCCATAACAATCCTCACTGGCTTGGGTCTGGCATTCAGCCCAGACAAGCAAAACAGGGCTGCGAACAATAAGGTAATGAGTCTTCTCATAAGCACATTTATAAGCAAGAAAACCACATAGGAGAAACGGGAAAAGTTATATCACATTTCTGGTTTTCAGTTCCAAGTACTTGTTGATGACATTCACCGACAACGCCTCGGGAGCGGTCAGCAGGGTGTGGATGCCGTTCTTGATGAGGGTGGATGCAATCTTGCGCTGTTCGTAAAGGTATTTCTCGGCAATCACCTGACGGTAGTAGTCCTCCACAGACGATGGTTTCACTTTCACGTAGTCGCTGGTCTCCATGTCCTTGAAGAAAACGACGAGCAGGCAGTGCTGTCGTGCCAATTGACGCAGGTAGGGCAACTGCCGTTCCATGGCGTTTGGGCTGTCGAAGTTGGTGTAGATGATGAGCAGGCTGCGTTTGCTGATATGCCGTCTCACGGCCACACAGAGCGCGGAATAGTCTGTCTCGCCGAAGTCGGTGTGATGGGCGTAGAGCATCTCCAGTATACGGTGCATCTGGTCCCCTCGCTTGTCAGCGGGCAGTATGGTGTTGGCGTTCTCGCAGAATGGCAGGATACCTGCTTTGTCAGACTTCTTGAGCGCAATATACGAGAGCACGAGCGACGCGTTGATGGCGTAGTCGAGCAAGGTCATGCCATTGAAGGTCTGCTGCATGATGCGACCACTGTCGATGACGTTGTAGATATGCTGCGACTTCTCGTCCTGATAGACGTTGACCATCAGTTGGTGTCGACGGGCGCTGGCTTTCCAGTTGATGGTACGGAAGTCATCACCGGCCACATAGTCCTTGATCTGCTCGAACTCGGTGTGGTTGCCCACACGGCGCACACGCTTGACACCCTGCTCGGTGAGGGAGTCGCTGATGGCCATGAACTCATACTTCTGCAGCATGAGATAGGAGGGATAAACCTTCACCACCATGGGCTGGCCGAGCGTGTAGCGTCGTTGTATCATCCCCGTGACGGTCGAAACGAACACCCTGATACGGCCGAAGTCATACATTCCACGCTGGGTGGGACGCAGCTTGTAGTGCAGGGTCTTGCCCTCAAGCTTGCGTAGCGACAACTTATAGGAGATGTCCCTGCGCTGGAAGATTGTGGGAGCCTCGTCAATCACCTCAAGTCTGACGGGAAAGGCGTAACTGCTTTCGAGACGGATAGCCACATCGTTGTCGTCGCCGTTGGAGAACCGGTCGGAGCAGGTACGGAAGGCGTGCATCCGCTTTCCCGCATAGAGCATGACCAACTCGGTGAAAATCAATACAGCAAAGGCAACGAGCAATCCTTTCCCCAAGGTGAAACACCAGGGAAAGAGATAGCCCAAGCCGATGATGAGAATGATGGCCGTGAACGTGATGTAGAAACGTCTGGTCAGATACATTGTTATAATACGCGTATCAATGGGGTGAGCATGTTATTTAGGCACCTCCACCTTGTCGAGCAACCTACGGGCAACCTTCTCTGGCGTGTAGCCTTCCATCTCGGCGTCAGCGGTGAGGATGAGGCGGTGCTGAAGGATGGCGGGTGTCACAGACTTCACGTCGTCGGGAGTGATGAAATCGCGCCCTTGAAGGAGAGCGTATGCCTTCGACGACTGAAGCATGGCCACAGCGGCGCGTGGAGAGGCCCCAAGATAGACGGCACGGCTCTTACGTGTCTGCTGACAGATATCCACAATGAACTTCATGAGCGAGGCATCGACCACCACATCCTGAAGCATGGCGCGCAGCTGCAACAGTTCCGACCTGCTGACCACAGGACTCACATCCTCAAGCTTGACCAACTTGGTGTTGTTCTGGTGGCGCTCCAGAATCTGGACCTCCTCGCTTTCTTCTGGATAGCCCATAACTATCTTCATCAGGAAACGGTCGAGCTGGGCCTCGGGCAATTTGTAGGTGCCCTCCTGCTCCACGGGGTTCTGTGTGGCGATGATGGTGTAGATGTCGCTCATGGGATGGGTGTCACCATCGATGGTGACCTGACGCTCCTCCATCACCTCGAAGAGAGCGGCCTGAGTCTTGGCCGGTGCTCTGTTGACCTCATCCACGAGCACGATGTCGGCAAAGACTGGCCCAGGATGGAAATCGAACTCACCGCTCTTCATGTTGAACACAGTTGTGCCCAACACGTCGCTCGGCATGAGGTCGGGCGTGAACTGCACACGGCTGAAACTGGCGTCGATGAGGCGGGCCACCAAGCGGGCCAGCAACGTCTTGGCTGTGCCTGGCACACCCTCAAGCAGTACGTGACCACCAGCGAGAACGGCCGTCAGCAACAGGTCCACCTGCTCCTTGTTGCCCACAATGACTCGGCTGATTTCCGACTTCACCTCGTCCATTTTGGCACTGAAGTCGCCGAGGTTGATTCTTGTCTGTTCCATAATCAGTTGATGCTGTTGTATATGTTGTTGATTTCGTCTATATGTTTAGTCATCTCCTCTACTGTCAGGTAAGGGCGCTGCTGCCGTTCCAACACCCTGAGCCAACTGATGACCGTCTTCAGGTGATGTTGGCTGTAGCCCGTCAAGGCCGACAACTGCGGCAGTGACTCCTCGTCCCCCGAAGGCTCGCTGATGTCGATCTGCACTTCCCTGCGAAGACGCTCTTTGAGGTACTTGAACTTCTTCAGCACCATGTCGGCGTGGTCGCCCTTCTGGTAGTAGAGCGTGCCTATCTGCTTGACATACTCCAACTGGTGGTTGACGGGCTCGGGCACCACAGGTATAATTCTCTGACGACGCTTGGCGTTAAAAATGAAGAACAGGAGTATGGCGAGCAGCGACAGCCTGTAGGCCAACAACAAAGGCGATTTACTCGCGATGTACGACAGGCTGGAGATGGTTCCGTCCACGCCCGTTTCCTTTGGCAGGTAGGCTGTGGTCTTGATGGTGGGCTTGTCGCTCAGTTCGTTCATGATCCGGAGCGCCAGATTCGCTGTGTGGTCGTGAGTAATGCTGTAGTTGCTCAGCAATTCGGGAGCCGTGAGAAGGTAGAGGTAGCCATTCCCTATCTTCCGGCGCATGAAGACCACGCTGTCCTCCCTTTCAACCCTCGTCATATCCTCTTCATCGTCATCATCCGGGTCGTCCTCGACATCATAACCATAAGGTAACACACCCTCACGTTTGTAGATGAGCTTCTGCCATTTGTCGGAGCTGACAACCATGGTGTTGCCCGAGAGCAACTGATGCAACGTATAGGTCCTTGTCGGGTATCCAGTCGTAGGAGCCTTCCATATCAGGGTATCATGAATGAAGATGTTGCCCTTCCGTGCGAAGTTGGTGAAGTCTTTCCACATCCAGTCGCTTCTGTCAATATCGAGTTCCTCGGTAAGTGACGCGAAATTATCTTGAGCGACCATCACGTTGCAACCCGCGCGGAGCAACGTGTAAATGGCATCAAGCCGCTCGCTGAAAGTGCTGTGGAGAGCATTGTCCTCCGACAGCAAGAGGATGTTGTTGTTTCCCATCTCCGTGGAGTCCAAGGCGAGCGACTGCAAGTCCCTGCTGGTCACCTTGTAACCCTTGGGCATGGTCTTGCTCATCATCTCGTCGAAGAGCTTGCAACCGAAAGGCTCACCGCTTTCAGGCTTGTAGGTAACCCTCCAGTCGAAACTCTTAGGTTTGCTCACCTCCACCCAGTAAATCAACAGGAGGAAAACGGCAATAAACAATATGAATCCTGTCCTACCCTTCATCACCCACCTCCTTCCTGATGTTCATGATGTCGCCGCGCCAACGCTCACATTCGTCACAATCTGCAGCTGTGGCCTCGAAATTGCCGTATCTTACCCGAAGAAACACTCGTGTCAGATCAGCGAAATAACTGTTGGTGAACTCTTTAGCGTATTGCGTGGGGGTCTTGTAGATTTGCCAGTTGATGAGGTTGTTGTCGCTCAAGTGCTTGAGAGCCTGCAGGTAGGTCATGCGGATGGCCTCCCTGTAGTTGCCTTTTGCCAACGCCTTCTTCCTGACGGCATCGAAATCGACACCGTAGATATTGTCCTCCTCGATGCTGTAGCCGTCACCAGTGCGCTGGTCGGAGAAGAACAACGCCCCCTTGTTCTTGATGAGGAACCACACCACAAGCCCCAGGATGATGAAGGCGCAGATAATGTAGATCCAGGTCTGGATGTCGGCTGTTCCCTTGTCGAGCGACCTGAGGAATTCCTCGATACTACGCATGAGGCGTGAGAAGAGGTCCTGGTCCTGATGCAACAACTCACGGTCGTAGTTGTAGTCGGAATCAGCCCTCCATTGCGCAGTCAGCAAGGTGTCGAGTCTCAGGGTGTCGGTTTGTGGCATATTAGGGGTTGTAGATGGTTAGATGAAGAGGTCTCCCTGTTGTTCCTTGTTCTGCTCGCGCTCGCCGAGGCGGTCGAAGTTCTCTATGTCCGACTCCACAGTCACACCGTCGTATTTCTCCTTGGCATGGGCATAGAGGTAGGACACAGACAAAGGGATGATGGTGGAGGCGATATAAGCCCCGAAGGTCTGCAGGACACCGAAAAGGTAGAAGAGGAACGACATCATAGGCGACATGCTCTCACTGCTACCGTTCGAGGCTGTGATGGCGTTAAACAAGAAGGTCAGTTGGAAAGGCATGGAGGTGATAGTCTGCAACACGCCCGAAAGCAGACCTGTCAGCAGGGAGACACCGAAGATGCTGAGCCAGCACCGCCATCCCAGCGCGAATGAATGAGATAGCGAACCCAGTAACTTGTCCTTGGTGTAGAGGTAGCCTGGATAAGCGAAGGTCAGAGGAATAAGCACTGCGATGATAGCGGGAATGGTGGCGACCAAGGTCCAAGGTGATACCACGACAAACAACGCCGTGACCAGACCTATGATGAAAATTCCAAGGGAAATAACAAGAGAAATTGCGAGAGCCTTACGGAAAAAAGGCCACAAAATGGGACGTATATCGCTCCAGCCAATGCCAGAAAGACCATCCACGCGACGATTGTATAGTTCTATAAGCGTGAAGACCAGACTGTAATACAACAGCATGCCCACGATATTGAACAAAAACATGGCTAAGGCATAAATGATGACGCTTACCTCGTTCGTCTCGTATCCGTATGATGCGGCTTGAGCAAAGCCTGTGAAGCCGGAGACCTTGTAAAACTCGTTGTTGATGAGAGCCTGCACCAAACTAAACGGCAGGAGGATATATACCATGTAGGTGAGAATGGGGCGCCAGTTCTCACGGATGAAGTCAAAGGTGGTGGTGACGACCTCACTGAAGGTGCGCTGTTTGTAGAATTGTATCTTTCCCATGATGTGAGTACGTTTTTACTTGATTTTCTCTGAAAGAATCCTTTGTTTGTTGTAGTGATAAAAATGGTTTAGCTTACGTAAAATTTATTTTTAGTGTACATCAAATTTATGTTTCATCTACATTGAACGCTTCTTCCTCTTTTTTCTTTCTCCCGCATTTCATCCAGGGATAGATAATGAAGTACCAGATGATGAAGGCGGCGCAAGCCAGGATGAAAAGACCACGCAACATGTCGAGAATCTCGACATGACGGGTGATGAAACTTTCGATGTAGGCGGCGACAAGGGTCACAGGGAAGATGCAGATAATGATCTTCAGTCCCCGCTTGGCGGCCATGCGGAAGGAACGCGCACGGGAGTAGGTGCCGGGGAACAACCATCCGTTACCGAGGATAATGCCGGCGGCTCCCACCACCACCATGGCCGACATCTCGAGGGTGCCGTGGAGCCAGATGGAGAGCGAGGATTCCCAGAACAGGCTGTGCTGAGCGAAAAAGGTGGTGAAACATCCCACCATCACACCGTTGACGAAGATGATAAGTCCGGTGCCTAATGCGGTGAAAAAGCCCATGACAAAGGTGAGGATATCGACCCAGAGGTTGTTGAAGCCAATGGCCACAAACATGGAGGACTCCTCTTGTGAGTTATAGACATCCATGGGCACGCCATTCTCGATGTTCCGCAATGTCATGTCCACATAGTAGTCGCCAAGAATGGCGCGAGGGAATTCGGGATTGCCGATGGTGGAAATGACTCCGATGGCCACACTGACGGCGAAGATGATGAAAGAAGTAAGCAACTCGGGCCTGGATTCGTACAACGTCCGCGGCATCTCCTCAGTGAAGAAGGTCTTGATGCGCGACCACTTCTCACGTTTGTTGCGGTAGATGTTGTTGTGGACCGACGAGGCGAGCACATTCAGGTATTGGGTGATCTTGGAGTCGGGATAATGGGTCTGAGCAAACGAAAGGTCGGCCACCAACTCTGTATAGTTGCTGGCCATCTCGTCGGGACTGATGTTTTCGGGGTTGTCGGCCGACTTCTCTATCTCCTTCCATTTGTCGATATTCTTTCTGATGAAGACAATCTCTTTCATGCTCAATCTTTTCCCTTACGTTGCTTCATGCGCAATCTGTCGCTATTTGGCGCTTTTTCACCGAAATATTTTGCAAACTTACTCAATATCGTTTAATTTTGCAAAAGAATTAGTGAAAAAGAATGTCATCACAGCATTAAGTACCATCCAAATCCGTTTATGGCCAACTCTACTATCGTCACAGGTGGTTTCGTGCGCATCGAGCAGACACCGGCAAGCCTCGCCGACCGCATCTTCGCGGTGCTGATCGACTATGCCGTGTGCTTTTGCTATGCTGTCGGAGTGATTGAACTCTTCTCACGATTATACTTGAGTCTCGACAGCGTCATGGAGATGTTCTTATGGGTCGCACCGGTACTTTTCTATCCACTATACATGGAGGTGCTCAACGGAGGACGAACGCTGGGAAAGATGGTCATGAGGACACGGGTAGTGATGGCCGATGGCTCCACACCGAGCATTGGATCATACTTGCTCAGGTGGCTGCTCATCATCGTCGACGGCCCCATAATCTGCTACTTGGGTGTACTGTTCGTGGCTATCACCAAACGCAACCAGCGCATCGGCGACCTCGCCGCGGGAACCATGGTCGTGAAGGAAGGAAAATACAGGAGCTTCAGGATCAACCTCAACGAGTACGACTACCTCACCAAGGACTACAAACCCACTTATCCCCAGGCCGACGAACTCACCATGGCCCAATCGGAACTCATCAGCCGTGTGCTGGCACTCAAGGACGAGTCACGCCCAACACGCATCAACGAACTGGCAGGGAAAATACGCGATTCGTTCGCCATCAAGGAGGTGGCACAGACCGACGAGGCTTTCCTCAACACCATACTCCAGGATTACCAGTACTACGCCCTCGAAGCGGAGATATAAAAGCGGGGTACACAGCCAGCCTGCGACATCCTCAACTAACGAAAACGACAGCCACTCTCATCGGCATGAGAGTGGCTGTCGTTTTCGATAGTGCACAACTGCATCAAAGGGTATCACCAGAGGTTGCCCCATTCAGCGTCGTTACCACGGTCGTTGCTGCGAGGTTTAGAACCACCAGAACCATCGCCTGGATGAGGAGTTCCACCGATGCCAGTGCCACCACCATCAACATTTGTAACCGGTGAAGTATCACAAATAGCTGCTGTCATAGCGAGACGCATCTCTTGGATGCAAGGTGCAAAATAATTCTTCTTATTCATTTTCCCTTATTTTTTATATTATTATTATCTGAGATTAATGCTGCAAAAGCGTTACATTCAATTCTTTGTTTTGGACAACTGTCATCCATTGTCAAAAGGCAATACAACAACTCAATATTGATCTAACCACATTTCAGCGGCGTTTCCATCATGCCTTTCAAAATGCAAATTTAGGAACTTTTGTCTTCTCGTCCAAATTATTTTTCTGTTATTTTAATATCATGACATCTAATTCGGCCATTTCAACTCAAATTCAATAGATGATGCATCATGACTGACATCCATATAAACTACGCAAACTATCGTAAGACCTCAGCGATACATCACCATTACCCTGGTGGCGGCAAGACACTGATTAAAAATGTGGCCTCAGATTTTGTCAAGTCAGAAAATAGTCGTAACTTTGCAGTCGCAAAAATAAAAGCGTCATTAGAAACTGATTAACAACTATTATCACAACCATTTTGCGTCCAAATTTCAACGAGCGTTGAACAGGTGTCAGTGAAATGACGTTCGATTAGGTTTCAGTGAAGTGACTGACGGTCCGGTAGCTCAGCTGGATAGAGCAACAGCCTTCTAAGCTGTGGGTCTTGGGTTCGAATCCCAACCGGATCACAAAATAAATAACCAAATGCTTGCTAAACAATTGTAAATCAATGATTAGCAAGCATTTCTTGTGTAGCAGAGGATTATATTAATCAACATAGAGATATCCAGAACTGAAAGTTCACCACTATAATCCATATATGCATGGAAGGCTTTGGACACTGTCGTCTCCTCGCCAAGCAGTTTGTTGATGGATGTTGTTTGCCTATATCCTATACACCATTGTTCACCGCGCCTTTGAGGCGTCATTCTTCCTCATCACCTGGTTGATCCTTTTGTTTTATCAGAAGCGTTTCTGGCGAATTCGAACAGCGACAGAGGTAGATGGCAGTAGCCATCAGGATTCTTGTCGAGATAGTCTTGGTGGTATTCTTCAGCTGAATAGTAGTTTTCCAGCGGCAGTTTCTCAACGGCCAAAGGTTGCTGCCATTTCTTCTGCTCCTCGGCAAAAACCGTCTCAATAATGGGCAAATCCTCAGGATCCGTATAATAAATGCCAGTTCGATAGCGAGTACCTTCATCATGACCTTGTTTGTTCAGACTTGTTGGATCTATGGCCTTAAAGAACATACACAAGAGGAATTCGAGGCCCACCACACTGGGGTTGTATCTGACATGAACCGTCTCGGCAAAGCCTGTCGTGTCAGTATATACCTCCTTATACGTCGGGTTCTGTGTATGTCCGTTGGCGAATCCCACTTCCGTATCTACCACACCTTCTATCTGCTTGAAATAATGTTCTGTCCCCCAGAAACAGCCTCCTGCAAGGTAAATGTCTTTAACGAGTGTTTGTTCGATTTGCATATTGAATGAATTGAGAGTTAAAATGGAAGATAACCAGGAAAACTGATAAAAATACAGTCAATACTGTTGTTTTCTGTTCCATGGTGCAAATGTACGAATAAAAACTATACCCTGTATCGTATAGGCACCTTTTTTCACATAAGTGTGTCGCGGATTTCTCCTATATTCATGAACGCACTATATTAACGCCTATTGAACAATTCGTAGCCTTGGGTAAAGAAAATACGCTGTCCCATCTCAATAAATGTAGCAAAATACAAGCTCAAAATGTATTTCTGCGCTGAAAATCCAAGTTTTTGATAGAAAGAATAGATGTTTGTAAGATATTTTATTTATTTTTGCTTGTGAGAAGTAGGAATATCTTCTTTTTTTATTAACTTAATAATACATGCGTATGAGAAAAATTTTTACTCTTTTGACACTATCTTTCATCGCACTGAGTGCAAGTGCAAAGGAAGAAATCAGTTTCAGCCAGTTCCAGATCTGGGACAACTGTACCATTGAGGGCAACACACTCAACATGGGTTCAGGCTACAAAGGCGGTGCCATCGCCATCGGACGTGACATGACGGAGTATGACTATGTGTGGATCAAGTACTCAAATGCCACTGGTTCACCCAACTTCGGTATCACTTACGATGAGTGGCAATATAATGCCGATTGGGGACCAGTCTTCGCTTCCACCACTTCAACCATGGAAGGCTCTGGCGTCGTGGGCATCAAAATCGACAAGAAGACCGTCATGGTAAATGGCAATGCCGAAACCGACGGAGCTGGCAAAGGTGATGTCTATGGACAACACGTACAGCAAATCACCATCCAGGGGCAATCTGGCACGGCTGCCGTGACCGTTGAAGGCATCTACTTCGGAACAACTGCCGAGTTTGTGGCCGATGGTGGTGATGTACCTGTTCGTCCCGATGCAGGTGGTTCGTTAACCCTTTGGGAGGGTGAACTCGTTTATAACGGCTGGGGAGTGTCTTCCACCGTCGCCGCCAAGTATTTTGATGTGGCCGAGGTAGGCGATATCATCTACTGCTACGTCAAAGACGTGACTGCAGAGTACAACCCCATCTTCAAGAACATCAATGACTGGTCAGACTTCGCTGACATCCAGAACACCATTTCGAAAGACGACAACCATTTCGAGGGAACCATCGCCACACAATCTGCACTCGATTTCCTGAAGGCCAACGGACTTCGCTTCCAAGGTCTTGGTTTCACTTTGACGAAGGTAGAGCTGAGGGTTCCTGAAGACACACACATCCATGAGACCACAGCCACCAATCAGAATGAAGTGCGCTACAATCTTGCCGGTCAGCCTGTCGATGCTTCCTATAAGGGTGTGGTAATCATGAAGGGCCACAAGTACCTCCAGAAGTAACAAGGGCTTTGTCCTTTTCGACTCAGCTAAACTTATTACGAAAAAACACATTTGGTACTGACAAAAAGATTGTCAATCAATCGATAGAACACCTGCCCGCAACGGACAGGTGTTCTTATTTTTCATATAAGTGGCGAGGTTTGCAACATCCCGTCCAAGGCCGACATCCGCATAGGCTTACCGAGAAAAAAATATCATTATGCCGTTATTTATGTTTTTTTTCATACTTTTGCATCATGGAGTGACAAACACTCAACAACAAGCGGTTTTCCCTCGTTTTTATCTCATTTATATACATAGCACAAAAAAACATGTTCACCACATGAAGAGACTAAGTAGAACAACGCTTCTCTGGATGTTCCTTTTCAGTTGCATCTTCCTCATCTTCAATTTTCTCACGCCATTATTCGCAGATGATTGGAACAATCTTATTTACGGTACTGACGACACCGTCCAATCAATAGGCGATGCGCTGAAGAGCGGAAAGAATCTTTATCTTTATTGGTCAGGCAGGGTAATTCCCCATGTTGTCATCCAAATCTTCAACTGCATCACAGGCAAGGCTGCGTTCAATGTGGTCAACTCCATCGTTTTCTTTTTCTATCTCTTCGCTGTCCTCATCAATGTAACCAGGCAACATGGCATTTCCCAAAGTCAGGATCTCTTTCTCCTTGCCATATCCACATTCTTGATCTTGCCTGGCTTCTCACGGTGCTGTCTATGGCTTTGTGGAGCGTGCAACTACATGTGGGTGGGGGTTGCTGTTTTGACTTTCAATTATTTACTCCAAAGACGTTTCAAGAAATCCCACTATCCGTGGCTCTTTTTGCTGGGACTCATCTGCGGATGGTCGAATGAAGGAATCGTGATGGGGTTTGCTCTCGCTTACGTCATCTTCGTGATCCACAACCGCAAACGAATCTCCGGCTCCCAGAAAGTCATGCTGACTGGTTTCTACCTCGGCATAGTCTTGTTGGTGTCTTCACCTGCCAATTTCCATCGTTTTGTTGATAGCTATGATGAGGGTTTCTATGCAAAAGACATTCTTATCAATCTTTACAACTTCAACAACCTCCGTATCGTATTCCTCATGCTGTTTACCTGCCTATGCCTGTGCAAGAAAGACAAGAAGAAATACGAGGCTTTCGCTAAAAGGAACTATATCATGCTCATTGCCATGCTTGGCAATATTGTCTTCATCTACCTTACCCGGCACACGACCGCCCATTCCAGATTCGGCATAGAACTGTGTGCGCTCATCATCATGCTCGGTAACCTTCCTGTTTTACGAATCAAAAACAGATTCTGGCATCTGGCGAACACCTGTCTGGCAATTTTCCTTTGCGGTGCTATCCCGACATTACAACACTACCACTCCCAGTACAGAAACGACGTGGAGAAACTCCAGAATGGAGAGACCGTACTACTGGCTAACGACTACCGGAACATCTACAGCCGTTTTGTCCTCAACTATATCTACCCTGTTTACGACGAATTCTACGACTCCTTCAAGTCTGAGACTTGGAATGTCGAGATGATAGCCCGGAGGCTGGGAGCAAAGCCCTTTGTCAGAATCCCGGAAAGTTTGGCCAAAGACATGGTTGACAACCCCAGATACGACACATTCTCCACAGACAGTCCATCGACACCTCTTTTTGCCATGAGAGCCAATCATATCGATATCAGTAAGATGGAACACATTTACTTCGTCCTCCATCAAAAAGATTTGAGCGAGATGAACCCTCTTCAAAGGTTATATGAGAGATATGTCAACAAAAATGACCTCAGCGAAGTACAGAGCAATGTATGGTGGTATGTCAAGTTAAACGGTCAATATTATATCCTTGCTAAAAAATCACAATTCGAAGACACGAGAGTCAAAGATGTGAGAATCACCTACAAAGAACAGTGAACAGAAACGGCTGTATCATGTCTGGTAATGAATTCAATTTCTGTTTCGCCTTATTCCACGGGAAAGACATGATGGGCTGTCAAGCAAGAACACCTGTCCGCAGCGGACAGGTGTTCTCTTTTTTCATAAAAGTGGCGAGCCACCGAAAGGAACTTAGAAATCGGGATTCACCACGAGGAGGAAACCACCACGAGGCTGGCAATTCATCGTTTTGGGCAGTTCCTTTCCTCTGCTGATCAACCAAGGGCTGTCAGTTGCGCCACTGTCGGTAAAGGACAAAACGGAACGCGGACGCTGGATGAAACCGAGATCGAGACTGAAGGTCTTGCCATTGTCAGTGCCATTGATACCAGCGATATACCATGTCTTGCCACTGCGACGGGCTATCACGGCATGGTCAGCAGGTGCCCCACTCAACAGGCGTGTCTCGTCCCAAGCAGCAGGCAGATGCCCCAGGAATTGCTGAACCTCCTTCGGCTGAGCCAAGAAACTCTCCGGACGGTCTGCCAGATGCTGAAGTCCACTCTCAAAGAGTACGGTCAGAGCCAATTCATGTGCATGGCTGGTGATATGGGGATGCTGTGAGTCACTGAAAGCACAGGGCGTATAGTCCATCGGACCGATGACATTGCGAGTGAAGGGCAAAGTGGCATTATGGGCGGCTGCCTTGGTGGTGAAGGTAGGCACATTGTTGTACCATTCGGCGCCATAGACACCTTCGGTGGAAAGCAGGTTGGGATAGGTGCGCTGCCAGCCGCGGGGGATGGTTGCTCCATGGAAGTTCACCAGCAGATGGTGACGTGCGGCACTCTCCATCAATTCGATACAGTAGTCCATGTTGCGCTGGGTATCGCCGCTGAAGAAGTCTATCTTCACTCCAGCCACGCCCAATCGCTCGCACCATGCGAACTCACGCTCGCGGTCCTCAGGCTTGTTCAGGCGGAATTTCGGCGTGGGCGCGCCATCTATCCAGCCCACACTCGAATTGTACCAGATCATGGGACGAATCTTCTTCGACTTGGCGTAAGCGATGGCATCCTCGATGGTCTTTCCGTCCTTCATCTGGTCCCACTCAGCATCGATGAGCACATAAGGCAAATGGAGCGTGGCGGCTAAATCGACATATCTCTTGATAATCTCGTAGTCGTTGCTTCCATGGTTATAAGCCCAATAAACCCAAGAAACCACGCCTGGCTTGATCCAGCCCGTGTCTTTCAACTTACAAGGTTCAGAAACATCTGTGACCAATGTTGATTCCACAACCTGGCTCAGAGGGCCTACAATCACCACTCGCCAGGGAGAAGGTTTGTCGGTTGCGGGATTGTCCTCTGTGTCCTTGACCACCCTGAAACGCTCACCATCATTGTAAAGGCACGATGCGCTCTGCCCCGTCACGATATTCGCCTCGGTGATGAGGCAATACAAGCCATCGGAAGGTTCCAGTAATGCGGGGTAGCCCCATCGGTTGTTCCAGCCCTCGGCAGACTTAGATATACCACTGTAGCTGGGCACGGGCTGCACCTTATAAGTGGTGCTGAGGGGAAAGAACCCTTCGTAGCCGTCGCTCCACTGCTGCATCCAGCGGCGTGTACCCTCGGGAATGAGATAGGCTGGCTGTGCCTGTCCTGGAGTCTCGCTGCGGAAAGCCAGTCCGTCATTATAGATTCGCACTGTGATTCCACCGTCCATTCGGTACTCGTTGGCTTCATTGGTGCAATGGAGACGTTTGCCGCTGATCATCTTGTAATCCTCCTTCAAGTGGCGGACGAAAGACAGGGCCGGCTGGCCGTTTCCATCATACCCCAGGCTGGGGATATCAATGACAGGTGTGCCATCATAGTACAGCGACAGCCCAGAGCCCTGCTGACGTACCGAAAGCCGTCCGTCAGGTGAGGTGCCAACAACGGGTGTGATGATACGGTAGTGGCCGCTAAGATGCATAAAAGCAAAGAGACGCAACAATCCATCGTAGTAGGCGTCGAAGTAACCGTCGTCAAAAGGTTCGTGCTTGGCATTCCATAAGGCATCGACAAATTCACGGCTCTTCTCGTGGCCGCACATCATGGAGGCTGCAGCTGTAGTAGCCACCAAACCGATGCTGTGGCGCAACTTGCGGAAACCGCCAGCCTGAAGGATCTCACCATCCTCTGGCAATGTACCATCCACGCGGTACTGATCGACAAAGGTGTCGATGCCCTGTCCGTAGAAGAAGTTCTGGATGCGCTCTCCATACCCGCGCTGCCACTCTCCGTCAGCACAACTCCATTCGTAGTCAAGTGTGATGTTCATCGGCACGCGCCATGAGTCATAACGGAAGTTGTTACCACCGTTACGGCGCCCTCCGAAACCTTGCATCAGTGAGCCGTCGTAGCCGCACATATCAGGATTAAGGCCAGTTTCGGGATGAATGGCTTTGTGGAGGAACTCACGCGACTTCTCTGCACACTCCATCCAATGCTCGGCACGTCCATCGTCGGCCCATCGCGCCCACACCTCATAGAAAGCCGGTATGTGGTAGGAGGGGTCGGTGTAGCGTTGTCCGAATCCTTCAGGGGTGAATGTAATGAGCTTGGTTTCCGGGTCGATGAGAAACGCCTTTTGTGGTCCTCTCTGCTGTTGTCCGAATCCGCCGAAGGCAGGAGCATTCGGATTTTGTGGCAGTTCACGTGGTTGGACACAATCCAAGATGTTGCGTGCTTCAGCCTTGTAGTTGATGCCAGTGTCATTTCCCCATCTGTTGGAAGCAAAGACAAGAGCCGTGATGAAGTAGAGTTCTCCATCGCTGGCAGCGCCATCAGAATTTCGTGTTCCATCAGTCTTTAGGCTCCATGCAAAATAGCCTTTGTGAGGTCCATCCTGATGCTGCATATACTTCTTGCTCCATCTCCACAAGCGGTCGAAGATATCCTTCTCTCCCATCTGCACGGCAATCATCATTCCATAGGACATGCCTTCGGTACGGACATCGTGGTTCTTGATGTCGGAGACATAGGCCATGGTGTCGCCCACTTCGAAATAAACCTTGTTAGGTCCGTGGAAGACGTCGTTGAACACCTCTTTGAGTTTCTGTTCGACGGCTACAGGCTCATAGCCCATCTCAACGAACAGGTTGCGGTACTGACCGGTCTCGAACGCGCCCTTTGTCCATGGTGACGCACCTGAGATATTCATGCTGGTGGCCACAAGGGCAGCGATGACTGCTGTTTTCTTGATCATTTCAAAAGGTTGTTTGAGTTATGGTAGTAAAAAATCACCCATTTCTGAGGCTTCGGCATCCTTATCATCGAGTTTGAAGAGCATGAACTGTGGAGCCTCCGTCGTGCAGGGATTCCAGCCTAAGCCTTCGCCTTCTCCATTCGGGTCGCTGTACTTGGCAAAATTGGTCCAAGCTGTCAGCATCTTCTCAGAGAGGTCCCAATCGCCCTTTGTCCAAGGACGCCAACAGTGCTTCAGTGACTTGAACACGAACCAGAGGTCGCTGCTGTGGAAGGCTCCCTTCAGGCGGTTGGTGATATCAGGATGCTTGCCATCGTCAGGCAACGGACGGGCAAACTCATATGCCCAGGCCTTGCCACCTTTCTCCTGGCGCACCTTGCAGAACTCGGCTATGCCAGGCCCCATAGAACCCATATCGTTAAGGGTGTAGCCAATCATATAAGGAACATCAGCAATGGTTCCCTCCCGAGTGGCCTCATCAAAGCTTTTCAGTGAGACATAACCATCGACAATAGGGCGCTGCATCAAGAACACATTGTTCTTTGTCACCATATTGTAGATCTGTGGCAAGGTGTAGAGGATCTCGGTCGAGGCGGCACGCAGTTTCTGAAGATCGGTCAGACCTGCCCAATCCATCACTTTCTTGGTCTCAGCCTCGCTCTCTGCTAAAGTGGGATTATAGGTGAAGAACCTGCTCATAGGGGTTGCAGGCTTGGCCTCCTCGCCTTCCTTGGCGGGAACATTGATGCCGCCACCACTCATAATGACTGCCTTATGGAAGAGGCCACGTGCAAGAGGACTCTCACAAAGGGTGCGGACACTACCCGCTCCGGCACTTTGGCCGAAGATGGTCACATTATCGGGGTCACCGCCAAACTGAGCGATATTTGCCTTAATCCATTTAAGCGACTGGATCTGGTCGAGAATGCCATAGTTGCCACTGACATGGTTCGGGCTTTCAGCCGACAATTCAGGATAGGTCATAAAGCCAAAGATGCCGAGACGATAGTTGATGCTGACCAGGACAACATCTTTCGACGCCCACTCCTGACCGTCGAACTCAGGTTCTGAACCCCATCCCTCTCGGTAGCCACCACCATGGATCCAGAGAGCCACGGGCAATTTCTTCCCGACTTGTCCAGGTGCTTTTGTCCAAACGTTCAGATAAAGACAGTCCTCGCTATAGGGCGCTTCATCCCCATACCCCCACTCTGAGGCATAGAAACCAGGATAATGCACTGCCTGGTAACCAGGATGTCCGAATTTATCACAAAGACGAACGCTATCCCAGGCCACTACAGGCTGCGGTTCCTTCCAACGCAGGTCGCCAATGGGAGGCGCAGCGTATGGTATGCCACGATATACATACACACCAGGGTTCTCCGCCCTGACGCCCTGAATCTGTCCGCCATCAACGGTCAACACAGGACTCTCACTCTCTTTCTCATTAGGATTGCAACCCAACAAGGCCAACAGCGGCAATAAAAGAAACAGTTTTTTCATGTTAATAAGAGGTTATAAATGGTGATTAGGTGTAATGATGAAACAATTACTTCTTTGCCGACATCACATCTTTAAGGAATGCGACCATCTTGTTCAGATTCTCCTCTGCATACATTCCCATGCCATGACCGCCTTCAGGCACAAAAGTAGCCTCGGTCTTCACTCCGGCTGCCTTCAGTGTCTCAAAGAACTTCTTACCCTGACAACAAGGCACCACATTGTCTTTCTCACCATGGAAGATGATGACTGGAGGGTCCTTCTTATCCACATAAGTCGTTGCACTAAGGCTGAGATACTTGTCGGGCTCTTCAGACAGTTTTGAACCAAGGAGGACATCCTCAGGACTGCTGTCGCCCATCTGCATGTGGTCACCACAGTCCATTGCTGTAAGATCGATGGGACCCGACCAATCACATGCGGCATTGACAGAACTGCTCTCTTTCAGATAATTACCCACATTACCTTCCAAATCGATGTCCACTGTTCCCACTTTCTCCTTCTTTGTTCCACTGGTCGTAGCAGTGATAGAGGCAAGATGACCACCTGATGAGAAACCACTTGTAGCAATAAACGATGTGTCGAACTTGTATTTCGAGGCTTCCCCGCGTACAAATCGTACCACTGCACGAATATCGTGAATCTGAGCGGGCCACTGTGCATCCATACTGGAGCGATGGTTAGGACAGACAACAGCGAATCCATTGTCGAGAAGAGCCTTCACAATGGTACCCAAGTCCGCAGCACCCTTACTACTGTTGCTGAACCATGCACTTCCGTAAATATGAATGACCACAGGATAGGAGGCTGCCTCTTGTTTAGGCAGATAGATGTCACAAGTGTGATAGGCTTGGTCATCGCCGGCATAATTGACATCTTTCCATTGTTGCGATGTTTCGAGATTCGTGGCTTGTTGGAAACCACCAAAACCGCCGAAATTCTGAGCGTTTGCGCTAATGCTGCCAAATAGCACAAACATTGTAAATAAAGACAATTTCATAATTATTGATACATTTAATAGTTAGCTGATTGTTATTTGACTACAAATGTATAAAGGAAACAACAATCAAAATTTCACATATGTATCTATTACTATTCAAAATGTAACAAATCGAAACAGACTTTTGAACTATAGAAACAATCTACACTATAGAAATAATTAACCTTATTAATACTTTAGGCTCGATAAAAACAAAAAAAGAATCTCCCCGCTGGAAAACCAGCGAGGAGACCCTCTCTAAGACGGCGGCGACCTACTCTCCCACTTTGCGGCGCAGTACCATCGGCGCGTGCGGGCTTAACTTCTCTGTTCGGGATGGGAAGAGGTGGAGCC
>JAFWPH010000036.1 GCA_017509605.1 Bacteroidaceae bacterium | reverse complement strand
TCTGACACTTCGAGAGGTTCCGCGACTTACGCTGCAACTGGCGCAGTCCGCTCTTCAGGAACTGCGGGTTGCCAACAGTCCGTCCGTCGCTCAGCGTCATGTACTTCTTCAGCCCGAAGTCAATGCCAACGGATGCACCATTATGTGTCTTTCCGATGGACTGAGGGGACTGATCGAGCACCATGATGATGAAGAATTCTCCGATGTGGCTCCGTTTGACGGTCAGGGTTTTCACCTTTCCGTCATACGGACGGCTCAACGAGAACTTGAATCGCTTACCGATGCTGTTTATAGTCAGGACGTTGCCGTCTAGGGAATAGCCGCCCTGCTTAAACAGGATAGAGGTGAAATCCCTTGCCTTGCGGAACTTCGGCGGGCGTTTTGCCAGATGCTTGAAGAAACGCTGGTACGAAGTGTCAAGCCGCTGTAGAATTTCCTGAGTGGTCTGGGAATGTAGCAGGCAACGGCTGATCCGTTTTGCGAAATGCTTCTGCATCCTGGTTGCACCAATATACTTGTGGTAGAGGCGATAGTACCGTTTCTGCAAGGCCAGTGCATGATTCCATACAAAGCAGGCTTCCCGGAGCATCTTATCGAGGTGCTTCGTCTTGGGAGTCCTGTAGAGTTTGTATTTGTATGCAATCATAAGATAATCGTTATTTTGATTGCAAATATATAACTTTTTCTTAACTTTGCAAACTAAATCGAAAAATATCGCCTATGACCACTCAAAATAGATACAAATACGCATCGCATTGCTTATATAACATAGGATTTCACATTATCTGGTGCCCTAAGTACCGCCGGAAGGTTCTTGTGGACGGCATAGATGAACGCCTGAAAGAGCTGCTGCTTGAAAAGGCTAAAGATCTCGAAATTCAGATTGACCAGATGGAGGTGATGCCAGACCACGTACACTTGTTCGTGAAGTGCAAGCCGACGTTGGCCGTTCACCATATCATCAATCAGTTGAAGGGCTACACCTCGGTTATACTCCGCAGGGAGTTTCCGAAGTTGAAGAGCAGGCTTCCAACTCTGTGGACGAGATCCTACTATGTGGAGAGTGTCGGACATATATCAGAAGAGACTATTAAAAAATATATAGAAGACCAGAAGAAGGTATGAAGGAAAGAGAACATAGGTTCGCTTTCATCCCACACCTAAAGGAAGTGGGCATTCCCGCTTGTGGTAGTAAAATCTGTGCAAAAGGTTATTCTTTCTATTTGTTTTTCGGTTAAGGTCACAATCTGTTTAAGGTCATAGATCATGTGAATAATGCTTTCAAACCTGCCGTTTCTATAAAAAAATCCAAGAAACGGCAGAATATAGTGTATTATATTTTGCCGTTTCTATCTATTTTTATATCTTTGCGGCAGATTATAATAAATAATTATGAGTGCAATTATTGGAAGAAAACATGAAATTGAAGAGTTGGAGAGACTCTACCATAGTGACAAGCCAGAGTTTGTCGCTGTCTATGGAAGACGTCGTGTGGGAAAGACATTTCTTGTCAAGCAGGCTCTGAAAGGTAGGATAACCTTTTTGCATACAGGTGTGTCACCCGTCGATCAAGAGGGGGAGAAGAACCGTATGAAAACTCAGCTTGAGAGTTTTTATTATTCCTTGCTCAGTCATGGTCTGGAGGGTTTCAATAGACCCAAGTCCTGGATGGAAGCCTTTTACCAATTGGAACAATTGATCATCCAACTTGACGACGGTGGCCGTCAGGTGATATTCTTCGACGAACTGCCCTGGATGGACACTCCACGTTCAGGTTTTCTTCCGGCTTTTGAGCATTTCTGGAACAATTGGTGCAGTGGTCGGGACAACCTTATGCTTGTCGTGTGTGGAAGTGCCACGTCTTGGATACTGGGCAATCTCTCCCGCAGTCCCGGAGGTCTGTACGGGCGTTTGACCGATGAGATTAAATTGTCGCCATTCACCCTGAAAGAGGTAGAGGATTATTTCACACATGAGGGCATCGAGTTGTCGCGATACGACATCGTTCAGAGCCATATGGTGTTTGGCGGCATTCCGTATTACCTCAGCTACTTTCAAAAAGGGCTTAGCTTTGAGCGTAATGCCGACAGGATGCTTTTCGGTCGCAACCCAAGGCTGAAGGATGAGTTCAACCGGCTTTTCAATGCCATTTTCGGCAATCCTGAGGATTGCAAGAAGATTGTGCGTTTGCTCGTCTCACGCCATAGTGGTTTTACACGCGAGGAAATAGCCGCCCAGACAGGTCTTCCCCTTGGCGGTGGACTCACCGATACGTTGAAGGCTTTGGTTGAGAGTGACTTTGTGATGCGCTATATGCCGTACGGAAGGTCTGGCAAGACAGAGTGTTACAAGCTCATAGACAATTTCTGTCTTTTCTGGTTGAAGTATGTGGAGCCAAATACCGAGGATGGCAGTTTTATGACCGACAACACCACTTCTGACTTGATGAAGCACTGGCGTGGAGTAGCCTTTGAAGAAGTATGCTGGCAGCATGTCACCCAAATAAAGAGAGCCTTGGAGATTGGCGGAGTCAAGTCTACCATCTCTGCCTGGAGCGTAGCAGGCGATGGCATCAAGGACGGTGTGCAGATTGACCTGCTCATCCTTCGTGACGACCATGTTGTGAATCTCTGTGAGATGAAGTTTGCCGGAGACGCTTATCATATCACCAAGGACGAAGAAGGCAAGTTGAGAAATCGTATCGAAAGTCTGAAGTCAACGCTTTCCTCCAAACAAACCGTTCATCTTACCATGGTTACCACATACGGGGTAGCCTACGGCAAGCATAGCGGAATTGTCCAGAAACAAGTAACGATGGACGACCTGTTCATTTGAAACCTGCCACATATAATATTTACGGGTTGTACCATTCCATCTTTGAGGAGAGGGTGTGAGGGTCATGAGGGAGGTGGTCTTTTTGCGGGAAAGGAAGTGGAATAAGTCCTATTTGTTTCCAAGTATTGCAAACGTAGCTGAAAGCAGGTCCTCTCCACTCCTTGTTGCCCAGTCGATCACCTGTTCAGTCGGATTTCCTCGTGATAGAAGTAGTTGACCACTACAGGGTGTCCATGTTCTGAGCGTCCGTAGGGAAGGTCATTGACAACGTATGGCATCTGATGCTCCTTCGTGTAGGCTTCCACCTGAAGGGCGAGTGTCTGCCAGTGGTCACGTCGCTTGCGGGTATAGATGTCATTGTAGAGTTCCACAAGGCCTGGATGCTCCTTGCGGATATACTGCATGATGGTGGGCTTGAATTGTCCGCGTAGGTTCAGGTTCTCCAGCCAGATGAGGTCGGTGAAGTCCTTCACTCGTTCGATGATTGCGAGGACATCGGTGATGCCGGGAAAGATGGGCGACACGAAGCAGACAGTGCGGATGCCCGACTCATAGACCTCCTTCATTGCTGCCAGACGGCGCTCAATGCTGGGTGCATCGTCCATCGCGTCCTTGAACTGCTCGTCGAGGGTGTTCACAGACCATGACACCGTGACGCGCTTGAACGTCTTCAGCAGGTCGAGGTCGCGCAACACGAGGTCGCTCTTCGTGGTGACGATAATCTCGCAGTCGGCTCCCTGCAACTGCTCCAGCAGCGCACGGGTGCGCTTGTATTCTGCCTCCTGCTCGTTATAGCCGTCGGTTACGGAGCCGATGACTATACGCTCACCATCATACTTATGCGGGTCGGTGATAGCCGGCCAATGCTTCACGTCGAGGAATGTCCCCCAAGGCTCTGTATGGCCTGTGAATCGTTTCATGAATGAAGCGTAGCAGTACTTGCAGGCATGGGTGCAGCCTACGTATGGGTTGACGCTATAGCCGCCGACGGGCAGCGACGAGCGCGTCATCACGCTCTTCACGTCCTTATGTTGGATCAAAGTCGGTGTCATGGTTCTTGTTTGTCGTATTTATCGCCCACGAAACCGTTTCCCACCTCTCCCGACATCAGGTCAAAGTGCTGGAAAGTGGGTGGTGTGGGTTCGAGGTCATAATAGTCCATCTCGGCTATCGGCAGGCAGAAAAATTCCATCTGGTCATAACTGGCATAGAGGCGTTGCAGCACGGCGTTGTGTTCGTATATCCACCGTTTCGTGTCCTCTTCAACACTGAAGTTGACCATGCCTGTGCAGCGAACAGACACATTGCCCTCGCAAGCCAGTATCTCTACATTTGGGTTCTGGCGCAGTTCCTTATAGACCGCTTTTTTTGCAGAAGTGGCGAAGAACAGCACATGCCCTTCCTGCTTCATCACCTGAAAGACGCGCAACTTAGGAAGATTGCCATCGCACGTGGCAAGGGCAATCTTCTTATGATTTTCAAGAAACCGTAGTGTTTTCTCAAACATCGGTGCTTACCATTTCAGTTCGTCCTGCAGAATGTTGCCGTCCGTCATGGG
>JAFWPH010000028.1 GCA_017509605.1 Bacteroidaceae bacterium | reverse complement strand
GGACGGAAGTCATCGCTTTTCATGTAATTGAGGATGGAACGCCGCAATTGGCGAGCCACCACCCTCTGGTCGAGGTGGTTCGTGATGTCCATGCTGGTCATCACCACCTTGCCGTTCAAGACGTTGGCCTCAATGAGCATACCGACCTTACGGCTGATGAACCAGGTGTCGATACTCTGCACGATGGGATGGAAACCCTTGGGGAAATCGGTCAGTTGCATCACCTGTGCGTTGTGGAGCAACTCCCACCAGTTGAGGTTGCTGAAGTCGTCGGTGGGGAAGTCGCGGAAGACGGGATGCTGACGGTCGATGTAAGCGCCCGTGGTGTGGGGCGGACGCATCTTAAACCAACTGGTGTTCCAGAACACGGGCAGGTAGTGTTGCACAATGTCTTTTCCGTAGGTGATCTTGCCTGGGGAGACAATCAACACCTTTCCACCTGCCTCCAACACTTTCAACGCCTTGTCGTCCAAACTGTCGGTGATAAGGATGCCGTCGGCCGATACATTGTCTGTCTGCTCATCAGGATAGACCCAGAAGTCCCAGTGGTTGTGGTGACCCTCGACCGCTACCGTCAAGGTCATCTTCTCTGCCTTCTGAATAGAACTCAACGGCAGAGGGATCTCTCCGTAGTCGTTGTAGCCTACAGCGATCTCCTTGCCACCACCTACCACTCCCTGACGCTCTATGCGCCCGTCTTCATGGGTGATGCGGAAATGCGCCACCTTGCCCGCGATCTCCTGTCCTGTGTAATTGGAGATGGCGATGCCTATGGTTGCGCTCTCAGTGTTCTTGAACGTGAACTTCGGGAACTTGGCCAGTGGAACCAGATCGGAGCAGAACTCAGTGAAGTCGCTTGCGTTGCAATAGCCTTTCTCACGGAAAAACACATTCAGGACACCCACCAGTGCGGTGCCTTGTCCACTGTAGTCATTGAGGCTCAGCAGTTGGTAGCCGGCGTAGTCAGGGGTGCGGTGAATGCGTTCTATCTCGTATTTATAACAAAGGGTCTGGAGTTTGCCACTGCTCATGAGGAATTTCCGCGCCATGTCGCTCATGTCGTGGTCAGCGAGAATGTCACTGAAAATCTCAAAGTTCTTCGGCTGGTTCACACCAGTGTATTGTCGAGTCTCTTCAAAATCTGGGAAGGCGCACCACTGACCGCATTCGTGGGTGACGAAGGGCTCGTTGATGGTGTAAGTGGTCCGTGTGGCCTTGTCGTAGAACGAAGTGATGCCAGGGGTGAAATCATCCATTGATTGTGGCTGTCTGCCCCAGTCCAGACCCCTTGCACCGGCCTTCACGTGGTATTGGTTGTGGGGTTGCCATTGCCAGCCGCCGCCCACCGAGGCGCCTGTGTAGATACGTCGTGAGTCGGTCCGCTTCCAGTAGTCCACGAAGTCCGATACCCACTTTACCCAGTTGCCGCGGGGCTCGTTGCCGGCACAGAGCATGGTGAACGAGGGATGATTGCCGTAGGTCTCTGTCATCCGCTTGGTCTCGTCCATCAGATAGGTGTCAATCTTCTCGCCCCTGCCCAACGACACACCATGATTGGGCCATGAGGGACCCTCTGGCTGAAGGTATATGCCCACGATGTCGGCAGCATCGAAAGCAGCCTCTGGAGGACAATAGGAATGGAAACGCACATGGTTGAGACCGTAGCGTTTGCAGATGCGGAACACACGCTCCCACTCGGCCTTCTCTGTCGGTGGATAGCCCGTGTTGGGAAAACAGCAGTTCTCCACGGTTCCCCGCAACATGACACGCTTGCCGTTCACCAAGATATGACGGCCGTCGATGGTGATCTCGCGCATACCGAAAGTGGTGCTCTTGGTTGCGCCATTGGCGAGGGTGGCTTTCAGACGATAGAGGGCTGGGGAGTATTCATCCCAGAGTTCGCTCAGACCATGGAGGGTGGCGAAGATGTAGGTCCAGGTGCTGTCGCTTTTGGTTTGCTGGGCAGTAATGCGGATGAGGGTGTCTATGCGCTGGATTTTGTCGCTGTTGAAGAGTTCGGCCTCGAGCCGGAGGGTTCGGTAAGCATGGTTATTCCGGCTTTTCTGGCCTATTCTGAGCTCCACTCCAGCGCAATGGCTCTGAATATTGGGAAAGACATCGATATGCTCGATAAAGACCGCTGGCTCGGACACAAGCTCCATCTTCCCGACAATGCCGTTCCAGTCGCCTTGGGTCTGGTCGGTCACACTGTGGGAGTCCTGCCCTACACCTACCTTGTCGGGGTCGTTGTCCACTTCAATGCAGATCTCGTTACTACCTGTTTTCAAGCAACCGGTAAGGTCATAGCTGTGGGGGACAGACAGCGACTCCTCACTGCCCACTCGTATGCCGTTCACCCATACCGTTGTCGTAATGTGCGGACGTTCCAGCAAGAGGGTGATGTGCCGACCTTTCCACGTCTTGGGTATATCCACCTGACGGCGGTACCAGGCCTTGCCCACATAATGGCGGTTCGGCGTCAGGAAGAAGGGAAACTTCACATTGCCACGCTCCCTGTATTTCTTCATGTAAGGATTGAAATAGTACGACGAGTCATAGAGCGAACCCACCCACTGTGTCTCTGCCGTCACCTCATTACCTTTGTCGCGCTCGGGCATGGAGGCTGGCAAGATGATGGTGTCGCCGAACTTCACGGCAGTGCCGTCGTAGGATCGTTCGTCACTCTGCCCCTTCGACGTGATGGATGTCTGCCTGGTCGATGGAACGCTGGTCAATCCTGTTCCGCTGGTGCTGAAATCCCATTCGCCCGCAAGCGATATGGTATCCTGCGCCTGTGTGAGTGCAACGGAAATCAAAGTAAAAAATAGGGTGGCTATTCTTGTCTTCATCTATCGTGGTGTAATGTGTTTATGCTTGTTACGAAGGAAATATTGTTTCTCTGGTAAATCATCATCCTGGCCTATCGGCAATCCTCCTTTTTATTTTTCTGCGAAGATACAAAAAGTATTGTATGCAGAAAAATAAAACGTGCTATTATTTGAGGACCAACTCTTGGATTGGCTACATTCAAGAAGAATAAATCAACTTTTTGTGCTGTTGGGAATGTGGCGTGACGAGATGAGCCGATGAACCGCAGCGCTGAAAAATCATGTTTTTTTGATAATCATCTCATACAATCATGATAATTCGGCCTTTTTGTGTATTTTTGCGTAAAATTACAGAAAAACATGACAAGACGTTTTTTCATCCTACCCTTAATCTGGTTGGCAATAGTATTTGCCGCTGAAGCCCAGGTGCGCCTGCCATCAAACCTCAACCAACGTGAGTTTGGCAAACATTGGCAGGTGGAGTCTGAATCTCCTGACTATCGGCTTCGGTTTCAAGGCGACACCCTTGAGGTAATTGCTCCTAAAGGTCTGACAATCTGGCGCAAGGAAAGGATGAACGGCACGGTGGATATCGAATACGATGCCATGGTTGTGGTAACCGACAGCACCGACCGACTGAGTGACCTCAACTGTTTCTGGATGGCCACCGACCCACTATACCCCAACGACATCATGAGGCGGGCGAAAGAGCGGAGAGGGGTGTTCAAGAACTGCTATTCACTACGCCAGTATTATCTCGGTTATGGAGGCAACTACAACAGCACAACGCGCTTCCGCCGCTACCGAGGCGACGAGGTTCGTTACGGAAAGGTAGTAAGCCAGGACCTCGCACCTGCCATCCTGCGCGAATACACGGATGAAGACCACCTGTTGCGTCCCAACCATTGGTACCATATCCGCATCCACAACCAAGGCAACAAGGTGCAGTATGAGATTGACGGCAAAAGGATTGTCGATTTCCGAGACCCAGAACCTCTGACCGAGGGCTGGTTCGGTTTCCGCACCACCTTGTCGCACGTCAAACTCACCAACTTCCAATGCCGCTATGGAGAAGACTACCAAGACGGTGTACCTCTGCACTGGATAGGCCATTTACCCGATGAGGATAGGAACGCCAGTTTCGGCGTGCCCTTCCGACAGGGAGAGGTCGGGGACGTATCAAAAGTGACGCTTGTGGCTGATGGCGCAACACATCTGATGGCCGACCGATGGCCACTGGCCTATTGGCCCGATGGCAGTGTGAAGTGGCTCGGTATGGCGGCCACAATCCCTGCTGGTTTGACTGACCTCAAGGTGACCAGAACCTTAGGAAAACCCGGATTATCCGTCAAGTCCAGCATTCCCGGCATCTCCGCCCGCGACAATGGCCAGTACATCCTTGTCGCCACCGACTCATTGAAAGCCTATATACCCAAATCGGGCAACATGCTTCTCGACAGCCTGGTGATTGGGGGCGCTGTCATAGGCGAGAACCTCCGTCTGGTCTGTACAGCCATCCCGCAGATTCCCACGGAAGAGACCGAAATGGTCAATCAACGGAACTACATCAGCAAAATCACCGATGCCAAGGTGGAGAATAGTGGTGACGTCAGGACCTGTGTGCGCATCGAAGGTACCCATTGTGACAAAGACGGACGCGAGTGGCTGCCTTTTGTCGTAAGGCTCTATTTCTATGCGGGGTCCGAGGAGGTGAGGATTGTTCACAGTTTTATCTTCGATGGCGATGAGTACCACGATTTCATCACCTCTCTTGGTATCAGGATGGATGTGCCGCTTCCGGCTGAAAGCTACAACCGGCATGTCGCCTTCTCTGCTGATGGCGGCGTGTGGTCAGAGCCTGTTCAGCCACTGGTGGGCCGCAGATGGTTGAACACGGTGCGTTCTTCCTCACATGATGATACGCCTGCTTTTCCTGCTCCTCCCGTTAACTACGAGCGCTTGCAGTTGCAGGGACAGACTATTCCCGCTTACAGTGAGTTCGACTTACAAAGCCGGGGTTTGATCGACAGTTGGGCCTCTTGGGACAGCTATCGGCTCTCACAACCCAATGCCGATGGATTCACCATACGCAAGCGGGCCAACGAACATCGTCCCTGGATAGGTACGGAAGGCGGACACAGGGCCGACGGATGCGCTTTTGTGGGCACCACCAGGCAGGGAGTGGCCTTGTGGATGAAGGATTTCTGGCAGTCTTGTCCGTCAGGGATTGAGATTGCTGGAGCCACCACTGGCAAAGCCACTCTCACGGCATGGTTGTGGAGTCCGGATAGCGAACCCATGGACTTGCGACACTACGATGATGTGGCACACGGACTCGAAGCCAGTTACGAGGATGTACAGGAAGGACTAAGCACCCCTTATGGCATAGCACGCACCTCAGAACTGGTACTTAGAGCCACCCATGGCTACCGCGGCAAGAAGGCCTTCGCTGACTTGGCATCGCGAATGAGCCAGAACTGTGTGCTGATGCCCGAAGCCCGGTATCTGCACGATGTGCAGGCTTTCGGCGTCTGGAGCATGCCCGACACCACCACATCCCTGAGCCGGCAGGTGGAGCGAAAGATCACAGCCTTTTCGGATTACTACAAACAGGCCGTCGCTCAGCATCGATGGTACGGCTTCTGGAACTACGGTGACGTGATGCACGAGTACGACCCAGAACGCCATAACTGGAAATATGATGTGGGAGGTTTTGCGTGGGACAACACTGAACTCGCTTCAAATATGATGCTCTGGTACAACTTCCTACGTACAGCCGACCCCGGACTGTGGACCCTTGCTGAGGCGATGACCCGACATACTGCCGAGGTGGATGTCTATCATAAAGGTGACTATGCCGGGCTTGGCACACGACACAACGTCAGCCACTGGGGGTGCGGAGCCAAGGAAGCGCGCATCAGCCAAGCCATCTGGAACCGGTTCTACTACTATCTCACCACCGACGAGCGCACAGGAGAACTGATGTCCGAGGTGAAAGATGCCGACCAACTGCTCTACACACTCGACCCCATGCGGTTGGCACAGCCGAGAAGCCTCTACCCCTGTTCTGCGCCAGCACGACTTCGCATCGGCCCAGACTGGCTCGCCTATGTGGGCAACTGGATGACCGAATGGGAGAGAAACCGCAACCAGCACTACCGCGACAAAATCCTTGCCGGCATGAACAGCATAGCGGCTTTGCCACACGGCATATTCAGTGGACCAAAGGCACTTGGTTACGACCCTGCAACAGGCATCATCTCATGTGAGTGCGACACCAGCATGCAGAACACCAACCACCTGCTTGCCATCATGGGAGGTTTCGAAATGATGAACGAACTCATCCCTATGATGGACAACCCCACGTGGAACAGCGTATGGCTCGACCATGCCGCCAACTATCGAACCAAGGCCTTGCAAATCAGTGGCAACCGCTTCCGTGTGGCTCGGCTCTCTGCCTACGCGGCCTACAGGCAACGTGACTATGCCAAGGCTAAAGAGGCCTGGAACGAACTCATATCTGTAGGGCGGCGCAGCTCGCGCAGCGAACTCGACGTCGTCAACCGAAAGGTCGATACACCCGACGTGCTTCATCCCATCAACGAGTTGGAAGGACTCAGCACCAACTATGCAGCCACATGGACACTCGACGCCATCTACATGCTCGAAGTACTACCTACTGAATGACCGCAAAAACCACATCCATACCTATCATCCTGCACAAAGTGCATAACTCCCTTTTTTAACTTCCACTTTAACTCCCCATTTTACTTCCACTTTAACTCCCCATTTTAACTCCCATTTAAGAATGATAAACAAACTGATTCTGACACTATCTGTGTCTGCCGCATGTTGGATGCCTGCATCACTGACGGCGCAAAACAAAGTCAACGACTCCACCACACCACTACATGCGCTGCAACCTGAATACAAATATAGTTATGGTGTCCCTTCGGCCGACAGCGTGAAAGCCGACATCGACCGTGTGCTGGCGTATTTGGAGGCTGTCACACCCGCGCGTCTCATCGACCGCACAACAGGTACTAAAGTGACCGACTATTCCAAAATCGATGCCAACACCCGCATAGAGCAAGGTGACTTCCGGCTGACCAGTTATGAATGGGGAGTGACCTACGCTGCCATGCTCACCGCCTATCAGACTACTGGCGACCACCGCTACCTCGATTACACCACCACCCGGCTACGGTTCCTGGCCGACATCGCGCCCTACTATCGGAAACTCAAACAACAAGGCAAAACCATCGACCCTCTGATGGAGAAAGTCGTCTCACCTGCCGCGCTCGACGATGCAGGAGCCGTCTGTGTGTCGATGGTCAAAACGATGAAAGTTGACCCCACACTTCCACTACAGCCGTTGATCGACAACTACATGGACTATATACTGCATCATCAGTACCGACTGCCCGACGGCACTCTCGCCCGCACCCGGCCACAACTCAATACGCTTTGGCTTGACGATATGTTCATGGGCATCCCACCTATTGCATGGTATTCCACATTTAAGACCAGTCAGTCACAGGAACTGATGGACGAGGCTGTCCGTCAGATCGAGAAGTTCACTGGCAGGATGTGGGTCGAGGAGAAACAGCTCTTCCGACACGGATGGGTGGAGTCGATGAATCCCCATCCCAGTTTCTTCTGGGGACGAGCCAACGGATGGGCCCTGCTCACACTATGTGAGGTTTTGGATGCCCTACCTGAAGATCATGCAGGCCGAATGCTGGTGATGCGCCTCTTCCAGAGCCATCTGCAAGGGCTTCTCACCTATCAAGGTGGCGATGGTTTCTGGCACCAGTTAATCGACCGGTCTGATTCCTATGAAGAGACCTCCGCCACAGCCATTTATGTTTATTGCATGGCTCACGCCATCAACAAAGGGTGGATAGATGCCAAGGCTTTCGGACCCTCGGCCCTTCTCGGTTGGCATGCTGTGGCGTCACAAATCACGTCAGGCGGTCAGGTGGCTGGTGTCTGTGTCGGCACAGGCATGGCCTTCGATCCCGCCTTCTATTACTATCGCCCGGTGAATGTCTACGCCGCCCACGGCTATGGGCCAGTGATACTTGCTGGTGCTGAGGTCATCCGTCTCCTTCAAAACCAGAATGTCAGAATGAACGACAGCGCCGTGCATTTCTATAAGAATCCGCCCAAAAGCACGGAACCCATCTTTTATGTGGATGAGGAATAATTAACAGGTCTGTTATCTCTTCAGTAGATTCAGGGGCTGTTCGGGATTAAAGGCCTTCAAAACCTCGTCGATATTATTGGTATTGAGTTGCGGCGCCTGTTGCGCTGTGACTGTCGTCGCTTGGCTTCATTCAAGCGGCGAGACATGCGATAATTGTCTTGTTTCTCATAAGTTAGGGATGTTTGTTCTTTGGATATTGTGCAACGTACCAAGTACGTCGTCTTTCAGTGCGGAGTCAATCTTGCCTAAGATGTCATCGTTATGGAATCGCGTCACGAACTCTGTCATGTCAAGATTCAGCACCGCGTATTTGTTGAGGTGTTCCTCGAACGACGGAACATTGGATATTTCCTGATCGGTGAACAGGTTGCGCGAATCGCAGGAGTGATCGTAGTAGGCCCATAGCATCTTGGCCGCCATCGACTTGCCGAAGCGACGGCAACGCATCACGCAACTGAAACGCCACTCCGAAAAAAGAGTGTCGTTCACTATGGAGATCAGTCCCAATTTGTCAATGTAGTCATGTTTGAGTATCGACTTGAATCCTGCGTTTCCTATGTTGATAAATGTACCCATAATTATCCTCTTATATCAGTTCAGACACAAAATGCAACATTTTTCATAAATCGCCAAATAATAACACCGAATCTGTTGTTATGTATTCATCTTCCCCTAGTATCAATCGTTTCTCAAATAATTGATTATCTGTATCTTGTACATTATCTGGCGTAAAGTGTCAAGGATTTGGCAGTAGGCGACCTGTTTCTTCCACTGCGGACTTCAAGGACTTTTAGAATTTGGCCGCAAACGGCCATTATTCGTAAGATTCGTGTTCAATTGCCATGAGGCGAAGGAAACTGTTAAAAACAATGGACAATGTAAAATATTGTCGTTGAAATTTTGTTGAATGCGAAAAATGTTTTATGTTTGCATTCGGTTGTGGGGGAGAAATCCCGCAATCAGATGCATTAGCTTATTATTTCGCGCTTAACGAAGAGCCTGAGAAACTTTTTTCGGAATAACACGATCTAATAATTGAGGAAGAGCCTATAGAAGGTTCATCCAAACTCAATGTATAAGGCAATGTGCTCACGCCCATGGCGTGGTACGTTCTTATATTGAGTTGGGGTTCCACTTCTCAGGCTCGCCCCACAGTTAAGCGCATAAGGATGGCCCACGCCATTTTTGTGCCTTAATGTTTGCATCATACCCAGTGTGTAACCTACGTAATAAGCAAACATTCTAAACTCAAAAGATTATGAAACATTTTAAACTATGGCTCGCCACGATTGTGGCGGCATTCTGCTGCGTCAATAATGTCGTAGCAGAGGATGTATCTCAAGCTAATCTATCACTTCTTCTGTCTAAGAGCATTACAACTGCTCAAGACGCAACCATTGAATATAGTATAAGAACTTCACACGGCAATGTGTCGTATCCTGCAGACTTGGAACAAGATGTGTATGTATTCGTTGATGGTATCATGGTAAGTCGCTTAAATGCTCTTGCTCACGCTTATTTATATGATAAATCTTATTTTGTAGAATTATCACCTGGTCAGCATGAAGTCAAGTGGATGATGGATAAAGGAACCATCACAACCAACGAAGTGGCAGTTTCTTATGTTGGCATAGAGGATACCCCCTTAATCACAGTGAATCTGTTAGAACCTGGGAGTTTAGGAACAGAAATCCTTTACAATGTGGATAATGTAAAAGACGTGAAGAGACTTAAGATTATAGGCGCAATGAATGATGATGACTGGAGAATCATTGATATGATGAGCAATAATCTGTATGTATTGGATATGGGAGAAGCTGTCTTTACTGAATTAAAAGAAGAACAATTTTATCATAAGAATCAAGGAAAATGGAAACTTCTACACAAGGTTGTGTTGCCTGAAGGGTTATTAACTATTGGGAAAAGTGCCTTCTCAGCTGGCAATGTGGTTGATGTAAATATTCCATCTACTATAACATCAGTCGGCACAAGTGCTTTTACTTATACGTCAATTACTTCAGTAGAGCTTCCTGATGGTTGTTTGGAAATAGGAGAGAGTGCATTCAGTGGATGTAGAAATCTAAGGTCTGTCAAGTGGTCGGACGAGATAAAAACTATTCGATATCATACATTCTTTGAGTGTAGAATTCTTACAGATTTGAAATTACCTTCTAAGTTAGAAACAGTATCTGAGGGTGCTTTTTATAATTGTACACAGTTGGATGTAGATTTCAGAGAGGACTCGTACCTCAAATATCTTGAAAAGTGGTCTTTTAGCGGAACGGCCATAGATTCGTTGGTTTTTTCAGATTATGTTACAAATAATATTTTCTCATCAACTACAGGAAATCAATTTGAATTCTGTAATCAATTAGTGTATGCAGAATTTCCTGTTGGTATATCTGAATTTGGAGGGTATAACTTTCAATACTGTAATAATTTAAAGAATATAGTATTAAAATCACCAACTATGGTAAAAGGTAGATTTGATTCTAATTTTTCCAAAACAGATGTTGTGATTCACGTACCATCATTTCTTGTCAATTCATATAAGTTAGATGGATACTGGTATGACTTTCAAATTGAAGGTTTCAGTACTTCCGAGATTGACTACTGGTATATCGCCAATCCATTGGTGCTGAATGCTCGTGACCGATTCGAAGGCAACCCCTCCGTTCGTGTGTCTTCTTCTGGCTCCCTGAAGATTAATGGCGAGGCACCCATGAGCATCCAGGACCTCACCATCAACCGTGTGCAGTCGAGCGCCGGTTACGGACAGATCTTCAGCAACTGCGACAATATCGTGCTGAATGGTGACTTCACCATCACCCATGCCACACAGAAGAACAAATGGTACTTCCTTGCCCTGCCATTCGACATCAAGGTCAGCGACATCACCTTCGATGGAGGATCGAGTTATGCCATCCGCTACTACGATGGTTCAGAACGTGCCGCCAACGGTACGGGCGGAAGTTGGAAGAACCATGCCGCCACCGACATCATCACCGCCGGTACGGGCTTCATCATCCAGACCAGCAAGGATGAGACCGTACGTTTCCACGCCATTGACAATGCCACCAAACAATACGCTGTCTCTACATTGGAGTTCGTGAAGGCACTGGCTCCGAACAACAGCAGCAATGCCGCCAACAAGGGGTGGAATCTTGTAGGTAACCCCTGGCAGTGCTACTACAACAATCACTCGCTCAACTTCACCGCACCCATCACTATCTTCAACGAGAACAACAACACCTACACCGCCTACTCCACCATCGACGACGACTACGCCATCCGTCCCAACATGGCTTTCTTCGTGCAGTGCCCCGACGAGGTCAACAGCATCGGATTCCCCACCATCGGACGACAGCTCACCAGCGTCATCGAGAACCAGAACGGCGTGAACACCCGTGACGAGGGCGCAGAGAAAGAGCGACTGCTCATCGACATCGAACTCTCCGACGGCAACCAGACCGACAAGACACGACTCGTGGTCAATCCCAAGGCCTCCATCGCCTATGAGACCAACTGCGACGCCAGCAAGTTCTTCGCTATGGACAGCAACGTGCCACAGATCTACTCCATCGACGAAGAAGGCAACCAATACGCCATCAACGAGCGCCCCTTAGCCAACAAGCAACTGCTCCTCACACTCGTCTTCCCCACCGACGGCAGCTACACCCTCTCCACACCGCGCAACGAACTCGGCAAGGTGACACTCGTCGATAACGAGACAGGCCGCCGCACCGACCTCATTGAGGGAAGCTACACCTTCGAGGCCACCGCCGGCATCGACGCCACCCGCTTCTACCTCGACCTCAGCGAGAGCACAGCCACCGGCATCGTGACTGTGAAGGAGAACAAGGTTACCGACGGCTACTACTACAACCTCGCCGGCCAGCGCGTGTCGCATCCCGTGCACGGCATCTACATCAAGGACGGCAAGAAAGTGCTGGTGAAATAAACAACGAATTGAGAACGGACTACATCGAACCCCTATTCGATCATTCTATAATTCGTGATAAACTAAGAATGTTATGGCAAACAGAATCAGATATCTGGCAATAATGCTGCTCGTCGCGCTCTACGGCGGTATGGGATTGAAGGCACAGGACTTCAATCCCAACAACCCGCCAGAGCCTGGCCACCCCCCCACCAAACTGACGCTCTATGTGGTGCCGGCCGAAGGAGGAACAGTGAGCGGAGCCGGTAAGTACACACCGAGCTCCACGGCCAATGTCCGCGCCACAGCCAAAAGCGGATTCGTCTTCCTCAACTGGACCGACGCCAACGGAAACGTGGTATCGACCAACGCCTCCTACAGCTTCAACAAGGGACAGAACGACGAGACACTGACAGCCAACTTCGGCTACTCACCCTCCAACCCCGCCGAACCTACGGAAATCGCTAAGAACGTGTACTACTACCTCACACTCGTGGCTGAGGAAGGAGGATCGGTGAGCGGTGGTGGACGTTACCTGCCTGACCGCAGCGTGCGCATCAGCGCGTCATGCAACACGGGATTCACCTTCGCCGGATGGTACACTCAGAGCGGAACGCTGCTCAGCACCTCTGCCTCCTACAACTACACGACAACCACCGCCAACACACAACTGACGGCACGGTTCAACTACGACCCCAACAACCCGGGCGAACCCTCGCAACCCAACCTGCGCCCCAAGCACTACGTCACCGCCACGGCCACCGAGGGCGGAACAGTCAACATCGGCAGCAAACGGCTGATGGAGGGGGAGACGGTCACACTGTCGGCCACAAAGAACACAGGGTATGACTTCACGGGCTGGTACCTCAACGGCACACTCTACACGGCGAACTACACCTTCACCTACACCATGGGTACAGCCGACGCCAACTTCGAGGCACGATTCAAGTTCAACCCCTCGTCGCCCTCAGAACCAGCCATGCCCACCGCCAAGCAGTACGCCTTCTACCTGCTCAACAAAATCGGCAAGCCCGGCGACACCATAGAGTACCCGCTCTACCTCACCGCACTGACACAGGCGGGAGACATGACTTTCCAACTCACCTTCCCACAGGAGATGCCGCCACAGGGCAACACCGTCATGCTGTCGAACAAGGCCGATGGCTATGACCTCGCGTTCACTGCCACAACCGACACCACCTACACCGTGAACCTGACAGGAGGACAGACACCCGCAGGCAACACCGTGCTCCTGTCGTTCACCATCAAGATTCCCGACAACTTCCCCACAGGTGAGTCACGACAAGTGAAAATCAACCAGGTGAGCGTGGCCGACGCCAACGGCGACACCTTCGCCGCCTCCACACGCAACGGACGGGTCTCCGTCTTCAAACGCGGCGACACGAACGGCGACAATGTGGTGAACTCCAGCGACGTGCTCAACATGGTGACGAGAGTGCTTGACCAAAAGACGGAGATCTTCATCGAGGAGGTATCGGACATGAACGACGACCATTCTTTCAACTCCGCCGATGTCCTGGGTGTGGTGCAAATCGTATTAGGTAACTAAAAAAGACAATTATATGATATGATGAAAAAGTTATTATTCATGGCTATGGTCATGGCCTTGCCGACAATGAGCAGAGCCGAGGACATCATCCAGGTGGTGCCAAGCAACACCACTGCCGGAGTGACCGAGGCCGACGAACAGTATCTGTCGGTCAACATGGCCAACACATCTGCCGACATCGCCAACCTGCAGTTCGACATCCTCCTGCCCGAGGGCATGCGGCTGCTCGAAGAGTTCGCCACAGAAGAGGGCGACAAGATCCCACACTCCGTGGGCCGTGGCGGACGGATCACGTGGAAGTTCACCATCAGCTACGCACAACTCAGCAACGGATGGTATCGCATCCTCTTCACACCCGTTGACCTCACACCCATCGAGGCGAGCGAGGCAGGCGAACTGCTGCGTCTCTACTACGAGACCGACCCAAATATGGCACCAGGTGTATATCCCGTCTATATCGATGGCACCAATCTCGACATCACCGTCACCGAGCATATCCAACCCGGGAAGTCGGTGTCGTATGTCGTCATCGGCGACGAGACACCCCTCGACAAAGATGCCGAACTCGACTTCAGTTCCTGGGAAGGCTACATGCCCTCATGGGTGTGTGAGTCGCTCAGCGACGACCTCGCTGACAATACGTCGTTGACGAGTGTGGACCTGACGGGACTGACGGGCATAGGCGGCAAGCCGGCATTGCCGGGCAATGCCTTGCTGTACGTCAGCGCTGATACCGAGGCGGCCAACGCATTGGCAGGCGAAAGCAACGTGGTGGTGACCGACGGAACCACACAAACCTGTGAACAGTTGATACTGACCGACGGCAAGCCCTTCGCCACCGCAAAAACCTTCACGGCCTCCACCGCCACCTATCAACGCTCAATGAACAACTACGCCACTCTCGTCCTGCCCTATGAAACCCAGATTCCTGAAGGCCACAAGGCATATCAGGTGACGGGCATCAGCGACAACGAGGCGGTGCTGAACGAACTCAGCGGAACCATCCCCGCCATGACTCCTGTCTTGATGGAAACAGCTGGCACTGACGTGCAGTACGTGGGAAAGGATGTGGAGGTGACCCACCAGGGCGAGACCTCCGATGCCTACATGATTGGCAAACTCACCACGGGTGAATACGCCACCCCAGGTACTTACGTGCTGCAGACCAACGTTGGCGTCACATCGTTCAAGCGGGTACCCGACAACATCACCGACTATCCGTTGCTGCCCTTCCGCGCCTACCTCGTGGCTCCTGGCAACGGTGCCAACGTCTTGGGACTGTCGTTCGACGACACCTCGGCGGTGAACAGCGTCAAGGAAACGGATTTCATCCGTGTGACTGACTTGAACGGCATCGGCAGGAAAGGTCTAGAGAAGGGCATCAACATCGTGAAGAGAGCAGACGGACAGACTGTTAAGGTATTGGTAAAATAAGGATAATGCGTATGAGAAAGAAATATGAATCGCCCGCCCTGATGGTGAGCGCAATGGATATGGACAATCTGCTCGTAGGGATTTCAGATAATGGTTTCGACCCGAGCGCACCACAGGAAGTGAACTCTCGCGACTACGAAGAGGAAGAAGGATGGAATGAATTCTGGGACACCCGCGAATGAATCCATAACAGCAAGTTTTATAAGCGAAAGTGACGACTATCCCCGCAAGTTTATGAAAAGCGGGGATAGTTTTTTATAGTGTCCGTAGCACTTCCTACTGTCACATTTTCTGGTGCTTCACGGAAGCGCTTCATGCCTTTGAGAAGCAAATCAAAAAGCCATGCCCTGATAAAAACATCAAGGCATGGCCATTGCTACTAACTAAATAAATGATTTCTAGATATTAGCGAACTTTTTTCAATCTTTCAACTCTGCTGGAAGCACAGGCATGGCGCCGTTCTGGGTGCAGACGAAAGCGGAAACCTGAACGGCTTTCTTGTGTGCCTCATCAACTGACTTGCCATTGAGGATGGCAGCGCAGAAGGAACCCGTGAACGAGTCGCCAGCACCCACAGTGTCGGCCACCTCAACCTTTGGTGTGGGCTGGAACGACATGTGGCCTGGTGAGAACACATAACTGCCGTTGGTGCCGCAAGTCAAGACGAGCATATCAAGATTGTACTTGCCCAGGATGAGCCAGCACTTGTTCTCGATATCAAGACCTGGATAGCCGAACATACGACCAATCAGTACCAGTTCCTCATCATTGATTTTCAAAATGTTGCATCGCTGAATCGACTCCTTGATGATTTCCTTTGTGTAGAACTGCTGACGCAGGTTGATGTCGAAAATCTTCAGGCAGTCGTCAGGTGTGGCGTCCAGGAACTTGTGGATGGTCTCACGGCTCACCACATTGCGCTGTGCCAACGAACCAAAGCATACGGCTCGGCATGAACGTGCAATCTCCTCAATATCCTTGTCAAAGGGGATGTTGTCCCACGCCACGTTCTCCTTGATGTCGTAAGTGGGTATGCCCTGCTCGTCAAGCGTCACCTGCACGGTGCCTGTCGGATAGGGAACACGAGGCAACAAATCGTTCAAGCCATGCTCACGGAGAGCCTCGATGGTCTCGTCGGCCAGACGGTCCTCACCCAGCGCACTGATGGCAATAGTGTTGTTGTTACCAAGGAACTGGCCTGCATGATAGGCGAAATTGGCGGGCGCGCCACCCAGTTTCTTGCCTTCGGGAAGCACATCCCAGAGCACTTCGCCAAGACCTACTACATATCTTTTCTTGTTTTCCATTTTTCTGTTAGGTTTTTAAATTATTATTTTCAGACGTTTCAGATTACTCGGAACATTCCGACAAATCCGACTGTTCTGATGACTTGAATCAATTGGTGATCTGCTTGATATAAGTGAAGAGGTAAATCACACCGATAGCCATGACAGCCACGGCACCAGCCTGACCCACAGCATCACTGGCGAATCCCATAATCAACGGGAAGATGGTACCGCCAAAGAGACCCATAATCATCAATCCACTGACCTCGTTCTGCTTCTCGGGCATCGCTGTCAACGCCTGTGCAAAACACATGGAGAAGACGTTGGAGTTACCATAACCCACCAGAGCGATACCGGCATAGAGCAACAACTTGCTGTCGGCGAAGAACAACAGAGCCATACTCAAGGCCATCATCACGATACTGATGATGAAGAAGGTGCGGGTCTTCAGCACTCGGAGGAAATAGGAACCGGTGAGGCAACCCACCGTACGGAAGATGAAATAAAGCGAAGTGGCAAAAGCGGCCTCATTGAGGCTCATTCCCAGTCGCTCCATCAGGATCTTGGGCGCTGTGGTGTTGGTGCCCACATCGATACCCACATGACACATGATACCGAAGAAGGAAAGCAGTACAACTGGTGTGCCAAGCAGGCGGAAACAGTCGGCAAACGACGAGGTCTTGCCCTCTGTAATCGTCTCCTCAATACCTGTACCCCAAAGCAACAAAGTTGACAGGGCGCCTACAATAAAGTAGATGGCGAAGAGCACACGCCAGTCGAGACCGAAGGAGGGGATGGCATGAGTGGCTCCCCACATGGCTAAATAAGGAGCCATGAAGGATGCGATGGCCTTGATGAACTGTCCGAAAGTGAGTGTGGAGGCGAGGTTCTTGCCACCTGTCACCAATGCCATCAGCGGGTTGAGAGAAGTCTGCATCAAGGCATTACCTATGCCCAGCAAAGAGAAGGAGATGAGCATGATGGCGAAACTGTTGCCAAAGATGGGCAGGAGCAACGAGAGCACAGTCACGAGGAGTGAGAGCAACACCGTCTTCTTCTTGCCAATCTTGTTCATCAGCATACCTGTGGGTACACTGAAGATGAGGAACCAGAAAAACACAAGCGACGGGAACACATTGGCTACTGAGTCGGTCAAGTTCAGGTCCTCCTTCACATAATTGGAGGCTATACCTACCAAATCCACAAAACCCATGCAGAAGAAGCAGAGCATCAATGGCAGGATCACAAATTTACTGGTCTTGTTCATATTATCTGTTATGAGTTTTTGTGGTTTATCTGATGTTGTAAATCGTAGCCTTGCCACCCTGCACCTTGATGCTGGTGTAAGGCTCAGTGGGGAACACAAGGTTCGTCATCGCCATGCGTCCTTCGGCGTCAATCGCCTCAATGCTGCATTTGTCGATGAACAGCCTCAACTGCTTCATTTTTCCATAGACAGGAGCTGTGGTGACTACTGGGAAAGCGTCGCTGAAATCGACCATTCCGCTCTTGGTGCGGTCCATGCTGAATTCGTTCTTCTTAGCATCGTAGGTCATCACCACTTGCTCACCCTTGCTGTTGCTGAGGGTAATGGTGGCACTGCCTTTCATGTCAATGACAGCCTCGCAAGCCTCGGTAAGTTTACCATTGCCCTTCACACGAGCGGCTGTCATCTCCTTGGAAGGAGTCACACCACAGTAGGTCTGCCCTTCGTACTCAAAGAGGTCAAGGTCGCGTGCCACACTGTTGGCAGAACGGAACTGCATGGTCGGCACTTGATTGGCATACTGCCAGTTGCTCATCCAAGCCAATGCGATATGACGTCCATCAGGAGCGTTGTCGAAGGTGACAGTGGCGTAGTGGTCTTTGCCGTAGTCCATCCAGCGGGTGTCTTGATGTTCACAAGTAAAACGGTGTCCGTCGAACTCACCCACGAAATACTGAGTGGCTGAACCACCGAAAGGACCGCCTGGGTTGATATTGCAGATGAGCATCCACTTCTGCTTGTCGGTGCCACGCACCTGCAGTTTCATCAGGTCAGGACACTCCCACACACCGTCATGACAACCATAACCGCTGCCGAAACTACTCTCATAGGTCCAGTCCTTGAGATTGGGAGAAGAGTAGAAACGCATCTCCTGACCCACGGCCAGAACGAGGTTCCATTTCTGGATCTCAGGATTCCAGAAAGCCTTCGGGTCGCGGAAGTCCTTGTCCTCGGCTGTCAGAACAGGGTTGCCTGCATATTTCTTGAAGGTCTTACCACCATCAGTAGAGTATGCAATGCCCTGTGCCTGCACATCACCGCCAAAAGGAGTAGGACGACTCGATGTGAACATCGCCACAACTGAACCCTTGCCTTGGCCCGCTGTTCCTTGATGGTCAACAACACATGATCCGCTGAACATTGTTCCCCAAGCATCAGGAGCTAATGCCACATCCTCATGTTTCCAATGAACAAGGTCGGTGGAAGTGGAATGTCCCCAATGCATGTTGCCCCACATTGAACCGTATGGATTGAACTGATAGAACAGATGCCAGGTACCATCTTGGTAAAACATACCATTTGGGTCGTTCATCCATCCACGCATGGGGGTGTGATGATATTCAGGACGGAATTTCTCCGTAATCAGTTCATAGTTCACATCATCGTTTTGGGCTATCTTTGAGAAGCAAATACTGCCCGTCGGAACGTTCTGTACGCACACACGCAACGCGCCGCCTTTCTGATAGGGACGTAGGTCCAGTGGCACATAGTAATCCACTGACTCACGGGCCATTCGAACATTCTGCTCCATTTGAAACATTCCATCCAAAATAACCTGAACTTTCCCCTCTGGCGCATTCTCCTGAATGGGCAACCAAAGGTAGCGTCCTGTGGCTTTTGGAGTGACTATGCTCTGCTCGCAAGCCTGTTTAGTGACTGTCTGGGCCTCACAGACACTTCCAAAAGGAAGTGCCGTGAGAACAACCAAGATTATACAATGTGATATTTTCATATCGTTACCTTAACTAATAAAGAATATCACTGCTGAGTAACTTTCACATCAGATACTGTGATCGAGCCACCATAGTTGTTGATGCTCCAACAGTTCTTCTGGATACCGTAGATACGCTGGGTATAGGCGCAGACATCGTTGATGTACATGACAAGCACGGAGTTGTCGGTGTAGATATCAATATGATAGACATTATCGGAAGGACGCGCGAAGTTGTAGCCATCGGCTGCCTCGATAAAGCCCTTTCCTTCCTCACCTTCTTGCTCGAAGTTCACCTTGCGGCCATCTTCCCATTCAGGATTGACGACGATGGTATAGTACTTCTTCGAGTCGGTGCCACGGACAAAGGACATGCCGAACTTATCCCAGTTGTTGGAAGTCTTGACATTGAAGGAAATGTGGTTGCAAGTACCCAAACGGTTGTAAAGGACGTAAGCGCCTTCACCGCTCAGGGTACCATTATTGTATCCTTCAGACCCCATGACGGAAGTTTTTGTTTCCTTGTTGTATTTTGCAGCCATTGCAGGCACTTCACCCAATGTCAGTGTGCCATCCTTATGCTGGATAATCTTGTGGCAGACGAGGGCACCAGACCAGTTAGGCTCGTTGCCGTCACCAGCACCGACATTGATATTCTTGTCATGTAGAGTGGCACCTGTTCGATAGGGACTCCAACCCCAAATGTAACGCTCTGAACCGTTGGAGGCAGTCTTGGCAGCATAGAAGGCTCGACTGTCAAGCACTCCTTCATGCCCGTCCTTTGGCCAGTTGGCGCCTGGGTCGTTGAAGCAAGCCTTCAGGTCTTCGAAAGTAGCAGCCATCATATACTTCACCTTGCGGCTCCAACTTGCCTTGTAAGCCTCGCTATAGACAAGGTACCACCAGTCACCCATCTTGAAGATGTCGGGACATTCAAGCATACGGTCCCAGATCATGGGGAATGAACCTACATGTTCCCAGTTCTTGAGGTCGGAGCTTTTGAACTCGGCAAATTTGAGTTTGCTGGAGATGACCATGTGGTAGAGACCGTCGTCTGCCACGAAAATCTGTGGGTCGCGGAAATCATTGGCATCATAGCCGTAGTCGGTTCCCTTAAGCGCCCAAACGGCATCCTTGGTCCAAGTCTTAAAGTCGGTCGAGGTGGCGCGCATGACAACTTCTCGATTGGGAAGCAGTCCGTTGTGGCCCGTGTAATAGATGTAGTAGAGCCCATCCTTATCATTGTAGATTGCGCAACCAGTTCCAAGTGCGGCATCCTGCTGGGCAGTGGAAGTGCCTGTAGGAAGTACTTCGCCAAGAGGAGTGTAGTTGGCCCCGTCTTTGGTTGCTATGCCCCAGAACGGATGAAAGCACGCTCCGTTGTTGTCATACTCCTGCAGGTAAAGCACCTTGAACTCACCAACCTTCTGATCGAAGAAGGGCATGGGGTCACCGCATCGGCCGATTGCGGGCATGTAGAAAGTGTTGAATCCCGCATCATCAGTGGAGTTGAAGAAAGCGGTTGTTCCGTCCCAGTCCTTGGAGGGGTCAGCAGGGAAATCGTCGTCGCTGCATGCTGTCAGCGCGGTGGCTGACAGCATGAGAGCGAAAAATGGATATATCATTGTCTTCATAATGAATTACTTAGTTAAATAGTTGATGGCGTTCTGAGTGATAATCTCTATGTTCTTGTGGAAGTTCTCGGCATAGCCAGCCTCGAAGGTGTATGAATACCAGTCGTAGCAGCCGGAACCGATGCAGATGATGCCGCCCTTGCCGTCGTGGGCAGGATATTCCCATGCAACAATGGCACCATCGCCACCCACACCGAGAATCTTGCCTCCAGTACGGCCAGTCCAAGCATCGTAGTCGTCGAAACCACCCCAGTCGGTACCGATGTGGTACTGTGCAGTGGAGTTAGTGATGTGGTAGCCTGCATCGGTGCAATAAACTTCGTTGGCGTTGTCACCAGCTACGAGGTTCTGCCAGAGTGGATGGCCTGCCTGACCATCGTAGATGCGGAAGGTCCAAGGACCGCCACAGAGCTCTGCACTGAATTCCTCACCACCCCAACAGTTATTGGGTGTGGTCCACTCGTCGTCACCTGTCACGCCAATGAATGACGGCAGGTTAGTGGCATAGCGGGTAAGGAGCAATGCACCGCCATTCTCATAGAACTGACGCAACTCGTTCTTGGTGTCGAGAGCATCCGTTCCCTTGGCAACGAAAGCGTCATGTCCATCAACAGCCCAATCTACATGCCAGTGCCACCAGATGACCTTGCACTCGCTAAGGTCGATGGTTCCTGAACGCAAATCAGCAAATGATGTATAGAGGGAGTTGGGCACATTGCCAAGCATCCACTCGCATGCTGCCTTGGCCTCTGCATCGAGTTCGCTCATGGTTGAAGCTGAACCGACGAAGAGTGCTGCAGGCTTGTCAATAGAAATGACGTTAACAGTGTATGTGCTCTCTGCCGAATTGTTCTTCACCGTGTATTTAACAGGATTTGTAAAGTCCTGCGGCACACCTGATCCAGGAGTGACGGTGGCGTTCTGACTATAGGTGATGGTAGGCACAAGAGCTGTGATATCGACGTTGGCGGGTACATAGACAGTAATGGTCTTTGCGTCCTGGTCGATGGCTCCAGTATAGATATCGTTGATGATGAAGGACTTGATACGAGCCTCGTCGTGAAGCACGCTGACTGTCCAATCAAGATAGGTATCGCCGTTGGTCACGTGAAGCACCTTTGGTGCGTCCATATTGAGGGTTGCGCCCTGGCTGATGTTGCAGACAGCTCCGTTGCTGAGCGTGAGGGTCGTCAGTTTCATGGCTGATGTCTCGTACACTTCAGGCAGACGCACAATGATAGTTCGCGACAAGAGGTCGATATTTCCTTGGTAGTTGTCAAGCGCGAGAGCTTCAACCATGCAATCACCATCGAGTCGCAGGTCGCTGGTATTGTCGTCGCTACAGGCAGCTATGCCGAAAAGCAGGCATATTGCACCTAATATGTTTAATATCTTTGTCTTCATAAACTACTGTTCGTTTAATTCGTTGTTATTACCAGTTACCAATGTTTTGGGTATAATTGCCATGGCTGGCTGAAATCTGCTCGAATGGGATAGGCAGATATTCGTCCTTGTTGGCAGTGAAGTGTGCGCTGCTGTAGATTGCGCAGTGGGGTATCTCCTCGGCATAATAGCGGTTGAGCACTGTGGCTGCATCGCCCCATCTGACAAGGTCGAAGAAACGCTCACACTCCATTCCGAATTCCAGTCGTCGTTCCATCTTCACAATCTTGATGGCATCTTCCTTTGAGTAACTACCCTTGTAGTTGGCAGCATACATCTTGACTCCGTAAAGACTTGGGTAAGTACCAATCATCTGTGTACTTCCAGCTGCACGTGTACGCACCTGATTAACCAGTTTGATCGCCTCATCGGTCTGACCGAGTTGAGCATAAGCTTCAGCACGCATCAGTAATACGTCGGCATATCGGAAGACGATACGGTTCATACTGGAAGCCCAGTAGCTACCCTTGATGAGATATTGGTCGATAAGTGCGGGATCCACATTCTGCTTCAGTGTGACATTGTAACCATAGAGTCCGTTGGAACGACTCCAGATGCTGGTTTCTTCCATCATGTAGTTCTTATTGAACATATATGGCAGACCGGGAATACCAATGGTGAGGAAGAGACGGGGATCGGCGTTGTCGGCTGCCTTGTCGTAGTCCTTGGCATTGAAGCTGTCAATCAATGGCAGGCCATCGGCTCCTGTGCGATAGGCATTAACAAGGTTCTGACTGGGCTTGTAGAAGTCGCAACCACCGTCAGTAGCACCCGGGATATTTGGCGGGATGAGGCCATAGCTCCAGTTCAGGTTGCCATAGGTACTTCCATCGTTGCGGGAGTACTGGATGGCCCAGATGCTTTCCTTTCCGTTCTCGTACTGCTCTTCAGGACGGAAGTTGTTGTGCATGTCGTCTTCCAAGCCATAGTTGGAGTAGAGAGCGGGATTGGTGAACTCAATGACCTTTTTCAGCTCGTCGTCATTGATGCTTGTCACCTGGTTGGTGGAGGCATCATCCTGATGGTAAGCCTTGTAAAGATATACCTTGGCTAAGAAGGCAGCTGCGGCAGCCTTTGTCGGGCGTCCCTTGTCCTCTTGTGTGACAGGAAGCGTGTTGTAGGCCTCCATCAAGTCGTCGATGATGAGTTGCCATCCCTCGTCGTTGTTATAGGTACGGTTGGAAAGAGCGTTGTACTCGTCATAGCTCAAGTTGGGGTCGATGACGAAAGGAATGTTCTTATAGAGTCGCTTCAAGAGGAAGTGTGCGTAGGCGCGGAGGAATTTCATCTCGGCCAGTCTCTGCTGCTTCTTGCTGAAGCTATCGTCGCAGGTGTTTAAGAGTGCAATGGCACTATTGACACGGGAGATGCTGTTGTAGAGACGCACCCACATGTCGTTGATGTTCCAGTTGGTGGTCAGAACTCCCTGCTGTACCTCGAGTTGGTGGAACACATCTCCATCGCTGGTACCACTGCCTCCCTTGTAGGCATCGTCGGAACGAACATCGAAGTTCCACATAGAAAATGAAGAGTTAATGTCTTCGGAAGAGGTGAAGATGGCATAAGCGGAGACAACCATGTTCTCGGCGTTTTCGGGGGTCTTCACCTGCTCGTCGCTGAGTGTGCCCTGAGGTGTGTGCTCATCAAGGAAATCGGAGCAACTGGTAAGACCGCAGATGACACTGACTGCACAGATTATATTGAATATCTTTTTCATGATGGCTGCTATTTAGAATGAAACATTAAGTCCGAATGTAACGTTGAGAGGGATAGGATAGCCATAGTTGGCATTCTCTGGATCAACGCCCGTGAAATTTTTACTCTTGATGGTCAGGAGGTTCTGTGCGGAAAGGTACATGCGCAGACGTTCCATGTGGATCTTCTCGCAGATGTTTTTGGGGAAGTTGTAACCAAGCTGGATGGTGCGCAGTTTGGCGAAGGATCCGTTTTCAACAAAGTAGCTGCTGACACGTTTTTCGTTGTTATTGTCCATCGTGCTGATGGAGGGAATGTTGGAACCCATGTTGTTGGGAGTCCAAGCATCAAGAAGACGGCTGCCCTTGTTCAAGTTGGAGATATTCAGTCCACTCCAGAGGTCGGTTTCTTTCTTGAGGTCAGAGATGACATCAACACCTTGAACTCCCTGCCAGAACATCGTGAAATCCCAGTTCTTATACTGCAAATAGACATTAAGTCCCCAAGTGAAGTCGGGTACAGGACTGTAGATCCACTTCTGGTCTTGCTCGTTGATGAGGCCGTCATTGTTGAGGTCTTTCCAACGTATGCGACCAAGCCCTGCACCGTTTTGTTGTGCGTGGTTGTCTATTTCGTCCTGGCTCTTGAAGATGCCGTCATAGACGTATCCAACCTGAGCTCCGAAAGGATGGCCGACGACGCTCTCCACACCGTTTCCACCAAAAGTGCCGCGTGCCGCGATGGTCTCGGGAAGTTTGGTGACTTTGTTGCGGTATGCTCCGATATTGCCGGTGAAGTCATACTGGAAGTCACCGACGTGTCCTCGATAGCCAACGTTGAATTCAATACCTCTGTTCTCCATCTCACCGGCGTTGATCCACTGGCTGCTGCCTTCTCCCATCACACCAATACCGGGCATATAGACCAAGATGTCCTTGGTTTTTTTATAGTACCACTCGAAAGAACCGTAGAGTGCGTTATGGAAGAAACCGAAGTCAAGACCAACGTTGGTCTGTGTGGTGGTTTCCCATTTCAAGTCATCGTTACCGAGCTGGTTGCGCTTGAAACCGCTTGGAAGAGTCTGTCCACCATTGGTTCCTGCTATGTCGTAACTGGTGCCGTAACTTTGTCCACCAAAGCCTGCCTCGCCGTAGTTGCTCTCAAAGAGGGTGTAACGGGCAATGTTGGAGATTTCCTGGTTACCAGTCTGTCCCCATGAAGCACGAAGCTTGAGGTTCTCAAGCCAATCAATACCTTTCATGAAATCCTCCTCGCTCATTCGCCAACCTGCACTGACGCTCGGGAATGTACCATAACGGTTGTTTTTACCGAATCGGCTGGAACCATCATGACGTATGGTGAAACTGGCCAGATAACGGTCGTTGTAGGTGTAGTTCAACTTGCCGAAGAAAGAAACAAGGGTGTAGCCCTCTCCGCTACCGTAAGCCTCTGCTTCTCCAACACCTGCGTTAGGCCACATATAGTCGGGATTCAGAATCATGAAGTCATACATCTTTCCGCTGAACCATGTGTCGTCCTCACGGTTCAACTCAGTACCAATCAAAGCGTCACCACGGTGCTTGCCGACCTCAAGGTTGTATGTGGCTATGGCGTTCCACATCCACTTGGTCCAATGTTCCTGTTTGGCCTCCACTCCGTTTGTGGCGTTGGCTACAGTTCCCTCGGTGATGGGGTACTGGAAGATACGCTGCTCCTTCTGAGCGTAGTCGAGTCCGAAAGTGGTCTTGATGTTGAAGTTTTCGATTGGATTGATGTTCAGGTAAGCGTCGCCGAACATACGCCAGTATGTGTATCGGTTATCACTGTTACGATTCAATCGAGCTACAGGGTTCTCGCGGTCGGGATATCCACCAACAGGACCTGCATATTCGCCACTGTTAGTATAGACAGGAAGAGAGGGATTGAACTGAAGTACGTTCTGGAGGAATCCTCCAGGGGCCTGTAGTTCGTTGGTGCGGTTGACAGTGAAGTCCTCGCCCACGGTAATGATGTTCTTTTCACCCACCTTGAGCAACTTGTAGTCGCTGTTCATACGGGCGGAGAAACGTTCGAAGTCGGACTGTTTGATGATGCCCTTGTTCTTGTAGTATCCCAAAGAGAAGAAAGAGGAACCTCGCTCTGAGCCATTGCTCAAAGAGACGTTGTACTGCTGAACAACACCAGTGCGTGTGGTCTCGTCAAACCAGTCTGTATCAGCGGCTGGAGTCGTGCCAGCGGCATCAAGGTACTTGTTCATGGTGATGCCATTGAGCAAAGGAATGCCCTGCTGGTTGTAGGTCCAGTCGTAATGATATCCAAGGCCGTTCTGGTTTGGGTCAAGTCCATCGTTGACGTAACCCTGCCACATCACCTGTCCGAATTCCTTGGCATTGAGCACATCCATCTTGTGAACGTAAGTCTGAACTGCGACACTACCGTCGAAGTTGATCTTCACCTTGCCTTCCTTTCCACGTTTGGTGGTGATGATAATCACGCCATTGGCAGCACGGCTACCATAGATTGAAGCAGAGGCAGCGTCCTTGAGGACTTGTATGCTCTCGATGTCGTTTCCGTTGAGTTCGTGCATACCAGCCTTCGTGGGCACTCCATCAATGATGTAAAGGGGGTCGTTGTTGTTGAGAGTTCCGATACCACGGATTCGCACTGTAGCAGCACCAGAAGGATTACCATCGGCACTCACATTCATGCCAGGAACTCTTCCTTGCAACGCCTTAATGGGGTTGTTTTCGTTCTGCTTGGCTATTTCATCGACACTCACGACGCTGACAGCTCCAGTCAAGTCGGCCTTTCGCTGTGTAGTATAACCTGTTACCACCACTTCCGACAACTCGGAAGTGTTTTCTTTCAGTGTCACCTTCATGCCTTGTTTAGCAGGCACTTCAAGTGTTTCGAAGCCGATGAAGGAAATGACGAGGGTCGTTCCTTCGGCTACTTTGAGAGTGAAGTTACCATCGAGGTCAGTCACCGTACCGTTCGATGTGCCCTTCTCCACCACAGTTGTGCCATAGAGTCCGTCTCCGAACTCATCGACAACGGTGCCCGTGATTTCCGATTGCGCGTACATTATAGTACACACAAGGATGAGCATTATGCTCAGAAGCAATCGTTTTAGATGTCTCATTTGCTTGATTGGTTTTAAGTTAGACTTGTTTTTTTTGAAAACTTGATTCAAAGTTAACGTCATTAAAAGTAAAGAGTTGCCATATTTAGTTCATCGGCTCGCAAATTTGTTGCGATGAAACATTTTTGCGATGGAATGAACGATTTTTATCTAACGAAACGTCTTTATTGGCCTAATTTTGCATCAGAAACACAAAAAAGGTGTGGACGAGACGTTTTCACTTTCGAACCTGGTCTGCGACAACCAATGAATAGATGAAACGTCAGTCCACACCATTCTTTATATATGGTGGGGCACTGAACTCTCTATTTCATATTCCCAAGGTCGCAGTTTGGTTCGAAAAGAGTCAGTTACTCCTGTTTTTTTCCGAAATGTAACACCTTATCGCAAGGTATTTGCAAAAATACATATTTTTTCGGAAAAACAAAGGGTAACAACAAAAAAGAAACGCAAAAATTACTTTTTCAAGGTCTCAGTGGGATTCTCGCCAAAAAAATCCTTATAGCACTTGGCAAAATATGACGGGGAAGAGAATCCTACGGCATAAGCCGCCTCTGAGATGTTGTGATGACCAGCCTGGAGCAGTTGTTTGCCTCGGGTGAGTCGAGCCATGCGAAGCAGTTCGTTGGGGGAATGACCCGAAAGGGCTTTGACACGACGGTAAAGTTGGACACGGCTCAGGTTCATCTCGGCACCAAGCATATCCACGGTAAGTTCAGAATTAGCCATGTGCTGGAGGAGGATGCCATTGAACTTGTCCATGAACTTCTGGTCGTGGGGAAGAAGACCCTCGCCACGTTCCAAACGCTCCTCGCTTTGGTGTATCTCCACATCTATCTGCTGTTTTTCGGCTGTGGTCATCTGCGCCTCAATGAGTTTGTCGCGCTCAGCCTCCAACTCATCACGCTGACGTTGAAGGAGTTCGTTCTTGTGCTGGAGTTTGGCGTTCATGCGGTGCTTCATCATATAAAAACGGTAGAGCAGTCCCAAAACGGCCATGAGGAGGATGACGATGACGATGAAGGTGATGAGAACGATTCGCTGGGCGGAATACTGCTTGAAAAACTCATCAAGACGGTTATTGAGATACTCTATCTTGTCATCCTGGTCTTTGATGTGGCTGGCCTGAATGCGCATGAGGTGGACGTTTCCACGATTGACCAGACTGGTCTCAAACACTTGTTCGCGCTGATAGGGAAGACCGTTCAAGATGCAGGCGGCGGTGTGAATGGCCTTGTCGCCTCCCGTCTGATAGAGGAAGGAGGCCTCGAGCGTACCGTCTTCCACGCGTCCCACTCCAATCGTATCGTCGAGCAGGGCATCGACACCAATAAAGAGGGGGAACGAAGACAAGTGGATACGACCTTCCTTGATGTTCTTCTCCAACGACTGCCTGGCGCCGATGGCCATGCGGTCGTTGTAAGCAAAGACAATGTCAACTGGCGTATCGGTCAGTCGAGCACCGATACTGTCCATCACCTCAATCGCACGCTGACGCTGCCAGTTGGCCACACCATGACCCACAATCCTGATGTCGGGGAAGGAGTCTATTACCTGATGGAATCCTTGTTTCCGCTCTTGCGACGAAGTGCTGCTGGCCAGTCCTTCTATCTCGATGATGCGCCCGCCGTTAGGCAGCAAGTCGCGGATATAATGTGCTGCCTTTCGGCCCACATCGATGTTGTCGCCTCCCACAAAGGCTGTGTATTTGTCGCTGTTGATCTTCCTGTCAACCAACACCACGGGGATGCCTGCGTCGTAGGCTTTCTCGATGACTGGGCGAAGGGGTTCCCACTCATTGGGTGCAACCACGATGGCATCGACACCGCGACGGATGAAACTCTCGATGTCGGCGATCTGCTGCTGGGTGTTGTCGGGAGTGGAATGAATCTCCACATCTAAGTCGGTGTGGAAGAAAGCCTCACGACGCATCTCCTCATTCATCTGGTTGCGCCACTCGTCCATCGAACATTGCGATACGGCCACCACCTTCTTCCGCTCTCCTGAGCAGGAAAGGAACAGCCCAACAGCTAAGAGGAGCAAAGGTATATATAATAAGCGTTGTCGCATAAGCAGAGGCTTGTATGTCATTTTTCCTTTTTCTCCACCTCGGTGACGATGAGACGAAGGCTGTCAGCGTCGCTTCTTGTTGCCAACCATTGACGGAGCGTCTCACGCTCAGCGGCAGAGATGGATGAGGTTTTGTCGGTCTCAATAATAGCCAACACGTAAGGCGTCGTCATTACCGAGTCTGTGCTCACCCCAAGCATTCGTGAAAGACTCACCACACTCACTTGGGGATAAAGCACCTCGATTTCTGAACTGAGTTGCTGGCTAAGTATCTCGTACTGACGGTATTGACGCAGAGTGTCGCGCAGCGCGGTGATCTTGGCCTCGCTGATCAGCAACTGGTTCATCTGCTCCGATTGCTTGTTAGTGGTCTTACTAAGCTCGTTCTCCAACAAATGGATGTTGGCGGAACCTTGAATCAACTGAAGCTGGTAGCCCTCCATGCCGTAGAAGGACATGACCTGCTGCGCCTGGTTCTTGATGCTGTCGGGAATCAACTCGCCTACAGCCACAACCTTCAACTGGTTGCTGTCGGTCCGTGCCTCGTAGGAGATGATCTGCGCGCCCTTCCAATGGAGTTGGGTGTCCACGAAATCCTTCACTTTCCCGTCGAAGATGTTCTGTTGAAGCACCTTGTAGGTGGTGATGGCGGCGGGAATCAACGTGATGACGGCGATGGCGAAAATGGTGCTGCTGAGTTTGGTGTTCTTCTTGCCTTCCGACGATTCCACAGGACTGAACTTCAAGGCCTTGATGCCGATGAAGGTGGCAAGGCAGATGAATACGGAATTGATGTAGAAGAGGTAGAAGGCACCAAGAAAATAACTGAGGTTGCCCGTGGCGAGGCCGAAACCTGCGGTGCAGAGCGGAGGCATCAAAGCCGTGGCTATCGCCACACCGGGGATGACGTTGCCCTTACCGCCTGACGCCTGGCCCACGATGCCGGCAGCACCACCGAAAAGGGCGATGAGCACGTCGTAGATGGTAGGCGAAGTACGCGCCAAAAGTTCGGATTGCGCCTCGTTGAAAGGGGAGATGGCGAAATAAACGGTAGCGGTAAGCACACTGATGAAGGTAGCAACCCCCAGGTTCTTGAGCGACCGTTTGAGGAGTTTGAGGTCGTAGATGCCAAGGGCGAGACCCATGCCGAGAATAGGACCCATCAAGGGGGAAATCAACATGGCGCCGATGATCACAGCCGTGGAGTTGACGTTGAGTCCCAACGAGGCGATAAAGATGGCGAAGACCAGCACCCAAAGGTTGGCACCCCGGAAAGGCACACCTGCCTCGATGCGCTCTATGGTCTCTTGTTCGTCACTCTTTTCGGGCATCATGTTGAAGCGTCGCACAATACGCCACAAACCACTGTCTTGGATCTTCATATTGTTCTCTTATTTCTCTGTTCCGGTAGATGTAAAATGGAGCCTCATGCAACTCCTCTTTTTTTTACTGCAAAAATAGATAATATTCATTTCTTGGCAAAAGGAAAAGCGGATTTTATGACTTGACGCGGCGAGTTTTTCATGGTGGGCAAACTGGATGGCATGAAAAAATCCCCGTCAGACCAATGCCTGACGGGGGTTCCAATATATGATTCGAATTCCACTCTTCTTGGTAATACTGCGCTAACACAAGTTTGTTGGAATGCTCAGTGCTTGTATTAATTCTTGAAGGCCAATACCAAAACTGCAACCATCAAACTGATAACTCCTAATAATGCAATCATAAAACAATCCTTTCCTCTTTTTCCCACTTCCTGCGACAGACTCCGGACACCTATGCCTCTCGTTTGTCTGCTCTCAGTGGGCGTGATGCTGTGCTGCACCACCTCTGTCCTACATGTTAGTTCTTCTTCGGGAGTATTCAAATCCGAAACTTACCTTGCTCCGCTATGCGGAAAACATGGTTTATTTCATGATTGTGAAGTTGCTCACCACGGCGGCGATTACTATTACTGCGCCGATTACTAATGTCATTGTTTCCATAAAAACAATCTCCTTTCTTTTAGTCGGTCGTCGCGAGGTGTAAACCGAAACCTCCGCGACTTCCATGGTTAATAAATGATTATCCTAAAAACAATACGCAATTCTAACTCTTCAATCAATTCCTACAATCAATGCCTTTTCTCGTAGCTACTTATTGAGCGGCCCTGGATGATGTGGCTGTTTGCCATTCTCTCCTGATTACTGACGGCCCGCTGGCCGTTCACCATCTTTTTACCTCAGTAATTTCCTTTTTGACGATGCAAAAGTAGGAACTATCCCCGATACAGGATAAACTTTACAAGGTGTTTCGACTAAAAAATGCCGATTTGTTGATTTACGTCAATATTGTGTGCGCACACAATGAGTTTTTCGGCCATTTTATAACGGCCAACGGTCGATGATCAATGAACAAAAAAACCAAACCTCTGCCACAAAATGGCGTGCCTTTTTCGTATATTTGCAAAAAACGATAATTATGGCACCCTCCATTGCATTACTTGGGAACTATACCGATAACATCCCAGAGTCTCTGTATTACGTGCGAGGGCTCAGTGTGGCATGAAAGAAAGCCCATGGAAATCCAACTCAGGTGCGGAAACATGGGTAAAAACATAAGTTTCCGCACCTAAGTTTGCAATTAAAAAAACAGGTATGCAAGGACCATATCGTCCAAGTGAAGAAAGCTATCGGAATCAGCGCCCTCTTGACCGACATTTCCTCATGGCAAGGAGAGACTGAAACCGGAAAGGCACAAATTGACCTCCTCATCGACCGGCGCGACAGAACGACCAACATTTGTGAAATCAAGTTCTCCGTAGGAGAGTTCACCATCGACCATGACTATGAGCAAAAACTCAGGAAAAAGATGCAAGTTTTCCGTGAGGCCACTAAATCAAAAAAAGCCTTGCAATTAGTCATGATTACTACATACGGTGTCAAACAAAATGCACACAGCGGCATCGTGCAGTCCCAGGTTAAGATGGATGATTTGTTCACAGCTACAGAAATCTAAGATATTGTTCGGACTTGTGGTCAAAATTCCAACTGAAACTCTATGCCAACACAGGAGGTGTTCAACAAGTTATCGATGATTACGACTCATGTTTCTTTCGCTACTCCCCTTAGTTCTCTTGATAGGGTGTCTTGTAGGCTTTGTCCCAAGCTAAGAGCAATCGGTACTCTTCTTCTGTGATACGCATGAAACTGCCATGCTGAGGACTTTTCACTCCCTGAATGTTCTGCGGGTCGGAGAAATTGCGCATCTTGCGGTCGGCCTTGCAGATACGGTAGTTTTTGGGACGTGAGGAGTACTCGATATAGGCGATGCGCCAAGTGTCGTCGCCTTCAATCTGAAAGGCAGACACTCCCTCGCATTTCTTGTTGCCCTCGAAATCCACATAATCGTCTTCCACGGGCTCTCCCCACTTGCCCGTGAGGCGCTTGCTCGTGGAGGTGAAGAGGCCGGGCTTACCGCCCTCCTTCTTGATCATCATGTGCCAGCGTTTGTCGGCCTGCACCCAGTTGATATCGGCGTCGATGGTGGCATAGCCCCAGTCAAAGAGCAAACGCGGCTGGGTAACCTGAGTGAAGGTCTCGTCAACGTACGAATAATACATGCGGTCGTAGGGTTCCTCAGCACGGTTCCACATGGAGTAATACATCATGTAGCCACCCTTCTTACCGTTCTTCCACTTGTAATTTGGGTCCCAGACCACTTGCGGCGCCCAAACACGGTTGATGGTGCTCCAGTCCTTATAGACCGACTTATCCTCTGGGTTGCAGAAGATGGCAGGACCCTTGCGGTAGTCGAGCGTGATGGACTCCCAGTTGATGAGGTCTTTGCTCGTCAGCAAGTCTATGCCGTAGTTGTCCCACGTCTCCACCTTGCCCAATCGACGACGGCTCGCCTCGCTGGCATCCATGTCGGTGCAGACCATCAGATAGCCCGTGCCGTCATGCTTGCGGCAGATGTAAGCGTCACGAGTACGGCCCTCGATACGGGCCACCTTGTGGTCACTGAATATGGAATCGCCTTGACGGATGTCCTTGAAATGAACACCGTCCTCGCTGACGGCGTAAGCTGTCCATGCCACGCCACCGTTCATGTGGCAATACAGGTAGTACTCGCCTTTCTGCAAGTTCTGGGATTTGCAACCAAGGGCCGCTCCAACAAGGAGCATGAGGGTCATAAGATACTTGTTCATAGTGATGACTGGGTATGAGTTGATAAATCGCAGTTTTCTGTCAGTTGGATGAAACGTCGGTAAACACTATCGACCAATAAATCCAAGTGAATACCCAATGCCTCGATGATGGCTGAATATACCGATGAAATCGTCGTTTTTCCCATGTCGGTCTCAACCCAAAGACGGTCCAACGGAACAACATGAGGCACATCAGGGTGGAAACGCTCACCCAAAGAGATATCCATGCCGGCGCGCAACAACTGCTCGGCTTGTTGGGGCTTTCCCCTGAAACCGTGGACAATCCATCGCTGAAAAGGATGCAACGCTTTCCTTATCCGCAACAAGTCGTCGAAAGCCCTCACACAATGGATGACCATGGGCTTGCGACAAATCTCGCTCAATACGACCTGCTGACGGAAAACTTCTTCCTGCAAACTGAAATCCACCGGCCGGGACTTGTCGAGTCCCGCTTCGCCGATAAGCAGTATATTAGGGCAATTCTTGATTACTGCCTGGAGACAATCCATAAACTTGGCCGTGTCGTCAAGCCCTGCGTTCCAAGGATGAATCCCCAGGGAGACGTAAGCACCACTGCCTTCCATAGCATGGCATATCTCATCGAAATCCCCGTGGTGAGTTTGGTGCAGTTCGGTGATGTCGAGACAAACCACTTCCTTGCCTTCCGACGACGGATGAGGCTGGTGCGTATGGATATCGACCAATGGACTCATGGCACAGGGTCGTAACCACTGCCACCCCAGGGATGACAGCGAAGGATGCGGCGTATGGCGAGATAAGTGCCATAGAACGGACCGTGCTTCTTGATGGCCTCAACAGCATACTGCGAACACGTGGGTGTGAACCTGCAAGATGGCGGTGTGTAGGGCGAGATGCACTTGCGGTAGAAATAGATGGGAACAAGCAGGATGAAGGACAACACCTTGCATACCGCGCCCCATATAGCCTTGAATGCGCTCATAACTTCGTGTTTTTTGCTATCGCCTCGGCAGTGCGCTGCAACAGCTTGCAGACACTCCGCTGCACGTCCCGGTAGGTGGACACCCTGTCGCTGATGCAGATGAAAGCGATATTGACAGTACAGTCACAACGGTCGGCCACATCCCACAATACACCCTTGTTCATCCGGTATGCCTCACGAACCAAACGCTTCATCCGGTTGCGGTCAACAGCATGACGCAAACGGTGCTTGGGTATGCTGATCAGAATCCTCGCCGACACATCCTCTCGCTCCGATATGGAGAAGACAGCACGGAAAGGATAGGCGGCAAAAGAGAGGTTGCCTCCGCCGAAGAGGGCTTCGATGGCCTTCTTCTTGTTCAGTCGTTCCGACTTCAGCAATGTGTGGTCTGTTGTTATCATGGTGCGAATTTAGTATTTATTTCCCAATTACAACGATTGGGCCGGCAAGAAATATCCTTGCCGGCCCAATATTTTATATTTTATCAACTTTGACGCTTTCTTATCCGCGACCTTTGATATAGGCCTCTATCATCGCGGGAACTGAGCGAAGCTCCTCTGTCGGCTGTAAATCAACCCTCAGACCATGGTCTTCAGCCTCCTTGATCGTCTTCTGCCCAAGGCAAGCTATCGCAACATCACCCTGCTCGAAGTTGGGGAAATCCTTGAGCAGTGTGCGAATGCCCTCGGGACTGAAGAAGACAAGCATGTTGTAGTCAAGTTTCTCATCCTTGCCAAAATCATTGCTCACCGTATAGTACATCACAGCCTCGGTGTGGGTGAGGCCAGCCTCGTCAAGCATGTTCTTCATGTCATCATTGTGAACTGACGACTGTGGAACGAAATACTTCTCATCCTTGTGTTTCTGCATGAGAGGCACCAAACCTTCCACATGTCCTGTGGGACTCACAAAAACCTTGCGTTTGCGGTACTGAACGTACTTGCTGATATAATGGGCTACAAGTTCTGAAACACAAAAGTACTTCATCGAATCAGGGACATTCACGCGCAAACCCTTGCACAGATTGAAGAAATGGTCGATAGCATGGCGTGAGGTAAAGACGATGGCAGTATGGTCAAGAATAGAAACCCTCTGCTGACGGAAATCTTTTGGAGTCATTGGCTCCACCTTGATAAAAGGTCTGAATACCATCTCTATTCCGTACTTCTTCTCAAGGTCGAAATATGGCGACCTCTCGACTTTGGGACGAGGTTGCGACACTAAGATTTTGGTTGTCATTCTTTAAAAGAAAATTACTGTTAAATTTCTGTCTGTGTTAGAGAAAATCTGCCACATCGCAAGTGCTGGCACAATTTCCACGGCGCAAAAGTACAAAAAAATATACAAATATTCGCCCTTTTTCACCTTAAAGTTACTCACAACCTTAAAAAAAAGTAAAATTTTGGCGATAATTAGAACAAAGAGCAAACTATAGAGCGTAACTTGAGGCGTAAAGTTTCCAAAAATCGCCAGCAGAGAAATAGGGAAAACCACAAAAGACAAAAGAGAATATATCAAAAAATATGACGACATCCACTTCTTGTTTGACTCCCTGTCGAAGAAGATCCAGTTGAGGAAATAATAGAGCAGAGCCTTGAGGTAAATCCAAGCGAGGCAGACGAGGAAGCAACCTATGACCAGCATAAAGGGAATGTACGGGTTCCACATCGCGCTGCTGTAGTTGTCGCGAGTGAAGAGATAGAAGACCATGCTCAACGACAGGCTCAACACAGAGCAGAGCGCGAACGTGTTGCGCCAGGCACTGGTGTTGGGATTGACGAACTCGTCTGAGTATTTCCGTTTACTGTGGAAGAAGTCCTTGATGCGGTACGCAATGAGATAACGCCCCTTGCTGAAGATGATGGAGAGGCAGATGAATGTCAGAAGCAACAACCCGGCGGTGTTGGCGTCGTTGGCAAGAGTCTTTTTGCGCATGGCACTGACCATCCCCTTGTCTGGAACGGCCATGCCTCTCTCCACCAACGTGTCGTTGAGACAATAGCCTCTGTCCGCACCGAAACGGAAGGTGTCGGCAAATGTCTCCACATGCCCCGTCTCAGCTGTCAGCACATACTGATACCAGACAGCGCTGTCAAGGCCTAAGGTGTCGGCTGGTGCGTTTGATATGGAGTCCGTAATGATCATCTTGATGTTGTCGCAAGGGGTTTCAATCTTCCAATTGCCGCTGGAGATGGGCAATGGCCTCTTCAGGTGTGGCTGCCACTGTCCAGGCCTCTTTGTTCCGTTCTCTCATGAAGCGCTCGTCCACGGATTTCTGCAACATGTCGAGCAGGGGCTGGTAATAGCCGCCGGTGTTGAGGATAACGATAGGCTTAGGGTAGATGCCAAGCGTTTTCCAGGTGATTACCTCCATGAGCTCTTCGATGGTACCACAACCACCAGGCAAGGCGATGCAGGCGTCGGCCATCTCTGCCATCTGCTGCTTGCGCTCGTGCATGTGGTCGGTCTCCACAAGACGGGTCAACCTTTCGTGACACCATCCAGCATGTACCATAAACGTGGGGATCACACCGATGACAGTGCCTCCAACCGACAGTGCACCATCGCTGACGGCACACATCAGTCCCTCGTTGCCCGCACCGTTGACAAGGTCCCAGCCCTGGGCGGCAATGAGCCGCCCAAGACTGTATGCCTCATCCTTATAGTGCCGGTCAATCTCACCGCTCGAGGCACAATAGACACAAATGGTTGCCTTCTTCATCATTGTGCTATCCCAAAGGCTTTTCTCACTTGATCCACATAATCGAGTTTCTCCCAAGTGAACAGTTCCACCTCGATGTCCTTGTCACCGGCGTACTTGTTCTCGAAGTGCTTCACCTTAATCTCGGGCTTGCGTCCCATGTGACCATAAGCTGCGGTCTCCTCATAGATGGGGTTGCGGAGTTTGAGACGTTGCTCGATGGCGTATGGACGTAAAGTGAAAATCTCACCTACCTTCTCGGCAATCTCAGCATCGGTGAAGTTGACTTTCTTCTTGCCGAAGGTGTTGACGAAAATGCTCAGGGGATCGGCCACACCTATAGCGTAACTCACCTGCACGAGAAGTTCATCGCTCACACCAGCTGCCACGAGGTTCTTGGCTATATGACGGGCGGCGTAGGCCGCGCTGCGGTCCACCTTGCTGGGGTCCTTACCCGAGAAGGCGCCGCCGCCATGTCCAGACCTGCCACCGTAGGTATCGACGATGATCTTGCGACCTGTCAAGCCTGTGTCGCCATGCGGGCCACCAATCACAAAACGACCGGTGGGGTTGATATAGTATTTGATGCCGGGCTTGAAGAGGGCACGGATCTTGTCGTCGCCTATCTTGTCAAGAACCCTTGGAATGACGATGTGCTGGACATCGTCGCTGATGCGCTGGCACATCTGTTGATCAGCCGACTCCACGTCTCCATTGACGGTAGGCACAAACTCGTCGTGCTGTGTGGAGAGCACAATGGTATGGATGCGCTCGGGAGTACCGTCGTTATTGTACTCCACAGTCACCTGGCTCTTGGAGTCGGGGCGAAGGTAGGTCATGACCTTGCCCTCACGACGGATGGCGGCCAACTCCATAAGTATCTGATGGCTAAGGTAAAGCGCCAAAGGCATGTAGTCGGGTGTCTCGGTGGTGGCGTAGCCAAACATCATGCCCTGGTCACCCGCACCCTGGTCCATGAGATCCTTTTTCTCTACTCCCTGGTTGATGTCGCCACTCTGCTCATGAATGGCTGAGAACACGCCGCAACTGTCAGCGTCGAACTGGTACTCCGACTTGGTGTAGCCTATGCGGCGGATGGTCTTGCGAGCTATCTCCTGCAAGTCAACGTAAGCGTCGCTCTTCACCTCGCCGGCCAACACCACCTGGCCTGTGGTCACGAGGGTCTCGCACGCCACCTTGGATTGGGGGTCGTAGGCGAGCAGATTGTCGAGCACTGCGTCGGAAATCTGGTCCGCCACTTTGTCTGGATGTCCTTCTGATACAGATTCAGATGTGTACAAATATCCCATAACTCTAACTGTTTTTAGGTCCTTCGGGTAAACCCTGGGACTGGTTGATAATAAAAAAGTAGTTGAATGGAAGGTTTGTGAAAATCATGCTATCAATGTTCGTGCATTGTTCTTGAATGGCGAAGATTGATCTTTTAGCATTTTTTATCGTGGTTGCAAGCAGCCCAAATCTATCCACTGTCTTAAAAACAATGCAAAAGTATAACTTTCCCTCGTCATAGCCAAATTTTCAGGCAAAAAGACTTGTATTAACACTATTTTAGGAAAAAAATGTGTCAAAGAAGCCTTTACTTCAAATAGTTTGTGTAATTTCGCATATTGAAGGGTCTATAACGAACAATGAATGAACTAAAGGCACTACACACAAATAACCAATGAGAAAATTCAGACCACTGCTCCAGATACTGACTGCCATCATCCTTCTACTGATATCCTGCGACCTCAGCCAATCAGGAAAGAAGGAAGCGGAAATGCGAGAAGACTCTCTTCGACAGGGCATCCTCGACATACCGATGAGAGAGTATGCCACTGACAGCAAAACCTACAACGTGGCCGACATCGACGACAGTATCTGCATCTACCAAGACGACATCGATAAGGACGATTGCTTCTTTGTCATCTCCAAACGCGAATATCGTCTCTACGTTTACAACGTCACTGAGGGCGACACCACACTGGCCGCTCATTTCCCAGTATGCTATGCGATGTACCCCGAGGCTAAACAGGTCAGTGGCGACATGCGCACACCGGAATGTGACTTTAACCATCCTTTCGTCATCACGGAGATTGTCAATGCTTCCAACTGGCACCATGACTTCGGCGACGGACGAGGCAACATCCCTTCCTACGGCGCGTGGTTCATGAGACTCAAAACCGGATTCAACGGTGTGGGCATCCATGGCAGCACCAACAACGAACCATCGGTGCCAGGACGCGACAGCGAGGGCTGCATCCGACTCCGCGACGACGACCTGCTGCTCTTGCACGACCTCTATGCACAGGTGGGCACACTTGTCATCATCAAAAGCATTACGGCTGACAAAGACGCCTTCGAAATCAAAGCCCAAGAGGCACTCGGCGACAGTTACCGCGCTCCTAAAGAAGGAAACCCCCTATTCAAGGACTACACCTCTTCACTCGACGAGGAATAAACAACAACTTAATAACAATAATAAAACAGCATTATGAAAAAGAACATTCTTATCCACCGAATCAGTGTGACACTCATGATGTTAGTGTGTGTCATGATGGGAATGAACGCCCAAAACAACAAGGGCACCAACCCAACGAAGAAGTATGTTGTAGTGAACGGAGAAAACGTCCGCCTGCGCCTTGAACCCAGCCTTCAGGCAGCATGGCTTCACGACACCAAAGGAAACCCCGTACATGCACCCAAAGGCGCGAAATTGGAGTACAAGGGCGAAAAGGGAGACTTCTACTATGTGTTCTACAAGAACAACAGTGTCTATATCTCAAAGAAATTCTCTTACATCGACGGACAGGGCGGTACCGAAGTGAAACCCGCTGCTCCGAGCGCCAAGACCACCAAGACCGTGCAACCAGCTGAGGAAAGCACTGGCGATACCTATGTTGTGCTGAAAGGCACAAACGTGCGACTCCGCCTTGGACCCGGCACCAACTACGGTGTGTATAACCAGCCCGAGACCAACAAACCCCTCTACCTGCCCAAGGGTTCCAAACTCATCTACTTAGGCGAGAACCGCAACGGATTCTACAAGGCGTCTTACAAGGGAAAGATTGTCTATGTGTCATCTGAATTCTCATCTCTCTCCGACTAATCCCCGCCAAAACAAAGAAGATGAAAGGTATTGTTTTATCACTGATGTTCACCATGTCGTGCGCACTGACTGTCATGGCACAGAACGGTGAGGATTTCGGCATGCGACAGGTGAAGAAAGGCAGCAAGACCTACCTTGTCTATGACGTTTGCGACTCCATGCAGGTCTATAAGGATCCACTGAAGGTGCCCAAGGCCAACTGCTTCTTCGTCATCTCAAAACGCGAATACCGTCTCTACGTCTATGAGCGAGTGGGAAAGGACACCCTGCTGGTGGCACACTACCCCATATGCTACGCCAAGAACCCAGAGAACAAGGAGCGCGTGGGCGACATGAAAACACCGGAATGCGAAATGAAGAACCCTTTCACCATCTCGCAGATCGCGGATGCCTCATCATGGAAACATGACTTCGGAGACGGACGGGGCAATATTCCCTCCTACGGAAACTGGTTCCTCCGCCTGGTCACACCTGGACACAAGGGCATCGGCATCCACGGCAGCACCAACAACTCGGCTTCCGTGCCGGGACGCGACAGCGAGGGCTGCATCCGACTCCGCGACAACGACATCCAGCATCTCAAACAACATTATGCGCAGGTGGGCACACGCGTAATCGTGAAGTCCATCAAACAAGGCAAGTACCCGTTCGAGGTGAAGGCAGAGAAAGCCCTCGGCGGAAAATACGTGCCGCAGCGCAAAGGATATGTGCTGGAGAAAGGGGCGCAGTTCGTGAGCAAATAGACGCTTCATCATCAAAAAATATTCGGTGGTACCCCCACCGAATATTTTTTAGGGGTCTTCTATAATTTGTTGTTCTGATTATTCTGAGGATTTCTTTCGCAGATGACCCCATTATTCACAAATAAACAATTACAACCAAGTGGCACTGAATTATATTTGGATCGCATTGTTCGTCATTGGCGTGCTGATCGGTGTGATACGCCTCCTTTTCGTGGGAGACACCGAGGCGCTGCCACAAATGATGGACTCCACCTTCGAGATGTCGAAGATGGCCTTCGAGATGACATTGGGACTCACCGGAACGCTTACACTATGGATGGGCATACTCAAAATCGGTGAGGACAGCGGACTGGTCAACAAACTGGCGAAAGGACTGAGCCCATTGCTCACAAAACTGTTCCCGGAGATACCAAAAGGACATCCAGCATTGGGAAACATCTTCATGAACATGGCAGCCAACATGCTCGGCCTGGACAATGCCGCCACACCCGTTGGACTCAAAGCCATGCAGGACCTGCAGTCGCTCAACCCCAAGAAGGATACAGCCAGCAATTCCATGATTACGTTCCTCGTGCTCAACACATCAGGACTGACCATCATACCCGTGAGCATCATGGCCTACAGAGCAAGGGCTGGAGCCCTCGATCCCACTGATATCTTCATCCCACTCCTGCTCACCACACTCTGCTCCACCATTGTCGGACTGATTGCCGTGGCCATCTACCAAAAGATCAACCTCTTCCAAAAAGCCTTCCTCATCATGTTCGGCGCTATAGCCGTTTTGGTGGGCGGACTCTTCTGGGCCATCCATGGGATGAGCAACGAGGAAATGCAGCACTTCTGCAGATTGCTCACCAGTTGCCTCATACTCGGAGCCATACTGATCTTCATCCTAAGCGGTTTCTTCACGAAAGACGAGAATGGCGAACGTATGAACGTGTATAATTCGTTCATCGAAGGTGCCAAAGGTGGTTTCGGTGTTGCTGTCAGCCTCATCCCTTACTGTGTGGCCATTCTCGCCGCCATCGGTGTGTTCAGGGCCTCTGGTGCGCTCGACATGATTCAGGACGCCATCAAATGGGTGGTAGAACTCTTTGGCGTGAACAGCGACTTTGTGGGAGCTGTCCCAGTGGCCATCATGAAACCGCTCAATGGATCAGGCGCGCGAGGCATGATGCTGGAATGCATGGCTACAAATGGACCCGATTCCTTCCTCGGACACCTGGCCTCAGTGCTACAAGGATGTACCGACACCACGTTCTACATCCTCGCCATCTACTTCGGCAGTGTGGGCATCAAGAAATACCGACACAGCGTGGCGTGTGGTCTGATGGCCGACTTCGCAGGTATGGTCGCAGCCGTGTTCATCAGTTATTTCTTCTTCCATTAAGACCCTTCACAACACCCCTTCAAAAAAAACCATCCCATTCATCAACGAACAGGATGGCCGAAAGAAGCTTTAAAAGAATATATACTAAAATTGTCTAAGAAAAGAAGTAATTAATTGATACTCATGATCGAAAGACTGTAGCCTTTTTGCGTCCCACGCACTGGAGGCTTACAGGTTAGTGCCTGCCTCCGCGTGCGCGACCTGCACTGCCTTGACCAGCTGAGGGACGGGAAGGACCTGAAGAGGTGCGGATGAGATGGGAACCCGAGTTGCCTCCGCGACCCTGACTGCCTCCCACATTACCGCTTCGGCTATGACCTTCAGGGTTGCCACCACGGTTATTGTTCATACCGCCATGGTTGTTGTTCATACCGCCATGGTTGTTGTTTACACCACCACGGTTGTTGTTCACACCACCATGGTTGTTGTTCACACCGCCACGATTATTGTTCACACCGCCATGGTTGTTACCGCCTTGGGAACCACCCTGGTGTCCTCCACGGAAGTTGTCGTTGCCACGGGGAGCATGTCCGGCACCACCACGAGGCATGTCGTTTCTTCTGCCACCATAAACACCGTTGTTATGAGGCCTGCCAGGTGCGGGATGAACGATATGAGGCCTGTGAGCCGGACGCATGGGATGGAAGTAGCGTCCTCCACGATACTCATGATAATAACGCGGCATGGCGTAGTGGAAATAGGTGTGGCGAGTGTCGTAAGCATAGATGCTAAAGCGCCATCCATTGTTAGCGAATACGATAGGACGATAGAAGTAGTCGTAGGACATGTAACGCGCCCACTGGACTGCCGTGAACAGACGACGAAGCGCGAGGTCGCGGTGATAAAGGATGTCATCGTACTCTGCATAGGAGTAGCCATAAGCCATATCGTCGAGGTACTCGTTCACGCCGTAGATGTAATCATAATTGATCATATAGACCAAGTCTATGATGTCAGCCCTCAGACCAAGGGTGAAAGCCATACGGTCAGTGAGGAAACGGGCGTGGTCGCGCATCACAGCGTAAGACATGGGCTGGGCATTCACCACATTTGCCATTGTCAGCATCATTACTGCTACAAGCATTGTTCTAATCTTTCTCATAGTCGTTATGGTTTTGTGGAGTCGGGCGCCTGAGCTTTGATCCTTCCTCCGGGTTAATACTCTTGATTTGTTTTCGATGCAAAAGTACACAACAATTATAGCGATTGCAAAGGATTAGTCCTAAACGAAGTAGGGAATTCCCCAAACTTGACGGGAATAAGTCCCCTACCCCATAGTGAATGACCTAACCTGGCTCGCTGACAATAACGAAAGAAAGAGTGGACTGACGCTAAAAAACTTTCATAACTTTTTGGCTAATAACAACTTGACCACGTACTACCGTTTGGATGATATAAATCCCACGTGGCAGGTCATTGGTGTTGATGGTTACAGCTTCATGGCCTGTTGCCTCTGACAAAATTTTACCGTCCATGTCGATGATGCGTGTCGAGAAGGACTCGTTTGAGTTCCTACGCTCCACAGTGAGGTGATCGCTGAATGGCAAAGGATAAACAACAAACTCATCCTCCTCCGCCTCAACCACCTGGATGGCATCTGTTTCCTCTTCTTTGGAGAACCGCCAAGTTACAGTGGTGTAGTGCTTCTTGTCATGATTGTCCACAAGCAGATAGGGAGACCGGTCTTCTATGCGTGCTGTGAGCAAATGGGTGGATGATGGATTCTCGAGTGTGGAGAAATCCACGGTGAACAATGTATCCTCTTGCCCCTCTATGGTCTGCCCGTCAATCTTCCAAATGACCTTGATGGAGTTGGGCTTGGGGGTGATAAGGTGAAGCTTGAAGGTGGCCTGCTCCGTGGAAGGATCCATATTGATGCGAGTCTTGTTCTCTGGCTCGAAACCGACCAATGGGGAGACTTTCTGGTGAATCTTTTCGACAAGAGCCTCAAGACACACATTGCAATAGCGTTGGCCCAAATAACGCATCTGGCAATTCTGATGAGGACGATACCAACTCGGACTCTCTTCGTAAGGATAAATACCTATACCATCCAAATCGAGCCAGTTCTTCCATTTCACCCGCTCAGGATCCGATACCTTGGTCTGGTTGGGACGCTCTCTACCATCGTACCAGTACTCGTCAGCCAAATCACCAAGCGCATGACCTGCCTCATGGATCATCGTCTGGAAGTAATCGTTCACCCAATAGCCACTCCGGAAGTTTGACATGCAGACAAAACCACTGCCGCCACCACCGCCGTACTTGTTCATGTTGATAAAGATAATCACCATGTCGTGGCTGGGAACGGTGGCGTTGAGCACCTCATATACTTTGTTCCAATTCGTGGGCCAAGGCATACGGTCCACTCCCGACGTTCCGAAACAAGTGCCATAGACATTGTCAATAGGCTTGTCTGGGGTCAGACCCGCACCTGTCTTGTTGGAGGCAACCGGCACACGATAGAAATTGATGTAATCCTTGTATTCCTTCCATGGCCTGTGGCTGAAGAACGAATCGGCGAGCGCTTCGCTCTCGCGTCTGAACCTCGACATCTGGTTGGCGGTGTAACCCTCGGAGAGTACCACAATATTAAGTCCTTTACTGCCGGCTGGCGACTCATGTATCGTCTCGACTTCGTAGGTCTGTGCTACCATAAGAGTGGCGAATGCCGAAAAGAGAATCAAGGATAATAACTTTTTCATATCAATACCTGAATTAGTTGATGGAATCTTCTATAAAATGTCTCTCAGTAAAAATAAGGACACTTTGGGTTACTACTGCACTTCTACCGTCTTGAGAGTAGTGCCCTTGTGCTTGAAAGCGACAGAACGGAGGTCGGAGGGGCGCTTGAGACGGAGGAAGAACTCGGATTTCTGGAGTTGCGTGACCACTCTCCGCAGTTCACCGCCCTCACCAGCTGTCTCCATGACCCGGACGAGGGGATTCTTCCAAGGGTGGGTGGAAATGACACTCCCTTCAGAATTGCGCATCTCGTATGAGAAGTCTGTGTCCGTCTCCGCCACATGTTCCTCTTGCTTCAACGTGCCTGGTAACAAACGCACTTCCCGTACCGTCATCGTGCAGGTGCCGCTGGTCGTATCCTGCTCGATTTCCCCGCTGATGAAGACGATGCCCTTCTGGTCGTCGGGCACAGACTTCCAAACCACATCTGGGTCCGTAATGACATGTTTAGGACCTCGGCAAGCGGTGAGCATGAGCATGGTCAGGAAAAATAATCCCACCATAGCCATCATGGACTTAGCGGATGGCTGTAGAGCACCAGGATTCCTCCAACCGTTTTTACTGTAATCCGTCAACATTCCTGTTTTTCGCATTTGACAAGGCAAAATTAAAGAACATTGACGAGAATCCCAAGAATTCCATAATAAAAAGGGAGGGAAATCCCGGAACAAACCGGGATTTTGTACCCTACCCGACGGCGGTGACTCAGCCACCTTGGCATTCCATGGTCTTAGAAGATAACTATATCTGATGCGGACATGTCCGTCTTGTCATGCCTCAAACGTCTTTCTCTTCTTGGCGCAACTGAAAGACTGTGACCCCGAACCATGCGATGAACAGCAGACGCAACACCAACGGCATGCTTGCCGGCATCACAGCGAAAAGGCAAGCTATTACGAGGTGAAACACCCGCAGCGACTGCATCGGGTTGATACGCTCCTCCATAATGAGGGAAAACCAATTGGAAAGGGTTACCCCCAAACGCATCACTGACATTGACATGCTCTTGCGAATTGACACAACTGACTCCATAAAGGAGAATCTCGACTGATAGGTAATGGATTTCTTCATTTCTTTTCGTTATTTTGGTTGACAATGCAAAATAACGAACATTTTGTGTCAAAGTACGACAATCAAGACGTAATTTTTACAGGGTTTTGAGCTTTTCTGTTAAAAGATGTAAATTATCCCTTAAGTAGGACATAAATTCAGGACTATCGACCACTTCTATGTCTTGGAATAGACCGAAATAGAACCTGCCGATGCCCTTGAAACCACAAACCTTCAGAGAGACCATCCAATGGTGGTCGTCAACAATCACCAACTGGTTCTCCTCTACCATGTACTCTTCCATCAGCACACGGGTGGCCAGACGCCCCATGATGAGTTTCACACGGTACTGCCGCTCGCTGGAGAAACCAAAGATGTCGGTATAATAAGTGATGTGGCTCGTGGTATGCTCCCACGGCTCGTCAAGCACTTCAACCTCTCCTTGTATGCGGCCCACATTGAAAGTCTTGCACATACCCGAAGAAATCTCATAACACCTGACCGCCCTGTTCATGCCCAGGAACTTGAAAGGCTCAAGCAGACGGTCGCTGACTGTGTCGCTATTGGATGAGGCATAACTGTGAAGTACCACCTTGCGCCGACGGGCTATGGCGTCATAGAGCCGTTCCACATTCGCGGCCTCCTTTCGGTTGACCTTAGCGCCACTGAGCAGGTTCAGGCCATAAATCTCGGAGAACCTGCGCTTGAGACTCCGCACAGCGAGATTATCATCACGCGCGCTGTTGAGCAGGACTGCCATCGCCTCAAGCTCCACACCCGTGAAACGAACCTGACTGGTCAGATTGGCGATGAAAGGCGAGCCTGGGTCGATGCTGTAGATGCCATCCTCATTGTCAATGATAAAACCAGCAAGACGAAGGAACTCGATATACCTGTATATGGACCGACGCGACAATCCCAACCGCTCGCCGAGTTCGGCGACCGTGTAGCGCGTGTTGCGCAATAAGTAGTCTATCAACTTTAACTGTCGGTCGAATTTGTCAAGTTCCATCTATCGATTGAATAATGGTCAGGGGTCTTGGATTTGGCTGTGCCGGTAGGTTGTCTTCCGAACCTGCACCTGACCGTTGCGGAAGAGGGTCTTCTCGATATATATCTTTTTGGGCAATAACGTAGTGACACGGATACCGCTGAGATCGTAGTATTCCACTGACAGGACTTCGGAGGTGTCAGCAATTTCGTCCATCATGAGTTCGTCAATACCGACGGGTATCGTCTCGGAGAAAAGGTCGGTGGCGGTGCACACACTGTTGGCTAACTCTATCGTGGGACGACTGAACAGAGCAAGCGCTGAGCCGCCATCGGAATAGCGGCCGAAGGTCTGCCAACGGGCTTGGGCAAGGTAGTGCAGGGTGTCTGTCCATTGGGCGTCAGGAGCGGTGATGGAGACAAAGGCATCGTCAGCGTTCTCCAACTTGAAATCAACATGCAACTGTGTCAATGATGGCCGGTCATCACACCAAACGATGCGGAAGCCATGCGCCGGAATGACTGTATTTACCAATGTGGGGTCTGCGGCAATCTGAGACTTCAACGGGTTGTTGGGGTCATCGCTCAGATAATAACCAGCGAGGTCGATGGCCTGGTTAGTGGTGTTATAGAGTTCCAACCAGTCACTCTTCTTGCCATACTCACTCACGTAGATATCGTTGGCCGAACTCACCTCATTGATGCGCACCTTTGGAGGCCTTGGTTCACTCACCATAGGCTCATACACTGCAGTAAGTTCATACTCGCCACGTTCTAAAAGTGAATCAACACTGACCAAAGAGTCGGATGTCAAGATGCCTTTGCCTGTATTCCAACTCTTGAAGACATATCCCGCAGGCGTCACGGGAGTGAGTTGGATGGGCGGGAAAAGCACCCAGTCGAACTGACCCGTCGGCATCTCCTGACCATTCAAGAGGATCCTCGCGCCTTTCACGTTAGAACGGATGTTCAGACGATACTCTCCACTCAGTCCAAGCACGTCGCGAAGCGTTTTCAAAAGCTCAGCCCTGCGAGTGGAGTCGGCCAAGGACTCATACAAGCTCTTCGCCTTCACCTTGGGATCGGCATCCTCCCAACTGAGCGCAAGAGCTGTCAATTCCGCCATCTTGTAAATGACAGGTTGACTGCGCACTGGCTCGAACACGCTGCCGCCCATCAGACAATAGGCGTCGATGAACTGTTTCTTAAAGGGTTCGTATTTCATCATGTTCTTGAAGATCGTCGGCAGTTTCCTTGTTCCCTTGGTCAACACCTGACGGAGCATGTCGGTGTCTCCGAAACCTCCGTCGAGGTCATGGAACACCAGATGAATACGCCCGTCATCACCTCGGCAGCAGAAACCTTTCAGATTCTTGAAACCACCCCGCAACCAATCGAGATTGCCGGAGTAGATCTCAGCGGCCATGTAGTTGCAGTATTCGTCCACATCCAACACATCGCACACCGCCTGCCAGTTCTCTTCAGTAGGATCGCGGCCCAGAGCAATGGCAGCATTGTACCATTTATTGAGCTGACGGGCGTCACCAGCTTTCATGATGAATTCGTCCTCCCACTGGTCTATCTCGTCGTTGTCGATGCCATAGTTGCTGAAAGCGAACTGGCGGTTGCTCTCCTCGCGAAGGTTGAGCATTCCGAGATAATGACCGTTGATGAAAACATGGGCGGGTTGCCATGCCTGGCAGTCCAGATAAAGTCCGCTGGTGCGGACGAGTTCGTGTATGGCGGGATCCTTGATGCGGGTGTATTGGTCCTGGCCGCCGTTGCGCACGAGTATGCTCTTGAGCTTGATGTAAGGCTTGCTGTCGAACACGGGATAGTCATAGGTCTTGATGCCCTCGAAAACCTTCTCACACTTGAGTTTGAACGACGACCTGTGCTCAAAGAAGTCGTTACCCGAGTTGAAACGGGTCCATCCACCGAAAATGGTGAACCTCACTTCCTGGTTCAACGCCTCTTTGTATACTCCCTTGGCGTCAGGCACGAAGTACTCCACATTCACGGGGCGTTCCCAGTCCATATTCTGGTTGGCTGGAGTCTTGGAGTTGTTGGCCGTTCGTCCGTTAGTGCCACGCACATAGATACCGATGGTATTGTCAAAAAAGTTGTCGGGATGAGAGCTAACACTCAGCACGGGCAGGTAATAACCTTGGTTGTCGATGATGAAGGAGCGCGTGACCACAGGGCTGTTGAGCCATCCCTCACGAGCCAGAACGAAACGGTAGATGGTGGTCTTATTGGCTCGGAAATGTCCATTCAAACTGATTGTCCCCTTGCCGGGCATGGGCACTGAACCATCGGTGGAGTAATAGAGCGTCGCACCATCAGGGATAGCGACTGTGAAATCTAAACCGGCGGAGAAGACACCACCGCTCACACTGACCTCTGGGGGAGAAAGCCTCTTTGTCGCCACCACACAGCCATTGTTGGAAGCACCGGGTGAGGGATGGGCCGTCCATCCCCAGTCCTCACCACCGTCGGTGACACGCAGGTAAGAACTGCGGGCCACAGAGGCGGGATAATCCACAGCATCCACCAATTCTTCGTCAGAAGTGAGCAGTTCCAACAGACCACCCTCAGCGTCCATTTCTAAATTGACTTGCTTCACCGCATCCGGACCGTAGTAACCTCCCGTAAAGTGGTCGAACCACAGGACAGCATATCCTCGAGCAGGTACTGAACCGTGATTTCTGGTCAGCTTGAAACGGGCCACCTCACCCTCTGCATCAGTGTGCCTCACGACCATGCCCTCAAGTTTGACAGACTCATCGGTGGAATTATACAGTTCCATCCACGCGCCATAATTAAAGGAATAGTCGATGTACTGGTCGAGGTTGGCCACCTGAATCTCGTTGATGAACAGGTGGGACTGACCAGACACATGGACGGCCATACACAGACAACAGATGGCTATCCACAGACGTATGACAAGGCGATACTTCATGAAAATGTGTAACGTAGCAATCTATCCGCAAAATTACAGCATTTTTAATGGATTACCTACTTGAGACTCTTGTTTTTTTCATAGAGGGACAAACAAATTGTCTTAGAATCCCTTTAGATTAAAGTGTTGCATCCGCTTCCTTGTGATAATGAGTTTATATAATGTGTAATACAAAAACTATTCAAAAAGAGTGGATATCAGCAACAAAATCTCAGCAATTATTCATATTTTTGCATCAACTCTTCACATGTGCCCAATAAAAGGACGGACAGTAGGCCAAAATTTTACCAGCAGAAAACTTTCGTCCACTTCAACTCCCATGAGCGCGGTGAATTAACTCCTTTTTTAACTCGATTCTATAACTCCCTTTTTAACATAAAATCCTTGTCACACAATGAATATCAGATTAGAACAACCTGAAGATTACCGAGAGGTGGAAAACCTTACGCGAGAGGCTTTTTGGAATGTCTATCGCCCCGGATGCACTGAACATTATGTGCTCCATCAGTTCCGTACAAACCCTGACTTTATCCCTGAACTTGACTTCGTGATGGAGGAGAAACCACTAAACGGCAAATGTCCGGGAATGGAAAGCCGTATCATTGGCCATGTGATGTTCTCTAAGGCTGAACTCGTGCTTGAGGACGGTAGCAGAAAACCATCATGGACCTTCGGCCCTATCTGCATACACCCAGAATACAAGCGCAAAGGCTACGGACAGATATTACTCCAGCATGCGTTGGACAAGGCCCGTGAGATGGGTGTCGGATTCCTCTGCATGGAAGGAAATATCGAGTTTTACAAGCATCTGGGCTTCGACCTCGCCAGCAAACTGAACATCCATTATCACTCAGAGCCAAAAGATGCCGCAGTGCCGTATTTCCTCGCCCAAGAACTCATCCCCAACTGGCTGAAAGACAACGATATCACGGAGGCCACCTATTGCCCGCCTAAAGGTTATTTCGTGGCCGACGAGAACCCAGAGGCCTTTGAAGCTTACGAAGCCTCATTCCCCAAAAAGGATAAAGCGTTTCAGAAAGGACAACTACCACAGTTCTGCCAAAGTTGTGGCATGCCACTGACCCGCATCGAGGACTGCGGCACTAATGCCGACGGCAGCACATGTTTTGACTATTGCCGGTATTGTTACAAGGACGGACAGTTCCTGCAAGACTGCACGATGGACGAGATGATTGACCATTGCGCGCAGTTCGTGGACGAAGTCAACAAACAAATGCCAAAACCCATAACCAAGGAAGAATACAAGCAGATGATGCGTGGCTTCTTCCCTATGCTCAAGAGATGGAGAAAATAAAAAACTGAACCCACTTTACTGAGTTACTCTATAAAGTGGGTTCAGAAAACTCAATAAGGGATTGTTATTCAGTCCAACCCTCACCCATTTCCTCTACGGTGCCGTCATCCTTCAGACGTACGGCATTGTAATACTTTGTCTTGCCATCGCGAACCAGATAATGGCTCAGGATGCGCTGGTTGGCGGCATCGACCTCGGCATTGTAGATGTCGCGAAAGCCTTCATGCAAACGGAATTGACCCTCCCCGGGGTTGTAGATCCATGCGTCGTAGGTAAGGAAGGTCTGGTCGCTTGCAGGTACCTCACCCAAGCAAATCAACACGTCAGTATAGCCGTCGAAGTTCACGTCAACCTGAGTCACTTGACCAAATTTGCGGAGCATGTCCTTCGGGTAGTCCTCGGTTTGGCCCTTAAGCACTTGTATGGTCTTGTCGCCCGAAGTGACTGTGGCTTCGTAACGGGGATATTGCTCCTCGAGGTCGGGAGTAACAACGCTTACCTCAAAATTCAGGGTTTCAGATGCACTCTCCTCTGTATTGGTTTCATCAATGAGTTCCGTTGTCTCAACTGTTACTGTTGTTGAATCATTCTCTGGGGTGCCGCCCTGCTTGCCCTTGGTGTCGCAGGAGACCATCACCGCCAACATCATGGCTGCAATGGCGATCTTTGATAGTGTTCGTTTCATTTTCATAATTATACATTAATAGTTGAATTATCTATTCTTGTTATGATTTCTTAACTGCAAAATTACGAAAAATCGAGAGCAGAGCAAAAAGAATTCATTCTTTTTCTATGCCGAGATGGAGTAATTTAGACCTTGGTCAATATTACGAAAAATCGAAAGCAGAGCAAAAAGAATTCATTCTTTTTCTATGCCGAGATGGAGTAATTTAGAGATCATAGGATAAGTCTATTATGGCGTTTTCTTGATAAAGATTTGGCACATTCAGAGAATAGGTGTATTTTTGCATACCATAAAAAGGTCTGGTATATGGGAAGATTTATCCATCCGTTCACAGACACTGGCTTTAGTAGCAGTTTCTATCAAGCCATAGGTCTATTTTGAAAGGAAACAAACCTTGACCATATCTTTGTTAAAGCAATTCACAATTTTATACTGTAAGATCTTATGAAAAAACTACATTCCCTATTCCTGATGCCTCTCTTGGCGTGTCCTTTGTTCTTGTTATCTTGTGGTTCGCCATCCACACCAAAAAGTACACCCAATGAAGGCGCTGACAAAGCCTCCAAAGACAGCATCACCAATGAAGAGAGAATATCCTTCACGGTGAAAGACGTCACTTTCAACATGATCTTGGTCAAGGGAGGCACATTCACAATGGGCGCCACGCCAGAGCAAGGTAAAGACGCCAAGGCTGATGAGAAACCCGCACACGAAGTCACATTATCCGACTACTATATCGGTGAGACAGAGGTCACTCAGGCTTTGTATGAGGCAGTGATAGGAGAAAACCCCGCGGATAAGAAGGAAGCGGACTTACCTGTGGAATCCATTGAAGGGGGAGACTGCGATTTCTTTGCCGAGAAACTCAGCGAGCTGACTGGTCGCAAATTCCGCCTGCCTACAGAGGCTGAATGGGAATATGCGGCTCGAGGAGGCAACAAAAGCAAGGGATACATATATGCCGGTTCTGACAACCTTTCCGATGTGGCTTGGTTCAACGATATCGATAGCGGAACCCATCCTGTGAAGAGCAAAGCACCTAACGAACTGGGCATTTACGATATGTGCGGAAATGTGGATGAGTATTGCGCTGATGATTACACCTCCTACAGCAATGAGAGCCAAACCAACCCAAAGGTGGAGTCTGACACTGGGAAACAAACCGTACGTGGCGGTAATTTCACCAGCGAAGACAAAGACTGCCGAGTGTCGAAACGTGGCTATACCCGTGGTTACGTCTTTGGTAGTATGGGCTTCCGCATCGCTATGACCATTGACAAATAACGGCAAACACTGATGATTCATGATTGCATAATTGTTGCCAACACTATGCCGTCAGCAATAGTAACGTCCTCTTTAACTCCCTCTTTAACTCCCACTTATGAAAAAAAATGCTATTCTATCGATAATCATGTTGGTTGTTCTCATCATGATATCAGCTTGTAAATCAAAATCCACAGACAACGCTACGACAAACAATGCTCCTGCCGACAGTACAACACAGAACAGGGAAAGCATGCAAGCCCCTAAGGTTGAGACCGATGCCAATGGCATCATTACATTGGCGCAATGCCCAACCGAATACGAAGGCTTGAAGGTGGTTCTTTCAAATGATATCACGGAAGCATCTATCTATCGCGACGACCAACTGCTCCAAACCATCTCCGGAACCGATGATGAGCCGTTGGCAACCGATGGAGATAGATCCATCCACTTTATGGATGCAAACTTCGATGGGTATGTTGATATCTTTATCGGAGCCGGACAATCGCGCACCTACAGCACGCTTGTCGTCTGGAATCCTGAGGATCACCAGTTCAATAGGATTGGTATGCTCGGAGAACCTATGTTACAGAATTTCACACTCCATCCTGAATCCAAATCTGTTTTCGAGGGAGGAAGCGCATCCGCATTTGCCAACTACTTCTCACGCAGCGTTTGGGAAAACAACACTTTGAAGACCCAGGAAGAACTCATCTTCGTTAACGATGCCGATGAATATGAGGAATACGATGTGGATGCCCCATATACCATCAAGGATAGTGAAGGACAAACACTCGCCACTTTCAGCAATGCAAGTGAACTGCCCCAACAATGGAGGGCTATCGTGGAAGAATGAAATAGGATTCTTAGAAAGCTTTACAGTCTCCTTGACTTCAGCCATAAAGCCATCAGTGGGTCGGCTATGGAGTAAAAACCGCCTTGACGGGTCAACAGGTCGTGTTCTAACAATTTTTTTGCCGCGGACTGTACGGCACTGGTCGATTTCATGCGATGCCGTTTGATGAATGCAGATGATGTGATGCTTTTCACGGGAGCGACCTCCTCGCTCACGGCATAGAGAAGTTCCTTTTGGGATTCGGTGATGAGAGCCAACTGCTCCCTCAAACGCGGCTCGCACTCCATAATATAATCATCAACAAGTTGCTGGGTTGTGATCGCGTCACAGGTACCACTAATCGGAGTTACGCTGAAAGCGTCTTTCATGATTCGTTGCAGGTAGAGTGTGACACCCAAGAATATATCATAAACTAGCCTAACGGCTTCCTCTTTAATATCTTTCCCCCAGTTTTGGAAATGGTGGGAGACAAAATTGTAATAAACGTCAAAAGGAATCGCTTCAAGCACTATGCTTCGCGCGCTCATGAAGAAAGGACGCTTATCCGAGAAGAACATCTCTTCCATCAGCCTGCGTTGGCTGCCGGAAAAGACAAAGTTCGCATTACTGAGTTGCTGGATGTGGGTGCGCAACAATGCCTCGACATTCTTTTCCTGATATTTAGTCACTTGTTGGAACTCGTCGATGACGATGATACAACGGCGATCTGCTTTCTCTATATACTCGAATATCTCTTTTAGTGTATATTCTGGCATATTGATGTCACCCAGACGGATGTCAAACGTTGGGGTGTTCTGAATGGGGTCATAGCCGAAACTGGCACTGAGTGACCGTAGTGTGGCGGTAAACATTTTCATCATACGGGAACTACGCTTTGCCAAACGGTCGAAGACTATAGCACCCAATAATTGTACTAACTCTCGGAATGATGTGGTGTGAAGTATATCGATATTCATCACCACATACTCCTTGCTTCTACCCTTATCCTTTGTGTCCAAGCAATGCTCAATCAATTTCGTCTTTCCCATACGACGCTGAGACATCAGTACCACGTTTTCCTGATTGCCAAGGAACCGAGTCAGTTGTGCGGTCTCTGTATCACGGTCACAGAAATATGCCTCGGGAATGATACCTGTTACAATAAAAGGATTTACAATCTTTGTCATTTCTTCGATATCTATTTTACAGTGGCAAATATACGAAGATTTTGTAAATGAAACGAATTTTATGTAAAAAAAATAATTTTATTTGCATAAAATCAGACACACAAGACTGATTAACTTAGATATCTGATATATCCCAGAATAGCCTAATTCTTAGCGTACCTCAGCAGAACCTCAGCCACATCGCGGGTAAGTGTTTCAAGGTTGAAGGAACGCTCAGCTAACTGACGGCCACGCTCGCCCATCTGATGGGCCTCCTCGGGATGGGTGGCGATATACTCCACTGCCTCTACCCAACCCTGCTCATCACCATTTTCTATCCACAGTCCACAGCCTTCACGCTCAAGGTCGAAAGGCATCTGTGGATTGCGGGTACAGAGGATGGGCAAACGCATGGCTAAGGCTTCGGCTACGGTGGTCAGTCCTACCGTGTAGTTGGTCGGTAAACAACAAATCACCTCGCAGGCGGCCAGGTTCACACGCTGTGCCAACTCACCCGGCATCAGTCGATGAAGGAACGATGAATTGATGTTGGAACCTATCTCTATTCCCTCCAACTGCATGTCGTAGTCGATGCTGCCATTGCGATGATTGAGATAGAGCTCAAGAGGGGCGCCGGTGCGGTTGAACGCACGGATGAGGGTGGCATAGTCGCGACATTCCTTCCCTGTAGAAATAAATCCCTGCCGTTCCACCTCCCCCGCCTCATGCATCACGTGGTCATAGAAATCAAGGTCAGGACCCCAATGGGCGACGTGCATGCGCTCGCGACGTGCCTTGACGGATTGTAAGGAGTCATTCACCAGTTTCTCGGAAAAAAAGAACATCTGGTCGATGCCACGGTAGAAAAGACGCGCGATGCGCTCACGCAGCCATCCCTTGGCCTTGACGATGGGCTGATGGTGCCAAATCACCACTGGATGACGGAACAACCCCAACGCACGGAGGAAAATGATGATTTCGATTCCACGAAAGGAAGTGCCGTACAGCACGTCGTATCGCTCGCGGCAGGTGAGGATGCGCCAGGTGTTATAGAGCGTCAGACGCCAGTGCACCGTCGTCGGGTTGAAACGGTGCAGGATCATGTCAATGCCATGGTGCCTGAAGTGTGTGGCGCCATAGAGCAGATGTCCCGGAAAGAGGTGCTCATGCCATTCGCGCCAGATGCGCTGGATATCCTGCGTATGATAGTAATAAATCTTCATCTGTGTTTCTTCTTACCCGTCATTTTGTTCAGACGTGCCTTCACCGACTTCCATATATACCCGAAGTTACCATAACGGAGATTCAACATCAGCTCCTCCATTGAATAACGTATCTTCTGCATCGGATGGTTCCAGGCATTGGTCTGATAGACATGCTCCTTGTAGTCCACATACTCCATCACATACTTGGGATGCTTCAAAGGGAAGTCGAGCTCATACCGCTGCATAGTGAACATCTTACGCAACCGACGAGGAAGTGTCTTCAACGAACCGCCATAATGCACGGACCCCCCCACAGGACCAAGGTTGTTGACCATATTGCGGGTGGGAACAATGGCCAAACCCGAGTTGAACATCATATAGGGCCAGAAGATGCTCTCATAATAAGGCTTGCCTAAAGCGCGGTGATCGTATGCCATCTGGATGATGTCCCTGCGGTAACCACGCTCCTTGATGAGGTGCTTGAGCTGCCGCATATTGAAGTCGTCATTAAGGAAGGTGTAGTCGCCATCCCAAGCATTAACCACCCGGCTCCAGCTCGCCCATCCCCAAATGGAGAAAGTGGAAGTGAAGAAATAATCGTAGGGCACATCGGGAGTCACCTCATCGCTGTTGAAACCCGAGACCATGACAATACGCTGGTCGTCCTCGTACCTGTCGAGCATCTCCTTGCAGAAACGGATGAAACTGACCGACGGGATGCTGTCATCCTCAAAGACCACACACTTGTCGGTCAAGGAGAAGGCCCACCGCTGGGCATTGTAGTTGGATGGGTCGCAACCAGAGTTCACCGTCTGGTAGTTGCGGTGCACCTCGCACTCCCAATCTATCTGGCTCACCACCTCACGGCATGCCTCAATGCCCGCCACATCGCGTTCGTCACGGGCTCCGTCCTGATAAAGGAAGAGTCGTGAGGGACGTGCCAAACGTATCTGCTCAAACACTTGCTTCAAGGGCTCGGGACGATTGAAGAACAAGATGAGGACGCCTATGTCAACTTCTGAAGGATACATATTTTATTAAGAGGAAGGAAAAGAGGGTGTTAAAGGAGGTGTTAAAAGGGGATTACCGTCTGCCGAACAAGTATTTTTTCATGAACGGATTCATCCTAAGAACATTGGAAACCAACACACAGAAAGCGATAACCAACAGCGCCACGAGGATGCCGAGCGATGAGTCAATGATGAAGTTATGGCGATGGGTGTCGAAATACTCACCCAGCACACTGAGGTCAGGGATGAAGAGGAAATGAATGAGATAGATGTCGAGCGTACGCACACCGATGTACTGCAAACCACGGCCTATGACATGTTCCTTGGTGAAACTGTCCTGATAGTACCTGAAGAACATGAAAACGATGGTCATCATAATATACATGGTCAGCGTTCGCGGAAGGTTGGTCCACTGGAACTGGAGTGTATGCCATTTGAGAACATCAAAACCGCAGAAGAACACCACCACGACAATCAACGGCAGGAACCAGTTGGAATCGAACAGACGCTGGAACTTGTCCCAGTAGCGGTGGACAATATTGCCGTAGAGGAAGAAATGGAAATATTCCATTACCTGAATCAGACTCGTGGCATCGAGGAAATCTGCCTCGCGCGGATTATGACCTTTGGCGTAGCTGAACCACAATGGCATATAGCAGGTGGCATACACACCCACCGCTACCAGCCACAACAGGAAGACCGGCACCCATGTGTGCCAATGCAAACGGGTGGTGATATAATCAAAGAGGTAATAGATGATGAACATGATGAGAAGCGTCCACGTGAACCAATAACCGCCTTTGGTCGGCGAAGACAGCATGTCCTCTATGCCCGGCCAGAACTTGGGCTTCAGCACCACTGCGGCGGCTATCATGAACACAACAGTGGGAATGACCTGAATCTTGAACTTCTTCCATATCATCATCCCCAAGCGGCCACGGGTCCAGTTGAAGTCGGCCTTGTAGGCGAGAAAACCACTGATGAAGAAGAACAAGGGCATGCGGAACAATACCAGAAAGGTCATCGACGGGGAAAAGCGAGCATTCTCCTTGAACCCCATCAGGCATATATGATAAGCCACGACCAATATCATCGTGAAACCACGGAGGGCGTCGAGCCACTCCAATCTCTGCTTTTTCTCTGCCATAACTATGGTTGGTTTATATTCTGAGATCCTCCCCAAAAAACGATTTTCAGGATAGATACCTCATTTTTTCTCTGCTTCGGATGCCCTGTGGGTGTCAATCAGGTCAACCAAGGTGCCGCTCTCGGCGGTTTTCACCTTGCGGACGAACATCTTGCCCGACTCCACCATCAAGGGATAGTCGCTCTCATTCATCACTTTCATACCTGTGTCCCGGTCAATGTAATGAAGCGGGGTGACATCGGACAAAGTGGTGTAGTTGCCTATCTTCAGCATGCATCTGCCGGCATGCTCAGAGTTGAACACAATGGTCTGGATCAGCGTGGTGACTGGACCGAACTGATTGGAGAAGTACTCCTTGATCTCTGGCACGTTCTTGAACTGCTCCACCACATACTCGGCCAACTGCTGAGTCACACAGAACCAAGCGCTCCCCTTATACAGATGGTAAGTCTTCTTGCCCACCGTGAAGTTCAAGTTCTTGCGGTAGCCGGTGGCGGCAAGGGCCCGTTTGAGAAGACTGCGCACCTTGGTCAGACTATCACGTCCCACAAAAGGCACATTGGGCATCGGACGAACAATACGGTAGAGTTCCTTGTGCTCCATCTTCACCTCGGGAGTGTCGAGGTCGATTCCATAGATGAACTCCTTGCCTTTGTGCTGACGCAGAAACTGGCTGATGCGGTCGTTGCTCCACAAAGGATAGTCCATCCCGCTGAGCATGCAGAGATAGTCGAACTGACGCCGGTTGCGGAGGGCGGACTCTAAAAGCGTCATCTGCACCTCCACCTCACTCATGTCACCGCCTGTCACCTCCACACGGGGACTGACGAAGTGGACATTGCGCCTCGACTTCAGCAGGGAACGGAAAGGCTTGATGTCGCTTCTGGCATCGACATGGATGAAGTACTCGGCTGTCACGTGCAGCGCATCCACCAGCCTCAAGAGCTGCTGTGGGTCTGTGTGGGCGGATATCAAATAGGCGATGTTCATAATTGTATGTGTTCTTGGTGGGGACCCCTAAAATCATTACAACCACAATGATTGTGGTACAAATTACAAAATTAGATAAATTGTTTGTAATTCAAAAACAAAATGCCGTAAATCGCAAAACCGACAAGTTATTCGACGCTCATGAACTCCAACATCTTGGCGAGCGCATCTACATGAGGCATCGCACACCCCGCAGACGTGGCAATCTGCAAGGGACGCAGGTAGATGTAGTTGATTTCCATTGGACGGTGAAGGTCGTAGTCGAGTTTCATCGATGGACTGTAGGGCGTCATGTTGTCGGTCATATCCATCATCTTGTCGGCAAAACTCTGGTCAAGACCTGTCACACCCAAATGCCGAGCAGCAGTAATGACCTCCATCATTATCGTGTAGATGAGTTCCCGTGTGGATGGATGTTTGAGCAAAAGGTCGGTCTGCGTGTGAAGCACCACTGTCATCCCATTGAAGGGAATGTTCCAAACAGCCTTCCGCCAACGGGCCTCCAGATACTCCACCTCGGCGCACTGGATACCAGCATGGGCAAAATCGTCGATGATCGCATGAAATACGGCTTTGTCCTGACAACTGTAGTTACCGAAGTTGATGCTCCCGTAGCATTGGTGGTTCACCCTTCCAGGCTCCGTCTTCGAACAGCAAATGAAAGCCAGTCCTGCCACAAGGGGCTGACCGGGAAACATCTTCTGCACATCCTCCTCCACACCAATACCATTCTGGATCAACACCACTACCGTGTCTGGGCGAAGCAGGGGAGGCAGCAACTGGGCAAGCAGGTGGTTGTTGGTGGTCTTGAGACCAACCAGCACCACATCGCATTTGGGCATATCTGTTGTTGAACTGTAGGCGTTGACCTTATCGAGATGAAAACTGCCGTCACACGAGTCCACATGCAAACCATGCGCTCTCACATAATCAACATCGCGGTGCAACAGAAAATGCACCTCCTGACCGCTCCGCGCGAGCCTACTTCCATAGAAGCCACCCAAGGCTCCTGTTCCTATCACTCCGTAAACCATCGAAATCTCCTGTTTTGTGATTATAATTCTACTTTATAATAATTCTGCGTTATATTCCTGTGTCTCGTTGCACTTTCAAGTCAATCTTATATCTATGATTGTTCCCAGAGTTGCGGCCACACTCCTTGATTCCCTGACTCTTCAGACCAAAAGAAAACCTTATTGCTCTCTGAAACGCTTGGGTGGGATGCCGAAATGCTCTTTCACATATTTGCAGAAAAAAGAGGTGTTGGGGAAACCGAGGCAGTCGCTGATTTGCTTGATACTCAGGTCGGTCTGCTTGAGATAGTTGCGGATATCCTCCAACACATGCTCCTGAATCCATTCGGTGGCGGTTTTGCCCGAGTTCTTCTTGCAAATGACCGTGAGATACTTCGGCGAGATGCAGAGATCGCTGGCGTATGCCTTGACCGGACGGTATTTCACCTCACTGGAATGGAGCAGGGAGAGGAAGCGCTGGAAATGACTGTTATAGGTGCTGGTGACATGAGTCTCGCCATTAGACGGCAACATCTGCTTCAGTTCCCCGCAAAGAGCAAGGATGGCCGCCCGCAGCAAAGATTGGATGACATCTGTGCGGTAAGCACGATCCTGCCCTCTTTCAACGGCAAGGCTGAGCATATCGTAAAAATGGGTGAAGAAAAGCATGTCGGCATCGCTCAGCGTCATGATATGCTGACGATGCACGTACATCAGGTCGTTCCAAACGCTCATCTTCTCACGCAGGAAACTCTGCAGGATGTTGTTGGTGAGAAAAATGGCCTTCATGTCGAAATCGGGACTGACCATCAAGTCGGTAGCCATGATGTTCTGAGGGATGATGCATACCTGGTTCTTATACAGTTCTATCTTCACGCCGTTGATCTGTGCCTGTACTTTACCATTGGTACAGAGAACCATTGAATTCATCCCCACATGGGCATTCTTGATCTCCTCAAACCTCTGGATGCTATCGACCACAAGAATATCATTGTCGGAATATCCTATCTGTAGTCCTTCGTTCTCGACCAAAAACTGCAATGTGATGTCTTCTTGATGTTTCATACGGCACTTTTTGTGCAAAATTAACCATTCCCTTCTATTATTCATGTTGTATTTGGATATAAAAATGTTCGATTTGAAAACTAACAGTCAAACCGACATCAAAAAAACGCAAATAGGATATAATTCTATGGTTTTTTTTGCACAATTTTGTAGTTAAAACCAAACAATAAAGTCAATCATGAAGAAAAGTATTCTGATGCTCTTAGCCGTTCTCCTCATCGCTGGTTGTAAGAACAAGGAGGAGCGGAAGACAAAGGCTCCGATAAGAGTGACGACACAAGTAGTATCGACTGACGACGAGAAAAACGGACAGACCTACGTGGGCATCGTGGAGGAAAGAGAAGCCACTGCCGTCAGCTTCACGAGCATGGGCGTCGTCAAGCGCGTACTTGTCAGCGAGGGACAGCCTGTAAGCCGTGGACAACTCATCGCAGAGATGGACGACACGCAGGCACGCAATCTGCTTGCTAATGCCGAAGCCTCGATGACACAGGCCAACGATGCACTCCAGCGTTATGGCATGCTCCACGACAACAACTCACTGCCTGAGGTACAATGGGTGGAGATTCAAAGCAAGGTGGCACAAGCCAAGTCGCAGTTGGAAGTGGCCAAGAAGAACCTGTCTGACTGCCGCCTTACGGCTCCTGTAAGCGGCATCATAGGCCGCAAGCAAATCATGGCAGGAGAGACCGCACTCCCCTCACAGGCGGTGGTGACGATACTCGACATCAGCCAAGTCAAGGTGAAGGTCGCCATTCCCGAGACCGAAATCGGAGACATCACGGCCAACACCCCCTCAGAAATCAAGGTGGAGGCCATCCACCAGAGTTTCCAGGGAGGAAGAATAGAGAAAGGCGTCCAGGCCGATGCCTTGACACATACCTATGATATTCTGATCAACGTGGCCAATGGAGGAAGGAAACTGTTGCCAGGCATGGTGGCGAGTGTATCCTTTGCACCCTCGCAGCTTCCTCTGGGTGACGAACAACTGACATTGCCTTTGACGGCTGTACAGAAGAAAACCGACGGAACCCTGTTCGTATGGACAGTAGGCAACGACAGCACCGTCCATCGCACAACCGTAACTATCGGCGAAACCATCGGCAACCGAGTGGCATTGACTTCTGGTGTCAACGTGAACCAACGTATCGTCACTGAGGGATACCAGAAACTGAGCGAGGGAACAAAAGTAGTTTATTGACCATTGACCATTCATTGAACATTGACGATTATGGGAAAGAAGATGGAATGGCTCAAGTGGCCATTGGAACACTATTCCATAGCACTGCTAATTATCAGCATTCTTTTCGTGTTGGGCATCTACGGGATGTGGGATATGCCGAAGGACGAATTCCCACATGCCATAATACGCCAAGGCGTGGTCGTGGCTGTTTATCCTGGGGCCACATCTGAGGAGGTGGAGCAACAGGTGGCACGCCCGTTAGAACGCTACCTTTTCACTTTCGGTGAAGTGAATCGGTCCAAGACAACAACCACCTCTCAGAACGGTCTCTGCATTGTGATGGTGAGACTCAACGACGAGGTGAACAACAAAGACGAGGTTTGGAGCAAGATCAAGCATGGACTCAATACCTTCAAGCCGCAGTTGCCGACAGGAGTAGTGGGAATCGTGGTGAACGATGACTTTGGCAACACGTCGGCTTTGCTCATCGCCATTGAAAGCGAACAGCGAAGCTACCGCGAACTGAAACAATACAGCGACGAACTCAGCGACAGACTCAGGCGAATACCATCTGTTGCCAACGTAAAGACCTACGGTGAGCAGAAAGAGCAGATATCATTGTACATCGACCGACAAAGGCTACAGGCCTACGGCATAGGGCAGCAGATACTCTTCTCGAGGCTGCAGGCACAAGGCATCACCACGATGAGCGGTAGCATCAGCGATGACGACCAGCACATTCCCATACACGTGGAAGCACAAGAGAACAGCGAGGAAGAGGTCGCTAACCAAATCATATTCAGCGACCCCTCTACTGGCAAGGTTGTGAGGGTGAGGGATGTGGCACACGTGGTCAGGGAATACGAACCCATGTCGAGCCGTATTGAGCAAGATGGCCATCCGTGCTTGCTGCTGTCAATGGAAATGACGCCTGGCAACAATGTCGTTCAGTATGGAGACGAAATAGACCAGTTGCTCGACGACTTCCGAGAGAAGGAACTGCCTTCCGACGTGAAAGTCACACGCATAGCCGACAAGCCCAAAGTGGTGGCAATGAGTGTCAGCGACTTCCTTCGAGACCTGCTCATCTCAATGGCCATCATCATTCTCGTGATGATGGTGCTCTTCCCCTTGCGCTCTGCCATTGTGGCGGCCATCACCATCCCGTTAAGCACCTTTGTCTCGGTGTCCATCATGTACATGGCTGGCATCGAACTGAACATCGTCACCTTGGCGGCCCTCATCGTGGTGCTGGGTATGGTGGTCGATAACGCCATTGTGGTCATCGACGGATATCTCGAATATCTGGGCAAGGGCTATGCGCCCAAACAGGCAGCCATGGAGTCCGCACGTCAGTATTTCATGCCCATGATGCTCGCCACCATCTGCATCTGCGCTATCTTCTTCCCTTTCCTCATCACCATGAAAGGCATGTTCCATGACTGCCTGAAGGATTTCCCGTGGACCATCACCATCAACCTCATGGTATCACTTATCTTGGCCGTCACAGTCATTCCTTTCCTCGAGATGAGGCTGATCAAACCTGAGAAAGTGAATTCAAATGGCAACGCCATCACGAATTGGGTGCAAAAAACATACAACAAGGTGCTCGACGCCACCTTCCACCATCCCTGGATTACAATTCTGGGCGGAATAGCTGTCATTCTGGCCTCAACACTGATTGCCCCGACACTGAAAATCCGCCTCTTCCCCTACGCCGACCGGGACCAGTTCGCAGTCGAGATCTTCCTGCCCGACGGAATGGGCTTGGCTGAGACCGAAGCCATTGCGGATTCGGTGCGACACATCATGCAGAAGGACGAGGATGTGGTGGGAATCACAGGGTTCATCGGATGCTCATCACCGAGATTCATGGATGCCTACGCTCCTCAAATGGCTGGCACCAACTACGCGCAATTCATCGTGAACACCAAGTCCGACAAAGCCACACTGAGACTTCTCGCTAAATACCAACCGATGCTGGGAGAATCCTTCCCCAAAGCATACGTCAAATTCAAAAGGCTGGACTATCTTGAGGTGACAGAACTCGAATACCGCTTCTATGGTGACAACCTCGACTCGTTGCATATAGCGGCAGAACGAATGATGCAGCGCATGAGACAGATGCCAGAACTGGAGTGGGTGCACAACGACTACTACCAGCCTTACCCCATCATCAGTGTGGAACTCGACCCCGTCAAGTCGGTGCAACTTGGAATCACAAGAACCACAGCCCAATTGGCGCTGTCGGCCACATCAAGCGACTTGAGGGTTGGGCAAATCTGGGAGGACGATTATGAACTGCCCATCGTGGTGAAGGACGATGCCGACATGACCTTCTCCGATGTCGCCAACCTCGGCATTGCTTCGCCTACGTCCATGGTTTCTTCCGCCATCAACCAAAGCAACAGCACAGTGCCGCTCAGACAAATCGCTACCGTGAAACCCAAATGGAGTGAAAGTCGGATCATGCACCGAGGAGGAGAACGGTGTCTGACGGTGACCGCACAGTTTGCACAAGGTGTCTATACCGCACCCGTGGAACAGCGAATCGCACACATCATGCAGCAGGAAATAAAACTGCCACAGGGAGTGCGCACTGAAGTGGGCGGTGAGATAGAGTATGGCAACGAGGCACTGCCACAGATCTTCGGAGGCATAGCCATTGCCATGGTCATTGTGTTCTTCTTCCTATTGTTCAACTTCAAAAAATACGGCATCACAACCATCTGCATGGCAGCTCTCGCGTTGATGACCCCAGGAGCGCTCATCGGCCTCTGCCTCATGAACCGGGCTTTGGGACTGACTTCCATCTTTGGCCTCATCACACTGATGGGAATGATCATGCGCAACGAGATACTCATCTTTGAACATGCCATCGAACTGATGAAAAAACACGTCGCGGAGCATGGCGACTGGAATGTAGATCGAGAGGCCTACAACAAGGCTGTGCGACAGGCTGCCTATGAAGCGGGCAAGCGACGAATGGTGCCTATTTTCCTCACCACGGCCACCACGGCTGTGGGTGTGGTGCCAATGATTATCGCCCAGTCGTCGTTCTGGATGCCTGTGGGCGTCACCATTTTCGCTGGTGGAATCGGCTCGCTCATCATGGTGGTCACTATGCTGCCTGTCGTCTATTGGAAAGTGTCAACGAAATGATTTTTACAACATATCACAGAAATGAATAAATTCATCTTAATTGTAGCTGCCTTTTTGACAAGTGCCATCTGCTCTGCACAGACTGTCTATACACTGGAACAAATCCTCGATTCCGCACGCCACAACAATATATCCATCCGCAATGCACAAAGGAGTATTGATGCCGCACAACACCAACGCAAGGAGGCTTTCACAAAATACTTCCCCAGTGTCAGCGGAACAGCGGCATGGTTCAATGCCAACCGCGATATGGCCAAAATGGATATGATGGGTATGAGTATGTCCATGATGAAAAACGGCACAATCGCAAGTATCAACGCCACACAACCCGTCTTTGTTGGTGGACAAATAATAAATGGCAACCGACTGGCCAAAATCGGAGAGGACGTGGCCATGCTGCAAATGCAATTATCAGAAAACGAAGTGGAGAAAACAGCCGAGCAGTATTTCTGGCAAATCATCTCGCTCCAAGAGAAACTCAAGACCATCGCCGTTGTGGAAACACTCCTCGCAGACATTCACAAGGATGTGGATGTGGCCGTGCGTGCAGGTGTGGCCATGCGCAACGACCTCCTGCAGGTGCAGCTAAGGCAGAACGACACCGAGAGCCAGAAACTCAAGATACAAAATGCGATCTCTATCTTAAAGCTGTTGCTGGCACAATACTGCGGACTTCGCGACACCTCATTCGTCATTGAACATAAGGATAGCCGAGCAGTAGATTTTTCTGAGGAGCCAACGGGCGATGTTCATAGTCTGCCCGAATACCAACTTCTCGGCAAACAGGTGGAAGCTGCCAACCTGCAACACAAACTGGCTGTCGGACAGAACATGCCGTCAGTGGCTGTCGGAGCTGGCTACAACTACCACAACTTGCTCGACAATGACCGCACCTTCGGCATGGTCTTCGCCACCGTCAGTATCCCTATCTCCGACTGGTGGGGAGGGTCGCATACTATCAAACGCAAGAAGATAGAGCACCTGAAAGCCGTGGAGGAGCAACAAGACAAATCCGAGCTGCTGAAGATACGGATGCAGAAGGCCTACAACGACGTGATTGAGGCGCGACAGCAAATCAACATCGCCGAGCGCAGCATAGAGCAAGCTGAAGAGAACCTCCGCTTGAACCGCGACTACTACCGCGCTGGAATATCAAAAATGACAGACCTGCTGGAAGCGCAACTACTCTACCAACAGGCCCTTGACCGTCATACCGATACTTACGCCGACTACCAGAACAAACTGCTGGAGTATCGGCAGGCTATCGGACAATAATGGAATGGTGCATCTGCAACAAAACTATCGTCCCTATTCTTTCCAAGTCAGTGCCAGCGAATAATCATCACCGTCATACGAACAACCGTCGCTCCATTCGCGGCCCTCAATTTCAGCGGAGAAATGCAACTCACATCCAGGTGCGAGCATATAAGTCTTGTCGTGTTGCGTCAAGGTGATACAGTCTTTCTCAATACGAGCTATCTCGATGTCGCCAAAACCCACGAAAATCAACCTTCCTAACTTTGGCTCAAAGTCACACTCCTCATACGTCCAGTCACCCGAACCGCTGGCCGACCAGTGCTGATGACCATATCTGGCATGCAAGGTGATGGGCGCTGTTGCGGCGTTCGGCTCCTGATAGACACCCGCCACAAACATACCCTCCTGACGAATCCCTGCCTTGGTGTTCTCGAAGACCCCCTTGCCATGGCAACGACCCTCATGGAACTCGCCCTCATAGCGGCAACCCTCATGACGGAAACGGTCGCCCACAAGCACGCCATGCCCCTCGGGACGGTTGTCGACCATCTTTCCGTCATAGACCCACTCCCCGTAGGCATATTCGATATGACCCTTGGTCCGGCCGATGGCCCAGACATTAGCCTGCGCCATGCCTTGCCCGAAGGGGTCAGGCAGTTCAAGGCTCTTCGACGCACCGATGTCATATTTCCATTCCTGAGCGTTTACCATCTCCCCTTTCTTCCACTCCTCGGAACGCATCTTGCCAGTCTTGGCATTGTGTATGGTAATCCAACCGTCATAGGGGTGGAAACATCTGACGCAGCTCCCGTAATGGTCGATGCTGTCGCCATTAGGATAGTAGAGGGTGCTTTTGACCGACGGGTCGTAAATCATTTGATCGTATTTGTTGGCCTCATAACGGCCTCCCTTCTGGATCACTTTATAATTTATTCCCTCTCTTGTCCTGAGCTTGAGCGTGAGCCGTATGCTGTTCACATCGGTCTCGTCAATATCATAGTCCAACACCTCTGGGTCGTCATTACTGCCATCGGGACCATGCCATATCCGTTCGTTGGCATACCATTCTTTGGCATGGGGATCAGGAGGAAAACTCGAAAGCGTCTTGCGGAACGTCAACTCGAAGCCATAACGCTTGCCCCGCAAGAACATCGCAATACTATCTTCTGCATCGGGATGCTTGATGCGATAGACGCCCGTCAGGAAGAAGGTCTTGCGATTGGAAGAGGTCACCAACCAGGCATGTTCGATATAACTGCCGTCAGCGAAGTCATAACGTCCCTCAGCAGCGTAGGCGGGGCCGTTGATGCTGGCGAAACTGAGGTGGAAATAGCCCTTGAACTTGTCGCCGTTGGGATACCAAACCTCACCGTCACCCACAGGACCTTCCAGCACTTGCCGTATGGTCGAGCCGGACTGCCAGTTGCCTTTATAGATAATCTCCATAGGCACAACCTTCACACACTGGATGTGCTCACAAGTCACACCATATTGTTGCGAGGACATCCACCTCGTGAGCTCTATCTCCTCGCCCGTCTTGATGCTATAGATCTTGCCTTCATACTCTAAGTCCAGCCGCTTTCCATCGTAGAACTTCACTAAGGGAGCAGGGAAACTGTTCCATTGAGGCAAGGGATTACCGACCACGAGTTCTTCCTCGTCTATCTCTTTTGACATCCACGGAGCCTTCTGCACGAAAGCACCCCGGTCGCTATAACTCTCATAGATATTTATTAAACATGCTGTTGCCATAAGATGATAATGTATTTAGTTACAAAATGAATCTAAGGGGGAGTTAAAAGGGGGAGTTAAGCACTTTCGTGCTGGACGATACTACAGCAATAAAAGCAATTGTGCTGTGCATGCTTGAGCTATATCGAGCGCGAGCATTTTGTCTAATGGTCAATGGTCAATGCTCAAAAATGCGATTAAGCGAGAGCAGAGGGCAAACTCGTTTGCACTATGCCGAGCGTGAGCATTTTATCTAATGGTCAATGCCCTAAGCGTACGGATCATAGCGACCGTCATCCTCATCCTTGATGATAAGCAGTCCGTCGCAGACATCGTTGATAGCATTGTAGGTATCCACGAGGTCATCCAGTGTGGTGAAACTGTAGCAGTCGTACCGCTGGTCTTCCAACGAGATGATGATGGGTCCCCGTATCTCACTTCCTTGTCCGTAGAGAATGGTGCCGATGGCGTTGTCGGGCAGACCCTTGGCGTTTGCGTCACGGTCCACATACATCGCCACATTCATGCTCAGTCCTACAATCTCCTTCACCTGTGTCAATGCTGGAGAAAAATGAACGGCATCCAGTCCATCAGCACGAATCAGTTCTTCGGCCATCTCACGGTAACTCTTCATCTGGCTCACATCGGCTTCCACCACCTCAAGATGACCCGAAGGCCAGATAAGAATCACTGACGGGAGAAAACTCTCGTCATTGGTAATTTGGAATGGGGTTGTTGTCATGGGCTTATGTGTTTTTTAGTCTATTTTTATGTGTTCACAAAAATACACATAAAACCTCATTTATAAAAACTTTTTCAAATAAAAATTACTAAATTTTCGTTTATTCTAAAGAATAGCGTACATTTGCACAATCAACCATTTTTTAACCCAAAAACCTGTCAGTATGCAAAAAATTGATAACTTCAATGAGTACAATACCGTTTACCTCTTTCAGATGTTCAGGGCAGTGGTCTATATTAAAGGCACTGACGAGTTATTTTACGATGAGATTGAATCTTTAAAGGATTTCATCTCCAAGCAGGAGGAGTTCCCTTACAGTGAGGTAGAAGATTATATCAACCTTTGCACATCTATCTATTCAGACCATGAGAAGGCCCTTGAGAATATCCGTGAATATGACCAAGAAACCAAGCAGTTCGCAGCCGACTTCATTACTGAATTTTTTATTGTGATGCCTCGTGAAGAAGATCAGAAGGAGCGTTTGCTTGAGGTTTTCCGCAAATGCCAGCTGCCCATGCCTCAGAACGAGGAATATCAGTTAAACCTCCCTGCGGGAGAACTGGGAGAGGATGAGCAATATGAGTTGGAAGCTGTGTCTCTTACTTTCATTGCCATCCATTATTATGAGATCAATGAAAGGAAGATTCCTGGAGATTATCGCAAATACACCCCCTGCCTCATCCAATTCTTACAAGACAAGGACCAATTAGGCGATAGCCTCAACGTTTCCTTTAATACCCCCGACCTCAACAGAATCACAGACTGCCTTGATTCCAGAAACCTCAACGTTTTAAACCGTGCTACCAAGTCGAATCTAACAGTCGCCATCCTGTACAATAAGAACGACAGACATGGATACAACAAGATTTTGGGCAACACCGAATTGACGGGTATTTTTCCCAGGGTATTTGTTGAGACATGTTATGTGGCCTTAATCGACAAGGACAATCCTTCAGATTGGGATAAAATCACTGGGTTTTTCAGCAAGACAGACATCCGCAAAGTGCTGCGTGAGCTTGATAAGCTGGTCTATGGGCTGGCTTTCGATGGTCCAGTCTATGACCAACCGGCGTTGAAACAACAAATGGAGGCTCAGTTCTGGGCTGAAGAAGTGGAAAATCAACTCGATGAACTGAGGCCTTTTATTGGAGAGATTACTGAAGCAGACAGAAAGGAAAGAATAAAAGCTGTGCTGGACTTCAAAGAATGGATGAGCAAGAGTATTGGAGAATCGAATCCCCAGACTACTGAAGGGGACAAATCCTGTACCTTCGGCATCATTGCTACGGACCAAAACACAGTTGTTAACGGTGAGTTCATGTTCACCATCACTACGGGCTTCAACATCAAGGGATGTCAAGGCGACGAATGCGTCTGCAGCGCCTATTTCTACGACAATGATGGGAACTTCATGACTTGCGACGATGAAGATTACGCCACTGCCAAGTCAAAACAAATGAACTGCAGGTATCATTTCACGCCCAAATACAATGATTCCAATTTCTCTGGAGTGGAACTGACTATACCCATGCGGCTGCTCTACAAAAGCGCGAGGTCTTTGTCCAACAAGAAGCAACCCTACAGAATCGAACTGAGCATCTACGACTTCACTATCGGAGAGTTCCTCCCCTCTGATCCGCGTTATATGGACTTTTACTTACCTAATGTATAACCCTAAGCACCACATTATGATTAGAATTAACAATTTCAATCCGTACTACAACATTTATCTCTATCCTATCTTTAGAGCAGTTTTCGAAACCACAGGACTTAAGGACTTTTTATCGCCCAACGAAATGATGGCCTTGAGGACATATATTTCCCAACAACGGGCTTTCACTGACCAGGAAGTGAACTACTTCTACGCTGAGGGGTTTAAGCGTTGTGATGATGAAGAGGCTTTCAAGGTCATCAGCATATTCGGGCCAGAAGCCAAACAGTTTACCGGCGAATTGCTTACTGTAGCCTTTAACGCCGAACCCCGGACAGAGATGGAGAAGCGGCGCTTCTATGAGGTCCTCCAACTATGTGCGCTATAACTACCATAACACTATATCGCCTCGTTTTGCCCCACATATAATTCTCACACATATAATTCTCATGTGAAATTCATGGATATTCGTGTTTTTTCAACAAAAGCCCATTTATATCATTGATCTCACGTTTAAAAAAACCTGTTATGCTGAAACGTAAATTCCATAAGATGCTCTCGGAGGGTGAGGGACGCCAACTGCTGTGGCTGCTCATTGTCACTGTAGCCTCCTTTATCGTCTTCACAAGCATTGTCAAATTGTTCTTCCCTGGATGGAACTTCTCCTGGCAGGACATCATCGCACTCTACCTCGACGCTGGTAACTTCTCAGGTGCCGGCGAGCACGACTGGCTACGACTGATTATCGCCATGGTGGGCATGTTCGTCTTCTCAGCACTGCTCATCTCGGTCTTCACTAACGTCTTCGACAACTTGGCCAACGCCTACCGAAAGGGTGAGGCTCGCTACAGTTTCAGCGACCATGTGCTCATCCTCGGGGCAAGCAACATGCTCGAGGACATCCTCATCGCACTCCACAAGGAGAAGAAATACGAAGGCAGAGACATTGTGGTAATGACCACACAGGACGTGGAGTCACTCCGCGACAAGATGACCACACTCATCTCCGACAGCAAGTTCAGCGACCGCATCACCTATTACCACGGCGACCGTGAGACAGAACAACAACTGAGAAAGGCCTGCCCAGAGAAAGCATCGGTCATCTACATCATCGGCGAGGACGACGAACCCGCACACGACACCATCAGCATACGATGCAACGATATGCTGACCGACATCTGCGGCACTGAAGGATCACCCATCACCTGCTACATGACTCTCGAACAGCATACCTCAATCAGCGTCTTCATGTATATGAAGAAACCCGATGAACGTCTGAGGTTGCACACCGAGGTGGTCAACAACAGCGAGTACGTCGTGGAGCAACTGCTTGTCAACTCGGACATCCTGCCCGCTCTACACATCGACGACCCACAGCACCTCCACATCGTCGTGGTCGGTGGTTCTTACACCACCAGATCGTTCGCCAAAGTGGCGGCGCAGATTTGCCACTATCCCAATTTCCAGACCGCAGGACGAACCGTCATCACGTTCATCGACGGTGAGATGAGACGGAAGATGGACGACTTCGTGGCCAACAACCAAAGTCTCTTCGACCTCTCGCATTATCGCTTCGTCAGCCCCACTGAGACCGAAATCCACACACCACAAGAGCAGTACGGCGACTTCCTCGACGTGGAATGGGAATTCATGGACAGCCGACTGTCCTCACCATTCGTGCGGCAGCACCTGCTGGAATGGGCAGCCGACCCAATGCAGAAGCTCGTCATCGCCGTCTGCTACGACAATGCCGCCACCAACACCGCTGGAGCACTCCATCTGCCCAAGGAAATCTACGAAACCGATGCCGTCATCGCTGTCTATCAGAAAGAACATACCGAACTCATCGAAAAAGCCAAGGCAACAGGCATGTATGGCAACATCATCTGCTTCGGAGAAGCCACACCATCGAACGATGCACTCCTCACACGCCAGTCGGAATGGGCGAAGCGGGTGAACTTCCTCTATGACTCTGGGTTCAGCAAGAAACCATCGGCCAATGAGGACGAGGCATGGAACAAACTATCCCAAGCGCATAAGCGTTCGAGCATCGCCAATGCCAACAGCATAAGGCTGAATCTGCGCAGTTTCAGACTGGAAGCCACACGCGAAAGCATCGACGCCATGAGTGAGGAAATGCTGGAAAGACTCTCGGAATTGGAGCACCGCCGTTGGATGCTCACCACGTTGCTCATGGGCTACCAAGCCGCATCTAAAGAGAAAAGGAAAGACCGCACTCTTTTCGAACAACTCAAGAAGGAGAAGTTTATCCACCTTGACATAGCTCCCTACGACGAACTGCCTCACCAAGAAAAGAAAGACTTGTTCATCGTCAAGAACATACCCTACATCATCCATCAGGACAAGATAGTCCATTAACAACGAAACAACCGCATGGCGGGTCATTTCTGACTTACCATGCGGTTGTTTCGTTATGAATGACAAGTTTTACTTGCTGTAGTCAGGTATGCCCCAACCAAACACATTGTCGGGATGCTCTGCATTATCACCAAGCGCACGAACGGCGCTGATCACCTGCTTGGCGGTGAGTTTGGGATTGGCCTGCCAGAAACAAGCGACACTACCACACATGATAGGTGATGAGAAACTGGTGCCGTCAGCTGTGGTCAATGTACCGTCACGGTCAATCACGGTGCAGTCCTCACCCTGAGCGCATACATCTGGTTTGATGCGTCCGTCGTAAGAATTACCAATCGACGAGAACAGGGTGTTCACCCGCTTGTTGTTCACAGCACCCACCGTGAGGATGTTGTCTGCGTCAGCAGGAGCACCGATCAGTTTCCATGCGTCGTAGAAAGCGCTGTTGCCAGCCGACTGGCAGCAAACCATACCCTTGTTGGCAGCCATGGAAGCAGAACGAGAGATGAGATGAGTCTTTCCATCGAGTTCATAGTAACGAACATTGTCGGCCTTGTTGTCAAACTCCGTATAACCCAATGAGGTGTTCACCACATCCACACCCACACTGTCAGCAAACTCTATGGCGGCGCACCAAGTGTCTTCCTCCACCAACTGCTCGCTATGACCGTCCTCACTGCGAAGCAACCAGAATGAAGCCTCGGGAGCCGTACCTACGAAAGTACCTGGCTGGTTCGTGCCGATGCAAGAGAGCACCATTGTGCCATGCAACTCCTGCTCAAACACATTGTCAATGCCTGGATTCACGAAATCCCTGTAACCCAAGACTGTCACATTCTTCAGCATCGGGATGATGTCGGCATTGTAGAAACCACCGTCGATAACGGCTATCGTCATGCCCTTACCCTTGAAACCCTTCTCATGCAAAGCGTCAACATTCATCATGTGGAGTTGGCCCCAACCCTTACCATAATAGTTATAAGGCTTCTCAACTGGCTTTTGTTCCGACTCTCCACTGTCCGAATCCATCAAGGCCTCCAGGCGGGCATACTCCTCTTCATCAACCTCATCAGCTTCGTCATCATTATTGCGCGAATTCGAGAGTTCCGAAAGCGCCAATTTCAACATCAACGCCTTGAACACCTTCACTGAATCTTGCTGCTGAGGAGTCAAGTTCTCCAAGTCTGGGTAGATTCTGCCCAGAATAGCACCCAATTCTGTGTCGAGCATCGCGGAGGCTTGCTCCTCCAACGAACTTGCAGGGGCTTCCTCTACTACAGGCTCATCCTGCGCTTCTTTTTCTGCCTCAACCATTGCCTTGGCCTCATCTGTCTTGATGTATGCGAAACGGGCGTTATGGTCTGGAGTGTCGTCCTTGGTATAGACAGCCACTTTGCGCACTGCGGTGACAAAGGGTTCCTGGCGAACCTTGTCCATCAAAGTGGTGTCGGTGGTCTCAACCAGAACTGTGTTGTTCCACTTGCTGCAGATAATCACCTTCACCCCGTCTTGACGGATAGCGGTCAAATAAACCGGACTCACAGGCAAGTCGGTCTTGTCGATTTTCAGTTTCTGCTTCTTGCGGCGCTCAATAGCCTTGGCTGAAAGAAACTGCTCAGGACGGCTGGTAGTGAAGGGAGTGCCTTTCTTGTCCTTCAACGTCACGCGATAACGGTAGCGCGGCGTGTAATCCTGTGCCGATACACTGAGTGCGAAAATAAGGCACAGAATAATGATTGGAATCTTTTTCATTGTTTTTTCGCTTATTTTTTTATCCCATAAATATATGTGATACAAAAGAACCGCTTTTTTTTCATACCACCAACCAAATCTACATTTTTTAACGAGATTTGACGAAAACCACCTCTTTGTAAGACTCCTTCTTGCTTATTCAAAATGACGTCTGCCTACATACTTGTAACTCCAGTTGGTGAGCCAGTAGAACAGGAAGGCGGAGATGAGACCGGCGATGGAATCAACGAGATAGTGGGCGCGGATATACACTGTGGCGCAGCAGAGAAGAATGAAAACTGGCATCAGAATCCAGAACAACCATCGGTTGCCACTCTTCCAAGCCAGAATCATCGCCACCGTGCTCATGCCAACATGACTGCTCGGAAACGCTGCCGTAGGCCGCTCTCCGAACTCCTGGGTTTCTGCCACCAATTGACTGAACGGACCTGTCACATCCAAATGCATCGCATCAAGATGCGTCTTGAAGAAGTAGCCCATTTGGGGGAAGACACCGTTCTCTAAACTCGATGTGCCTATGGCATGGAAATAATACTGAGGACCTGCCACGGGAAGGAAATCAAATACCACATAATAAATGAAGAACGACCCCATAAACACATAGCCCGCCCAGTCGAGACGTTTGTAGCGGCAGACCATATAAAATAGGAGAACCGATGCCATCAAGTAGTAATACATATAGTAACCAAAGCAGAACAATTCGTTCCAAACCATTCCCGACAAAACCTTGTTGAATTCCAACGCTGGCTGGCAACCGAAAAAACGCTGGTCTAACCCAGCGAAGAAGTGGTCGAGGTAGGGGTACTGGCTACAAAAATCGTAGGTCTCTGGATACCAGATGATAAGAGTCAGGAAAATCAATATCAAACGCAACCAGACGCTCAAACGACATGGCCAGAACAAATAAACGATATTGATGACCAATATACCCAAAAACACCCACACACGGTTCATCACCAACACAGAAGGCTCATTCAAACCTGCATGATGGATACCTATCAATACTGCCGTGAACAGCATATAGGCCAAGGTCACGATCTCTACACTCAGCAAGCCCTTGAGACGATGTCTCTTAATCAAATCTTTTATATCCATTTCTCTTTCTTATACCAATTCACTGTTTCCTCCACACCGCGCTGGAGATTCCACTGCGGGATATACCCCAACTCTTCTATCATTCCACTAATGTCACAACGCCAGTTGCGCTGCTTCATGATCTTGTATTTGTCGCCATTGAGCGTGCTGGCCTTGCCGGTAAGACCCGACCAGAACTCTGACACCGAAGAGACAACACGAAGCAGCCACAAAGGAGCTTTCACATGAAACACGTGCTTCACGCCCATGTGCTCTTGCAACAAGTCGCTGAAAGCACGTGAGGAATATACATAACCATCGCTGACGAAATAAGTTCTGCCCGTTATACTTTTGTCAATGGCGGCGAAGATGGCCCCGACAAGGTCCTTCACATAGACAAATGTTATCTCCTGTGGCTGGAAACCTACAGCGAAGTCTATGTGCTTCTTGATACTCTTCGCCATCAGAAAGTAGTCTTTCTCACGGGGACCATAGACTCCCGTCGGACGCATGATGACCAAAGGCAGACCTTCTACCTGACGCAGATAATCCTCGGCCTTCAACTTGCTCTCACCATATGCGGTATTCGGACAGGCCGTATCAGCAAGAGAAATGTCGGCATAGACCGAATCCCGTATAGTGAAACGCTCCACAAACGACTTGGAGTCGTGGATGCCACGGGGAACAACCACCTCGCTGGCAGTCTGCTGTTCATCCTTCACTGGACCCATCACACTCAGACTGCTCAGATAGATGAATTGACGAGGCATCATGTCGAGGGCAAGCAATGTATCAACAAGGTTCTTCGTACATTCGTAGTTGTGGAGCATGAAATCCTCAGGACGAAGGCACTTGGTGGCACCAGCCGCATGAACCACTACGTCCCATTTTCCATACTTCGACTTGAAGCGCTCCAACTGACCTCGGAGCACCGTGGCGTCAGTCAGGTCGAGCGGCAACACATTCACCCACTCCGCCTGCAAGTACTTGCGGCTGCTGGTGGACCGTACTCCTGCCCATACTTCATATCTGCGGGCATGAGCCTCCTCGACCAAGAAACTGCCAATGAATCCTGAAGCGCCTGTGATGAATATCTTATCCATTGTCTCTCTATGGGTCTTCTATAAATTGTCTTTTAGAAAAAAGCGATTAAGCTTCAAGCTGATTTCACTGGATAAAAAGTGAAAAATCTGCTTTCACGAGGCAAATTTACCACTTTTTTAGGCTTAAAATAACTTTTTTGACGTTTTGGAATACAAACTATCGAAAAAAAGTCGTAATTTAATCGCAAATTTTGAAAAACATCACGATTATGGCCAAAAAAAAGATAAAGACGTTCTTGCCAACACTCGACAGAAATCTTCTCACCGAGAGAATCATGAACTTCCTTATGGAGCACCGGGGAGAGAGTTTCCCGAAAAAGAAAATCATGCGTCTGCTGAAAATCACCAACCATCCAGGAAAGATGATGGCGGTGGATATCATCGACAACCTGATTGAGGAGAAGAAACTCAGCCAGAATTCCGACGGAGACATCGCATACAACCCACAGAGCCAGATTGAGGAAGGCACCTACGTCCGCCGAAACCACGGCAAAGGATACGTGGAATTAGCCGACGGAACACTGGTGAGGATTTATGACGAGGACGCACACCATGCTATACATGGCGACAAGGTGAAAGTCTGCATCTTCGCCAAAAGAAGGGGAGGCAGCAAGGTGCTGGGTGAGGTGACCGAAATCCTGGAACACGACAGCAAGCCTATCGTTGGCCTCATTCAGAAGCACGGAGATGTGGCTTTCATGCAAAACTACAGTGGACTCTTCCCCTATGATGTGCTCATCCCCAAGGACAAGCAGAAGGGATGCAAGGACGGGGACAAGGTGACCGTCAGGATTCTCAGCTGGCCCGACAACACACGAAACCCCGTGGGAGAGGTCATCGACGTGCTGGGCAAGAGTGGTGACAACAACACCGAAATGCACGCCATTCTCGCAGAATTCGGACTTCCCTACTCCTATCCTGAAGCGGTGGAAAAGGAGGCCGACAAACTCGACCCAGGCATCACACCCGAGGAAATTGCAAAAAGGGAGGATTTCCGAAATGTCACAACATTCACCATCGACCCCAAGGACGCCAAGGACTTCGACGACGCGCTCTCCATACGCCAGCTTGATAACGGACTATGGGAAGTAGGCGTGCATATCGCCGATGTATCACATTATGTCACACCCAATTCCATCATTGACCAAGAGGCATACAACCGGGCCACATCCGTCTATCTGGTGGATAGAACCATTCCCATGCTGCCAGAGAGGCTGTGCAACTTCATCTGTTCTCTGCGTCCCGATGAGGAAAAACTCACCTTCTCTGTCGTCTTCGACATGGACGAGGATGCCAATATCAAACGTTCCCGCATCGTGCACACCGTCATCAAGAGCTGCAGACGCTTCGCCTACGAAGAAGTCCAGGACATCCTCGAGCAGAACGGGGAGGCATCCGACATCCCCGGCGCTGTGCCTGTGGACAAGAACAAACGAAGAGGCGAACTGGCAAACGAACTCATCACACTCAACCGAATGGCGCACCGACTCAGGGAAGGACGTTTCAAGACAGGTGCCATCGACTTCAACAGCGAGGAGGCCAAGTTCGACATCGACGAGAATGGCAAGCCACTGAGGGTATGGTTCAAGAAGTCTAAGGATGCCAACAAGCTTATCGAGGAGTTCATGCTCCTCGCTAACCGAACTGTGGCTGAGAGCGTGGGCAAGAGCAAGGAACCCAAAACACTGCCTTACCGAATACACGACGTGCCAGACCCAGGCAAACTCGAGACTCTGGGTAACTTCGTGTCGCGATTCGGCATGAAACTCGACACTCAGGGCAGCGGCAAGGACATCGCCCAGAGCCTCAACAAACTCTTCATCGATGTCAACGGAAAGTCTATGGAGAAACTTGTGGAAACCGTAGCGCTCAGGGCCATGGCTAAAGCAAGGTACAGCACTTTCAACATCGGACACTACGGACTGGCGTTCGACTACTACACACACTTCACATCACCTATCCGACGCTATCCAGACCTCATGGTGCACCGACTGCTCACTGCTTACGAACATGGAGCCAAGAGCGCCAACAAACAGAAATACGAGGAATACTGCGACCACAGCAGTGAGATGGAGCAACTGGCAGCTAACGCTGAAAGAGCCAGCATCAAGTACAAACAGGTGGAATTCCTCGCGGACAAGATCGGACAGGAGTTCGACGCCACCATCACGGGAGTGACGGAGTTTGGTGTGTATGCCGAAATCAACGAGAACCACTGCGAGGGACTTGTCTCACTGCGCTTCCTCGGAAACGAGACCTTCGATTACGATGACCGAAGCTACTGCCTCGTGGGACGGAAGACTGGCAACAAATTCACCATCGGAGATGAGGTGAGAATCAAGGTGGCTGCTGCCAACCTCTTCAAGAAACAACTCGACTTCGAACTGGTTGACCCAGAGAACACTCACCACCATGCAGCTGACGTGCCTTTCTACAAGGGACTCAAGAGCGGTGGACAAACTACGAACAAGGGAAAGAAAAGCAAGGGAAAGAAGAACAAGAGAAAATAATAACCAACAAGCAAAAAACTTAACAATTATGAAAAAACTGTTTGCATTCATCATGGCTGTGGCGTCAGTTTTCGCCATGCCAGCCTTCGCAGAAGACAACAACCCACAGGGAAACATCGGCGACAGGGTAATGTATCCCGAAACCGAGAGCATCAATGCCAGTGGCTGCAAGATCATCTCCGTATCGTACGAGAAGTATGGAACAGTGGTGAAAGTCGCGTTCGATGGGAGCAAGATAAACGTCACCCCAACAAAGAAGATCGTCTGCATCGACCGCGTCACCGGCAAGAAGTATAAATGCAAGTTCCATGTGGGATTCAAACCAGGCGAGGAGAACTTCACCAACGGATACAAGTACGTATCATGGGTGTTCGCAAAGTTCAAACCCACTGTCACAAACATCGACATCATTATGAAGGAAGGCAATATGCTGGAGTTCCTCAATGTCGATCTCACACACGATGGCACACCCGACATCATCGAGTTCCCCGACAACGAATTCAGAATCTAAACAGACTTCAGACGAGGGAGTCTAACCCCCGAACGCCCATGAGGGGCATGATGAAAAAACAGCCAGTAGCACGGGATAGCACCCAAGCTACTGGCTTTTTCGTCTTTCAGACCGCTTATGATTGGAATGTGGTCGTCTGTATGTAACCTACTCCACGCCCAATGCGGCTTTCCACTTCATGTATTCGGTCCGCTCTGCTGTATCTATCTTCTTGTCGATACATATCACCTTCTCGATGAAGTGCAACATCTCCTTCAGAATCACCTGGCGTTGATCTGCAGGGAAAACATCCACCACTTCGCGTGTCTCACCCACAATCTCGTCGAGGCTGTAGGTATGGTCGAACGTGGAATAAACTGACTGCTTCAACTCGTCATCGATACTGCCAATCATTTCTATGCCCGAGACATATGACTCGAGAAAGTCTTTCTCACTCTGGCTGTAGTCCCCGTCGCAATGCGCGAAGTACAGACCTGTCTTGGCCATCAACTTGACAACCTTGACCAATGTTTCCATGTCACCCATTACTTCTTTGTTTTTGCTTTATTACCTACTGAACCCATAGCCAGCGCTATAATACTCATGATAGCGCCCAGAAGACCGCCACTGGACTTGGATGAACCACCACCCATGCCCATTTTGCCGAGGATATCGCCAAGACCACCGCCGGAACCAGACTGCTTGTCGGCTCCCATACCCATCTTGCCGAGAATGTCGCCAAGGCCGCCACTGGATGATGGGGTGGTCTCGGACTGTTCTTTGCCGATTTTCTCAAGGGCGTCGTCAAGGCTGTCGGAGGTGACATTCTCGAGCGACATCTCTGAATTACCTGTCTCAACGGGTACATCAGGCTCTTTCTCTTTCGTGGTCTTGCCTTTGCCAAGACCGCCGAGAATATCACCCAAGTCGATGCCGTTCTTCGAACCGCTGAGTATCTTGCCCGCGATATTCCCTTTCAGAATGTTTTCAAAAAAACTTCCCATAATGATATAGTTTAGGTTAGTGAGTTATCGACTACAAAACTAATAAAAAAACTTTTCCCTACCAAAATATATAATGAAAAAATGTATCATTTTTTCACCCAACCACGGACGATGAACCATGCATGATAGGCGAGGGTGCTGACCCATCCCCAGTGCTTCACCATAATGCTGAACCGCTCATGGAGCGATGCCTTGTGGTTACGGGTGGTCATGCCCTCCGACAAGTAGTCGGCAAGCACCAGATGGGTGTTGACCATGGGTAATCCAAGCTTCTCTGACTCTTTCATAATCTTCACGCACCAGTCGAAATCGGCGGAAAAACGGTAACGGGTATCGTACATGGGAACAAGCTTGCGATTGGCGTAAAAAGCTTGATGGCAGACCATCATACCATTGCGGAAACTGCCGCTACGAAGGTGCTCAGGTGGTGAGAGACGACGTTTGCGGATGAACTTGCCGTCATCATCGACAATATCAGTGTCGCCATAGACCACACCTGCTTCCACACCCTCGGGTATGGCTTCCACCAGCCGCTGGAGCGTGTCGGGAGCATGGAGTTTGTCGCCTGCGTTCAGAAAACAAACATAGTCACCGGTCGCCATGCCAAGGGCGGTGTTCATGGCGTCGTAGAGCCCTTTGTCGCGCTCGCTCACCACAATGATGTCAGCCTCGGGATTGCGTTTCTGGTATGCCTCGGCCAAGGCCACTGTGCCATCCTTCGACCCTCCGTCCTTGATGATGTGCTGCACCTTGCGGTAGGTCTGTCGCTCCACACTGCGAAGGGTGCGCTCCAAGGTGTCAATGGCATTGTATGTGACGGTTATCAGAGTGATCATTGATATATCTCTTTATATTTCTCTGCCACACGCTTCTCGGAATAGGTGGCGACAGCTTTCTCGTAAGCCTTGGTGCATAGGTCATCGTAACTGTCGCCCAAAGACCAGAGTATTCCGTTGGCGAAATCGACAGCGTCCTTATACCGCGCTACATAGCCGTTCTTCTCATGGTCAATCATCTCGGGAATGCCTCCCACACGGAATCCAACACAAGGCACTCCACACGCCATTGACTCGACGATGGTGTTGGGCAAGTTGTCCTGGAGCGACGGTGTGACGTAAAGGTCAACTGCGTTATAAATCTCCACCATGCTTTTCTCGTCGCTCACATAATCGACAGCATAGACGGGGAATGGCAACATGGAGTCGATGGTCTCGGACTTGGCGCCCACCACCACGATACCGATCTTGTCGGTCCACTCGGGATAGTTGCGATGGATGTGCTCGCAGGCCTCGACAAGGTACTTGAAGCCCTTGCGCTCATCGGTGATGCGCTGCGAACCGAAGAGCAGCAGACGCCTGTCTGAAGGCAACCCTAAGCTCTGGCGCGCCAACGCCTTGTCCTCGGGATGGAACACGTCCATGTTGATGGCATTGGGAATGCTGACCACCTTCTTGCCCTGAAACAGAGTTGCAGTGCGGGCAAGTCCGGCAATCCATTGGCTACAGCCCACAAAGGTGATGTCGGCATTGGCATACATACGTCGTTTGCGGTTGAAAACCTTCCAAGAGATGTCTTTCTTTACTCTTCCACGAATGAGCGGGCAATTGCGGCATTGGTCGCGATAGTTGAGGCAGTCGCCACTATAGTGGCAGACACCCGTGAAGTACCATTGGTCGTGCATGGTCACCACAATCTTCTTACCAGAACGAAGAATCTTGTCGATATTGTCGAGCGAGAGGAAACCCTGGTTCACCCAATGCAAATGGACCACGTCGGCCTGTTGGAACTCTGGCATGGTGGTGATGTCGGTGCCTGTATTGGCGATATCAATCTGGAAGAGGTTCTTGCGACTGAAACCATTGGAAAGGAAGATGATGCCACGCTCCCAAAGGAAATTCAAGGCGAGCCGCCAACTCTGCTGTTTTACGGCCACCACCGAAATCTTGTCGGTCTGACGGTCGCGCACAATCATCTTGGCGCTGACTCCGTTCTTCTTCAGCGCCTCCATTAAGCGGTTGGCTGCGATGGCCGCACCGCCTACTTTCTCAGATGTGTTGACGATAACTACTTTCACTCTGGTTCCCTGACATAATCAATACTTTTACTGTAGCGACACAATAAATCGTATTCGGTTAGATACTGATGCAAAATTAGCAATTAATCATCGAATAACATGCGGCCTAATACGTTTTTCAAGAGGTAAAGGCTGAAAAAACACATTCGAAGTCTTCATTATCACTATCTTTTTGAAGTTTTTCGCCCAAACCTTTGGTAGTTTCAGCGGAACACACTAACTTTGCACCCGATAAAGAACTGCAATAGGTGAAATATCCGCTTCAGTAGCTCAGTTGGTTAGAGCACATGACTGTTAATCATGGGGTCGTTGGTTCAAGCCCATCCTGAAGCGCAATAAAAATCAAGGAGTTACGAGAAATCGCAACTCCTTTTTCTTTTCCTTCTGAACATTTTTTGATTATCTGTTTACGTCTTTTAAGTATCATCTCATATAAAATCATGACATTCAAACGTATTATACTGTCTATCTTAAAGGGTATCATGGATAAAAAAGGCATAGATGGTCATGTTTAACATGGCATCTTCCAGCATGTAATAACTATAGACCAGTTGTTTTAGAAGTAATAAAAAACATGCTTTATTTTGCTGGAAATTCATCAAACGTGTTATTTGCAGCAAAATAAAGCATGGTGCTGACTTAGAGGCTTTTCAGTTCATCAAGCAGATTAATGACCTTATGTATTTCAGAGTATGCAATCCTGTCTTCTGGCGATGCTTTGCTAAGTTCGGAAAGTCCTTCTGCATTTGACTTAGCCCGTTCCAAACTGCCATTTGCAATTAGATAGTCATATAGTTTCGTACGGATGAAGTAATGCTTGGTTTTCTCATACCCAGGCATGTACTTCCGCAATTCAGGTATCAGCTGATCATAGTTCTGGAAGCGACGGACTGTGTTATCAGGCAGAAAATGCAATAAGAACCAGAACTCTGTGCATGGATTGGTTTCAATAAACATGATGTCACGGTTCTCCTTACGACTTTTGAAAGACAGGTACTTATGCATCTCCGCTGGCTTCTCGTAGAGTCTGTCCATGTCTATCAGGCAAACCACATAGTCATAATGCTCCGCCAACTTTGCTTTGGCCAACTTCAGTATGTGCTCTATATCGGCATGCTGGGGGAATCCAGGAGACAACTTAAACGGATAGCGGCAGGCTATACGGAGAGAATTAAAGTAGAACCACTCTGTTTCTCCTTCTCCGATAATTGCTATTGACTTTTTCATCCTTCCAACTCCTTTAAATCCAAATACTGACTGCCAAGGAATGGCAGATTTACAAGCTTTCCTTGCTTGTATGCATTATAGGGCGACAGGTTCTTGTGTAATCCCATTGACGAGAGACGCTCTATATGGGTTTCACCCTCGGAATTCTTATCTGTAAACCATACCGTATCACGACGCACGAAATCCTCATTCAACAGATTAATGTCGTGAGTGGTGAAGAGCAATTGAGAAGTGTTGTCGCTGTTGGCGATGAATACCTTGATTAGATAAGACAGCAGTTCGTAATGAATACTCGTTTCCAACTCGTCAATGGCAATGAAGTGGGAATCGAAAAGCAACTGCTTCAGAATGGTGGTCATGCCCATGAATCGCATGGTACCACGTGACTCGTATCTCTCAGGCAGGTCGAAAGTACCATTATCAGTCTTATGTTTGAACAGCAATTCTGGAGTAGCTCCGATTTTCCGCAGCTCAACATTGTCAATATTGAAGTCAGAGGCTTTGAGCATAAAGACCAAGAAACGTCTCAGGGAACCATCATGGTCATCCTCCAGATAGTTACGAGTGAAATCAGAAAGAGAAACGTCTGGCGTCAGTTGATCACTACAATGCTTCGAAAAGAAATCATAGACTACATTCAACTGTGAAGCCTCGACATTCGACTTTCCAAAGGCGGCTATAACACTGCAATTGTTGACAGTATTACCTTCAATGATGGTCTGACTCTTCTGAGACAGTTTAGCCTTGCCACTGAATATAATTTCCGTAGCATCCTTCTCTATATTATAATATCGACGATAGAGATTAGTAGGCCGATTGGTAGTATAGACCATCAAGGTCTCTTCATAGATACGCACATTGTCAAACTCGATGTTCAGCACATAACGTACTCCGTTAAGGTAGAAGTCCATACCCATACGGCAATGTTCGTTTCTCGATTGCTTATCAAATAGGAATGGCACCAGTTTCATAGGCTCATTCCTGTCTTGTGGCACACGCTGCATTAGTTGTTTGAAAAATGAAAGTGCTTTTAACACATTACTCTTACCAGAAGCGTTGGCACCATAGATAATGCCTATCTTTAACAAACTGACACCATCCGTCACTTTGTTACAATACTCCTCATTCATGAACTTGTCTGGCGTGGCTACAAAATTAACCATCTGCTCACTTCTGATGGAGAAGAAATTGCTGACTCTAAACTCTGCTATCATAACTGTGTCTATTAAAAACTACGCAAAAATAGAACAAAATCCACATATAAACAAATTTATTTCGGAAATTCGTAAAAGTTTTACAAAATCGCTGTTTAAAACACAAATAACCTCCTTTAACTTACACTATTGCATCTAAGATTTCGTCAAGTTCACTTTCTTTGTCTTCCAGAAAAGCTAATTTGTCTTCATAAGGCTAATTTTTTATTTCTTCACGAATGTCGTCAATATCAAAGTCTATCATATCACCAAAATTAGGAGATTTAAATTGTATCTGCAACTCCCACAACTTATTATTCATTTCTCTGATTAATCAAGTTCACTACCACCTTCACCATCACATCCTTCTCCTCGGTCTTGCTCTCGGCAATCATCAGAGTTAGGGCAACGAGAGTATTATCAGCCAAGCGTTTGGAGCCGTCTTTGCGATAGAGAATACCATTATTATTCAGAAACCACAAGAACAACGTAGCTGCAATGCGTTTGTTGCCATCACTGAAAGAGTGGTTCTTAGTCACAAGATAAAGCAACATTGCGGCTTTCTCCTCTACGCTGGGATAAAGTTCCTTGCCTCCGAATGTCTGATAGATCTGTCTTATGCTGCTCTTGAAAGAGTCGTCCTTTTCATTACCAAAGAGTGCTGAACCTCCAAACTTTTCACGCAAGCCATTGATAGCTTCCATCGCATTTTCATAGGTGGCATGGAAGGGTTCTTTCTTTGTCGTCTTATCGATTGTCAGTCGTTCGTAATCATAGTTGTCGAGGGTATCCAGAGCGTAGGTGTAATTCGTCACCACTTCGAAGAGAGCATTCGTCTCGTCGTTCGACAGCAGAGGCTGACTTTGTATTGTGCGCCCCAACATTCCCACCAGTTGGCGCAACTCGCCAATCTGCTCTTTGCGAATGCGCTCGTTCACGGCATAACCTTTAACAAGGTAGTCTTTCAATACTCTACGAGCCCAGATACGGAAAGCAGTGCCACGTTTGCTCTTCACGCGATAACCTACAGAGATGATGACATCAAGGTCGTAGTATTTCACGATACGAGAGACCTTCCTCTTCCCCTCTTGTTGAACTTGTAAGTATTCCTTACAGGTTGAGTCTCTTTCCAACTCACCCTCCTTATACGCATTACCGATATGCATGGTAATGTTCTGAGGCGTCTTCTCAAATAGCATAGCCATCTGAGCCTGCGTGAGCCATACGGTGTCATTCTCCAGACGGACATCAATCTGTGTCTGTCCATCTTCCGTCTGATATATAATAATCTTGTTCTCTTCCATATTGTATGTTGTATATAGTTCTTATAGTATCTCTCTCGCTATCCAAGCACATGCTTCTGCGTCGGCAAGGGCGTTGTGATGGTTCTCTAAACAGTAGCCACATTCGGCTGCAACTGTATGGAGCTGGTGGTTCTCCAGATAGCGGAAAACTCTGCGTGAGGCTGCCAGTGTGTCATAGAACTCATAGTCAGGGTAGTCCATCTGATAGACGCGGAACACAGCTTTCAGACAACCCTCATCAAAAGGCTTATTATGAGCTACAAGTGGAAGACCTTCTATCATTGGTTCTATCTGTGCCCACACCTTTGGGAAGACGGGGGCATCATCTGTGTCTTCATGGCAAAGGCCATGCACCTGACTGCACCAGTAGTTATAATAGTTCGGCTCTGGCTGGATGAGTGAGTAGAACGAATCCACAATCTCACCATTGCGCACAATGACAATTCCTACAGAGCATACGCTACTGCGCTCATTGTTAGCCGTTTCAAAATCTATTGCTGCAAAATCTCGCATTTTCAATCCTACTTATATTTATTCCACATTCTCTTAATCTTTCCAGCTATCTCCTTACGAAGCCATTCCGGTTCTAATACTTCCATGTCTTCACCCGTTCCAGGCAAAATTACACGAAGGCTGTGCCAAATCGTGGCAGAGGTTTCAAAAAAACAGATAAAAATGTTATTTACTTATCTTCAAGCGACAGAGAACCAAGGTGGATGCCATCTTACGGAGCTCAGGGGTCTGCTCGAGCACATAGTCTTCAATGGTCAATGTTTCATAATGTCACGCCCCTATGACATTTTTGCATATAACATTGCATAGATATGCGACGTTTACCACCAAAACCACTCAAAAATCTGCATATTTAACATTTATTACGAATAGTTATTCCCATTTTAACGTTTGCTATGAAACGGCGAATTCAACAAGCAAGTGCAAATTTACAACAAGTAATTGCAAAACTCATCAATTGGAGTTGAGAAATAGAGTTTCTTTCTTGGCCTTGAATTGATTTTCGCTGCAATGTCTTGAATATCTCTGTC
>JAFWPH010000027.1 GCA_017509605.1 Bacteroidaceae bacterium | reverse complement strand
GGCTATATGTGTCTTATGGATTCATATCTCGAATGGAATCCAAAATAGGAACCGCCGTATGCCGAACGGCACGTACGGTGGTGTGAGAGGTCGGAAAACGAAAGTAGGAAGAAAACTACTTCGTTTTCCTCCTACTCGATTAGTCAGTTTTTTATTATCCAGTATTAAGGAGATGTAATAAATTGCTGTTTTTTGAGTTAATAATATGGGGGGATGATAGATATCGTATAGATAGATTATCTATCCAATTAGGTGGAACTGTCAAAAATAGGGTAACAATGGGAAACGCAAAGGATTTAATCAAGTATGAGGGTAACTACTCAGAAAAACGCTTCTGGGGGAAGTTGGGCAGTGTGGCGAAAAAAATCGGCTCACGGCCAGTCTATCTGTTGTTGCTGTTGTTTTACGTTGCTCGCGACCCCAAAGTGTCGAAGAAGGACAAGGCGATGATCTATGGCGCGCTTGGCTATTTCATTCTGCCGCTCGACCTCATTCCCGATGCCATGCCTGGTTTGGGCTATACTGATGACTTTGCCGCCATCTCAGCCCTGCTGAAACTCACATGGGACAATATATCTGATGAAACCATTGACAAAGCCCGCGCCAAAATCCGCGACTGGTTTGGCGACGACGTGGTCGATGAGGACCTCAATTTTGTATAGCCCAATAGGTTATCGGGTGATTATATGGCTGTTATCTGCGGATGAACTTGAGTGTTTCCTTCTTCTTATTGATGGTCAGGGTGAGGAGATAAATGCCTGGGGGAAGTTTGCTGAGGTCGTATTGTTTGCGTTGGTTGTTCACTTTTCCGCTCATTACCTCTGCTCCAGATATCGTATGGACTGCGAAGCTGCAGTTCTTCCTTTTGGCACAACAATGTGGTAGTCAAAGCCGATGATATACTTCGGATGAACATGGTGCAATTCAATCTCTTCCCTGTTTTATTTCCATTTGGCTTTTATCCTGTCTATCCATGTGGGTTCTTTGTAATCGGGACGGGCCTTAATTGCGGCAAGAAGGTTCTTATAGAACCTGCTATACTCAACGAGACTTACTGAAGGGGTGTTGAGAAAACCCGTCTTGCTCTTTTTCAATTCATTCAGTGTCTGGCTAACATAATGCATGGCCTTTTCATAGTCACCGTAGAGATACGATACCACAGGGAAGTACCAACGGGAGAACCATCCAAAAGCATATGAGTACTCTGGTTTGAACATATTTTCATACATAATGTCCTTGGTGGTGAACTTTTCATATAGCGGAAGGCCGTATGTTTCGAACTCATGCTTGTATGCCGCCAGATTCTCCTCCATGGAGCGAGTTCCTGTGAAAATCACTCGGGACTTCTCTTTAATGTTCCTAGGAGTCCAAAAAAACAAGGGACCAGAAAATCGCAAATTGAGGTCTTCTTTCTCAAAAAATAGCCTCGCCACCTCATCATCCCATTCGGGACATTTTATATAAAATATTGTTTGAAGTTCATAATACTCTTTTCTATGATAACTTGTTGTACCATACATGGTACAAAAACTTAGGTCATTTTCATTATCCTTATAGAAAAGATATTGCTTTGGAGCATATTTAAACCCCATACTTGTCAAATATTCTTTGATGGCTTTCTCCATCTGCTGCTTGAATGTCATAATTATCCTCTCTGTTGATGTGATTACTATTCAGTCATAACAACATCTATATATGTGCGTGGAAATTTATCTCCATAATAAACCCCGTAATAGACTCGTGTTTTAATTTTGCATCCAGGACATTCAAATTCCAGGAAAGAATTAGAAAGTCCCATTTCTATTTCTGGAAGTAAATCACCATATTTAGTTGTTTTGTTCAGAGCATGACGACGAAAGTCTTTCTCGCGGAAGAGCAATTCATTGCCGCAATTCGGACATGTATAACTTATTATAACGAAAACATCATGGTCTTTTTCATCACCCAAAGATGTTCTTGAAAACACTTCTTCTGATTGATACAATTTCATCTCGAAACTATCCATTATTTTTTCGGCCACTGTTCACCTCTGATGACTGGCATCAGATGTTGTTGGATATACTCAGAACTGAGACAGAGAAAGAGTTTATCTCCACAGATACTATGCGAATATCCCATCTGTTCATTTATACCTATGAATTTGGTGGAGAACCATTTGGACTTCATTATATATACATTATAATCATCGCATTCACAGCCTAAATCTGCACCAATTATATGTACTTCGATACCTGTTTGATAATTCTTGAATACCACAGAAGGATATGCTCTTAAGCCTATCGTTGTTTCTTTTATACCATAATTCTCATGAATCAAGAAGTAAAAATTATCCAAGATTTTCATGAGTTCTGTTAGTTGAAATTCTTTCATCTTTTTCTTATCCAATATATTCTAAGAGATTGGTTTTTATTATAATAATATTTAACTGTATAGACATTTGGATAACCTTCGATATGCTGTTGTTCCATAAAATAATACTGACTATTATTGCCTTTAGTTCCCCTGTCAAAAACCAAAGCACCATTATCCATATAATAGTCAATCCAAAATTGGTTTTCAGACATCAGACCATGATGATCTCTGGATTGAGGATCAAACTTATTAGTTCCAAGATCTTTAGATATCTTGTCAATTCCAAACCATCCTTGCTTAATATCTGATTTCATTCCTTCACCAATAGTAATACTATTCTTTATTTTCCCAGTCCAAGGATTGGTCCCTGATTGTTTTGCGCTGAAATATCCACTGAGCGCTCCGGTAATACCACCAATGAAAAGACCGCTTTTCAGCCCTTTCAACCCTGATTCATTAGCGAAATCTAAATTTCTTGTTGTTATAAAACCTGTCAAAAAACCACTTGCATAACCACCAAGGGTCTTCTGAGGTGTCACAATAACAGTCCAGTCATACATGAACCTTGATGGTTTTGTGTATGGCTGGACATGCTGTTTAAAGGTCTCTAAAGGGGTCTTCCTCGTCCTTTATCCTACTGTAGGTGTTGAGCATAATGCCCATTTCACAAGACAACTGGCATGCTTTCTCGCCAGCGGTAACATAGAATCTCGGACTGCTGTCGGCATAGATGATGGCGCGGCTGGAGTTGACGATGAGACCACAGTCGGGGGTCATGCCATAGCGGCACACTTCCTCGAGGCTGCCACCCTGTGCGCCGATGCCAGGCACGAGGAGGAAATGGTCGGGAGCGACTTTGCGGATGTCTTCAAACATGCGTCCCTGAGTGGCTCCTACCACATACATCATGTTGTCGGCGTTGCCCCATGCCTGTGATTTTTCCAGAACATGCTCGAAGAGTCGCTTACCTTCGGTGTCAGCAATGAGTTGGAAATCGTGTGAGCCCTTGTTGCTGGTCAGGGCGAGCAGGATGACCCATTTGCCTTCGTAGTTGAGGAACGGAGTGACACTGTCCTCACCCATGTAAGGAGCTACAGTCAGTGCATCCACATCCATCTCGCCGAAGAAACAGCGGGCGTACATGGCGGAAGTGTTGCCGATGTCGCCGCGTTTGGCATCAGCGATGATGAGGTGGTTGGGATAATTGTTTTTGAGGTACTTGATGGTCTTCTCCAAAGAAATCCATCCCTTCACACCGTCGCACTCGTAGAAGGCGATGTTTGGTTTGTAGGCTACGCAATAGTCGGCAGTGGCGTCGATGATGGCCTTGTTGAATTGAAAGATAGGGTCATCGCTGGTCAGCAGGTGCTGCGGTATTTTCTTGATGTCGGTGTCGAGACCCACACAGAGGAATGTCCTCTTGGTGAATATCTGTTCTATCAGTTCTTTTCTGGTCATGATTTTAAGTGGAAGTTAAAATGGGAGTTAAAGGGGGAGTTAAGCACTTCGTGCTGGACGATACGAAAACAATTGTTCAATGCTCAATGGCCAATGTTCAATGTTCAATGTTCAAAAATGCGATTAAGTGAGGGCAGAGCCGAACTTGTTCGAGCTATGCCGGACATTTGAAGCAGCGAGAGCAATTAAGCTTGCTTAGATTGCCGAGTCGCGCCAAATGAAGACAAAGTCAGCGTGAGCATTTTAGGCGAAGCCAATGTTCAATGACCTACAGTGCCGCTTCCTTCATGCGCTCAGCGTTCTCAGCGATGATGAGGTGGTCGATGACATCTTGGATGTCACCGTCCATGAAGGCGGCGAGGTTGTAGATGGTGTAGTTGATGCGGTGGTCAGTGACGCGTCCCTGCGGATAGTTGTAGGTGCGGATCTTGGCTGAACGGTCACCCGTTGATACCATGGTCTTTCGTCTGCTGGCGATGTCGTCGATGTACTTCTGATGCTCGCGGTCGTAGATTCGTGTGCGAAGGCGGGCGAGTGCACGCTCTTTGTTCTTGGGCTGGTCGCGCGTCTCCGTACATTCCACCAGTATTTCCTCTGTCTCGCCCGTGTTGGGATTCTTCCACATATAACGGGCGCGAACACCCGACTCCACCTTGTTGACGTTCTGGCCACCAGCACCGCTCGAACGGAATGTGTCCCACTTGATGGCACCTTCGTCGATATGCACCTCGAAAGCCTCCGCCTCGGGCAGCACAGCCACGGTTGCGGCAGAGGTGTGCACACGTCCTTGGGTTTCAGTCACAGGCACACGTTGCACACGGTGCACGCCCGACTCGTATTTCATCGTGCCATAGACGTTCTCGCCCGTCACATTGAAGATGATTTCCTTGTAGCCACCAGATGCGCCTTCCGAGAAACTCGACACAGTAATTTTCCATCCTTTGATGTCGCAATACTTGCTGTACATGCGGAAGAGGTCGCCAGCGAACAGTGCAGCCTCGTCGCCGCCTGTGCCACCGCGGATTTCCATCACCACGTTCTTGCCGTCCTCGGGGTCGGCGGGAATCAAGAGCAGTTTGATTTCCTCTTCCAGTTCGGGGATGCGCTTCTCGTTGGTTTCCATTTCCTCACGGGCCAGTTCACGCATGTCGGGGTCGCTTTCGGTGGCGAGGATATCCCTTGCCTCTTGCAAGCCCGTTAGGCAGTCGATGTATTCCTTCCTTGCCTTGACAATGTTCTGCAGATCCTTGTACTCTTTTGTCAGTTTCACGTAGCGCTGCTGGTCAGCAAGCACGTTGGGGTCGGAGATGAGTGTGGATACCTCCTCGTAACGGCTGACGATGCCTTCCAGTTTCTGTAGTATGTTATTGTTCTCCATTATAATAGTATAGTCATTAATACTGCTGAAGGTATTGGAGCGTCCCATGTGAACAAGATGTTGCTCGAGTAAGTGTATGCTCCTTTATAAATATGCTTGCTGTCTGTAGTCAGAATGATGTTGCTCGAGTAGGTGTATGCACCTTGGTAGATGTGGTTGTTATCTACTGTTGCCACAATCTTGTTTGAGTAGGTGTATGGTCCAGAGTAAACATGCTTGCCGTCCCATGTAAACAGGATGTCTTTGTGGTAGGTGTATGGTCCTGAATACACATGCTTCCCATCCCATGTGTAGAGGATGTTGCTGAAGTATGTATAGGCACCCTTGTAGAGGTGTTTGCCATCCCAGGTATAGAGGATGTCGCTGGAGTAGGTGTAAGGTCCCTTGTAAATGTGGATGTCAGCGGCCATTGTTCCGTCGGATGATAACCATGAGGCCAGAATGAGCAGTATAGTCAATAGATGCTTCATGATTGGGATGTCTTTTTGATTGATTACTAATGAACTAAGTCGTCGCTCGGAAAAGTCTGAGTGGTTAGAGTGACCTAATACTCGAATGTTCCGAACTCGCTCTTGATGGTCAGGCTGCGTTTGCCTTCCTCGATGTGGCCCACCACTTGGGCATCGATATTGAAACCGCGGCTGATCTCGATGACGGCTTCGGCGTCCTCGGGGGCGACATAGATCTCAAGTCGGTGTCCCATGTTGAAGACCTTGTACATCTCGGCCCAGTCGGTGCCGCTCTCTTTGGCGATGGCGCGGAAGAGGGGTGGAACCGGGAACATGTTGTCTTTCACTACATGACAGTTCTCGCCTACGAAGTGCAGCACTTTGGTTTGCGCGCCACCGGTGCAGTGCACCATGCCGTGGATGGCGGGACGCATCTTGTCGAGCAGCACTTTCACTACGGGTGCGTAGGTGCGGGTAGGTGAGAGCACCAGTTTGCCGGCATTCACAGGACTGCCCTCCACCTCGTCGGTCAGGCGGTAACTGCCGCTATAGACCAATTCCTCGGGCACCGCCTTGTCGAAACTCTCAGGATATTTCTCGGCGAGGTATTTGGCGAAGACGTCGTGACGCGCGCTGGTCAGTCCGTTGCTGCCCATGCCGCCGTTGTACTGGTTCTCGTAGGTGGCTTGTCCGCAGCTGCTCAAGCCCACAATGACGTCGCCCGGACGGATGTTGGCATTGTCGATGACATCGGCGCGGCGCATACGGCAGGTCACGGTCGAATCGACGATGATGGTGCGCACAAGGTCGCCCACGTCGGCAGTCTCGCCTCCTGTGGCGTAGATGCCGATGCCCATCTGGCGCATCTGCTCAAGCAACTCGTCAGTGCCGTTGATGATGGCGGAGATGACCTCACCTGGGATAAGCATCTTGTTGCGGCCGATGGTGCTGGAAACAAGGATGTTGTCGGTGGCGCCCACACACAGCAGGTCGTCGGTGTTCATGATCAACGCGTCCTGGGCGATACCTTTCCACACAGAGAGGTCGCCAGTCTCTTTCCAATAGATATAAGCGAGGCTGGATTTCGTTCCCGCCCCGTCGGCATGCATGATGTTGCAGTACTCAGGATCGCCACCGAGGATGTCGGGGATTATCTTACAGAAGGCTTTCGGGTACAGTCCTTTGTCGATGTTCTTGATGGCGTTGTGAACATCTTCTTTGGCGGCGCTCACACCGCGCATCATATAACGTTGTTTGTTGTCAATAGTCATATCTTGTTTCGTTTTTTTTTGTGACAGTTACTCAAATAACTTTCAATGATATCTTAATAATCTAAAAATACAGGTTAGCGAATGATGAATTCCAAAATACGATAGTTCGTGATGCAATAATATGTTACTTGAGAAATACGAAGTAAACCGCAAGAATCAAGCACCCGAAGGCAGCAAAGTGGTTCCAGTGCAAGTGTTCGTTCTGGAACATGAACATGGCCATGCAAGTGAAGACAGTCAGTGAAACCACTTCCTGTATCACCTTGAGTTGTAGAAGAGTGAAAGGGCCTCCGTTACCCACGAAGCCGATTCTGTTGGCGGGAACCTGACAGGCGTACTCGAACAAAGCTATGCTCCAGGAGAACACAATCACTCCGATCAAAGGCCACGAGGTGGAGATTTTCATCTCCTGAAGTTTCAAGTGGCCGTACCATGCGAACGTCATGAAGACATTCGACACAATCAACAAAAGAATAGTGTATAAAGGTTTCATGCTGCAAAGTTACACATTATTCATTGATTATCATGTCTGGTGAACGTTAAATCCATGATTTGGAGGAAAGATTCAACTAATTTTGGCAGATACATCTCTGTTTCGTTGGTCGGATAATAAAAAAAAGTCTTTCTGTTTTGCCATTTCAGATAAATGTCGTAACTTTGCACCGCTTTTTTTACAGCACAATGGGAATTGAGGGCGTGGAAGACGTAAATGTCCCACACACAGTGATATTCCGCAAGTGTGATGACGAATTAAGCATCAACTTAATTTAAAGTAACACAAAAACAACAAAGAGAAAATGAAAGAAATCACTTTGAAGGCTCAGTCAAGAACTGACCTTGGGAAGAAGGCAAGCCGCGACGCACGTCGCGCAGGTAATGTGCCAGCCGTGGTTTACGGTGTAGAGAAAGAAGAGAAGAACGGCAAGCAGATTCCTGTGGCCAAGTCGATCCTCGTGAACGAGAAGGAACTGAACAAGGCTGTTTTCACACCGAATGTTTACATTGTGAACCTCGACCTCGACGGACAAGTAGTGAAGACCATCATCCAGGACCTGCAGGTGGACTTCGTGAAAGACAACCCCATCCATGTTGACTTCTACCAGATCACTGAGGACAAACCCATCGTGATGGAGATCCCAGTGAAGCTCACAGGCTTGGCAGAAGGTGTGAAGGCTGGTGGTAAGCTCTCACTCAACGTGCGCAAACTGAAGGTGAAGGGTCTCTATGACAAACTGCCCGACGTGCTCACTATCGATGTCACTCCGCTCGCTATCGGTAAGTCGTTGAAGGTGGCCGACCTCAGTTTCGACAACGTGGAACTGATTAGCCCCAAGGACGTGGTGGTTTGCAGTGTCCGCATGACCCGCGCCGCACGCAGTGCCGCTGCTGAGCAGGCTACTGAAGAATAATTCAGGAAATGAAATATCTCGTAGTTGGCCTGGGTAACATCGGCGACGAGTACGATGGCACCCGCCATAACATAGGATTTAGAGTGTTGGATGCCTTAGCTGGGGCATCCAATGCTGTTTTTGAGGACAAACGCTATGGTTTCGTCGCGCACACCAGGGTGAAAAACGCTGAACTGGTGTTGCTCAAGCCTTCCACATACATGAACCTCAGCGGCTTGGCTGTGAGGTACTGGCTCAACAAAGAGAACGTGGAACTGGAACGGCTGTTGGTGGTGGTCGATGACTTTGCTTTGCCCTTCGGTAAACTGCGTCTCAAAGGCAATGGCAGCGATGGCGGCCACAATGGTCTGAAGAACATCGCGCAACTGCTTTGCACCCAGCAATACGCGCGGTTGAGATTCGGTATAGGCAATGATTTCCAACAGGGCACACAGGTCGATTTTGTACTTAGCCGTTTCACAGACGAGGAGTTGCAGACCATGGATGAGCGGGTGGCGATGGCCTGTGAGGCCGTCAAGGCTTTTTGCCTCTCTGGACTGGTATTCGCCATGAACCATTACAACAATAAATAGGCATTTTATAGTATCTATAGTTTTCATAGTATCTATATTTCTATAGTTCTATGGCATCGAAAAAGAACGAGCGACAATCATTATGGAAGCGCGACTTGACAAATGGCTGTGGGCAGCAAGAATCTTCAAGACCCGTTCTATGGCAGCGGATGCCTGCAAGAACGGGCGTGTCACTATCGGCGGAGTGAAGATGAAGCCCTCGCGTATGGTGAAAGAGGGAGAAGTGATACAGGTGAAGAAAGGGCCAATCACTTATTCTTTCAAGGTGCTGCAGGCCATACAGAACAGGGTGGGCGCAAAGCTTGTGCCAGAGGTAATGGAGAATGTCACCACTCCTGACCAATACGAACTGTTGGAAATGAACCGCATCAGTGGTTTCGTCGATAGGGCTCGGGGAACAGGACGACCTACCAAGAAGGAACGTCGCGACCTCGATGAGTTCATCGTGCCGGCTTTTCTCGGCGACTTTGACTTTGAGGATGACGACGATGATGAAATCATGAACGGCTACGAGGACGATACCTTGTAGCCGTTCTTTTTATTGGTCAATGGTCAATGTTCAATGGTCAATGGTCAAAAATGCTCCATTACCCTAATTTCTGTTCCACCAGTTTGCAGATGTTCACCACGGTCTGCATGGCTGCCTCCATGTTAGGGATGGGACAGAACTCGTGCGGCCCGTGGAAGTTCAGTCCGCCGGCAAAGATGTTGGGGCAGGGCAGGCCCTTGAACGAGAGCTGTGCACCGTCGGTGCCGCCTCTGATAGCGCGTACCACGGGTGTGGTGCCTGTCTGCTGTATGGCTTCCTTGGCGATGTCGATGATATACATCATGGGCTCCACCTTCTCCCGCATATTGTAGTACTGGTCCTTGATGTCGATCTTCACCACGTCCTCGCCGTATTTTTCCGCCAGGGCATTAGCGATGTTGGCGATGGCAACCTTGCGCAGTTCGAAGCACTCACGGCTGTGGTCGCGTATGATGTAGCTCAGCGACGCTTTCTCTACGTTGCCACTCATGCCAGTGAGGTGGAAGAAACCCTCATAGCCTTCGGTCGTCTCAGGAGTCTCGTTGGCGGGAAGGCTCATGGCGAACTCAGCCGCCACCTTCGACGCGTTGATCATCTTGTCCTTGGCGTAGCCTGGATGCACACTTCGGCCTGTGATGGTGATCTTGGCAGCGGCGGCGTTGAAGTTCTCGAACTCAATTTCGCCACGCTCGCCACCATCCATGGTATAGGCGAAGTCGCAACCGAACTTCTCCACATCGAACTTGTGGGCACCTAAGCCGATTTCCTCATCGGGATTGAACCCCACTCGGATCAGTCCATGTTTGATTTCGGGATGCTCCATCAGATAAACCATAGCCTGCACGATCTCTGCAATGCCGGCTTTGTCGTCGGCTCCGAGCAAGGTGTGTCCGTCGGTCACAATGATGTCCTCACCGATGTGGTCTTTCAGCTCAGGGAACATGTCGGGCGAAGTCACGATGCCCTCAGAGAGAACGATGTCGCCACCGTCGTAGTTCTTCACGATGCGTGGTTGGATGTCGGCTCCCGAACAGTCGGGGCTGGTGTCGAAATGCGAGATAAAGCCCACCACGGGAACTTTCTTGTCGGTATTGGCTGGCAGTGAGGCCATGATGTAGCCGTTGTCGTCGATATCCACATCACTCAATCCTATCTCGCGGAGTTGGTCGGCGAGATGGCGGGCGAAAACCATCTGTTTGGGAGTGCTTGGCGTAGTGTCAGACTCCTCGCTCGACTGTGTGTCGTAACTGACGTAATCTAGGAAACGTTCTATTAAATCCATAGTTCTTGTCTTTATGTTTGTTATATTGGTTAGTACTCCAAACACCTTGCTCAGTGCAAAATTAGTCAAAATAGCTTGATATGACAAATAATGGAAACTTTTATGGCTAAACTTTTCGCAACGTAGGATTTTTTCACTATATTTGCCCAATGGAGAAACAATTCGGCCTGACATCAAACGTTATGGATTACTGAATAGTTCCGCATCCTGAAGGAACTGCTCCTGTGAAAATGTGATTTGAAAAATACAAAAACAGTTTCTTATGTTAACAGTAGAAGAACTTAACGACAGACTTATTGACCTCGCCTTCGCCGAGGACATAGGTGACGGCGACCACACCACATTGTGCTGCATCCCCGAGGATGCCATGGGCGAGTCGAAACTGCTCATCAAGGAAGAGGGCGTGCTGGCAGGTGTGGAGATTGCCAAAGAGGTGTTCCACAGGTTCGACCCTGAGATGACCGTCGAGGTGTATATCAACGACGGCGCCCACGTAAAGCCAGGCGACATCGCCATGAGTGTGAAGGGCAAGGTGCAGAGCCTGTTGCAGACTGAGCGCCTTATGCTCAACATCATGCAACGCATGAGCGGTATTGCCACGATGACCAACAAATACGTGAAACGGCTGGAGGGAACCCATACAAGGGTGCTCGACACCCGCAAGACCACACCGGGCATGCGTATGCTCGAGAAGGCGGCCGTGAAAATCGGCGGTGGCACCAACCACCGTATTGGTCTTTTCGACATGATACTCCTCAAGGACAACCACATCGATTTCGCCGGAGGTATAGAGAACGCTATCAGCCGTTGCCACAAATATCTGAAGGAGAAAGGCAAGGACTTGAAAATAGAAATCGAGGTGCGCAACTTCGAGGAACTGCAGCGCGTGCTCGATTATGGCGGTGTCAACCGCATCATGCTCGACAACTTCACGCCTGAGGAAACCAAGAAGGCCGTGGAACTTATAGCAGGCAAGTACGAAACTGAATCGTCGGGAGGTATTACTTACGACACCATCCGTGACTATGCTGAGGCAGGAGTGGATTTCATCTCCGTCGGTGCACTCACACATTCCGTGAAAGGACTCGACATGAGCTTCAAGGCAGCCGACTCCAGTAAACTCCATGTCTAATCACTTTTTTGTTTGAAATGAGAAAATTCTTTATCTTGATGGCCTTCATCTTGGGCATGAAGGCTCAGGCATGCACAAATATTATCGTCGCTAAGAACGCTTCTGCCGATGGAAGCGTGATGGTGAGTTATAATGCTGACAGTTATGGCGCATATGGTGTGATGTACCGTCATGTAGGTGGCAAGCACCAGGCAGGTGAGATGCGCAAGATTTACGAATGGGACACAGGCAAGTACCTCGGCGAGATACCGCAGGCGGAGGTGACCTACAATGTGGTGGGGCAGATGAACGAGTATCAGGTGACAGTCTGCGAGACCACCTTCGGCGGTCGCGAGGAACTGGCAGACTCCACAGGTCTTATCGACTACGGCAGCCTCATCTACATTGCCCTTGAACGATCGAAGACCGCCCGTGAGGCCATCGAAGTGATGACCTCTCTCGTGGCCAAGTACGGATACTACAGCGAGGGCGAGACTTTCTCCATCGCAGACAAGAACGAGGTTTGGGTAATGGAGATGATGGGCAAGGGTCCAGGCGGACATGGCGCCGTATGGGTGGCCGTGAGAATCCCTGACGACTGCATCTGCTGTCATGCCAACCAAAGCCGCATTACCCGTTTCGACATGAAGGACAAGAAGAATGTGCTCTATTCGAAGGATGTGGTGAAGTTCGCCCGTGAGAAGGGTTTCTTCAACGGCAAGGACGCTGACTTCTCTTTCCGTGACGCTTACGCACCTATGGATTTCAGTGGTGCTCGTTACTGCGAGGCGCGTGTCTGGAGTTTCTTCAACCACTGGGTGGATGGCATGGAAAAATACCTTGATGTCGCTATGGGCAAGAACAACAAGGGCGAGATGCCCCTCTATTTCGTGCCTAAGGCCAAGTTGACTGTGGCTGACGTGGAGAACGGTATGCGCGACCATTACGAGGGCACACCGCTCGATATCAATCATGACCTCGGCGCTGGCCCCTACAACATGCCTTATCGTCCGACACCGCTCTCATTCACAAGCGACGGCAAGAAATACTTCAACGAACGCCCCATCTCCACACAGCAGACATCATTCGCCTTTGTAGGGCAGATGCGCGACTATCTCCCCGACGCCATCGGAGGCGTGGTCTGGTGGGGCAACGACGACGCCAATATGGTGGCTTACACACCGGTCTATTGCTCAGTGAACGAGATACCAGCCTGCTACACTGCGATCAAAGGTCAACAGGATGCACTCACTTTCTCTTGGAACTCAGCGTTTTGGGTGTGCAACCTTGTGGCAAACATGGTCTATCCCTACTATTCAAAGATGATGCCTGACCTCCAGAAGGTGAGGGACAAACTTGAAAACGGGTATTTCAGCCGGCAGAAAGAGGTGGAGGCCGAGGCAAAAAGACTCTACGACAATGATCCCGCTTCTGCAAAAGCATACTTGACCGACTATTCGTTGAAAAGCGCTGACAGCATGATGGAGAGTTGGAAGAATCTTTTCACCTATATCACTGTGAAGCACAACGACATGTGCATCAAGAGCGAGGGCGATGGAAAATTTCTCGAAAACGGACATGGACAGGCCGCTTTCCCGATTCGGCCAGGTTATCCCGAATACTATCGTCAACAGATTACGAAACAAACGGGTGACAGATATCTCATTCCAGAAGAGTAAGGTAATCAATCACAAAAACTACGATTAATAACTTGTAAATTAATATCTTAGCAACTATGGATTTAGAATTATTGAAAAAATGTGAGGCCGTGGCCAATCAGTGGGCCTCGGATCCTGTTTTTGACGCTGACACTCAGGCGGCAGTGAAGGAAATGCTTGCCAAAGAGGACAAAACAGACTTGGTTGATAGTTTCTATCAGACCCTTGAGTTCGGTACAGGTGGTCTGCGCGGCATCATGGGTGCAGGTACCAACCGTATGAACATCTATACAGTAGGTGCCGCTACTCAAGGACTGGCCAACTACTTGAACATGAACTTCAAGGACCTTCCACAGATCAGTGTGGTGGTGGGTCATGACTGCCGTAACAACAGCCGCCTCTATGCTGAGACGGTTGCCGACATTTTCTCTGCCAACGGCATTAAGGTCTATCTCTTCGACGACCTCCGTCCAACACCTGAGGTGTCATTCGGTATCCGCTATCTGGGCTGCCAGGCAGGTGTGAACATCACCGCCAGTCACAACCCACGCGAGTACAATGGCTACAAGGCATATTGGGACGATGGCGCTCAGGTGCTGGCTCCCCACGACAAGGGCATCATCGACGAGGTGAACAAGGTGAAGTATGCCGACATCAAATTCAAGGGCAACAAGGATTTGATCCAGATTATCGGCGAGGAGGTGGATAAGGTGTATCTCGACATGATCCAGGGCATCTCCATCGACCCCGAGGTCATCAAGCGTCAGCACGACCTGAAGATTGTCTATTCTCCATTGCATGGCGCGGGCATGTATCTCATCCCACGCAGCATCAAGCAGTGGGGATTCGATGATGTGTACTGTGTGAAAGAGCAGATGGTGAAGGATGGTAATTTCCCAACCGTGGTTTCGCCCAACCCAGAGTATGCCGAGGCGCTCACTCTTGCGCTCAAGTTGGCTAAGGAAATCGATGCCGACATCGTGATGGCCAGTGACCCCGATGCCGACCGCGTGGGTATGGCTTGCAAGGACGACAAGGGAGAGTGGATCCTCATCAACGGTAACCAGACCGCGCTCATCTTCCTCTACTACATCATCAAGAACCGCATCGCCTGTGGCAAGATGAAGGGCAACGAGTTTGTCGTGAAGACCATCGTGACCACAGAGCTCATCAAGAGCATCGCCGACAAGAACCACATCGAGATGGCCGACGTTTATACTGGTTTCAAGTGGATTGCACGTGAAATCAAGATCAACGAGGGCAAGAAGCAGTATATCGGTGGTGGTGAGGAAAGCTATGGCTTCCTCGCTCAGGACTTTGTCCGCGACAAGGACGCTGTCAGCGCCTGCTCTCTGCTGGCTGAGATCTGCGCATGGGCCAAAGACCAGGGTAAGACGCTCTACGAAGTGTTGATGGAGATCTACATGGAGTATGGCTTTAGCTACAACAAGGCCATCAATGTGGTGAAACCAGGTAAGTCGGGTGCCGACGAGATCAAGGCCATGATGGAGAACTTCCGCAGCAACCCACCCAAGGAACTCGATGGATCGAAGGTGGTGCTGACCAAGGACTTCAAGACCCTCAAGGCCACAGATGCCGAAGGCAACGTGTGCGACATCAACATGCCCGAGCCAAGCAACGTGCTTCAGTACTTCACTGCCGACGGTACCAAGGTCAGTGTGCGTCCATCAGGTACTGAGCCTAAGATCAAGTTCTACGTAGAGGCCCCAGGCACACTCAAGTCGCCCGCCGACTACAAGCAGGCTGTGGCAGAGGCTGAGAAGAAAGTTGATGCCATTGCGAAATCTTTAGGCATTTAATCGCTCATAATTGAAAAGGATTTCGTAACTTTGCATCCGATTTCTGCGGAAGGAGTGATTCCGTTGCTCCTGCAACCTTACGAAATCCTTTTTTTCTGGCTCCGTAGTTCAGCTGTATAGAACGTCAGATTCCGGTTCTGAAGGTCCAGGGTTAGAATCCCTGCGGAGTCACAAAAGGAAAAGCCCCAAGGACGAAAGCTTGCTTTCAGGACTGGGGCTTTTCTTTTTGTCAGACTGGCCCGTGGCAGGGGAAGGGATGGGCGAAGCCAATCCCTGCGGAGTCACTGAGGGAGGTTGAAAGACCTCCCTTGATTGTTTGTAATGAGATGGAAAATCATTGATAATTAAATGATTGTTTATTTTTCTTTACTTTTTCTTGTCAGTGAATAATGTAGTACTGAATGGCATTGGGGTGGACGCCAGGTAGCCTTCATACGTGGAGTACAAGTTGCCAAAGATGAACACGTCTTCATCCGTTTGTCCTATTCTGTCAGGACGATACCGCCGTTAGGATGAATGGTAACCTTGGCGCGTCCCTGCTTATCGACCTTCAGTGTGGTCTTGGTGGGCTGGCCCTGCTTGTCGTCCACAAGGTAGTCCAGCGTCTTGCCTGCCAGCATGGGTAGGTCGAGCGTCAACTTCAGCGGCTCCTTCAGGGCATTCAGACCGCCGACGTACCACTGGTCTCCATGGCGACGAGCCAGCACCACGTACTTGCCGGGGAATCCGTCGATGAAGCGGGTTTCGTCCCATGTGGAGGGCAGGGAGCGCAGGAAGTCGAGTTCAAACTTCGGCACTTCCGTGAGGTTGTTCGGACAGAGGGCGGCACACTGGATGGCACTCTGGTTGGTGATGCCCGATGCCAGTTCGAAGATGTCGGTGGTCTTGCGCGTGTGACGACTCTTGTTGTCGCGGCTCAGGTGGCGGTTCAGGATGACGCCGCCCCAGTCCATCGTGGCCACGGCATTTCGGCAGAAGGGGTGCATGCAGAGGTCGAAGGCCTCGCGCTCGGCATCAGGTTCGGTGAAATAGACATTCTCGCTGGCCATCACGGCCTCGCTCGACACATAGTTGGGGTACATGCGTTCCCAGCCACGCGGAAGGGTACAGCCGTGGAAGATGACCTGCAGCCCGTAGCGGTTGGCATCGCTGAGGATGTCCTCATAGAGTCCAATCGTCTCCTGTTTGTCGCCACCAAAGAAATCGACCTTGATACCCTTCACGCCGATGCTCTTCAGCCACTTCATCTCCCGTTCACGGGCGATGGCCGTGTTCATGCAGTTGCGCGGTGTCTGTGGCGCATCGTTCCAAAAGCCGTTGCTGCTATACCACAGCAGCAGGTCAACACCCTTCGTGTTGGCATAGCGCACGAGTTCAGGCATGCGGTCGCGGCCTATCTGCGTGTCCCACCAGTTATCCACAAGACAGTATTCAAATCCCATTTCCGAAGCGAGGTTGATGAACAGGATCTGGTCGTCCCAGTTGACTGATTCATCCTGCCAGACCAGCCAGCTCCACGTATAGCGGCCCGGCTTATAGTCGGTGCTTGCCTCAAAGAGCGGCTCTACGAGGTCGTAGGCCGTGGTCGATTCAACGAGCGTTTTCAGCGGGCCCACGGTGATGGTGCGCCACGGTGTGGTAAACGGCAACTGACAGCCTACGAAGGCCGAGCCGAAACCGCCGTTCTCCTGTTCGTCGGGGAATGCGATGGTGTAGCCCTTGCCCGCCTCATAGTCGGAGAGGTGCGTGCCGCAGTAGGCTCCCGTCGTACCTGTCTCGCTGACGAGCACCCACCTGTCGCCCTGACGGAACATGCAGGGGAACGAGTAGCCGTGGTCAAACTGCGACTTCACTGCCATCGGTGCGTCGGGCGTATAGACCTCCTCATAACTCGGTCGTGCGTGCGCCCAGAGGATGCCAGGCGCAGCCATCGGACAGAGGTAGGTCGTGGTACCCTCGGGGAAGTTGAAACTGCTGGCCTCGCCGTATATCAGCGTCCTGTTCAGATCGGCCTCGCGCTCTGGATGCTCCACCGCGATGCTATAACGGAATGCCACGTCATCATTCGACACGCGGAACGTCACCTGCAGCACCTGCTTCTTGTCGTTCTTCAGCGTCACCGTTATCTCATTGGCCACGTAGTCGCTATGGCTGGCCTTCGTCTTCTGCATGTCGTAGTGCGCTTCCACACGGTTCTCCTTCGTGTCTGTCATCGTCAGCCCCTGAGTCAGGTCACCGATGCTTGTCCGCAGTCCCAATGCCGACTCACGGAGTACGGTCTCTCCGTTGAGTGCGACACCATACGTTAGCCGTCCGTCTTTATTACTCACCGTCACCACCAGCGCCCCGTTCGGCGACTTCACGGTGACCTCCTTGGCCTGGCCGCATATAGCGATTGCCAGTATCATCAAAAGAATACTCTTTCTCATCATATACTAATTTACGGGATGGTAGTTGAATGAATAGAAATCTGCCTGGGGCTTGGCGGCGTCAGTAGCCGATTGGCAGAAGAGGGCGAGGATGATGCCCGTGAAGCCACCGGCGGTCTCGCTGCTCAGGTAGCGAGTGTCGGCCACGCCCACCTCGGTGAAGGCCTTGCCATCCTCGGAGTAGAAGAAGCGATAATGGTCACGACTGCCCGTGACACGCAGGTAGGGCTTGCTGCCCTTCAGCGGAATCTCCTTCGCCACATGGTGGATGCTGCTCAGCCAATACTCCACGATGAGCGTGTTACCGCCATTAGCCTCTCGGCGCAAGGCGATGTCGTAGTGGGCAAAGATATCCATGAACACGCTCAGTCCTGCCATGTCGCCCGATTTGCCCTCTGAGAGTTTCAGTTGCGTTGTGGCCTCAAAGTCGATGTGCTGCTGGCGACGGCCAATGAACGTTGGCAAGTCTTTGCTGTTCAGTGTGGCTGAGGTGCCGGTCAGCCGCAGTGAATTGGAGGTCAGCTGGTAGTTCTCCACGAGCGGATTGCGCAGATATACCCATTCGTAGCCGAGCGGCTGCTTACTGCTGAAACGAACGTCAGTGTTGAAGTCCTTCTGTGGAGCGGGCTTCACAGGCAGGTCAGCCGTCATGTCAAGTGCGATGGTGCCGTTGCCGTTCACCACGGGCCATGCGTTCGTGTCCCACCGCACAGGAGCCAGATAAGTCTCGCGACCTGTCAGGTGATTCATCGCCGTCTGAGGGCGGAAGGCTAGACAGACCATCCACCAAGAGCCGTC
>JAFWPH010000067.1 GCA_017509605.1 Bacteroidaceae bacterium | reverse complement strand
TCCCCTCCGCTAAGAAAACCTATTCAGCATGCTGATTCCTAAGGAGTTCACATCATAAAATCAGAAAAATATATCTCTATAAACAAAAAAATATAAAATCCTATATGTCAACGATCTCCTGATACAAAAGTGTCAACGATCTCCTGATACAAAAGTGTCAACGATCATCTGATACACGGCACCTAGAGCCTATAGCCTATGACAGAGGGGCATCCGCTTTCACGAAACCTTTTTCTCGCCATTTTCCTGATCGCCAGCGACGCAGGAGGACAACGCCACGGATGTTCTCGTCAAGGGCGAAACCAACCCACATGCCAACCAAACCGTATCCCAATGGGATGCCGATGATATAGCTCAGACCGACAGCGATTGTCCACTGGAATAAGATACCGATGATGACGGGATAGACGACATCGCCCGTGGCCCTCAAGGTGCCCACAGCAAAGATATTGGATACTCGGCCTATCTCAAGGAACCAGTCGATGATGAGCACCCAGAAACCCATAGCGATAATCTCCTGATTGTCGGTGAACAAGCTGAGGATGCTTTTCCCCGTCAGTGCCAGGAGGGCAGAGCCTGTGAGTGTGACCATCATCGAGAAACGGAGGAAATAGTTGCCCAAGACGTATGCCGCCTGATGCCTCTGCTGCCCGACGAGATGTCCCACGAGAATGTCGCCTCCCTGTGTGATGCTGATGCAGAACAGATAGACAAACATGATGAGGTTGACGCAATACGTGCGTGCCGCCAAAGCCTCGTTGCTGATCTGATTGATGAAATAGGTGATGACCACTTGCGACAGGCTATAGGAGATGTTCTCACTCATGGCAGGTATGCCGATGTGAAAGAGGTTGCGCAGCTCCTTCCAAGGCATGGGCCGGAAGTAGTTGAGTGGGAACCTGGGGATGTGTACCCTGAAATGGATGACACCGAGCAAAACGGTGGCGATGGCTCGGCTCACGACGGTGGCGATGGCTGCGCCCTCCACACCCATTTGGGGACATCCCCAGTGACCGAAAATCAAGGCATAGTTGCCAAAGATGTTGATGACATTGGCGATGGCTGTCACCACCATGGGATACTTCACCTTGTCGGCACTTCGCAGGGAAGCGGAGAATGTGAGCGAGAGGGCTTGGAAGAACGACCATGCTCCTGTCAACCGCAGATACACCAGTCCGTCGCCCATCAATTTGGGTCGAAGTCCCATCAGCCGTAACAACCACTCAGCATGGTAATAAAGCAAGGCACTGACCACCAAGCCAAGCATCAGATTAACCACCAACGCCATACCCACAACCTGCACAAGACGTTTACGCAGTCCGGCGCCAATGTATTGGGCACAGAGGATGGCAGCCCCCATCGAGAAGAACTGATAGACAAGGAAAACCAACGAGATGAGTTGGTTGTCGAGTCCAACCGCCGCCACGCTGTTGTCGCTGTAGCGGCTCAGCATCAGCGTGTCCACCACACCCAACAACATGACGAGTGCAATCTCGATGAACACCGGAATGGTGAGCACCTTCAATTGTCGCTTCAGTGAACTATTGGTCACCGATTCGCTTCTCGCTGAATTCATATCTCTCCTCGATAAATGTTCCTTCTCTTAGGAGTCGCCTTCGGCGAGAAATCCCACAAATCTGTACAAATCCAACAAATCTTTTTGTTTATTCTATGATTTGAAAAAACGCTCACAGTCCAAACAATCAGAGCAACTCTAACGTCACTTTCATCGAACTGACGTTTTGAAATCCCATTTTAACACCCTTTTATTGGAGTGCTTTTTTCACTTGGCGGAGAAGAGCCTTCGAGGGTTCTGCCTTCACGGTTAGGGGCAGTACTGTCCAGCGTACAGTCCAGTCGATTCGTCCATGAGGCGGGATGACGGAGTATGCACCCTGGCTTTCGAGTTCCACATAATTCTTGCCGCGGTTCACATAGACTTGGATTTCAGCCTCACCCGGAGCGAATTCTGTAGGTTTGAGGTTCTTGAACTGCTTCAAGAGAAGCAGGCCGTTGTATGCGTAAGCCATCCAGCCTTCACCGTCGGCATTGATTTTGCGATTGGCGTTCGCCTCGTCGAAAGTGTACCAGACCGCTCCATATTTCTCCACAAAGGGCATCAAGCCCGCGGGAGTGACACTCGAGAGTGGCGCCTTGAAGAAGACCAGTCCTCCGTCGTTTGGCACACGAGTGATTTCCCATGGAGCCACAGATTTCGTTTCATCGGTCTCGTTCAAGATGGAATAGGTCACAAGGATGTCGTTGTTCTTCGGGTCGGCCACAAACGCCTTGCGAATGCGGTATCCAAGGCGTGCGGACACCTGGCTGGTCATCACGAGTTTGCCGTCAGCGTCATCGACTTCGTAGGGCATTTTGTCGAACTCAGGCACGGGAGGCCAGTTCCACTCTTTCTGCGGACTGGTCCAGAAGGTGCTGCCGAAGGTTTCCGGTCGAGTCAGCTGTGAGATCAGCTCTTGGTCCTTATACTTGAACGACATGATTTTCCCACCCTGTTGGGGAGCGATCAGCATCGTCACATCGCCCGACTTCACTTCGCGCCAGCTACTCCTTTGCAGCATTGGATCCATCTGCATGTCGGCCTCGATAGCGGCTACCTGGTCGCGCGACTCATATCGTTTGATGACCTTACCATTGCGACCTATGAGGAACTTGGTGAAGTTCCACCTGATGTCGCCTCCCCCACCCTGTGCTTTCAGCCAAGTGTAGAGCGGATGGGCATTGGGGCCGTTGACCTCAATCTTGTCGAACTGCGGGAAATGGATGTCGTAGTTCGCCGTGCAGAACTGGTGGATCTCCTGTATTGTTCCGGGAGCCTGCTGTCCAAACTGGTTACAGGGGAAGTCGAGAATCTCGAGTCCCAGACCTTTATACTTCTGATAAAGCGCCTCCAAGTCTTTGTACTGTGGCGTGAATCCGCATCGTGTCGCAGTGTTCACGATCAGGAGCATCTTGCCTTTATAGTCGGAAAGTGACACGTCCTTGCCCGCATCATCCTTCACATTGAAGTCATAAACACTCTGTGCCGAGCCAGGCCCGCCTACTTGTGTTTGTGCAGAAAGGGGCAGCATGCCCATCATTGCCAAGAGGCAGAAAAACAGTTTTCTCATAGTCGTTATCATTTTGTTTGTACACTTTTTGTGTATATAAAAAAGGAAGTAAAAAGGGAAGTTAAAGTGGAAGTAAATTCGCAACGCTCATGGGAGTTAAAATGGACGATAGGGTTGTTGGCAGGAACTTATGAGATTTCCTCCAACGCCCCAGTCACGGAGTCGATGATGAAGCCTCTGACCACTATTCCCTTGGGAACAAGTGGATGGGTCTTGATCGTCTCAACCGTCTTGCGGACAGAGGAAGGTGTGTCCTTGAAGCCTTCCAGCCAAGTATCGAGATCAACGCCACACATGCGGATGGTGTGGAGCGTCTCTTCTGTCACGCCACGGGCAATCATCTCGTGGTGGAAATGGTCATAGCTCATGTGGCAGGCTCCACAGTTGGAATGGGCCACCACCATGATCTCCTCCACACCCAGCTCATAGATGGCGACAATCAGACTGCGCATGGCGGAATCGAAAGGTGAGATGACGAGTCCGCCAGCGTTCTTGATGATCTTGGCATCGCCATTTTTCAGTCCGAGCGCAGCTGGGAGGAGTTCTGTCAGTCTGGTGTCCATACATGTAAGCACAGCCAGTTTCTTGGCTGGGTATTTGTCTGTGATAAACTTCTCGTAGTCTTTCTGCGCCACGAAGGTCTTGTTGTGGTTAATAATCTGGTCAATCATAGTTGTATTATAAAAAATCATTATTATTGAATACTGAAGTTTCTGTAGTTAAAATGGAAGTTAGAATGGAAACTTCCTCTTTTACTCCATTTTACGACTTGCGAAAGTTTAATTGAATATACTTTTGTCGGACCGCTTTGGGGAGTTTGGAAGCCACGAGTAGGTACGACTCCTTGATCCAGTCCTCTACTTGGGCTGTTTCCAGGTGTTCATAATAGACATCGCTCCAGTGCTTCTTGTTCCAATGCCATGCCGGTACCACAGCAGAGAATTGTCCCCGCAGTTCCTCGTTCCTTTCCGGCGTCAACTTCAGGGCCAGTCTGGGGGCAGAGTTGTCGAGTTCATGATCGTCACCGCCCAGCGATAGGCATAAGAAGATTTTTCCTTCGAGCCGGAAAGTGATGATGTCGTCTCCAAACGGCTGGTCTTCTGTCACTCCGAGGAGTGACAAGGTATAGTCTCGTACTTGTTCGATATTCATTCGTTGTGATTGTTAATTAAGTGTTCTGCGGTAATACTGGACGTTAGGAATGAATTCATTCGCTAAGCTCCACTCCGCTACATCGTGCTGTCCAATTTAGGCAACAGGAATCGTTCTGCCAGGTCTTTCAATACATCGTCCGTGATGTTCGCAAGTCCGTTCTTTGTCATCGCATCATGCTCAGGCGTACCCTTTCGGATGATGTACTTCAACGCTTTGCCGTCAATGGTTGCCAACAGATGGTAGTTGCCTTTATATTGCTGTTCTATGTGTATATTCTCCAAACGACGTCCAGATGACAGCATATAGGTAAAAGGTGTTTCTTCTGCCAAATACCCCCATGAGGAAAGATGTTTGGACAGACACTCCTCAATACGCCCTATCCATTCTTTTCTTACACCATTTTTCTCAGCAATAGTTCTAAAGGAAGCCACTGCTGTAGCCACCTTGCGGATAATGGATTCTGGCGCACGTATGCCAGCATCTCCAGCAAATGCTATGATGTCTTCATGACTGATGTCACGTTGTTTGCCACAAATCATCAGACAATGCTCCTTATAGGGCAAATAGCCGCCTGTGTCGAAAATATAGTTCATGTCGTAGGCTGGCGACAGTCGCCATGTGCCTTGACGGTTCATGATAAACGTAAAGTTTTTATTGTGGTCGTCAGTATTGTTAGCTAAAATGTTGAACACCATCCTTCGGAACACCTCCTGGCAATCCACTTCAGGCAGATGCAATTTTCGGCACACTGTCAGCAGTTTCTCATAGCTGTCTGCCGATGGATTCATAGCAGCCAATGTCTGTGTATGCAATTTACCCGTTTCATCACGATCAAAGCGTTTGGTAAGGAAGTGTTTAGTACCCTCCACTTCAATCATACGAGACTCCATCATATTGATACCAGAAGAAAGAGCCATCTCGTAGTAAGTCTGCTCTAACTCTGCTGACGAACGCTTCTTGTCACCAAATTTCAGAAGATAATAGTCGATGTCAGACTCCACATCTATCTGCCCTGAGCGAATCTCACCAGTCTTTTTATCTATTGCGATGATGCCCTTGGGCTGACGCCCACCAGCAGAAGTCCCGACAGCAATCAATGACTGCAGAGTAAGCGACTCATCGGGAAGAATCCTCACATTATCACGATCAACAGCGATTTTCTCCGCCAATTCAGCCAATGATTTAATGTCAATCTTTTCGGCCATCGTCCCACGTTCTATTTCTGGCACAAACTCCAACGCTCCCATACCTCGTTTACCAATGAAAGCCAGTTTTTGCAACGAAGTAACGCTTCTGTCGGACAAATGATTCTCTTTACGCCATTGCTCGAAAAGAAGGTTACCCCAGGCATCGGGCAGGGAGTCTGCAATGAATGAGGGTAACTTCTGGTACATGCGCTCAGTTTCTCCAAAGATGGCTCGGCTACTTAAAGGATGATGAATAGAAGCGACAAGTGGTGCAATATCCAATTGTCCGCGAAGAAACTCAGGATTATAAATGAAATAGGACAGACGCCTGCTTTCATGCCATGCCAGTCGACCGATCTCTACACCCCACAGAAATACTTTCAAAACTTCTTTCATTTCTTATGTCGCACTCTCTGTGCCTTTTGATGATTGTCATTGTAAAGATATGGTGATTCGGGCTGTTCTGGCATCAATTCATTCAAATCGTTGATGCTACCAACAGACTTTAAGAGCAAGAGAAACGTGCAAAGAGATATATTCTTAACTGAACCATTCTCAAAACGATGAATGGTCAGAATAGACAAACCCGACTGTTCCGCCACCTCTTTCTGTGTCATGTTGGCTCTCAGCCTATAATCCTTAAAGCGAGTTCCAAGCATCCGTACTAATTCTGGTGCTGAATATTCAGAATAATCCTCTATCATATAAATTTAACTTTTTGACAGTTTAAGTCATAAACCAAAGATTAAAATTACATATTTGTATATTTAAGTTGCAAATTTACATAATTATTCTGTTATCGAATCACTTTTTCACGAGAAATCTGCAATTTAGGCTATATTTTTAACCAATTATGGAATCGCCTACGGTGAGAAAATTGCGAGTCACGAAGTATAGAATTGGGACTTAGCCGCTAAAGCGGCCAAGTCTATGGGAGTGCGCTTTGCGCAGAAATCTCACAAATCTGTCCAAATCTTACAAATATTTTTTTCATTTTGTCGAGCGTGAGCAATTTATCAAAATCCTACAAATCTGTCCAAACTGCACTTTCGACGGACTGGTGTTAACTACTTTTTCTGCGCAATGCTGATGTTGGCGGTGGGGAGGGAACTCTTCACGCTAACCGAGGTCTTACCAGCCTTTTGTGAGCTGCGGACAACGATCATGGCGCGTCCCTTCCATGTCTTCAGTTGAGACGAGGTGTAGGGTTCTGTATCCTTCAGGTCGGCAGACGCCGCTGCCATCAACCGTCCTTGTCCACTAACTGAAACTTGGCAAGGTATGGCAGCCTCAGGACAGACATTGCCTTTGCTGTCGATGACCTCGACAGTGACGAACGCAAGGTCCTGTCCGTCGGCTTTCAGCGTCCGTTTGTCGGCAGTCAGCCTGAGACGTGCGGGTTCACCTGCTGTGCTGAGTGTAACGGTCTGTCCACCTGCTTCAGCCCGAAGTGTACCAGGCTGATAGGGAACGCTAAAGACAGCCTTGAACTGAGTGTCGCGGCCCACCTGCTTGGTACCCACCAACTGGTCGTTCAGATAGAGTTTCACCTCTGGCAGTTTGGTATAGACCTCCACCTCGACGGGTTTGCCTTCCCATCCTTTCCATGTCCATGACTCCCATGTGGGCCATACGCTCCAAGCGGTCTCCTTGATATTCCCAAAATAGCCATTAGGCTCTCGGACTGCCATATAGAGGTTCTCCTTGGCGTTCCACAACATCTCGCGGTAATGGCTGATGGGTTTACGCCAACCAGTGATATCCACATCGCCGCAATAGGCGCCATGCCATTCAGGATGACCGCCACCGATGTAGTGTTCTCCGGCCCGTTCACCATCATAATAGTAACGTCCGATGGAAGACTCACCCAAGTAGTCGAGTCCCGTCCAGACGATGTCGCCCACCACGTATGGGAAGTCGTTGGTGATGGCCCAGTTGTTGAAAGCATCGCGTGGATAACTCTCCGTCTGCCAGATGACGCGTTTGGGGTCGCGCTGGTGGTCGCTGGCGTGCTTGAAAATCATGTAGTTGTAGCCCACCACGTCGAGCACCTCTGCATGCGGGTCGTAGATCTCCCAGTCGCTGTCCCAAGCACAGAGTGCCTCCGTGACGGGGCGAGTGGTGTCCTTCTCGAGGATGGCAGCCTTCATCTTGCGTGCGGTATAGACCACCCGTATCTCCTTGCGCTCGATGACCTCGTTGCCGATGCTCCATGAGATGACACTGGGATGGTTGCGGTCGCGCAGCACCATAGCGTGGATATCTTCTCGGTAGCAGGAGTCAATCACTGTGGAGTAGTCGAAGGGATTCTTCTGTGTGCGCCATCCATCGAAAGCCTCGTCGATGACAAGCATGCCAATGGAGTCGCAGGCATCGAGGAAAGCGCGGGTCGTAGGATTGTGGCTGGTACGAATGAGGTTGAAGCCAGCCTCCTTCATCAGTCGCACCTTGCGTATCTCGGCGGCGTCAAAGGCCATCGCTCCAACGAGTCCGTCGTCGTGATGCACGCAGGCGCCGTTGATGAGCACCTTCTTGCCATTGAGCACGAAACCCTGCTCAGCGTCGAAAGAGAAGGAACGTATGCCATATTTCACCGTTTGCTGGTCGATGGTAGCCCCAGCCTCTTTGAGTTCAACATTAGCCTCATAGAGTGTCGGGCTCTCGGGCGACCACAACTGCGGATTGTTCACGAAAACGGTGGTCGTGACGGTCTTCGACTCATGGGCTGGCACGCTGGCCATGAGCAGTTGGCTGCCCACAGCGACCGAAGCGTTCCTGTTTTGGTCGGACTCGTTGACCACTGTCACCTCTACCCTCACCTGAGCTTTGTCGGCCGAAACCTCAGGGGTGGTCACGAACACGCCGTTCTCGGCAATGTGGAGGGCAGGCATGGTCAGCAGCCACACATGGCGGTAGATGCCAGATCCGCTATACCATCGGCAGTTGGTCTGTTGGGAGTTGTCCACTCTGACCACCACTTCGTTCTGTTGCTTGTCGTGATGCAGATAGGGAGTCACGTCCACCGTGAACGGTGTATAGCCGTATGCATGCTGTCCGGCTTTCTGACCGTTGACAAAGACCTCGGCATGTTGATAGACACCCTCGAAGTGCAGTTTCACCAGTTCGCCTTCGGGTGTGGCGAATGTCTTGCGGTACTCGCCTTTGCCGCCCTCGAACCAACCGCCACCTGTGCCTGTCGCACCCTTACCAGAGTTTGGTCCTTCGTAGATATCCCAGTCGTGAGGAAGATCCACATTGATGGTCTTTCCGTTGTGCGTGAACTGCCAGCCAAAGTCGAACAGTTGTCTGTTTTCTTTCCCATTTGCCATCATACCCAAGACTGCCATCAAACAGATGGATAGTAGCATACATTTCTTTTTCATATTGATATAAGTTGTCAGTTAATAATACAGTCACTAAAAGTAGTGCAAAAATAGAGAAAAAAACTATAATTCGTAGCGTTTTAGACAAAAAGTAAGAAAACAAGACAAGGCTAATACCTACTTGTGATTATCACCTCTTAATGGCAACGTCACTGCTTTGTTCAAACACTAATTTTTAGGTATTGCGGGGGTGTGGGATTTGCGGTACTTTTGCACTGGATTTAAATGGATACAGAATGAAAGCAATTATTCTCACAGCAGTTCTTGCCATGGCGTGTCTGAGCGTGATAGCCCAAGAACCGGAAAACAAGAGTGTGGATGCCATCTCTGGCGCCACAACTCAAGCCACGAGGACAGAGAAAAAGACAGATATCCTGTCAGAAGCCTTGTCGCATCTGCACATCGGCGGCTATGGCGAGGCCGTGATGACCCGCAATTTCTACAGCCAGAGTTTCAACCGCTACAAGAAACCTGAAAACTACGCCAACGACAAGAGCCACGGCCGTTTTGACTTGCCCCATGTGTGTCTGAACATCGGCTACGACTTCGGCAAGGGTTGGTCCATGGGTTCAGAGATAGAGTTTGAGCATGGCGGGGCTGGTACCGCAGTTGAGATAGAAGCAGAGGAGGCCGGAGAATACGAGGCCGAAGTGGAGAAAGGCGGTGAAGTGAACATCGAGCAATTCTGGATCAACAAGGAATTCTGGAACGGCAAGTTCAACATCAAGGCTGGAGAGATTATCGTGCCAGTAGGTTACTCCAACGCCTATCACGAACCCAACCAGTTCTTCACTGTCTATCGTCCAGAGGGTGAGGCTACCGTCATGCCCAACACTTGGCACCAAGTGGGACTTTCCCTTTGGGGACGTCTGAAGGACTGGCGTTATGAGGCTCAGTTCCTTTCCGGACTGAACTCCGAGAGTTTCACCGCCGAGAACTTCATTCATTACGGAGCCACCAGCCCATACGAGTTCAAAGTAGCCAACAACTACGCTGGAGCCGTTCGCATCGACAACTATTCCGTCAAGGGTCTGCGCATCGGTCTGAGCGGTTATTACGGCTATTCGTTCCGCAACACCCTTCGCACACCAGGCTCGAAATACGATGATGTGACTGGAGCCGTAGGTATCATAGCACTCGACTTCACACTGAACCGTTGGAACTGGATTGTTCGCGGCAATGTGGATTACGCTCACTTCAGCGACGCCGACGAGATCTCGGCCTACAACCAGGCCAACTGGACGCATCACAAGTATCAGGACGGTAATCCTCATCACTACACCAACATCGGCAGCAATGCTGTAGCGTATGCCATAGAGGCTGGATATAACGTCTTCTCACAGTTTCCCAAACTGCAGGATAAGGGCAACAAAATGTATGTGTTCGGACGTTTCGAGCACTACAACACGATGGCATCGGGTACCTACGAGTCGATGTACAAATACACGAAGAAATACAGGTGCGCCTTTGGCGTGAACTACTCGCCATTGAAGCAGATTACCATCAAAGGTGAGTATTCATACCGATTCTTCGAGAAGCCCAACAACAACGGCTTGACATCCGACAGTCCGCTCTACAAGCAGCCCTACAACAACGAGCCGAGCGTCAGCTTAGGCGTGACCTACTGCGGATGGTTCCTGTGATAGGCGTTAGCTTCTGAAAGGTTATAGGTTATAGGTTATAGAAAAGGATAATAAACCATACATCAAAAACAACTAAACAAAATGACAATTAAGAATCTTATGAAAGTGGCAGCGTTGGCTGCCGTCGTATTCACTGGTTTCGCTTCATGCTCAAGCGATGATGATGCAGACAACACTGTAGTGACAGGCACCCAGGCAGCTCTGGACCAAGTCTGTGCAGACTGGAAAGTGGCACGCGCGAACTGGGAGAACACCGAGGCCTTCCTCTTTGGTGCCGCCGATGTGTATTCCATCGACCCCCACACCGACACCTGGCCGGTAGCCGCCAACGACTTGGCCGACGTGCTTCGTGACGAGAAGGCGATGGCCAACCTCGACAACTTCATCAAGACCGCCAACTCAGGTATTCTGGGCTATCATGGTCTGGAGTATGTGCTCTTCCGTCAGGGACAGCCCCGTCAGATCAGCCAAATCACCAACCTTGAGTACAACTACATCTGTGCTGTAGCCAAGGACCTCTACAATGCCACCGCCACCCTGGAAGCCGCATGGGACTCGAAGGAGAGCAACGCTGAACGTCACCAGATCGCCCTCAACTATGTGGCCACACACAATGCCATCAACGACGACGGTGATGTGGAAGGTGCATTAGGCTCGTTCCAGAACTTCGGCAAAGCCTTCAAGAATCCTGGGACAGGTGACTGGGCAACGGCTCTTGAGGCCACTCAGGAGATTATCTCAGGCTGCCAGGACATCATTGGTGAGGTTGGCGACTCAAAGATCGGTCTGCCCTATACTGGCGAGGACGCCACCTATATTGAATCCCCCTACGCCTACAACTCCATCACCGACTTCTACGACAACATCATCAGTTGCAAGAACGCCCTTTACGGCAAGATGGACGCCACAACTCCGACAGAGAAGTCGCTGATTTACTTCTGCCAGAACGCCGGCAACGCCACCCTTGCCGCCCAGGCCAACGAGGTGATGAAGAAGCTCGACAACGCGCTTGCCAAGATCAAGGCGATGAAAGCTCCGTTCGCACTCTACTATTCAGATGCCTCCTGCAAGGTGGCCATCGACGCTTTGGGCGAGCTGGACGACGCTTTGGGCGAACTCTCTGAGACCCTTTCGGGCTACGCAGGCAACGAGACCGTAGAGTCGCAGTGCCAGGTCATCAACGAGAACTATGTGGACAACGTGGTGCTTGCTACCTACCGCACGCTGGCTAACAACGCCCAGAAACTCTACCAGTCGATTGTGAAAATCAATAAAGGGGCCTTCTAAAATAGTAAGCTATGACGAATAAATCATTTTTATACGGTTTGGTCCTGTTGGGAGCCTTCGCCTTCGTCGGTTGTTCGGACGACGATGATGCCACACCCACCTCGTGGGAGATAGGCGACCCTTCAGCCACCAACTATCCTGAGGACTACTACGCTGGCGGTCTGCTTGGCACCACAACGGTGAACACAGCCACCGCGTTTGAGCAGCCTACGAAAGCTGTGGAGAACGCCGGCATGATGACGGCCTTCAACGAGGGCGAGTACCTGTTCGAGAAGGACTACAACACCAACACTGAAGGCGCATTCCACGGACTGGGTCCGGTCTATGTACGCCGCGGCTGCCTCTACTGCCATCCCGGCTATGGTCATGGCGCTCGCCAGACCGAATACAAAGCCGACATGCACAGGAACGGTTACCTGCTCGTGGTTTACGACAAGACCACCAATGCCTATATCCGCTCGGTGGCCGGTATGCCCCAGACGGGCGCAGTGAAGCCTTTCAAGGCGCCTATTGACGAGAACCAGATCACCATCGCCTGGAACGACTACACCGATGAGTGGGGCAATCAGTTCCCCGACGGCGAGACCTACTCGCTCATCTATCCTGAGGTCAACATCCCCTACATCGCCTACTATGCCCCAGTAGTGGTCAGCCGTGGTGGCAAAGACGTGACCCTCACAGAGGCAGAGTACAACAACGAGATAGGCGTGCTGCTGGAATCGACCATCGGCATCTACGGCACAGGACTGACCGACGCCATCCCCGACGAGGACATCACCGCCCAGTGGAAGTCGGAGAGCGAGTACTTCAACAGCATCGGCCGTACAGACGCGCTGAACCCCGCCATGTGGAACCAGGCCACCAACACTTGGAACAGCTATTACAGCAACGGTCTGCAAGGCGACGGCACCAAGTATGTGCGCCGTTACACCTACGCCATGTCGCGCGGACCTATCCTTGACGCCGCAGGCGCCAACGCCATTTGGAACATCACCAATGTGACCCGTTCCGACCGCCACTACCACTACCTCGACCTGGCAGGTGTCTATTACGCCACGAAGTCATCACAAGACCCCGAGGTACAGGCAGGATTCACAGCGTACATCAACCGTATAGATCCAGCCAAAGCCCATCCCGAATGGCACACAGGCGATCTTGAGAAGGACATCTACACCTACCTGACCAGCAAGCAGCTCGATGCCGAGATGACCGACGACCAGTACAAGAACCTCATGATCTGGCACCGTGGCCTGGCTGTTCCAGCAGCCCGCAACACCACCACCGAGGACTTCAAGAAAGGCAAGGAACTCTTCGCTCAGATTGGCTGCGCCTCTTGTCACCGTCCATCATGGGAGACAGGCGATGACCACATCCAGGACCCCGCCAAGTTCTTCACATCCGACAGCGACATGCCCCGCTACCCGCACCAGAAAATATGGCCCTATACCGACTTCGTGCAGCACCGTCTGTGGATGAAGAACGATATCCGCACCGGTTGGTGCCGCACCACCCCACTCTGGGGTCGCGGACTGGCCGCCAAATGTGGCAGCGGCGTGGAGCGCCTTCACGACTGCCGTGCCCGCAATGTGATGGAAGCCATCATGTGGCATGGCTGCAAGAACGAGGGTGGCATCAGCGACGCGTACAACAGTGTGTTGAAATTCCGCAACCTGACTAAGCAAGAACGTGAACAAGTCATTTATTTCATTGAATCCATTTGATTTAGATTAGGTGAATAAAAAACTCATTATCACCCTATACACACTCATCATGGTGTGTATAGGGTTTGCCACTATCATAGAGAAGTACCGCGGCACTGAGTACGTGGGCGAGCAAATCTATGGCGCATGGTGGTTTTCGGCCATGTGGGCAGTACTGACTGTGGCCAGTTGCGCTTATCTCCTGAAACAAAAGGTGTATAAGCGCACTGCCGTCATGTTGCTGCACCTCTCATTCGTGGTGATTTTAGCGGGTGCGCTGACCACCCACCTGTTCGCCCGCAGAGGCACTGTCAGACTCAGGACAGACATCCCCGAAACGACCTACAAGGACAAAGAGAACCATGTAGAGCCCCTTCCCTTCACGCTGACGTTGAAGGAGTTCCGCATCGTCAACTATCCCGGCACCGATGCGCCACTCGATTACCAGAGTGTCATCCGATATGGCGACGGAGAGGTTGTTGTCTCCATGAACAATATCGGCTACATCGACGGCTACCGCCTTTTCCAATCGAGCTATGACACGGATGGAGAGGGGGTAACACTCGGTGTCAGCTACGACCCATACGGCATCGCCATCACCTACATAGGTTACCTTCTGCTGTTGACCGGCATCATTGCCACACTGTTCTCGCGCAAGACACAGATGCGCGCGCTCTACCGAAAAGCCATGCAGCCCTTGGTGGTTCTGTTGTCGTTCGCCCTTTACACTCCACCTCTCCACGCCAGCAACAACCTGCCCACCGTTGACAAGGATATCGCCCACCGCATGGGCACCATCAACGTGCTTTACAACAACCGTATCTGTCCGCTGAACACCGTCGCGACCGACTTCGTCACCAAGCTGTCGGGGAAGGCGTCGTGGGAGGGCTATTCCGCAGACGAGATTTTCACGAGCTGGATGATTTACTACTCACCGTGGGAACAACAGAAGCTGATACGTGTGAAAAGCCGCAAGGTGCAAGAGTTGCTGGGCATCAGTGGGCAATGGGCATGCTACAGTGATTTCCTGAATGACTATCACGAATACAAGTTGCAGGACGCTGTCGAGGCGCTTAGGACTGGTCGTGGCACCATTGACAAGAAAGGGTTTATGGATGCCGACGAGAAATTCCACATGGTGGAGATGTTCTATCGGGGTCAGTTCATCCGGATGTTCCCCTACCGCATCGACGACAACGTCAATTGGTACACGCCAGGTGGTCAATCGTTGCCCAGGGAAATCCCCGTCAAGGAACAGTTCTTCATCAAGCAGTCCATGGATTTCCTTACTGAGAGCATCGTGACAGGACAGCGAGAGAGAGCAATGGAGATCATCGCGAAAATCAAGTTCTTCCAGCATGAGATGACAGGCGACGTGCTGCCCAGTGAGCGCACGACGCGGACTGAGATTTTCTACAACACGATGCGCAGTCACAAATGGCCTGTATTCCTCGCCTTGACGCTCAGTCTGTTGCTATGTGTCGTTATGCTCTTCCTGAGTAAAACGTCACCCTTACTACGTGCCATACTCATCACATTCCACGCATCGCTGTTCATCTATGTCACGCTTCAGCTCGGCTTGCGCTGGTGGCTCAGCGGACACATCCCCGTCAGCAACGGACATGAGACCATGCTGTTCATGGCCTGGGTGATGCTCGTGCTGACCATCCTGCTTCATCGCAGGTTTCCCATCGTCATCGGCTTCGGACCGCTCATTGCCTCATTCTGTCTGCTGGTGTCCATGCTGGCGGGCAGCAACTCACAGCTGACGCCACTGATGCCTGTGCTCCAGTCACCGTTGCTCTCGGTTCATGTCATGACAGTGATGTGCGCCTACGCCATCTTTGCTCTTCAAGTGCTGCTGGGTTTGCAGGCCTTCGTGTTGATCAGACAGAAAAAGACAGCGGAACTTGAGAGGTCCACCGCCTTGTCGCAACTGTTGCTCTACCCTGGTGTGTTCCTGCTCACCATCGGTATTTTCCTTGGAGCGGTATGGGCCAATGTGTCGTGGGGCAACTACTGGTCGTGGGACCCCAAGGAGACGTGGGCACTCATCACGCTCATGGTTTATGCTGTTCCGCTGCACAAGGCCTCGTTCACGATTTTCCGCAAACCTCTCTACTATCACATCTATATGACAGGTGCTTTCCTCGCTGTGCTTATCACTTATTTCGGCGTGAATTATTTATTGGGAGGGATGCATAGTTATGCCTGAAAATGACTAAATTTGCAATATAAAAACAAGAAACGATGAAAAACCTGAAGATGTATGAACCCAGCGACAAGATGGTGACGCTGATCAAGGACAACTACAGTGTGCTGCAGGCATTGGGATCGTTTGGCATCAACCTCGGTTTCGGTGACAAGACGGTCAGCGAAACGTGTCAGATGAACGGGGTGGATACCTACACTTTTCTGGCTGTGGTCAACTACACCATCAACGGGTATGGTGATTTTGAGAACGAAAAGTTTGAGGAAGGCGCCTCATCGGGAATTGAGCAGATCAGTGTCCCTACCCTGCTCCACTACCTGAAAGCCAGCCACACCTACTACCTTGACTTCCAGTTGCCTTTCATCCGTCGGGAATTGCAGGAGAGCATCAGCGAGGACGACGCGCTGGGCATGCTCATCATGAAGTTCTACGACGAGTATGCACAAGAGATCCGCCGCCACATGAAGTATGAGGAGAAGACGCTCTTCCCCTATGTTGAGTCATTGCTCGAGGGCCGTCCCAAGAACGACTACAATATCGAGACCTTCTCAAAGCACCACGAGCAGACCGACAAGAAACTGCGCGAGCTGAAACTTATGATCATCAAGTATCTGCCAGCCGATGCCCTACGCAACAACCAACTGACCGCTACCCTCTACGACATCTACAACAACGAGGAGTGGCTACGCCAGCATGCCGAAGTGGAGGACCACATCTTCACGCCAGCCATCAAACGCCTGGAGCGGATGACCAAGAAGGATGACGTGTCGAAAACCCTCTCGTCGATGGTATTAAAGGGTGATCAGGACAATGGCGAGATGCTCAGCGACCGCGAGAAAGATGTAGTCATCGGAGTGGTGCAAGGCCTACTGAACAAAGAGATAGCCGACCGCCTCTGCATCTCGATCAACACCGTCATCACCCATCGCCGCAACATCGCCCGCAAGCTGCAGATCCACTCTCCCGCAGGTCTCACCATCTACGCCATCGTCAATGGCCTCGTCGATATCTCGAGTGTGAAACTGCTGTAGGTTTCAGACGACATTCCGCGGTTGTCCGTTGAGGAACGAGAGTACATTGTCGGTGGCCACTTGAATCAGTCTGACGCGGGCCTCTTTCGTGGCCCATGCGATGTGCGGAGTGATGAAGGCGTTAGGTTGTTTCAGAAGTGGATGGTCGGCCTTAGGCGGTTCCTCGGAAAGCACGTCGGCGCAGAAGGCAGCCAAACGACTTTCGGCGAGTGCGTCGGCCAGCGCCTGGTCGTCCACCAAAGGGCCTCGTCCTGTGTTGATGAGGACAGCGGTAGGCTTCATCAGTCGGAGTGTGTCACGATTGATGAGGTGACGTGTGGCGTCAGTCAGCGGACAGTGCAATGACAGTACGTCGGATGTGGCGAGGAGTTCTTCCCAGGCGACCTTCTCAATGCCAGCCGGCAAGGAGTCCTTACTGGTGAGCGCCTTGACCTTCATGCCAAAAGCGAGGGCAATCTGTGCGACCCGCTGTCCGATATTTCCCAGTCCCACGATGCCGAAAGTCTTGCCCGCCAGTTCCGTATGTGGGAAATCCCAGTAGCAGAAGTCGGGATTCGTACTCCATCGTCCATCACGGTTGGCCATAGCGTAATGTTCGGTGCGGTTGGTCACGGTCAGCAGATGCGCGAACACCATCTGCGCCACACTTTCTGTGCTGTAGGCAGGCACATTGGTCACGGTGATGCCGTGTTCGTGGGCAGCCGCGATATCGACCACGTTATAGCCCGTAGCCAACACTCCGATATATCTCAGGTGAGGCAGTTGCTGGATGACCTCACGGTTGAGCACAACCTTGTTGGTCAACACGATCTCTGCATCAGCAGCCCTTGCCACCGTTTCATCGGCTTGGGTGCGGTCGTACACCGTCACCATGCCCATTTCCTCCAGTGCCTGCCACGACAAGTCGCCTGGATTGGCTGTATAAGCGTCAAGAATTACAATTTTCATCTTTTTTAATGGGGAGTTAAAAAGGGAAGTTAAAAGGAGGGTTAAAAGGGGAGTTAAAAGGGGAGTTAAAAGGGGAGTTAAAAAGGGAGTTAAAGGGGACGAAAGAATTGTGGGCGGTATAGGGTTAGCCAAAACAACTCAAAGGTTTTCACACAATCTGATGCAAAAATAGTGAATATTTTGATTTTCACAAACTATTTCTGCCAACTGAATTTGTTTTTTGGAACATCATCCAAAAAATACATTGTATTTCTGGAATTAGGAGAATACCGCCGCGAGGCGACGGACAGCGCAATAGTTGAATTGTTTACAGGGGCATCAAATGGAGGGATTTTGTGGAGAAGATTTGTTTGTTATGGAGTTTATTGCTATGTTTGCAGGATTATAAGAGGATTGGAAAACATCACATTATTATTTAGAGAACGATAAGGGCTATGAGAACATTAAGAATTATGCTGGCCGTCATACTTACGGCCGTTGTCTGCACACAGATTGCAGCACAGGGATTCCGCAGGGAGAACTTCCCCGAGGGTTCGTACTCCCCAGTGACCAACATCAACCGAGGTGGGTATCCACGTGTGTTGTCGGACAACAGCGTGATGTTCCGCGTGAACGCCCCACAGGCTCAGCAGGTTCAGATCGACCTGTGCGGCACCAAGTACGACATGACCAAGTCGGATGGCGGTGCATGGACAGTAACCACCAAGCCCCAGGTGCCTGGATTCCACTACTATTTTCTGATTGTTGACGGAGTGTCGGTGGCCGACCCAGCGAGCCAGACGTTCTACGGCTGCAGCCGTTGGTCGAGCGCCATCGAGATCAAGGAGGCGGGGATGGACGATTTCGAGGTTCAGGATGTGCCTCATGGCGAGGTGCGCACCGTCTATTACTACTCCAAGGTGGATGAGACTTGGCGTCCATTGATGGTCTATACTCCAGCCGGTTACAACGAGAGCAAGCAGGATTATCCCGTGGTCTATATCCAGCACGGAGGTGGTGAGGACCACCGCGGATGGATGGAACAGGGGCGTACGGCTCAGATCATGGACAATCTGATTGCAGCAGGCAAGGCGGTTCCAATGATTGTGGTGAGCGCCAACAGCAACGTCCGTTCCCGCAATGGCGGCATGGGCGGTGGATACAACTGGCAGGGCATGCAGACTTTCCGCAGTGAACTGCTGGAGAATGTGTTGCCGTTTGTGGAGAAGACATACCGAGTGAAGAAGGACCGCAAGAGCCGTGCCATGTGCGGACTCTCGATGGGCGGCGGACAGTCGTTCTACATCGGACTGCGCGACCCGGAGGTGTTTGCCAATGTGGGTGTGTTCTCAACGGGTATGTTTGGTGGCATTTCGGGTGCGTCGAACTTCGATCTGGAATCAGAGGTGCCAGGCATGCTGACCGATACCAAGACGTTCAACAAGCAGTTCGATGTGTTCTTCGTGAGTTGCGGTGAACAAGACCCTCGCATTGAATACACGCGCAACATTGTCAAGAAGATGCGTGAGGGAGGTGTGGAGGTGCGTTTCAACTCCTACCCAGGCGACCACGAGTGGCAGGTATGGCGCAAATCGTTGCACGAGTTCGCGCAGTACTTGTTCAAATAGGTCAGTTATTTAAGCCAAAATATCAGCAGTGCTATCTGCGCTATCAAGATGAGCGGAATGCCATACTTGAACTTCTTGTGCAGGGTCTTATGGTGCCAGACCTTCATACCGAGCCAGGCCCCGACGCTGCCCCCAATCACGGCCAATCCCAGGAGTGTAGCTTCTGGGATTCGCCATTTAGAGCGTTTCGCCTTCATCTTGTCTATGCCATACACAATGAATGTGACCACATTGATGGCTATCAAATAGATAATCAGTATTTTCTGTAAGTCGTACATAGATGCGTTTTTACGAGGTGATCAACCTATTTGCAAAATTACGAAAAAGTATCGGATTATTGCAAATGCAATGGGAAACACATGAAAAAGAAGTGTCATCATTCATCGGTTGTAGATGATGATATGGAGGTGATGGGACGATTTTTCATTTGTGATTCTTTTGTCCATCAATGGTTTTTCTATACTTTTGCAGTATTAATAGATAAAAAGGGAGTTAAGCACTTTCATGCTGGACGATACTGATTAAATTAAGAGTTAAAAGGATAATAATGAAAAGGATATTTGTCATCATCGTTTTGGGGCTGTTTGCACTGTTGCACATCGATGCGCAGACCTACCACCTTGAGATCAACAAGGCGAGCGGAGTGTATGAGAAAGGCGAGAAAGCCATCGTCAGCTACCATGCCGAGGCTGTTCCAAGGGATTCGATCAGCGTTTGCGTTTCGTATAACAATAGGGTCAGGAAACATTTCACTCTCCTACCCCATAGCAAGGATTTCACCGTCTTCGAGGAAGCACTCGACTCGACGTGTGCGGTCAGCCTTGAGATGAAAACAGGCGAGGCGACGGAGGCCATCGGATATGTGGTGGCTCCTGAGGGTTTTCAGGCAGGATATAAGGAGCCCGCTGACTTCATGGCATACTGGGACAACCAGAAGCGGTTGCTCAAGGCCTTGCCGATGCAAGTGAAGACGACACCGCTCGACGTACCGCAACAGTATGAGGGCCGTTACGTATGCTCTGATGTGGAAATCAACTGCCTCGGCCCCGCTCCCGTCCGGGCCTATATGGCCAAGCCTTCGAAAGCGAAGAAACGGTCGTTGCCCATCATCATCCTGTGTCGTGCGGCAGGAGTGAGCGGTGACTGGTGCCGCTGCCAGGTCGGTGAGTGTGTGGAAAACGCCGCCTTGGGCAATGGAGCGCTCAGTCTCGACCTCAATGCCCACGGTATGCTCAACGGGCAGGCCGACGACTACTACCGAATGCTCGAAGACGGACTTCTGCGCAATTACTATGACCATAATGCAGCCGACCGGGAAACCTATTATTTCCGAGGCATGTACCTGCGTCTGCTGCGCGCCATCGAGTATATGACCCGACAGCCCGAATGGGACGGTAAGCGCATCCTGGTCATCGGTGAGAGCCAGGGCGGCGGTCAAGCCGTTGCTGCGGCAGGACTTGACCGACGTGTCTCGGCCGTGGTGCTCAACGTCCCTGCCTTGCAGGACTTGGGTGGCTCACGTGCCGACCGTCGCAGCGGCTGGCCCCAGCCTATCGAGAACCATCCATCGCTCGAAGCGAATATGCTCGACACCACCCTGCCCTATTTCGACGGCGCTTTGCTGCTGCGCCATTCCAAAGCCGAGATTTACTGTGAGATTGGACTCATAGACACCACCTGCCCGCCGTCGGCAGTCTGGTCGTCGCTCAACGGCGCCAAGGGCAAGAAAACCGTCAACTGCGTGCCATTCCGCACACATGCCTGGCCTTCGGGAAGTGTTCGTCCGTTCTGGGACGAACATTATCTGCGTCCGCGACAGGAGTTCATCGACAATTACCTGAAGTGAGTTAGCAATTTTAAATTAAAAGGGAGTTAAAAAGGAGTAAATAGGGGAAGTTATTCTTCTACATCACAATGCGTGAATCCCATTTCCTTAGCCTTCTCCTCGCCCATCAGAAAGTAGATGGCCTCGCCCTCGTCGCAGAGTTCCCCAGTCGAGTTGGTGATCTCGGCATGGATATAGGCAAGGTTCATCACCTGTTTAGTCACTCTGGCACGTATGGTCAATTCCGGTTCTGTGGTGGGCACAGGCTTCCGGAACTTCACATTCAGCTGGACGGTGTAGCCGCTGGTCTGCAACTTTCGTGTTACCACCCATCCGCACACCTCATCAATAAGCGTGCTTAGGATTCCTCCGTGCATCGTGTTCACCCAACCCTGATAGTTCTGATTCGGACGCCAGGTACTCACAATATCGTCGCCATCCTCAAAGAACTGCAGATGCAGTCCGATGGGATTGTTCATGCAACAACCGAAACAGTTGTAATCGGGATAGTCGCTCCAAGGGTTGATGATTTTCTTCATTGTCATAGCATTCCCTCCAATCGTTCGACAGCTTGAGTGATGTCGTCCAGAAATCTCTTGTGGTCTCTCAGAAAGTCGGCCCTGCCGCCACTGATGGCATCATACAGTTCCTGGCTCATGTCATCAGCATAACTGGCAATAGCAACCTCGATGTCATCTTTCTGCCAGTCGAGTGATGAATGGGCATATACCCTCTGCTTCTGGTGCAGGAAACTGTAGGCGGTCTCAATACTGTCTTTCGTAATCATCATTTCTGATATTTCCAGAAATCGTACTTTCTGCGCAGTTCTTCTTGTTTCTCGACAGGGAGTGATTTGAAATAGCCGCGCCAACTGGGGCAGAAATTGATTTGCCACCGCCAAAAGCGCCCAATGAGTGATTTAGGATTCTTATCGTACTGGGCACGCAACTTGCAGTTCTCACAAGGATACTTCATTGTTCTGAGTGTTATTAGGTTAAAAAAGTTGATTCGTTGAATACCATTACTTTACTTATTGAACGTCCGCTTCCCCATGTAGTTGCGGAATGCCTCAATATAGCCGTCGGGGACATGAATGATTTCATCACCGATATAGATGCAGTCGTTGCGGTCAACCTTTTGTATTCGGTCGATGGCCACAATGTAGGACCGATGCACACGCATAAACTTGTCGGAAGGCAGCATCTCCTCCACAGCCTTCATTGTCAGGTGGGTGATCAGGGGTTTCGACTCGCCCTCGAGATAGAAAAGGACGTAGTCTTTCATACCGTTGACATAGACGATGTTGCCGATACTGATGTTGCGCCACTCGCCGTCAACACGGATGAAGACGGTGGATGGCTGTTGTTGTGCAATGGATGGTGTCGCAATCAGTTTCTTGGCCTTTTCTACGGCTAATAGGAACTTATTATATCGAATGGGCTTCAGCAGAAAATCGACAGCACTGACTTCGTAGCTCTCAAAGGCATATTCCTTGAAGGCGGTGGTAAAGACCACCCTCGTCTCCTCTGGCAGACTATGGGCCAATTCCAAGCCATCCACATTAGGCATCTGAATGTCGAGGAACAGCAAGTCGGGCTTCTGCACCTTGATGGCATTGATGGCGGTGATGGAGTCTGTAAATGAGGAGAGGAGCTGCAGGTCAGGCGTTTTTTCGACATACGACTCCAGCAAGCGTACAGCCAAAGGTTCGTCATCTACGATGATACAGGTTAAAGGTCTCATAGCTGTAGGGTGATTTTGACGTGATAGATATTCTCTGGCGTAATGGTCTGCTCCCATTGGTAGCGGCCCTGATAGAGCAAGTCCATACGGCGACGGGTATTTTCCAGTCCTATGCCAGAACCGCTTCGGTCCTTGGTCAACTTGGGGTTGTTGGTGTTGTCGCAGATAAAGACCAGTATTCCGTTTTTCTGAGTCAGACTGATGCGGATTTCAGCAGGTGCATTGCTGTTCATGCCGTGTTTGAAGGCATTTTCAATCAGCGAGATGAACAGCAATGGAGCCAATTCGGCTTTTCCGTCTTCCACTTCTACATTTTCGCTTACTGTCGTCATCTCATTGCATCGCAGTTTCATCAGCTCTATGTAATTGTGCAAGAACTCCACCTCTCCCTCAAGCGGCACCTTGGGCTTGTTGGTTTCATACATGGCATAGCGCAACAGGTCGCTCAGCTGCATCACGGTGTCCTGAGCCTTGTCTGCATCGATTTGCGTAAGGCTGGAGATGTTGTTGAGGGTATTGAAGAGAAAATGCGGATTTATCTGGTTCTTCAGCCAAGCCAGCTCTGCCTCTACGTCCTTTTGTTTCTTCTCGTTTTGCCTCATTGCATAACGGATACTCATGGCAATGCCGATAGCCATGAGGTTAACGAGCAGGGCAACAATCAGGAACGAGGAATAGCCAGCCAGATAGAACTGAGGCAGACTTTTCAAATCCTGGAAAAGCAGGTGGGAATTGCTACCGATGATGAGGGCTGCATTAGCCACCCCAAACTGCCAACGCCGTTGGCGGAACCAGAGCAGCGGAACGCACAAGTAGAAGTTAAGGATATAGATTCCTACGGCAGGAGCCAGCCAATAGAGGGACACCCATAAAGAACTTGCCACTAACTCAGGGTCGTGACTCGAAATATAGCTGATGAGTCCGGGCGAAAGCAGTATCATCGACAGCAACAACACCTGAGCCACGAACAGCCACACATCTTTTGCTTGTATTTTCTTCATTGTAGGCAAATTTACGCATTAATCCTTAACTGACAAAATCTCCCCCGCATAAAAAATGCGAGAGAGACAATAAGAGATTATGATTGACTTGAAGCCTCAAAAATAGCCTTCAAAACGAAAGGGGGGACCACTTTCAAGTAGATATGGCGGTCAAGGATTGTCTTTTATCACATATGCTCCGCTATCTGTTTCCCAGCAGTCTGCTGCACCATCATGCTGTCTTCTGCCGCGTTCTTGACCGTCGAATCAAAGATCTTCACGTACTTGTCGTACTGTTTCTCGTTGAGAACCTTCTTCATGGTTGCCTTGTGACGAGTCTGAATCTTCTCCCATGTCTCGGCCCCTTTCGAGGCATCCTTAAGCTGATAGAACGCTTCCATCGAGCTGTTGAACTGAGCCATAGCAGTCTTTACTGGCTCATACTGAGCAGTGGTCAAGTCCAAATAACTTGCCAGGCGTTCGAAGGTCACCCTACCGTTGTTGTCATTACTCTGAGCGTAAGTGCTCATTGCCATCATCACCATTGCCATAAAGGCGAACATCATTTTTTTCATACCTTTTCTATTTTGATTGTTAATACTTTGTTGTCGTAAATTGACATTGCAAAGGTATGAAGTATGTGGACTACGTCAAAATCACTTTCGACGTTTGCCCCTATGTCTTTCGACGTTTGGCAATAATAAATGATGTGTATAATAAAAAACTAAAGTTTCGGAAGTTATAAAAAGGAGTTAAATAGGGAGTTAAGTCAGCCGTGCAGACTGGAAGTTAAGCTCGGATTCAGCGGAAGTTTATCTGTAGATGGTTTCCAAAGAAACAATCCTTCAGCAGTGGACAAATCGCCTAATAACTCCAAAACATCTTCTGAGGGATGATAAACCGTCATGTAAGTATCATAACCGGTGATCGTGATCATCGTATCCTCGGACTGCATGATGAAGTAGAGCATGCCTCTGCTCGTCAATGTATGCTGAACCATCTTTGCGATATCATTGGGAGAGGGATTCATCGTCCATTCCTCTCCGTCGGGACTGACATCGATGTCGTCGTAGCAGTTCAGCTTCAGCAGGATGTTGGTGAAATGCACGTAGAGGGCATCTATCCGTGGATGCTCCAGATAGTAACCCTCAATTCGGAAATACTGCCCTCCACTGTTCTCCGGCACTTGTTTGGGCAGGATGTCAACCACCCAATAGGGCTTTTCCAAGTATTCTTCTATTGTCATCATATCTTCACAATCAACTCCTTCATCTCTTGCTGCAAGGCATTCAGGAAGTTGACTGCCTCCGAGCCATCCATCTGGACGTGATGGAACTGGAACGACAGTGGAAGTGTCGTCTTGAAGAAGCCTTTGCGAAACTTGGCCCATGCCAGGAAAGGATTGGCGTATCGTCCCGACCATTGGTTCACAATGACGTCGAGTTCTGTGGCTTTCACCACTGTAGTCCCCACGATGACCCTGTCTTCATCAAAGAAGTCCCTGCATTCTGTGGCACACAGGTTGGTCAAGGCATTATAGTCTTTGGCGAATTTCTCGAAGTCGTTGTCGAAGGGGATGTCGCACATATTGATGCCACCATCCTTGTTCGCCACAATGACGTTCACGGCCAGCGCGTCGTACTGAATCAGTTTGCCATCGACTGGAAGCAGGTAGAACTCCTTCATCCGACTGGCCGACTGTGCGATGCACCAGCACATCAGCATGTTGAATTTCAAACCATGCCGGCGGCTGAGCTTCAGCAGTCGTGTCACATCGAAAGTCTTCACCACTGTCACCATAGGCATTGGCGATTGCATCCACATCTCGAACGCCCTCGCCCTACTCGTCGTCTTAGGGTCAACCTCTCTCATCATTGTTGTTTATTTTACCCAGATCACATAGTCATCCTTACGTGGCTTCTGTGGCTTCAGCGCATCGGGGGCGGCATAGCCGAGGATGCAGTTGCCGATGCCCTCGTATTCGTCCGTGATGCCGAGTTCACGGAGTATCTGCTTGCCTTCCTCCGTCTCGAAAGTTTCTTTGGCACGGTGTATCCAGCAGGATCCAAGACCGAGGCTGTTGGCCGCGATCATCATGTTCTCCATGACCAGCGAACCGTCATATACGTGGGTGGCGATGTCTTTCTTAGCCAACACGACGAGCACCACGGGAGCGCCATAGAAGGGGTCGCTGTGGCCGCTGCTGGTGGTGAGGTTCCTGCCGATGACAATCTCGAGGTTGATGCGGCTGAGGCGGTCGCGCAAGGTCTTGTCGGTCACTGCGATGATCACAGCCGACTGCATGTTCATGCCAGATGGGGCGTAGGTGCCGGCCTTCGCCACTTCTTCCACCAGTTCCAAGGGAACAGGCTTGTCCAAGTACTTCTTCACGCTTCTGCGTGAGATAATGTCGTTAATAGTCTGATTCATATTATGTATGATAGATTACGTATTAAAATCATCTCCTCCTCTTCTTGGCAAAGGTACAACAAATGTGCGAACCCACAAAATAACCATCTTTCTTTTATCGAATGAGCAGCAACAAAAAATACCATGAAAATTGAATGAGAAATGATGGGATTTAGTTATATTTGCATGCTATACTGAAACGCTATCAACCAAATATAACAATGAAGGAAAGAAAGACGAATTCACAGCGGTGTCGCCCCACCCTGCTGCTGATGAGAAGAATCACAATAGTCTGTTTGCTCGTCATGCCGATGGCAGCGTCGGCTCAGAAACAGTATTTCCTGCCCACAGGAGAGCCCTCGGCCGAAGATAAGAACAAGCCGATAATCGAGGTCTATCTGCCCAAACAGGAGGAGGCAAACGGTTGTGCCGTGGTGCTATGCCCAGGTGGTGCCATGCGGTGGCTGTCGTGGGAGAGCGATGTGGTGAAGATGGCCTCGTTTCTTAACAAACATGGCATCGCCGCTATCGGACTTCGCTACCATCTCAACCATGTCCCAATGCCACAAGGAATGAAGATGCCCGAGATGGTAGATGTCACCCACCCCGAGCGATTCCCTCAAGCCGACGCCAATCCCATGCACGATGTCCATGGCGATTCTATCATACGGCTCGCGGCACTCGATGCCCAGGCTGCCATCCGTATGGTAAGGGAACTAGCGGAGGAGTGGCATATCAGCAAGGACAAGATCGGTTACCTCGGTTTCTCTGCTGGTGGTGGTGTGGCTATCGCTGCCACGATGCTGGCCGACAGTATGGAACGTCCTGATTTCGTCTGCACGAACTTCGGTCCGTCGCTGATGCCCGTCACTATCACTCAAGACGCGCCTCCACTGCTGATCATGACGCGGGCCGACCATCCAAATGTGGCTGCAGGTCTTGTCGCCCTGTTCATGGAGTGGAAGAAAGCCGGAGCGAATGCCGAACTGCACATCTACGGTGACGGCAAAGGTCCCTACGAACTGATGCCTGAAACGGGTGAAACGACGACCGAGACGTGGAGCGTCCAGATGCTCCAATGGCTGAAAGCCAAAGGATTCATAAACAAAAGATAAGAAATAGAAATAACCTTCAGCGAAACGTCTGGCGCTCGGAAAATGACACGAAAACAAGTTTTCTGTCATTTTTCTCTCGCTTGTGCCACGTCAATGTATGATGAAGACTCAGCACAGTTGTGATTCAATCTTTTTCTATTCCATAGACTTTTGCCTTATGCCTCCAGCTTGCTTCATCAACACTTTTTTCCCGTTCTGGATGTAGATGCCTTTGGCACGGGGGGTGATGACTTGACGTCCAGATAAGTCATAGAGTGGAGCATCATTCTGGCTATCACTGTCTATTTGCTCTATGGCAGTATCGTCATCGGTCTGGGGAATATAAAAGATACGGAAGTTGTTGAAGCATGTCCAGTCGTACTGCACGCTCGCCGATTTCTTTACACCTATGCGCAACGAGCCGTTTGTCCCAACGGAGGTGACAAGATAGTTGGCCATGGCCTTCGGATCTGTGTTAAATGCCCTTTCTGCTTGGTCACGGTTGTCGAGGTAGTTTCTCCACGACCCCATACTGAATGTCTGGTCATACACCGAACGGATGGATGTGCTGGCCGAACCAGCATAGAACCGCGCATAGAGCAGTTCTGTTCCGTTCTGATGTTTGGGATAAGCCACATCGTGTGAACCGTTTCGGTAGAAGGCTTGCACATAGACCAAGTATTTGCCAGGTTTCAGTTTGGTCAGTATCTGGTACATGTCGAAGTTGGTGTTGAAGAACTCGCCCACGTTATGCTCCAATGACGGTGTGCTACCCTGCCATCCTGAAGTCTGCATGGTTTTGAAGTCGGGGTTCTTCAAGTTCGAGGTCAGTTCGTTATCCGTGTCCATCAGTCCAGTTACATATCTGTCCAGAGAGGTCTGCAACCGGGAAGTCATCACCTCCAACTCCTTGTTGGTGGCGTTGTCTTTACCCAACAGATCCTCAGCCCTGACGATGGCGGCATTGAACTGGTCAGCCCCTGATGAGTTCTCCACGACAAGGGCTTTGGCATTTTTCACCAGTTCCGCCAACGACTTCGTCAGCATGACCTGCCGTATCTTGGCCTCATTGGAGATGATGGGCGTGTCGTCCCATTCATAGGTCGGGATAACCAAGGCCTGAGGTGCTGTGGCATCCACCTTGACACGCAGAATGGTGAAGGAGCAAGGTTTGAAGGTGTATTGGAATTCTTCTGAGAAACCTTCAAAGGTTGTCGTCTGTGGTGAGATGCGCCTGGGTTGTTCAAGGGTATTCTCTTCACTCAACTTGCTGGCTGACAAAGTGGTGACCGTCCCCGTCGATGCGATGCCGTTGGCATTGAGGCGGATGGTGGCCGTGGTGGACTTCTGCTGTGCGTTCACCACCTTCACCACCATTTCTCCTGTCTCCTCGTCATATCCGCCGAAAGCCTGTACGCGTCCGTTCTCCAGGTCGCTGAGTGGCAACTCGATAATCTTTACGTCGTCGAGATAGAGCGTCATTCCAACCGTCTCTTCCATCACAAGTTTGATCTTATACCATCGGTTGGACTGGATATGCGTACTGACAGAACTGCCCATGGATGAGCTGTTGCCGTCGGTCACCTTCTCAAAACCAGTCTTGGTATTGCCCCAACCACCGATGTTGACGCGCCAGTGCGTGTTGATATTTGTACTGTCGCCAGCGAAGCAGATAAGGAATCCCTCACTGCCGCTGGTCTTGCGTGCTTCCAGTTCCAATACACTGTTGGTGAAGGAAGCCCCATTCATCATTGTCAGGCAAGGTGCACCGTCAGCGGTCTGTTTATAAGTGTTGCCGCTCATCGTCCATGTGCCACCTCCTTCTGTCCATTCGTTAGGTCGGTTTTCGAAATCGCTCTCGTAGAGCACCTTCGATCCGTCGAGGTTGGTCACTCGCACGTTGCGGAACTCGGCCTTTGTACTCCATGTGCCGATGCCTATTCTTCCCCTTGTCTGCAAGGTCTGCTCGTTGGAGAAGAGCCTCGTCTTGACGTTGTAGCTGGGTCGGTGTTGGGAGTAGAGTTGCTGCACATAATACGAAGCGCGTCCCATGATGCGGTTGTTGTCGAAATGGATGAGGTTGCACGCCCAGTTGGGTGCATGAATGTTCTCCAGCAGCGGAGCGTATGATGCCATGGTCACGAAGTCGCTGTTGCGTTCCATGTTGCCGATGAAGACAGCCTCTGAGAGTGCGGCCTCCATATTGCCACTGCCCACCTCGTTGTTTGTGGCGTATTCGCCCGCATAGATGGTGTAGTCTCCGCGTGGCGCGGTGTCAAAAAGGGTGGCGGAATTATAGAACTCATCAGGAGCCACATACCAGTGCACGTCGTACATGTCGGTTTTCTTGAACTGTCCGGCATCGCTCCACGACATGGTGTTGATGAAGGTAATTTGAGGGTATTTGCGTTTCAGGTAGTTATAGAAGAAATCAAAGCGTTTCACGTAGCGGTCTGTGCCGTTCTCATTGCCCAGTTCCACATACTTCAGGGGGAAGGGTTCCGGGTGTCCCGCTTCGGCGCGTTTGGCAGCCCACTCGTTGGTCATTGGGTCACCGATGGCATACTGTATGGCGTCCTCGATGTCCTGACGGTAGGTCTGCAATGCTTTAGCATCTGTGGCTTCGATGAAGTCACCGTTACGGATGGAGCACGACAGGCCCACATTGGCCACGAACATGCCGTCCATGCCCATATCCTCACACAGTTGGAGGAACTCGAACATACCCAGCCCATAGGTGGAGCGGTAGCCCCACAGACTGAACTCGCCCCGTCGAGTCGTGGGGTCGCCCAGTGTCTCCTTCCATTTCACACGGTTCTCCAAGGTGAATCCCTCCACGATACAGCCACCAGGCCAGCGAAGGAAGTTGGGATGCAGTCCTTCGAGCATCTCGGCCACGTCTTTGCGCATACCGTTCTCGCGTCCTTTATAAGTGTCGGTTGGAAAGAGCGACACATAGTCGATATCGTAGTCCGCTGTTCTGCCATCGAACGCAGACAAGCGCAGGCGGAACGTACCGTCTGTCATGTCGTTGGTGGCAGTCAAGACTCCTGTGTATTCGTGCCATTGGTCATCAGCTATGACATTGAAATCTATGTTGCCGAATGTTGTTCCGTTCTTGGTGACAAACTGCGCCATCACCTTGGCCGCGGTCGCGCCTTTCAGGTAGAAACGTAGTTTGTAGGTCTCGCCTTTTTTTGTCGCCACACCCCAATATCCGCTGTTGGTCACGTTGACGTTGGCTGCAGCTGTGGCGTTGGAGATGGCCAGATGCAGGGCATGTGGTGTGTTCTCATGCAAAGGGGCGTCTAGTTCCACCACATCCTTGCTCAGTGTGCAGCCGCTGCTGGTAACAGTCCATCCCGTCCATTTCTTCGCCTCTATATTCCAGTCGATGGCGAAGTCGGCGTACCAGCCGCCATAATAGTTTTGCGCATGGGGTGAATAGACACGTCCGTCGCGATAGGTGGTGCCGCTGGGATACACTTGTTCCTCGAAACCACGGTTTTGCAGCATCTCGGCATATAGGCCGCCATCGCCCGCATGGTTGATTTCCTCGAAGAACATGCCATACATTGATTTCGAGACATCGTGTCCACGGGTGCCCATGTCCACGTAAATCTTACATTCCTGTGCATTGGATATCAAGGCGTAGGTCAACAATGCCGCCAGTATAAAGGTTTTTTTCATCATCTTCAGTTTTATCATTTTAAGGATTATTGTTAACAGATTCGGTTCTCGTCGTCAGGCAGTCACAGCAAAGATACATATAATTTTTTAACTCACAAAATGAGATGATGATAAGGTTTGAATACGCATGAATAAAATAAATGATTGCAACTGGCTTGAAAATCATAGATTATTCGTAATTTTGCAAGAAAAAAGAGACGCATGCCATCAGAGAAATCACAAATCAACCACGACAAGAAAGTTCGGCCGGGAATACGCGAGCCTGAACGCTACGAAGTGGTGCTGCACAACGACGACTTCACCACCATGGATTTCGTGGTGATGCTGCTCGTGAGCGTGTTCCATAAGTCGGAGGCCGAGGCCAACAGCATCATGCTGCGCGTGCACAACAACGGCGAGGGTGTGGCTGGCACCTACACCTACGACATCGCCGCCACAAAAATCAAGAAATCCGTCGCCATGGCGCGTGCCGAGGGCTTTCCCCTTCGTCTGTCCATGCGTCCCGTCTGAAGCATACGTCCACAAGAACCCCTATCCATTATTTGCCAAAAAGTATTGTCTATGAGTATTTTATTCGATGCAAAGACGCAGGAGACCCTGCAAAAAACCATTGATATCAGCAAGTCGTACAGCCATGAGTATGTCACACCCGAACACCTCCTGCTGAGCCTGGTAGATTTCTCACCCTTCGCCCTCACCGTCCGACATGTCAACGGTTATCCTGAATACATCAAGGAAGACCTCATGAACTATCTGGACGCACAAGAGAAAGTCGATCGCGAAGTGAAAGAGGGCGAGGAAGAGCTATCGGTGCAGATGGAGATGCTGCTCAACGAGTCGCTACACACCTGCCAGAATGCCAATAGGGATTATATCACACTGCCCATCATCGTCCAGTCGCTGATGAACTTAGAGAACAGTTTCGCCGCCAACATCCTCGTGCAGGAAATCGGTGGTGAACAGGCACGCGCATCCTTCCTTTCCGCCTTCATATCACGTTTGGAAGAGCAGCCTTACGAGGATGATGACGAAGAAGAGCCAATGGACGACTTTTTAGAAGAGAATCCTGCCAGGAGCCCCTACCTGACCGACATGAACAAAGCGCTGTCGGCTTCGAGCCCCCAACTGATCGGGCGCGAGGCAGAGCTGCGCCGCACCATCCAGGTACTGTGCCGCTATTCCAAGAACAACCCCCTGCACATCGGTGAGCCGGGCGTGGGCAAGACCACCCTCGTCAAGGGACTGGTCAGACTCATCGCTGAAGGCAAGGTGCCCGAGTCGCTCAAGGGCGCCACGGTCTATCAACTCAACATCGGCAGTCTGATGGCCGGCTCACAGTACAAGGGCGACTTGGAGACACGCCTTAAGATCACCCTTGACCAGGTGGTGAGCGCAAGGGGCATCATCTACATCGACGACATCCACCTTATCTTCGGCTCATCGAACAACAGCGACGGTTCGCCCTGCGCCTACGACATCATCAAACCCTACCTGGAGTCAAGACAGCTTCAGGTGATCGGCACCACCACTTACGGAGACTACAAACGCAACATGGAGCGCAACGCAGGTCTGCTGCGTTTCTTCCAGAAGATAGATATCGACGAGCCCGACCAGGAGGAGACCTTCAAGATCGCCATGTCGGTCAAGCCCGTCTATGAGGAATACCACCAAGTGAGCTACGACGAGGAGGCTGTCCGCTATGCGGTGACAGAGAGCACACGCCACATCAGCGACCGCTTCCAGCCCGACAAGTCACTCGACCTGCTCGACGAGGCCGGCGCCGCCCACGCAATCGACGGCAACAGCTCGTCCGCCATCACCAAGACTGAGATTTCGAACGTGTTGGCCAAGATGTGCAGAGTGGATGCGCTGGCGGAGCACGACAACGACGCCGACCGTCTGTCGAAGCTCTACGGCAACATTACCGCCCAGATCTACGGTCAAGACGAGGCTGTCCGCCTGGTGGTGGAAGCCATCCAGATGGCGAAGGCCGGCCTGAACGACGACGACAAGCCACTGGCCTCCCTGCTGTTCGTGGGTCCAACGGGTGTGGGCAAGACTGAGGTTGCGCGAGTACTGTCGCAACAGTTAGGCATCGAGCTCATCCGCTTCGACATGAGCGAGTACGTGGAGAAACATACCGTGGCCAAGCTTATCGGCTCACCTGCCGGCTATGTAGGCTACGAGGACGGTGGACTGCTTACCGACGCCATCCGCAAGAATCCCAACAGCGTGCTGCTGCTCGACGAAATCGAGAAGGCGCACGAGGATATCTACAACATTTTGTTACAGGTGATGGACTATGCCCGACTGACCGACAACCGCGGACAGAAGGCCGACTTCCGCAACGTGGTGCTCATCATGACCTCCAACGCCGGCGCGCAGTACGCAGCTCAGGCCAATGTGGGTTTCACCGGCCATGTGACACGTGGCGAGGCCATGCTCAAGCAGGTGAAGAAGACATTCAAGCCCGAGTTCCTCAACCGCCTTACCGGTGTGGTTTCGTTCAACGACATGGACGAGCACATGGCACAACTTATTTTGAAAAAGAAATTGGGTATCCTTGAAACCAAACTGCAAGGACGTGGCATCACCCTCAAAGTGAGTAACGACGCCTTCCAACACCTGTTGCAGAAAGGTTTCACAAAAGAATATGGCGCCAGAGAGATCGACCGCGTCATCGCCCGCGACCTCAAACCCCTGCTGATGAAGGAGATACTCTTCGGCTCTCTTCGCTCTGGAGGTATCGCGAACATCAACTATTCAGACGAACATGGCATACAGATTGACGGGCAATGAGACGTGGTTTCCCAACCCCTTGTTCTATCCTCCCGACGAGGACGGCAGGTTCTGTGTTGGCGGTGAGCTGACGCCCGAGTGGCTGGTTCTCGCCTACTCCAACGGCATCTTCCCCTGGTTCGCTTTCCAATGGCACGACGAGCCTGTGTGGTACTGTCCGATGGACCGCTTCGTCATCTTCCCCTCCGAGATCCACATCTCCCACTCCATGCACACGATGATGAACAAAGGGGAGTACAGCGTGAGTTTCGGCCAATGTTTCGAGCAGGTGATCGAGCACTGCAGCGCACCCCGTATCGACGAGCCAGGCGCATGGTTGGGCGAGGACATGATCAAGGCCTACACCCGTCTTCACGACTTAGGCCTCGCCATGAGCGTGGAAGCTTGGCATGGCAAAGAGTTGATTGGCGGTCTCTACGGTGTGACCTTGGGCCATTGCTTCTTCGGCGAGAGCATGTTCTCGCTCCAGCCCAGTGGCAGCAAGCTGGCGCTCATCGCTTTGGCCTCAGCCCTCTCGAATTTCGACGACAGCCTCATCGACTGCCAGTTTGAGACGCCCCACCTCAAGTCAATGGGTGGACGGCACATTAGCTACAAGGAATATATGGACATCCTGCGAGCGAGTATTTAGCTTTAAAAGGGAGTTAAAAGGGAAGTTAAAAGGGGAGTTAAAAGGGGAGTTAAAAGGGGAGTTAAAAGGGACGATAGGTAGTTCTTTATGGTCAATGGAAAGAATTGAAACTCTGAAAAAAACATAGACATGCAAGCAAACAACAAAGCGCTGCTGCAGGCATCAGTAGCGGTGTTGAGCTGGGCCACTGTGGCCACAGCCTTCAAGATGGCCCAGCGCGGCCTCACCTTCTTCGGACTGACATTGGTGGCGACCCTCACAGCCCTCGCGCTGTTCGCCATCTACGTCACCATCGAGCGCAATTGGCGCACCATCCGTAAGTTCCACACCCACCAATGGGGCTACTTCGCCATCCTGGGACTCATCAACCCTACGGGCTACTATTTGGTGCTGATGAAGTCTTACAAGCTACTGCCAGCGCAGGTGGCGCAACCCGTGAACTACATTTGGCCTGTGGCCTTGGTGTTCATGCTGGCGATGTTTCTCAAGATCCGTATCGAGAAACGCAAGTACATCGGCATGCTGGTGTCGCTCTTAGGTGTAATCGTCATCTCGGTGGGCGCTTCAAACGCAGGCATCGGCGACTACAGCCAGTTCGGCATGGGTCTCATCCTCGCCATCTTCTCCGCCGTGCTGTGGGCTGCCTACTGGATGGTCAACAACCAGAGAAGCAGTCAGTACAACAGCAGTGTTCAGTTCTTCATGGGTTTCATGTTCGGCGCCCTCTACCAGTTGATGATCGCCTTCGTTTTGGAGGTGCCCATCTTCAAGGAGGGTGTGAGCCAACAGGAACTGACGCAGGGCATCCTGTGGGGCATCTATGCAGGTCTGTTCGAGATGGGCATCCCTTTCATCTGCTTCGGACTGGCGTTGAAGAACACTACCAACCCCGCGCTGGTCAACCAACTCTGCTACCTCGGTCCCTTCCTCTCGCTCTTCTTCATCGCGCATATCGTTGGTGAGCGTATCTTGCCCGCCACATACGTGGGTCTGGCGCTGATTGTCGCTGGCATCATCTATAACCAGTACTTCACCCGACTGAAACTCCACTGGCACTTCCGCCACAATCCACGACGTCGTAAGTTTTCCACAGCCAAGTGAGACTTTAGGCTCTGAAAGGTTATTGGTTATAGGTTATTGGTTATTGAAGAGGGCGACCTTTAGACTCCTTCTTAATTCTTAATTCTTAATTCTTAACTCTTAACTTTAGGCGTTAGCGATTTAGACTCTTGACCTATTTAGGCTTTAGGCGTTAGCCTAAATTCTATAACCTATAACCTATAACCCTTCAAAGAATTATCTTGACTCTCGACCCTTGACCCTCGACTCTTGACTAAAAGAAGATTATTCGCCGATGATGGTGGCGACGATACTGCGGGGACCGCCATGGTCGCGGAACTCACAGAGATAGATGCCCTGCCAGGTGCCAAGGTTGAGACGGCCTCGACTGATGGGGATGGTGATGGAAACTCCTGCCAAGGTGCTCTTGGCATGCGCGGGCATGTCGTCCAGCCCCTCGAGCGTGTGGTCGTAGTACGGCTCTCCCTCCTTGACGAGATGATTGAAGATCTTCTCCATGTCGTAACGCACGTCAGGGTCAGCGTTCTCGTTGATGCTGAGGGCGCAGCTGGTATGTTTCACGAAGAGATGGAGGATGCCAGTTTTTGGCAATGGCGAGGGTAGTTGCTGAAGAATCTCGGCCGTGATGAGGTGGAATCCCCGCCGTTTGGGTGTGAGTGAGAACTCTGTCTGATTTATCATAAAATATGAGGATTTGAGCGTTCTTTTTATTGCAAAAGTACAATAAAAATCGTAATATTGATGTAAATTTGCTTATTGAAAAAAGACAGAGAGTCATTTTATGTTAAACACATCTATTCATCTATGACACGAATGAAGAAACTTATCCTTCCGTTGTTGTGCCTGCCATTGGCCGCACACGCACAGACCGACACCACCTCCGTCGCCTTGGACAACGTGGTGGTGACAGGCACACGCACCCAAACCGACATCCGCCATCTGCCCATGACCGTCACCGTGGTGAACCGTGAGGCGCTGACCGAACAACAACAGATCAGCGTGCTCCCCACCCTGACCGAACTGGTGCCAAGCCTCTTCGTCACTGAACGCGGCGTAATGGGCTACGGCGTTTCCGGCGGCGCAGCCGGAGGCATCAGCCTTCGCGGTATCTCTGCCGGCAGTGGACAGGTGATGGTGCTTATCGACGGACATCCCCAATACCAGGGTATCTATGGACACCCCATCAGCGACAGTTACCAGACGATGATGACCGAGCGCGTGGAGGTGCTGCGCGGTCCAGCCTCAGTGCTTTACGGCAGCAACGCCATGGGCGGTGTGATCAACATCGTAACCCGTGGCATGAAGGAAGACGGCGTGCGCACGCATATCAACCTCGGTGGTGGGTCTTATGGCACCTTCCAGAGCGAGGCCAGCAACCAAGTGCGCAGCGGTCGTTTCAGTTCCACCGTGTCGGCTCAGTACAGCCGCAGCGACAACCACCGTCCCCGCATGGGCTTCGAGCAGTACGGCGGCTACGTGAAGTTGGGCTACGACCTTTCGGACCATTGGAACATCTATGCCGACGCCGACATCACCCATTTCAACTCCTCCTACCCCGGCACAGTCACCGCACCCATGTACGAGGCAGACCAATGGATCACCCGCGGCGTGACCACGGCCGCCGTGGAGAACCACTATGAGCGCACGAACGGTGCCCTGAGCGTCTATCACAACTTCGGTCGCCACAAGATCAACGACGGCTACGGCGAGGGCGGCAACCCACAGGCCCGACTTTTCCGCTCCAAAGACGCGCTGACCGGCGTCTCATGGTACCAGAGCGCACAACTCTTCGAGGGCAACCGCCTGACCGTGGGTGTGGACTACCAGCACATCTACGGCAAGGCGTACTATACCAGCCGCGAGACTGGCGAGGTGCTGGACACCCCGAACAAACAGAGCGGCAAGAGCCACCGCAACGAGGTGGCCGGCTACATCGACTTCCGACAGGACATCACAAGCTGGCTGACCGCTGACGCCGGCATCCGCCTCGACCACCACAGCATCACAGGTTCAGAGTGGATACCACAGGGTGGCCTCGTGGTGCGCCCGATGGCGACGGGCGAACTGAAAGCCATGGTGAGCAAAGGTTTCCGCAACCCCACCATGCGAGAGATGTACCTCTATCCCCCATCGAACGAGGACCTGGAGCCAGAACGGATGATGAACTACGAGCTGTCGTGGAAGCAACGCCTGCTGGACAACACCGTCAGCTACGGCATCAACCTCTTCTACCTGAAGGCCGACAACCTCATCCAGACCGTCAACCGCCAGAACATCAACACGGGCGAGCTACAGAACAAAGGCGTGGAAGTGGAGGCGGCCTGGCGCGTCAACAAGCACTGGCAACTCAACACCAACCACAGTTACCTGCACATGAAGAACCCCGTAGTGGCCGCTCCGACCTACAAGGGCTACCTGGGCGCCAACTACACATGCGGTCCGTGGAACGTCATCGCCGGCATCCAGCAAATCAATGACCTCTACACCGCAGTGGACGACAACGAGCAGAAAGAGAACTTCACGCTGGTGAACGCCACTGTCAACTACCAGTTGCACCCCATGGTGGGCCTGTGGCTGCGCGGTGAGAACCTGTTGGCCCAGCGCTACGAGATCAACCTCGGTTACCCCATGCCCAAGGCCACCTTCATGGCCGGCGTGAATATCCGGTTTTAGGCGTTGAGAGTCAAGAGTCAAGAGTCGAGAGTTGAGAGTCAAGAGTCGAGAGTCAAGAGTCGAGAGTCGAGAGTTAAGAGTTAGGCTTTAGGCTTCTCCTGCTAAAGAATGGTTAAAAAGGGGTGACAGGCTGTGAAAAAATGTCATACGGCGAGGAAAAGTGCGGGAAAAAGGCTAATTTTGCAGAAAACTACAAATAAACAAACAGCATCATGAAAAGAAACTTCATGCTTTCCTTTGTGGCTGTGCTGTTCCTCGGCATGGCGCTTGCCGGTTGTGAGGAAGAACATGGCGGCAAATCACACTCACCCGTTTACAAAGACCTGACCCTCTCCCCCAACCCCGTCAATACGGGACAGATAGTAACCGGAATAGTGTCGTACAACGACCCTGGAGCCAACATCTACAGTTGCGACTACCAATACACCATCAGCGACGGTACCTCCTTCACCTGGCGTCAAGTCGATCCCACAACGTCACAACCAGAATTCACTTTCACAGCACCGGAGAGAGCAGGTAATTACACCGTGACTTTCCGTGCTCCGACCATTCGATACTCCTCTACTGCAGAGAACGGCACCATCTACGGTGTAGCCAACATGGTGCAAGCCACCCTTAAGGTGCAGCCAAGTGATGTCATCAACGCCAACTGGGGCGACAAGAAGGACGACCTGATATCCAAGATCAACGCCACCGACTCCTCCTCCCTGCTTGTGTGGAAAGGCAATGTAATCCTGGTGGACGAGACCTCCACCGACATGGCCAAGGATACCTTGAGCGCCAAGCGTCTGTATTACTTCGACAACAACGGACTGAGCAAGGTGGAGCAAACCTCCATGCGCCAGCTCACCGCCAAGAGCGTCTATAACACCGCCATGGAGCAATACCAACTCGATAGTCTGGTGAACAACTACAAGGCCGCCATCGACATCCTCGGCCTGAGATTTGCCGATATTCTCTATGATTACGCTGTGGAAGACAACAACGAAATGGTGCTGACTGGTCCTGGTGCAGCCCAGTATCCCGTCAGCCAATGGGCCAGATACGGCGAGAAGCAGAAGTCCGAACTGGTCCGTGCTTTCTGGCGAGGAGAGATTAAGCGCTACGACGTGACGCTGTATTCCAACCACACCAAATGTGTGGCCAGCGCATACGTGGAGAATGACAATCTGGTGCTCAAGTGGGTGTTCACCAAGTTGTGACCAACAACATACAGGCAACAAAGGGAGTCCTTTGTTGCCTGTATGCTTTTTTACTCCAATTACTTTAAGTAATACTTTAATAAAACCTTATAATCATTTTATTTACAATGAATAAAACACTTACTATCTCACTGTTTACTTTGTTTGGATTGACAGGCTTTACCTCCCAAGCCAGTGTGAACAGAACCGACAATCATCCCGACTCTGTTTATCTGCTCACCTACGCTGACCAATACGCCAACGGCGGCGGTGGGCTGAAGTTCGCCTACAGCATCGACCGTCAGCAATGGACCAGTATAGGCGAGGGCTACGGCTATGTGTCGAGCGACTACGGTGCTTGGGGCAGCGAGAAAAAGATGTTCCACCCGTCAGTTCTCCGCAAGGACGGCACTTGGTATGTGGTGTGGGCGTTGAACAACCGCATCAACCAGTTCTCCACCACCCTGTCACCCGACCTGTGCCGCTGGAAGCCACAGGACTATCCCTACAGCCAGGCTGGCGAAAACGTGATGGCTCCCGTCATCACCTACGAAGGCGGTCTGTTTATTGTGACTTACAAGACCTCTCAAGGTCATGTCTATCAGCAAGGCAGCACCGACTTTCAGCACTGGAGCGCGCCCCGTCAGGCAAACGCCAACGCATACAGGGACGTATATGTGGAAGCGGTGATAGACGGCCGTGTACAGCATGGACAATGCACCCGTGTGGAATGGAGTGTGGCTGACGAGATGAGCCTCTATGCCCAGGCGGCACACCACCGTGGCAACAGAAACAACGAGAGCATGCGCGATGACGGCACCCGTTTCGCCAAACTGAACGGCGTGAAAGCCACCCTGCGCATCGACCCGACGGGCAACAAGCGCATCAGCGACAAACTTATCGGCATCTTTTTCGAGGATATCAGCTGGGCAGCCGACGGAGGCCTCTATGCCGAGTTGGTGCAGAACCGCGACTTCGAGTACAACGCCATGGACAATGGCAGATGGAACAGCCAGACCGCCTGGAGTCTGGAGGGCGAAGGCACCACTTGGAGCATCGAGACCTCAGCGCCCATCCACGCCAACAACCCCCATTACACCCTGCTTGATGTGGCCAGCACGGGCGCGAGCCTCGTGAACCACGGTTACGACGGCATCAACGTGAAGCAAGGCGAGAAATACACGCTGAGCCTTTGGACCAAGTTGCCCGAGGGCGGAAAGCAGAAACTCAACATCCAGATTACCGACGAGGGCGGCAAGGTTTTGGCCTCCACCTCAATCAATGCCACCAAAGCGTGGAAGAAACAGGAAGTGAAGTTGACCTGCAACGGTACCACCACCAATGGAAGACTCGTCATCACTCCCAGTCAGACGGGCAAGGTGGCCATAGATTTTGTCAGTCTTTTCCCACAGAACACTTTCCACGGCCACAGAAACGGCCTGCGCGCCGACCTGGCACAGACCATCGCCGACCTCAAGCCCCAGTTCATGCGTTTCCCAGGCGGCTGCCTTGCCCACGGCAACGGCATCGACAACATCTACAGATGGAAGAACACCATCGGTCCACTGGAGCAGCGCAAGGGCGACTTTAACATTTGGCACTACCACCAGACGATGGGCTTGGGCTACTTCGAGTATTTCACCTTCTGTGAGGACATGGGCTGCGAGCCACTGCCCGTGATAGCCGCCGGTGTGCCATGCCAGAACTCCTCCATCGGTGGCAACGGCCAGCAAGGCGGTGTGCCTTGGGAGCAGATGGACGAGTTCCTGCAAGACATCCTCGACCTGGTGGAATGGGCGAACGGTGACCCCAAGACCTCGAAGTGGGCGAAGATGAGAGCCGATGCGGGGCATCCCAAGCCCTTCAACCTGAAGTACGTCGGCATCGGCAACGAGGACCTCATCAGCGATGTGTTCACCGAGCGTTACCTCTACCTCTGCAAAGGCGTTCAGGAGAAATATCCCGACATCACGGTGGTAGGCACCGTGGGGCCCTTCTTCGAGGGCTCCGACTATGAATGGGGCTGGAAGATCGCCAAGGAAAACAAGATACCCATCGTTGACGAGCATTACTATAACAGCCCGGGATGGTTTGTCAACAACCAGCATTTCTACGACAACTACGAACGAAACTCGACCACCGTCTATCTCGGTGAGTACGCCTCGCGTGGCAACACGCTTGAGAACGCACTGTCAGAGGCCATCTACCTGACAGGCGTGGAGCGCAACGGCGACGTTGTGGAGATGACGTCCTACGCTCCCCTGCTCGCCCGCAACCGTCACACCAGCTGGAACCCCGACCTCATCTACTTCGACAATGCGGGTGTGTATCCTACGGTGAACTACGAGGTGCAGAAACTCTACGGCAACAACAGCGGCACACAGTATATCGGCAGCCGCATCGACATCACCGAAGGCGGCAACACCGACGTGCAGAAACGACTGGCAGCCTCGGTGGTGAAAGACGAAAAGACCGGCGACATCATCCTGAAACTCTGCAACCTGCTTCCCGTAGAAACCACGTTGGCACTGGACCTCCGCGACATCGAGGGCCTTGCCGGAGTTACGGAAGTGAACGCGACCGAGAGCGTGCTGTCGGGCCGCATCGACGACAAAGAGAACAAGCCTGTGATGAAAGAGGTCGTGCTGAAGACGCAAGGCGATTACGTGATGCCCAAGTACTCATTCACCGTGCTACGCATTAAGCATTAGTAGGCTCTGAATGGTTATTGGTTATAGGTTATTGGTTATTGAAGAGTGTGACCTTTAGACTCCTTCTTAACTTTAGGCGGTAGGCTTTAGGATTTAGGCGTTAGCTCATGGGGCATTGAGATGACAAAAGCGTATTTTTTATGAATTTTCTTCTCATTCTGCCAAAATATATGTTACTTTGCAGTGAATTAGCGCAATGCTATTCTCAAACATGATGACGGGACGTTTGTGTCCCAACCATTAACTTGATCAAAAAATGAGGATTATTCACACGATTGAAGAGTTGAAGGCCGCTGTCAGCGCCTTCAAGTCAGAGGGCAAGAAAGTGGGTCTGGTGCCCACGATGGGTGCCCTTCATGAGGGTCACGCCTCACTCATCCGCCGTTCAGTGGCGGAAAACGGTGCGACAGTCGTCAGCGACTTTGTCAACCCGACACAGTTCAATGACAAGAAAGACCTGGAGAAGTATCCCCACACGCTGGACGCCGACAGCGAGCTGGTAGAAAGCATCGGCGCCGACATCCTGTTCGCCCCCGAAGTGATAGAGATGTACCCCGAGCCCGACACCCGTCATTTCTCCTATCCCCCGACGGACGAGGTGATGGAGGGCGCTTTCCGTCCCGGCCATTTCAACGGTGTGTGCCAGATTGTGAGCAAGTTGTTCATGATTGTTGAGCCCGACCGCGCCTACTTCGGTGAAAAGGATTTCCAGCAGATAGCCGTCATCAAGGCGATGGTGGCCGACCAGCAGTACCCGTTGGAGATTGTGCCCTGCCCCATTGTGAGAGAAGCAGACGGCCTTGCTCTGAGCAGCCGCAACTCCCTGCTCTCTGATGACGAGCGCAAGATTGCCCTGAACATCTCTCGCACACTCTTCGCCAGTGTCTATTTCGCCAAAGACCACACCCTTGAGGAGACCCGCCAGTATGTCATCCGCAACATCAACTCGGTGGATGGTCTGGAAGTGCAGTACTACGAGATTGTGGACGGCGACAGCCTCCGCAGCCTGAAGAACTGGGACGACAGCGACTATGTGGTGGGTTGTGTGACCGTGTTCTGCGGCAGCATCCCCGTTCGTCTCATCGACAATGTGAAGTACAAGACCAGATAAGTAGCTATTAAGAAAAAATGATGATAGAAGTTCTGAAATCCAAGATCCATTGCGCCCGTGTGACCGAGGCCAACCTCCACTACATGGGCAGCATCACCATCGATGAGGACTTGATGGACGCTGCCAATCTGATTGCCGGCGAGAAGGTGCAGGTGGTGAACAACAACAATGGTGAGCGTTTCGACACTTACATTATCAAAGGAGAGCGCGGATCGGGCAGCATCTGCCTGAACGGTGCCGCTGCCCGGAAGGTGCAAGTGGGCGACATCGTCATCATCATGTCGTACGCGCTGATGGACTTTGAGGAGGCCAAGCACTTCAAGCCTGCGGTGGTCTTCCCTGACGTGGAAACCAACAAGGTGGTTACCGAGTAACAGTGCCGCCACGCTGAAGCGACATAGCGCACAGAACCAAGAAAAAAAACGGGAGCACCGATGGGCGCTCCCGTTTTTGTTATTCGATGACGAGCTCAACTGGGCAGTGGTCGCTGCCATAGATCTCGTTGTGGATGCTGGCACCCTTCAGTTGTTCGGCCAGACGCGAGGAGACGAGAAAATAGTCGATACGCCACCCTGCGTTCTTCTCACGAGCCTTGAAGCGGTAGGACCACCATGAATAGGCATCTTTCTGTTCAGGATAGAAGAAACGGAAGGTGTCGATGAAACCGCTGTCGAGCAATACCGTGAACTTATCGCGCTCCTCGTCGGTGAAGCCTGCGTTGCGACGGTTGGTCTTCGGGTTCTTGAGGTCAATCTCCTTGTGCGCCACGTTCATGTCGCCGCAGACGATGACGGGTTTCTTCTCGTCGAGTGCCAGCAGGTATTTCCTGAAGTCTTCCTCCCACGTCATGCGGTAGTCGAGCCTGCGCAGCTCATCCTGTGAATTAGGTGTATAGACGTTGACGAGGTAGAAACGTTCCATCTCGAGCGTGATGACCCTTCCCTCGTGGTCGTGCTCATCGATGCCAATGCCATAGGCGACGCTGATTGGGTGGTGCTTGGTGAAGACAGCCGTTCCTGAATAGCCTTTCTTTTCGGCATAGTTCCAATATACTTCGTAACCTGGGAATTGGATGTCGAATTGTCCTTCCTGCATTTTGGTTTCCTGCAAGCAGAAGAAGTCTGCTTGGAGATTGTTGAAAGCCTCTTCAAATCCCTTGCCGTAGCAAGCTCGGAGGCCATTGACGTTCCATGAGATGAATTTCATAAGCGATAAGGGTTATTAGGGACGGAATTGTCGTTGTTCAAGGGTGTAGATATTGGCCTTTCCCTTTTGTGAACCGACCGTACTCGATGGCTCGTTGAGGGCAGGAATGGTAGCATCGGAGGCAACCCACGCAATCCTTGTGCCATAGCGGTCGGAGCGGAGAAGCCATGGTTTCAGGATCAGCCGGTTTCTCTGGGTGGGCTTTCATTTCGATGTTGTTGAGCGGGCAGACCTTCGCGCATTTGCCGCAGCCGTTGCAGTTGCCATTGGTGTGGAAGGGCTTATGCGACATGAGAAAGGTGTTGAAGAACCATCCGAGTACGATGCTTTTGGTCCATGGAAGGCGTCCTGGAATGGTTTCAAACCGTCCTTGCCTGGAGTCTGCGATAAAAGTGGCCATGTCATCGAGTCTTGTCTTGGCCTCCCTCAGTTTGCGGTTCTCCTTGAGTTTGTCGTCCACATCGAAGCCAGGCAGAGAGACGTATGCTTCTGGCATGATGACAGAGAAGCCACACGCCACCTTCCATCCTTTTCGTTGGGCAGCCCTCTTGAAATAATGATCCATACGTCCGGAGTCGTCGCCACAAGTTGCGACGAAATAGACATAACTGACATTCTCCACCTTCATCCTCCGTATGAACTTGAGGATGAACTTGGGCACTCTCCATGCATAGACAGGGAAGACGAAACCAAGTTTCTCATTGGCTCGCAGTTTATAGTTTGCTTCCCCCTTCAGTTCATCAGGGATGAAGCATAAACGGTCATTGAGTTGCTGTGCGAGTTGCTGCGCCACCCATGCGGAGTTGCCGGTGCCTGAGAAGTAGAAAATCATATCCAGTGCTTGCGGTGGAAATAGTACCAGGAGAGGAAAGTGAGAATCACTGACACGATGACGGTGGCAGGAAATCCCCACCATCGTGACTCCATGCCATTGATGAGGTTCATGCCGAAGAAACTCGAAATGAGTGTCGGGAGCATGATGACGATGTTGAGCGACGTGAGCACACGCATCACGGTGTTCATGTTGTTGTTGATGACATTGGCGTATGTATCCATGGTAGAGTCGAGGATGTTGGTGTAGATGTTGGTGGTTTCCCTGGCCTGGTTCATCTCGATATTGACGTCCTCGATAAGTTCCGCGTCGAGTTCATCGACTGGCAGTCGGAACTTGAGTTTGGAGAGCAGTGTCTCGTTGCCACGGATGGAAGTGGCGAAATAGGTGAGCGAGTCCTGGATGCGCGCCAGTCCGATGAGGTCCTTGTTGTCGATTTGCTGGTCAAGGTCGGACTTGGCCTTCTCAATCATGAATCCCACCTGCTTGAGGTGCTTGAGGTACCATACGGCCGCTGAGAGAAATGTGCGGAAGATGAGGTCGGTGGCGTCGGTGAATCCCTCTCCCCGCTTCTTCTGGTGGTCGATGAAATCGCGCATCATCTGTGTCTCGTAATGGCAGACGGTGATGATGACATCGTTCTTGAGGATAATGCCCAAGGGGATGGTGGTGAAAGGCGACTGCGATTTCACTCCTTTATAGTAAGGGATACGCATGATGATCATGAGCCATCCCTCGTCGTAATCGTAACGGGAACGCTCGTCGGCATCGGCGATATCAGAAAGGAAATAGTCGGGAATCTTGATTTTGTCCTCGAGGAAATCCACATCATCGTCATCGGGACAAGTCACCTGCATCCAGCATCCAGGTGTCCATTCATTCTGAGGCCTGATGCCTCCTTTGAAATTCCAGTAGTTGCGCATAACTGATAAACTTTAAGATACAACAAAAGAATGATAAAGCCTCAGGTATGCATCTTGGGGCCCTATCGCATCAGTTGAAGTTTTCCGCGTGATAGTCGTCCATAATCGTTTGAAATAGTTGTTTTGTTTCTGCAAAAGTACGAAAAAAAACCTAAAGGAAAAGTGAAACACACGAAAAAACGACAAGGAAAGTCACTTTTTATGAAAAATTCGACTATGGTATGCGATTGAATAAGCCAAAATTGCTAATTTTGCATGTGTATCTCCAACATTGCAAGGAAATGACCAACAGTTGCGATTACACGTTGCGTTTCTTGGATGAAAAGATTCACTAACTTATGGTAAAGAATAAAACACTACAAATCATAATGAGAAAATTTTTACTCTTAACTTTGCTTGCATCCCTGCCGATGATAGGGATGAATGCGCAGCACACTTTACGCATGTATGGAGAGGATATCTCCATGGGTGTAGGTGAAAAACCAACCATGTTCATCAATCTTGATGTGGATAAAGATGAGTTTTATCACATATCAAAATTCACGATTGTGTTACCAGAAGGATTCAGTGTGACAAAAAACAACAGGGGAAAGTTTATATGGACAGCCAACACCAACAGACAAGACAACATCTCCATTGCCAACACTTATTTTGAAGATGGTAATTACTTCAACATCATTGTTTCTCCTGGTCTCAATGATGACTTGATTTACACACCAATGGATGAGAACGACTATTGGTACATCAAAGCTAACATTGAGGCGGACGCGACCGTCACCAGTGGTACATACGAAGTACTGGTGAAGAACGTTACAATGACCAGTGACGAACTTGTAGGCGACACTCATGATCCCAAAGAATACAGTCTTCCAGATTTCACCTTCAACATCGTCTATTCGGCCGCGCCAAAGAGCTTCAATTTGACAATGGCCTCATTCTCGGAGATGGCCACCATGTACCTGGACTTCCCCGTTGATATTCCCAATGATGTTCTTGGCGTGTATTATGTCAGCGGCGTTGAGGGCAACACCCTGACCATGTATGAAATTGAGAACAAAATACCTGCCAACACACCAGTAATCGTGATGGCCAATCCAGGAACGACCCATACTTTCACTGAGTCCACAGGAACCATTGCCACCATCACCGACAACCTGCTCAAGGGTGTGCTGGAGGAGACATCGGTATCCTCACTTGGCGGCACCATCTACACGCTTGGCCGTGGCAAAAACAGTTCTTTATTAGGTTTCCACAAATATACCGGCACCACCTTAGGCGCAAACAAAGCCTACATGACTCGCGACAACTCCAATGTGAACAGTTTCAACCTTGCATTCCCCGACGGTTCGACTTTCATTCACAGCCTTCAGGCCGAGGGTGACCAAGATGTTTACGACCTTCAAGGCCGAAAGGTTGAGAAAGTCACTCGTGGTGTGTATATCATCGATGGCGTGAAAACTGTTGTGAAGTGACCAACGCCCCCATTTGACGCAATCCGGGTAAAGAATCGGTTTCAAAAATAATCATCCCCGCTGCTCAAACGAGTGGCGGGGATGTTTTTGATTTGGAAACGCGGAACGCTTCCTCGGGAGAAAGCGGAACGCTTCTATAAAAAAGGCGATTATTCCTCCATGAGTTTTTTGAAGAAGTCGTTGAGTTCCTCGTCGAGTCCCTTCATGAGCTCGTCGCTGACGATGAGTTTCTCGTCATCGACAAGAAGCAGTTCGGCTATGGTCTCCATATTGTCGTCAACGAGGACGAACGAATAAGGCTTGATGATGTTTAGGTTTTCAAGGTATCCGTCCTTGTTGATTTCAGCGAGTTCGGTCTTCACGCTGATCTCCACACTTCTCCGCATCTCGTTCTCCGCCGCATCGGCCCATTCCTGCACAATGCACTTGGAAAGCTCGTTCTCATCATCATCGTAGATGGTCAATTCCCCGTTGTCGGACTTGGCCTGCACGTGGAAGTCAGTGAACTTAGACGTGAGGTCTTCGACAGCGAAACGCGCGGTCGCCTCTTTGAGAGCCGACCTAATGGCAAGTGTGGATTGTAAACTTAGTTTCATATCTATTGGTCTTTAGTTCGATGCTTACACCGGCCTTCAAAGGGCCGGCTCAATGACTCCCTGCAATGGAGGACGTGTGCAATGCCCCCTACTCTGCCTTGTCGAAAGCCTTGGCCTCGTTCCAGAGGGCGTCCATTTCGGCGAGGGTCATGTCCTTGAGCTGTCGTCCATGCTCCATGGCTTTCCGCTCCACGTAGTTGAAGCGTCTGATGAACTTCTGGTTGGTGCGCTCCAGAGCGTTGTCGGGGTTGATATGGTATAAGCGGGCTGCATTGATGAGGCTGAACATCACGTCTCCGAACTCGTTGGTGGCCCTTTCCTTGTCCATGTTGGCGACCTCGGCCTGGAACTCGCCTATCTCCTCCTTCACCTTGTCCCAAACCTGCTCCCGCTCGTCCCAGTCGAAGCCGACGTTGCGTGCCTTGTCCTGTATGCGGTAAGCCTTGATGAGGGTCGGAAGGCTCTGCGGCACTCCGGCAAGCACGGTCTTGTTGCCTCCTCGCTCCTTGAGCTTGAGTTGTTCCCAGTTCTGCAGCACCTTGCCCACATCCTCTGCCACAGTGTCTCCATAGACATGTGGATGGCGGAAGACGAGTTTGTCGCATTCCTTGTTGAGCACATCGGCGATGTCGAACTGTCCTTTCTCTCGTCCGATCATGGCGTAGAAGCAGACGTGCATGATGACATCACCCAGTTCCTTGCAGATGTTGAGTGGGTCGTCGTTCATCAGCGCGTCACAGAGCTCGTAGGTTTCCTCTATGGTGTTGGGCCTGAGGCTCTCGTTGGTTTGCTTGGCGTCCCACGGACATTTCACACGCAAGGTGTCAAGGATGTCCAGCAACCTCCCGAAGGCCTCCAGGTTCTCTTCTCTTGTATGCATTATCGACTTGTTATAAATCTCTCAAACTGCAAAATTATATAAAAAATGCGAAAAGCAAAGATTTATGAGGAAAAAATCGAGATAAACTGATTTTATGCACCATTGCGATGGTTGGCGAACTGCCTCGGCAGAGCTCTTAGCAACATAATAAAAACCCCACATGTCGGAACTACCAAACAGCAGTTCTCCATGTGGGGCTTCAATTGGGATCTTCTATAAATGGTCTAATCCTTACAGGATATTGATGAAGGGCTACTTATAGCACTTGAAGATACTCTCGATGTAGTCGCTTGGCATCTTAGGAGAGAGGAGACTCACAATCCAGACGATGGGGAAACCTCCGACCATGGCAATAGCACCGCAGTTGATGGGGTTGATGGGGTTGCCAGCCAACATGTTGACCACTGTGATACCCACTCCCCAGATGAAACAAGCCCAGACAGCGGCCTTGGTCACGCCCTTCCAGTAGAGTCCGAGCATGAAAGGCGCGAGGAAAGCACCTGCCAGCGCACCCCATGAGATACCCATGAGCTGAGCGATGAATGTGGGCGGGTTGAGAGCGATCATGAGCGATAGCGCAATAAAGAAGACGATGAGCACACGCATGACGACCACCTTACGGCGTTCGATGCGCTCGGCCACCTCGTCGTCGATGCTTCCCTCAGCCACTTCGCCCGGCAAGGATTTCTTGTCGCGGTAGATGAGGTCGAGTGTCATGGTTGAAGAGGAAGTGAGCACCAACGATGCCAATGTGGACATGGAAGCCGACAGCACGAGAAGCACTACGAGCGCGATGATGATATCGGGCAGTGTGACGAGCATGGACGGCACGATGCTGTCAAAGGCGAGTTTACCGTTAGGCAGTGTGGGGGGCATCCCGTAGAGTCGTCCGAATCCACCGAGGAAGTAGCAGCCGCCAGCCACAATGAAGGCGAAGATGGTGGAGATGATGGTGCCGCGTTTGATGGCCTGCTCATCGGTGATGCTGTAGAACTTGCCAACCATCTGGGGCAGGCCCCATGTGCCGAGCGATGTGAGGATGACCACACCGAGGAGATTCCATGGGTCGGGTCCGAAGAGCGAAGCGTATGCACCGGTCTGGGTTGCGTCTGCTCCATCTGTGGGTATGGCCGCCATCTTGTTGACAGCAGCGGTGAGTCCTCCCTGCGCATTGAGCACAGCCGCGATGACGACGATGATACCGAAGAGCATGATGATGCCCTGAATGAAGTCGTTCATGGCCGTGGCCTTGTAACCTCCAAGAATGACGTATGCAGCGGTGAGTATTGCCATGATGACCACACAATACTCATAGGGTATTCCGAATCCCATCTCGAAGAGTGTAGAGATGCCCTTGTAAACACCAGCGGTGTAAGGGATGAGGAAGACGAAAGCGATGACGGAAGCCACCACCCTGAGTTGCTGGCTCTTGAAACGTGTGCCGAAGAAATCGGGCATCGTGCGGCTCTCGATGTGCTGTGTCATGAGTTTGGTGCGCTTGCCGAGGACGAGCCAGGCGAGCAACGAGCCGATGACTGCGTTTCCGATGCCAATCCAGGCAGACGACAGTCCATATTTCCATCCGAACTGTCCTGCATAGCCGACGAAGACGACAGCCGAGAAGTAGGATGTGCCAAAGGCAAAAGCAGTGAGCCAAGGTCCTACGGCACGTCCACCAAGAACGAATCCATCAACACTTCTGGCCTGCTTGCGGGAATAGACGCCCACGAAGACCATAACGGCCAAGAAGATGATTGTGAGAAGAATTTTGATAAACATAATGATTTTTTATTTTGTGTTTGTGTTTAGTCACGCTTCACATTCGAAATGCAAAATTACGAAAATAAGAACAATTTGGAGTGAAAAAGATAAAGAAAAGTACAAATTACAAGCAATAAGATTAAGAAAAGCACAAATGACAAGCAATAAGGTAAAGAAAAGCACAAATATTACTAATAAGGAATAAACACTAATTGGCAAAAAAGTTGTAAATTTGCAGCCGGTAAAAAGATGAGGCAATTTTTGTCCAAGCACAAAATAAAACAACATCATACTAATCAATGAAAAAGAAAACGTTTTTCATGCTCGCCATGCTGCTTGGCATGGCGCCAACAATGTGGGCTCAGTCCACGGATGAAACCGACGAGATTGACAACAAACTGTCGATCACCACACAGATGTTCCTTAAGGAACTTAACGGAGAAATTAAGGTGGAACGCAACACCCAGTCCAAAAGGCCAGACAATGTCCCCGAGTCAGGCTCGCGACCAAAGGTTTATCAGAGTCCAAGGCTCTATGCCTCGCCCGACACCATCGACGGCAAGGCCTACATCGCAGCCTACCTCAGCCTGAACGAACCTACAGACAAAAGCGAGGTAGAGGCACAGGGCGTCATCCTTCAGGAAGAGTTCGACAATGGCCTGTTCACGTCCCTCATCCCCGTCGACGTAATCGAGAAGGTGGCTGGTATCAGCAACGTGAAGCGCATCAACGTTTCTCCCCTCAAGCGCATCTTCACAAGGGATGCCCGTCAAGCCACCAACGTTGACGACGCTTTGACACTCTCCTCCGATGCTCAAGCGGCAGGTCTCACGACAGCCTATGACGGAACCGGCGTGGTGCTCGGGGTGATAGACACTGGTATCGACTTCCAGCACATCGCTTTCAAGGACCAAAACGGCAACTACCGCATGAAGCACGCCTACGTTTATAACGGCTCAAACGCTACTGAATATTCATCCAATAATTTGAGGAGAGCGACAACCGACAATAAAGCAGAAGACCACGGCACCCATACCGCTTCCACGGCCGGTGGCTCGAGTGTTATTGTCGACGGCACCAATGTCACTGTGACCGATGACCATGCCAATGCTACCTATGGCGGTATGGCTCCAGGAGCAGACCTCTATTTGGCAGGCATCTACGAACTGAATGACACCTATCTTTCCAACGCAGTCAAGAAGATTGTTGATTATGCCGACGCCAACACCCTTCCCGTGGTGGTGAGCAACAGTTGGGGTTCACATTGGGGGCCTCACGACGGTACAGGCGATGTGGCCAACGTGTATAACACACTTTTTGGCGACGGCCACCCCAATCATATCGTACTCTTCGCCTCATCGAACGAAGCTGACAGACCAATGGACGGTGAAGGTGGCGGCTTCCATATAGGTGGAACAGCCACCATGAACAATCCGTTGGGAACCATCCTCCGTTGCCCATCAGACGACGGTGATCCAGGCTATCTATATTCAGGTGTGATAGCCAACGCTTGGTGTCGTACCCTGAACAACAACATGAGATGCAAAATATATGTACTCGACACTAACGGAAATGTAATGACATCTAAAGAAGTCACTCCTTCAACCGATGTTGTAAGTGTAAGCGGACTGAGCAATTATTATTCTGGGACACTGACTGTTTATAAAGACTATATTCCTTCCGCCAACAAAACCCAGATTCTCATCTATGCAAGCCAATTGACATCAAGAAGCTCCACCACCACAACCACCGAGTACGGCTCAACTTACCACAATAGCAAATACACGCTGGCCGTAGAGTTTTATCCTACAAGCGGAAGTGTGGACATGGACGTGTGGGCTGCTGGATATTATAATTATTTCACCAACTACCTGACGACCAACGGTCACATTTGGACGAACGGTGACGACGACATGAGCGTCAGCGACGAGGCCACCATACCAAACGCCATCTCCGTGGGTGCCTACGTGTCGAAACGTGATTGGACTGATTTCAGCGGAGAATCATGGTATATGCCATCATATACCGTAGGCGACATCGCCCCCTTCTCGAGCTATGCCACAGCCGATGCCAGCCCCACAGGGCTACAGTATCCTTGGATCACCGCTCCTGGGGCCCGACTTGCCGCTGCAGTGAACCACAACCACACCACAAAAGTGGACGCCTACAGTTATTACGGAGACAACTACAATTATGACCTGGTGGTGAACAACAAGAATTATCCATATGCTATGATGGAAGGCACGTCGATGGCTACCCCCGCAGCCGCTGGAATCGTAGCCCTTTGGCTGCAAGCTGCCAAGGAAGTGGGCAAGAACATGACCGTCAACGACGTGAAACATGTGATGAAGATGACGGCCATCAACGACGACTTCACCACGACCGGCTCCAACGCCTCTCACTTCGGTAACGGCAAGATCGACGCGCTGGCAGGCATCAACTACATCCTCAACAACGTCATCCTCCCCGACGAGAACGACACCAACAGTGAAATCATCAACGAGAGTTTGAGCGACGAGTTCCACCAGGGTCTGCCAGCCAAAGTGACCTTCAGCAACCGCACCTTCTACAAGGACGACAAATGGAACACGCTTTGCTTGCCATTCGACTTGGACGACTTCACCGACACTCCGCTTGAGGGTGCTACTGTAAAGACCCTTGAGGACGCTTCATGGGACGGCCACACACTGTATCTCAACTTCTCAGAGAGTAGTCTGACCTCCATCAAGGCCGGCAAGCCCTATATCGTGAAATGGGCACAAGATGAGGACAAGACAGATCCTGTGTTCAAGAACGTGACTTTCAGCAATGTCTCTCCCGAGGAAAAAGCCATCACCATCGACGGTGTTGTGAGTTTCAAGGGTACCTATGACCCTGTGACCTTCGATGCCAGCGACACGAAGGTCCTCTACCTTGGCAGCAACAACGCGCTCTACTATCCCAGCTCTGAGACAACGCTCAACGCATTCCGTGCTTGGTTTGAGTTGGAGGGTGACCTTGTGACCAACAATTTCATATCTGAGAATGGCGCCAACGCCTTCCAGCTGAATTTTGGTGGCAGTACCGATATCCGCACAATCCAGAAGTCTGACATCGACCTGTCGTCAGGCTGGTACATGCTCGACGGCCGCCGTCTGAACAGCAAACCCACCGCCAAGGGCATTTATATCCACAACGGCAAAAAGGTGGTGATCAAGTAAAGGAACATTCTTATATTCCTTCACATCCATATATCCCCTGCGAACGTTTGTCTCGCAGGGGAATTTTTTTCTTTCTCGAAATTTGGTAAAGTCACATAAATTATATACATTTGCTTAAATACTCCATGTTTCTCACGAGCCCCTTGTCAACAATCATATTCTTGGGGCTATCAATACATTCCGAGACGGAAGTTCAGCAAAGTCAATCATCGAATCATACAATCAAACATACCATTATAAAATCATCATTAACCCATCTGTAAAACACAACTATGAAGATACTTCACACGAGCGACTGGCACTTAGGCCACACGCTTTACAACTACGACCGTAAAGAAGAGCAGCAGGACATGCTGCAACAAATCATTGACATCACACGTAAAGAGCAACCCGACGCGTTTTTGCTCAGCGGTGATGTCTATGACATCCCCCAACCCTCCGCCTCCGCTCAACAGTTGTTCTCTGAGTGCATGGCACAACTACACAAGGCTGTGCCAGGGATGCGCATCATCGTCACTGCTGGCAACCACGACAGCGGTATGCGCACCGAGGCTTTCCAAAGTCTGTTATCAATGGTTGACATCCACACAATCGGTACCCTCGACAAGGAACACCCTCAAAACCACATCATCGAACTGCCTGGCAAAGGTTTCGTCATTGCCCTACCCTACGCTTCCGACCGCAATATCCCCGAGGGATTTCATGCGATGCTTGGCGACTTGGTGGCTGAGCGCAACACCAAAGGCCTTCCCGTGGTGATGATGGCCCACACGACAGTGAGAAGCGCGGACTTCAGAGGCCATGACCAGAAGTTCGACAACATCATAGGAGGTATAGAAGGTGTGGACATCAGTGCTTTCGGTGACGGCTACGACTATTTGGCGCTGGGCCATATCCATCGACCACAGACGTTTACTATCAAAGACTGTGAAAGATTGGCACGCTACAGCGGCACCCCCATCGCCACAAGTTTCGACGAAGACTACAGAGAGCCTTCTGACAGCACTGACAGCGAAAAGAGAGAGCTCTGCCATTCGGTGAGCATCGTAGAAATAGGGCAAAGAAGCGAACTTCCCCAAGTCAGGACAATTGAAATCAAAAACATCCATCCTCTGGTCACCCTTCCTACCGACGGTCCTCGTCCATGGGATGACGTGAAGACGCGTTTCGACGCTTACCCCTCAAATCTCCAGACCTATATCCGTCTGAACGTGGCCATCACCGACTCCCTGCCCTCACGCGCCTATTCGGAAGCTCAGGAGATTGCTAAAGCCAAGGCATGCAAACTCTGCCAGATCAATGCTATAAGGACAGAGGACGCTCATGCAACCACGCACAGGACCATGGAACTGTCGGAATTCCAGCAAATGAATCCTCTCGACATCCTGAAACAGTTTTACCGTGCCAAGAAAGGCGTCGAACTGCCTGAGGACTTGGAGAAGATGTTCAATGAGGCCGTTCAGGAATTGAATGAGGAATCGCGTGAATCATGAATTGTTTTTATCCCGAATTTGAGAATTTGAGAATTATTTTTCCATACTATGCAGGATAGTAATCCATTCATTGTATTGTCATCCCTAATTATAGAATTATCATCATGAAAATCAAGAAATTAAAGATACATAATATCGCATCGATAGAAGATGCCGAGATAGATTTCACAGCAGAGCCATTGGCCAGCAGCGAGGTGTTTCTGATCACCGGCAATACAGGAGCAGGCAAATCTACCATCCTCGACGCCATCACACTGGCACTATATGGCACAACACCTCGTTTAGATAAAAAAAACAGAGGTAACAAAGTAATTGAAGGAAACGAAGAAATATCCTTCAAAGACGTGCGGCTACTACTCAGACGAGGCACGGGTGAAGGCTATACCGAACTTGAATTCATCGGCAGCAACAATGTTCACTACCGCGCCAAATGGAGCGTACATCGCAAAAATAATAAACCAGACGGCAAATTCCAACCGGTGGATTGGGAACTAACCAATCTCAACACTGGCATAATGATGACTACAAATATCGACGAGGAAATCAAACTCGCTATCGGCCTCAAATTCAACCAGTTCTGTCGGACCACGATGCTGGCACAGGGCGAGTTCACCAAGTTTCTTAATAGCGAGAACAGTGATAAATCAGAAATCTTGGAGAAAATCACAGGCACCGAAATCTACTCAAAAATCGGCGATAGAATCTTTGAGAAATACAAAGAGGCAGAAAAACGCTTCAAAAACGCCCAAGAAAAAGTGGAGGACGTGAAGTTGCTCAGCGAAGAGGAACTGCAAACACTGACAGACGAGAAAAATCAACTCAATACAGAAATCGCCCAACTCGAAGCCAGCAAGAAGAAATATGATGAGAAAAAGACTTGGTTGGAACAGGAAGAGGAACTCGCTAAAAAACTCTCCGATGCTGAAAACGGCCTGACCAAAGCGGAAGAGCAGTTGCAGAGCGAGACCTACTTGAACGACAAGCAAACTGTTGAGCAATGGAACGCCACCACCGATGCCCGCAACGACTACAAGCAGAAGGTGGAAAACGAGAAAAAAATCGAAACCTGCAACAAGGACATCGAGGAAGCCGCCCGCAGGCTGACGGAGTGCAAGGCGGGGGAGAAATGGCTTGAAAACAAGAAGAAAGAACTACAAGAGCGCATCACAAAACTTGAGGATGCACTGACAGAGGAGGCCTCCAACAAAGACCTCTATCTTCAGAAAAAGAGCGTGACTGATAATTTAAATCAACGCTTGAATAAATCATCGCAACTCACAAATAAAGAGGAAGATATTAGTAAGAAAACCAGAAGGATTTCAGAAGAGCTAAAGCCCACATTGGATACTTACCAGCAACAAGTCCGGCAGACCAAGGAGAATGAGGAGAATAGTCAAAAAGCATACGAAGACCTTCAAACTCAGTTGGCCCAAATCAACATGTCATACTTGAGAGCCAAAGAAAATATTGCCAAAGAAACGTTGACACTCATCCATGACGCACAAGAAGCATTGCACCAACTCGACCAAAACAAGAAACGCCATGACAAAGACGTAGAAGGCCAAAAGGAGAGAGAGGAAGAACTCACGAAAAAGGAAGCACAACTCCCTACCCTCACAGAAGAATACGAGAAATCCAAGAGCGCATTTGAAACAGCTCAGAAAATTTACAAGGCACAATTCGAATCGACACGTACATACGCCAAGAAAATCAGAGGTACATTGCAGGCTGGTGACATCTGTCCTGTATGCCGCCAGAAGATTGCCAGCATCAACCATAATGAGGAAGAAATCGACGAACTGGTGGCTTTGGCCAAACAAGAGATGGACACCAGGGAGAAAGAGATGAATGAAGCCAAGGACAAAGTGGATCAACTCCAGGCCAGCATCAATACCGACAAGGAAGAAATCAAGAAGAATGCCGAGAAGATAGCGAACGACCAGCAGTTGAAAGAAGCAGAGTCAGATGCCAAGGTGAAATGCAATAAGTGCAACATCCTCATCATCAACGAGCATTCGGTATTGGAGTTGGCCAAGCAGGAAAAGGAGCAGACAGACATCCTCACTAGCACCAAAGCCAAAATTACAGAAGGCGAGAAGGTGGAGGTGCAGAGGGATGGAGCACTGAAAAAATTGGAATCTGACCGCAAGAAGACGAAGGAAGCCGAAGACAAAGCACAGAAAGCACAAGAGGCCATCACAAAGTGCCAAAGCGCCATCGACACAGCGAAAGCCGAGGTCATCATCCTCATGGAAGATATCCAAAAGGCGGAAGAGGAGTTGAGGACTCTCACCTTTGGCAGCGACATCGGTGTGTCGTGGGAAAACCAACCCAGAGAATACCTGGAGACCCTACAGAAACGTGCAAAGGCCTATGAGAAAAACGAAGCCGAGTTCAAGGAGACTGGTATAAAACTCGATAAATGTAAACAAGATCTCGAAAATGTGGAGAAAGCATTGCAACCGCTTTACGACTTGAAACCAGAATGGAGAACGATTGAAGCACTTGAAGCGGAGGAGGTCAGCGAATTGGTGAAGACCATCAACAGTCTGAACAGCAAGGTCTCATCAACCATGAGTCTGTACAGTGGAGCAATACACGCTGTGAAAGAGAAGGACGAGTCTCTCTCCGCATTTCTTGAGGCTCACCCAGCAATCAGTATGGAACTCGTGAAAACATTGCACGAGGCCTACAACCAAAGCAAGATAGATACTTTGGCCTTTAACGTGAAAACCATCGAGGACGACGCCAAAGAAAAAGCTAATACGGTCAAAGTTTACAAGGATGAGTACGAAAAGCATCAGAATAAAAAGCCTATCGATCTGGAAGATAGCGACACGAAAGAATCATTAGGGAACAAGACGGCAGAACTGAAAAACTCGGTCGATGGAAAAAACCAACGTATAGGCGAAATCAAGAAGGAAATCGACAACGACGAAAAGAACAAAAAGGATCAAGAAACGATGCTGAAGGAAGTGGAAAGACTGTTGGCCATCAAAGAACGCTGGAATGTCCTGAACGACCTGATAGGCACAGCCGAAGGCAAGCGTTTCCGTGAGATAGCGCAAAGTTATGTCCTTGGTGCATTGGTCAACAGTGCCAACCACTATATGCGTACGTTGACCGACCGTTACAGCATGAGTGTGGAGCCAGGCACGTTTATCATCATGGTCATCGATGCTTACCAAGGTTATGTTCGTCGTCCTGCAACGACCATTTCAGGTGGTGAGAGTTTTCTGGTGTCGCTTTCTTTGGCCCTGGCCATGAGCGACATCTCCCAGAACCTGGCTGTCGATACGCTGTTCATCGACGAGGGCTTCGGTTCGCTCAGCGGTGAGCCTCTTCAGAACGCCATCACAACGCTTCGTATGCTCCACAAGGCAGGAGGCCGTCATGTGGGCATCATCTCCCATGTGGAGGAACTGCGTGAGAAGATACCAGTTCAGATCCGTGTGGATCAGGATGCAAAGAGTTCATCAAGCAAAGTCATTGTCGTGACGGTATAGCCGTCCTATGGAAACGCTTTGGCTGACTGATTAAAGCGCCATAAAAAACCGTTCCCTTAAGGCAAAGATTGTATGTTCAATCCCAGAAATGACGTCCGGTGAGTTTGTAGTTGATTCTTCGGACGGCTTGTCGGAAGAAGCGTGGGATGTAGGATGTTAAATAGATCCTTCTCGGATGTGCGGAAAGCAGGTGTTTGAGTCCGAAAGGTCCTAATACGTCCTGCTGGGTGATCAGTTTGGTCTTTTTGATCAAGTAGATGTCGTTATCGACGTTGATGCCATGCACCACTTCCATCCACATGGGTTTTTCGTCGATGAAGATCACCTCACAATCCGGGTGTTTGTTGATATCGACGTGGCTCCACAGATACACGGAATTGACATTACCCTTCGCGCTTTCGAGATAACTGATGAAATGATTCTCGGGATAAACGAGATGGAAAGCAATGTTGAGTTGCTCAAAAAGTTGCACGCCGTTCTTGAAGGAAATGAAGGTGTTGGGCTTGCAACGACGTGCCACTTCCTGCACTTTCTCCACATAATCCTCCCGCAACGCATCATCACTATCAAGATACGTGGTCAGCACCAGGTCCTCCTCTCCGCTGTCCTTCGTCAGTTTGGTCGCTATCTCAGAGATGGTGTATTTGAAATCAAGGTGGAGATTCTCCTTGCAATCCACTCCCAAGGCACGTATTTGCGGACATAAGCGCTGGTAAGCCTTTACCTTCTCCACTTCTTCGGCTGGCGTCTGTCGGTCGAAGAGCAGTACCCAGGTGAAATCCTTCACCGTCTGTGCCGCTATCGAAGGCAGACACCATGTCTCGAAAAGCCGGAACCGTTCCTTCACCCATTCGTCGGTTCGGGTAAGACGACGGTTCTTATCGTGTGGCCAAAGCTTGAGATTGAATCGTGTGATGATGAAATGTTTCATATGATGGATGATAGAAACGGGGCATGCTTCGTCAGGATGACGGGCATGCCCCGCAAGTGCTTAGGCGCGTTGCACGCCGCCTGTCTATTTGAGATAGATCTTATAGTTCTTGATGCTGCCAGGTGCGCCTTGTTCTGCACGGGGCAGATACTCGATTCCCGATACGGTCTGTTCGCTACCAAGGTCGATGACCAGCAGATGTGGGAAGGAAACTCCCTTCATGGTCTGCCAGTAGGTCGATTCCTGGAGGTCGAAGACCTTGTCGCCGGTGTGGTTACCCTGTTCCTGCTCGCTGTCGGCGTACTTGGTGGTCCAAGGTTCACGTGAGAGGCGCTTGCCCTGTGCGTCGAGTGCGTAGATTTCAGCGATGGCCACCTGCTCGCTGCCACTCTGTGAGGAGAGACATTCGATGCAGAGGAGACGACCCTTTGCAAGAGCGGCGAAGTTCACACGCTGCCAACCATTGCCGGCATTGAACGCCCCAGTCATGGCAGGAGTGTCGGAGTTGAGGTCGGGCTTGTCACCGATGTTGTTGTGGAGGTTGGATTTCTCCAGCTGGAGTTTGTCGAGTTCAGGCTTGTCCTGTCCCCATACCACTTTCTCCTTGGGTCCGACCACATCGAGAACGATAATTTCGTTCTTGCCCTTCTTCAACCAGCAGCCTGGTACATAAAGTGTCTGCTGCGGGCCAATGCTCCAGATACGTCCCATGGCATGACCATTCACCCAAACCTGTCCCTTGCCCCAAGTCTCGAAGTTGAGGAAGGTGTCGCCCACCTTGGAGAGGTTGAAGTAGCCGCGGTAGTAACCAGGTTTAGTAGTGAGGTCTTTCCCGTCGGTAGCTAACTGTGAAGGTTTTCCCAAGCGCTGACCATTGTCTGGCTGGCTATAGTCATTATTATGCACGAAAGCGTCAACCGCTTTCTCATAACTGTCGGGCAAAGCAAACATGCTCCATCCCTGTGGTTTCCATGTTGTCTCGATATAGTCGATGGTTGAGGTGATGGCCACATCACCGATGATTCCTTTGAAATCCTTGATTGCACGACCGAAATTGATGCGTCCCATTCCCTCTACGAGTATTTGCAGTTCGTCGCCCTTCTTCACAGGTGGCAGGATGATGCTCTTCTCGTTCTTCACGCGGTCGGTTTTGCCGATATATTTCCCGTTGATATAGAACTGCGCAAAGTCGTGAATGTCAGCGGTCAGCACACTTTGTTCGGAAATTTCGGGCAGTGAAGTCACATAGAGCATAGACCCCCATCCCATGTCCATTTCCTCGAAGGTCATGATATTTGTTCCTTTTCTTATAGGCATAGAGAGGTTCGGGTCAACGCCGTTGAAGATAGAGGAGAACTCTGTCAGTTGGAACTTAGGCACAGAGATGATGGGCATCGGAGCCTTTGGCACAGCTGGCATCTTCTTACCATCGTTGTACTTGGACATCATCTCACGGAGTTTATAGAACTTCTCGGTAGCCAGTCCATACTCATTGATGGGCGCGTCGTAGTCATAAGAAGTGACATCGGGAGCGAAGCCTGGGCTGTTGGCACCCGCCCAGTGTCCGAAGGAGGTACCTCCGTGAGTCATATAAAGCGAGAAGGAGATGCCTTTGGACAACATTTCGTCCATACCATCGACCATGTCCTTGGCATCGCGTGTCTCGTGGCGGGCTCCCCATTTGTCGAACCATCCGCTCCAGAACTCAGAGCACATCAACGGTGCATTGGGACGTAGTTGCTTGAGACGACGGAACTGGTCGTCGATATTGGCACCCGTACCGAAATTCATGGTCCAGGCAAGGTCTTCCAGTCCGTTCTTCTCGAAGTTGGAAGCCCAGTCGCACTGGAAGAGAGTCAGTTCCTGACCATAGATGCCGCGCAGGCAGTCGCGGATAGCGCTGACGTATGGTTTGTCCTCACCATAACTGCCGTACTCATTCTCCACCTGAATCATGATGATAGGGCCACCGTTCTGAATGGTGAGCGAAGCGAGCTGCTCGCCGACCTTCTCCTCGAAGATCTTCACGCGCTCCATGAAGTAGGGATCCTGCTCACGGAGACGGATGTCTTTCTTCTTCAGGAGCCACCAAGGCAGTCCACCCATTTCCCATTCCGCGCAAACGTATGGTCCCGGACGGACAATGACGTACATGCCGTTCTTCTGAGCGAGACGACAGAACTCAGCCACATCGTTATTACCAGTGAAATTGAAGTTTCCTTCGGTCTGCTCATGGATGTTCCAGAAGATGTAGATACAGATCGTGTTCATACCGAGGGCCTTCGCCATTTTGATGCGATGGTCCCAGTACTCGCGTGGGATGCGGGGATAGTGAATCTCCGCAGCCTTGACTACAAAGGGATTGCCGTTGAGCAGGAATGTCTTGTCGCCAGTAGTGAAAGAGCCTTTCTTCTGGGCGCTTGCAGGAATGGCGATGAGCATTGTTGCCAATAAGAGGCATAGAGTCAGATAATGTCTTGAGTGATTCATATTAAGGTTGGTTTTTGATGTTTTATGTTTTGTCATTTTTAGTCGTCATTTCGACTTCGTAATAACGTTATAACGAGATAACGAAATAACGAAGTCGAAATGTCGAAGAAATCAGCCTTTCAGTTTGACGATGCTGTCCTTGAGGGCGGCGATTTTGGTCTCAGCGTCGCTCTGCTTCTTGCGCTCCAGTTCCACGACTTGAGCAGGTGCATGTGCGACGAACTTCTCGTTGGAGAGTTTCTTCATCACTCCTGCAAGGAATCCCTCCAAGTACTTCAGCTCTGCCTCCATCTTGGCCAACTCGGCCTCAGTGTCGATGAGGGCACCCAGAGGCACCGCGTATTCAGTTGTACCCACAAGGAAGGAAGCGCTGTTGTCGCTGCGCTGTTCCACACTGTCGATACCTGTGAGGTTTGCCATTTTGATGATGACTGAATCGTATCCGTTGACGGCAGCCTTACCCACCACTTCAAGGGCGAGTGTCTCCTTGGGCGCGATGTTCTTCTGGTTGCGAACGGCACGTACCCCTGCCACAATTTCCTTCACGGTCTCAATCTCTTTGATCAAGGCGCTGTCGCTGTCCGTGAGCGCGTCGATGTGGTTGGATGCAGTCATGATGCTCTCGCCTTCCTTGCGTTCATAGATGTTCTGCCACAGTTCCTCTGTGATGAACGGCATGAAGGGATGCAGTATTCTGAGAAGCATATCGAAGAAACGGAGTGTCTCGTCGAAAGTCTTTTGGTCGATGGGCTTTTGGTATGCAGGCTTGATCATCTCGAGGTACCATCCTGAGAACTCGTCGGTGAAGAGTTTGTAAGCGCACATCAGTGCCTCGCTGAGTCTGTACTTGGTGAACAAGTCGGCGATGACCTCGGCCTCGGCCTTGATTTTGGCCTCAAACCACTTGATGGCGATACGTGAGCTCTCTGGCTGCTCAATGTCTGCAGTGTCCCATCCGCGAACAAGTCGGTAGGAGTTCCATATCTTGTTGCAGAAAGCCTGTCCCTGCTTGCAGAGCGCTACATCGAAGAGAATGTCGTTTCCTGCAGGTGCTGAGAGCAGCATACCCATACGCACGCTGTCGGCTCCGTACTGGTCGATGAGTTCGATGGGGTCGGGTGAGTTGCCGAGGCTCTTCGACATCTTGCGTCCGATGCTGTCGCGAACGACACCCGTGAAATAGACATTCTTGAAAGGATACTTACCCATATACTCCTCGCCAGCCATAATCATGCGGGCCACCCAGAAGAAGATGATGTCCGGAGCGGTCACAAGGTCGCTGGTGGGATAGTAGTAGTTGATTTCCTCGTTGCCCGGGTTGTTGATGCCGTCGAAAAGGCTGATCGGCCAGAGCCATGACGAGAACCATGTGTCGAGTGCGTCCTCATCCTGACGGAGGTCATTGAGCGTCAGATTGGCGTTGCCAGTCTTCTCCTTGGCAAGTGCAAGTGCCTCTTCTGGCGTCTCTGCCACCACATATTCGTCATTGGATAGATAATAGACCGGTATGCGGTGTCCCCACCAGAGTTGGCGGCTGATGCACCAGTCCTGAATAGTCTCCAACCAGTTGCGATAGGTGTTGACATATTTGTTGGGATAGAACTTCATCTCACCTTCCATCACTGGTTTGAGGGCAATCTCAGCGAAATGCTTCATCTTGAGGAACCATTGCAAGGAAAGCCTTGGCTCGATAGCCGTGTCAGGGTTGCGCTCAGAATAACCCACCTTGTTGGTGTAGTCCTCGATGCGTTGCATCAGTCCTGCTTCCTGGAGGTCCTTGGTAATCTGCTTGCGGCAATCCATGCGGTCCATGCCCACATAGAGAGGGCTCTGGTCAGAGATGGTGGCATCGGGATTGAAGATGTCGATGGTCTCGAGATGGTGTGTCTTACCCAGCATATAGTCGTTGGTGTCGTGAGCAGGAGTCACTTTCAGACAGCCTGTACCGAACTCGATATCCACATAACGGTCCTCAATCACAGGAATCACACGACCGACCAGCGGCACGATAACCTTGCGACCTTTCAGCCACTGGTTTTTGACGTCTTTGGGGTTGATGCACATGGCGGTGTCGCCCATGATGGTCTCAGGGCGTGTGGTGGCCACAACAGCATAGTATCCTTTCTCATCCTTGTTGATGATGTTTCCAGCGGCTTTCAATTCTTCCTTATTCTCGAGGTTCTGCAAGCCGTCCACATAGTATTTCAGATGGAAAAGGTGGCTCTGCTCCTCCTTATACACCACTTCCTCAGTGGAGATGGCGGTAAGGGCCTTCGGATCCCAGTTGACCATGCGCAGGTCGCGATAGATGTATCCTTTATTGTAGAGGTCAACGAAGACCTTGATCACACTCTTGGAACGTGTCTCGTCCATGGTGAAAGCCGTGCGGTCCCAGTCGCAAGATGCACCGAGACGTCGGAGTTGCTTGAGGATGATGCCTCCATGCTCGCGTGTCCAGTCCCATGCATGAGTGAGGAACTCATCACGTGTCAAGTCGTGTTTCTTGATGCCTTGCTCAGCGAGTTTCTTCACCACCTTGGCTTCGGTGGCGATACTGGCATGGTCTGTTCCAGGCACCCAAAGGGCGTTTTTTCCGTCCATTCTGGCACGTCGGATCAGAATGTCCTGTATGGTGTTGTTGAGCATGTGTCCCATGTGAAGGACACCCGTCACGTTAGGAGGCGGTATAACTATAGTGTAAGGTTCACGATTGTCGGGCTTTGAAGCGAATAGTTTTTGGTCGAGCCAATACTGATACCATTTAGATTCAACCTCAGCAGGGTTGTATTTGCTTGCTAATTCCATTAATTTTGTATAGTGAGAATTTATGATTGAAATTTCATGCAAAGTTACAAATAAAAGGGCAAAACAAAGAAAAAAAGAGGGCTATTCGTTGAAATCATATGAAAATATGTATATTTGCAGATAGAAAAAGCTCATAGGGTCGCAGCGCTATTGCGGCTAAGTGAACCGTTCTATTCCAATGCAGACACATACCAGAGCCTCTGTGAAACGAGGACAACTACATTGAAAACCAAACTTAAAACACTATCGATATGAGAAAGATTATTATGCAGACCCTCGTGTCTGCGTTACTGATGATGATTCCCGCTTGCATGATGGCCAATGAGTCAGCCAGCAAGATTGTGGTCCACAACGGCGTGGAGTTCATCAAGGCCTTAGGCAGCAACCGCACCGTGGTGATTGCCTCTGGCAGTCACATCAACCTGACAGATGAGATTTTCAGTGAGGGTTTGGAAGACAAGCTGAACATCAAGAACATCGAGCTCATCGTGAATCCCGCTAAAGTGGGCAAGAACGGCCTGCTTCAATACAACTACCAGAGCGACGGTGTAGAGCTCCACCTCGCCTATATGAAAAACCTGACCATTGAGGGCGAGGGCATGACACGCCCCGTCATCCAGGTGCGTCCCCGCTACACCTACATTCTCAGTTTCGACCACTGTGAGAACATCACCGTGAAGAATCTTGAGATGGGTCATACTGACGAGGGCTACTGCGAAGGCGGTGTGCTGAGTTTCACGGACTGCAAGGGTGTGAAAGTGGATAACTGCGACATGTACGGCTGCGGCACGGAAGGCATCACCGCTACCAACTGCGAGAACCTTCAGTGCGAGGGAAGCATCATCCGCGACTGCTCTTATTCCATCATGACCCTGACGAACGTGAAAGGCAAAGTCAATTTCTCTGAGTGCCAGTTCCTCCGCAACAAAGAATTCAATCTGGTGAATGCCGATGTGAACTGTTCTAAACTGAACTTCATCAAATGCTTGTTCAAGGACAACCGAGGTATGTTGTTCAATGTAAAATGCCCTGGTTTGCTCGACCACTGCACCATCATCCACAACTACGAGATGGGCGATATCGAGGAGTTAGAGAACCGTGGTTCCGACATCACTCAGGACGGCGACCGAGTTTATACAGGTGATGTAGAAGATGAGTATGAAGATATAGACCGTGGAGATTACACCATCAGTTACCCCGACTATTGGAAAGCCGACTACGACGAGAGCAGAACTCCTCTGAAATACTATCTGTGGCAGGGCGAGTATATGAAACAACCCCTCCGTATGGCCTTGTGCCAGCGTGGTCATGTGTTTATCGGTGAGGCCCTGCTTGGAGAGGACTCAGCCTACCCCATCGCTGTTAGGGGTCTTTCGGACATGGACGACGATGTGACCTTCAGTCTTCTCAACAGCGATGACCCAACGGTCATCGACATGCAGTTTACAGGAAAAGTGAGCGACAGCGGTTTCAATGGTAATGACGCCACCTCACTCAAACCCGTGAAACTGAAGAATGTCAAGGGTAATCCTCGTTTCTCCCTCACCCGCAACGAGAATGGTTTCGCCAGTCCTTGGCACAAGAATAATATCCACAACTTCGATGGCAAGGACGGAGATGCCGCAGGCAACTACCAGTACGTGGGACCACTCGACAAACAGGGAGTCTTCGAACTCTGGCGCGGCATGGACGGCGACATGAACAACTTCACCATCAACATCACCTGCAAGCAGGGCGCTTACCAGTATGAGAACTCCTTCTCCGCCCGTCTCTACAACCACCAGTTGTACTTCAACCTGGCGAGAGGGAGCAGCACTTATGGTGAATATATCCTCCGTATCCGTTTCTACGAGGGTTTCATCACTGTGACTTGTGTAGAAGGAAGTCCTGATGGTGTCGTTCCCTCGAACATCACGCTGGAAGGCATCTACTTCGAGGTGCCGAGCGTGGGGTAAAATTAGTCAAGAGTCTAGAGTCAAGAGTCTAGGAGCTAGAGTCTAGAGTTAAGAAATACGGGAAAAATCCGGCTGATGCAGCATGAGGCTTGCACCAGCCGGATTTTTCAGAACCACAGTCTATATCCTGCGGTTCAGGATTCAGGATTGTCGTCACAGGAAGCGGTATATATGTTGTTCAGACCTTCTTTGTTTTGTTGCCCCCATATCAACACCCATCGCAACTCTCCTATATCAACCGCGCTCTTTTTTCCGAGCGCATTTCCTTAAAATTGTCATTCCGAGCGCCTATCTCATTTAAAGAATATTAAAGAACACAAAATCTATCACTCGACATGAAAAAAAAGAATATTTTTTTTGGAGGTGAAATGGAAAAATGCTAATTTTGGCAAGAATCCGCTCTGATGTCAGCCATATGGCATCATTCCTGTCAATGAAAGACTATGAACGGATAGGTTTTATTACAATCAACGATTTACGAATTCTAAAAAAACTAAAGGAGACAAAAATTATGGCAAAGAAATGGGTATGCCCGGTTTGCGGGTATGTACACGAGGGCGACACTCCCCCTGAGAGATGTCCACAGTGCAAAGTTCCAGGCAGCAAGTTCAAGGAAGTAGAAGAGAACAAAGGTCTGAACTTCGTGACAGAACACGTAGTTGGAATCGCAAAGGAATGCACCGACGAGTTCATTCTCCAGGGTCTTCACGATCACTTCAACGGTGAATGCTGTGAGGTAGGTATGTATCTGGCTATGGCTCGCCAGGCGGACCGCGAGGGTTATCCCGAAATCGCAGAAGCATTCAAGCGTTACGCTTTCGAAGAGGCCGACCACGCATCGAGATTCGCCGAATTGCTGGGCGAGGTGGTATGGGACACCAAGACCAACGTGGAAAAGCGCATGCTTGCTGAGGAAGGCGCTTGCGCAGGCAAGATGGCCATCGCAAAGAAAGCCAAGGAGTTGGGACTGGACGCCATTCACGACACTGTTCATGAAATGGCGAAGGACGAGGCCCGTCATGGCGCCGGCTTCCAGGGCTTATTCAACAGATACTTCAAGAAGTAGGCTTTAGACCTTAGGCGCTAGGCTTTAGGCTCTAGACTCTTGACTCTAGACCTTAGAATAGGATTGCACCATTGCGGTGCAATCCTATAAACATTAAAATAATCATAAGCAAAAAACATGTTAAGGAGAACGATAGCGGCATTAGCCATCACATTGATAGCAGGCCAGGCCATTGCCCAGAACGGAGAGGAGAAATCACAGTTGATCAATGTGTTCGGCAAGAATGTGACTGAAAAGAAAGCACAACCGAACGAAAAACAAACAGAGGTCAAGAAAGAGGGCAAGGTGGCTCCCGTCACCACAGTAGCCCCAACCCCAAAACCAGTGGCCGCTCAGCCCTCTGTATCAGCAACAGACTCGACTGCCATTCCACGAAAGACCGATCAGTCGGCCTCGCCCGTGCTGCTGTTCCCCGACAACGAAAACGCCATTCTCGTCGCTAACCTGCGCTACAGCGAGGCCATCCGCCGCCTGAACGACGAGATTGCCACGCTGAAACGCAAGAAACTCAGCACATCGGATGCCGAGTTCTTGTTGCACTATGCCAAGAACGGACAAGCCTACCTGAAAGGCACCGACCATGTACTGATCATCGACTCCCTGGTCGTCGATAAGAAAAGCCTCCTCAACCACTACAACCAGAATCCCGAATTAGGGAGTTTCTATTTTCTTGTAGATAAGGACTTCACCGTCTGCTACCAGACTGAACGAGGCAACAAGGTTTACACCGCAGTTCCCGACAGCGACGGCGTGTTGCGCCTGACCGTTTACAACAACGACAAAGAAGGCCTCTCCTATCCCGCCACATTGACGGGCATGGACACCGAAGGTGACCAGAACTATCCCTTCATGATGCCTGACGGCTTGACGCTCTATTTCTCCGCCCGCAGCGACGAGGGACTGGGCAACTACGACCTCTACGTGACACGTCTGGACGACGGCAACCACTTCTTCAAGGCCGAGAACCTCGGTTTCCCCTACAACTCCTACGCCAACGATTACCTGTTGGTGATTGACGAGTCCTACAACATCGGTATGTTCGCATCCGACCGCTACCAGCCCGCCGACAAGGTTTGCCTCTATTACTTCGTTCCCAACAAGAGCCGCCAGCCCTACGACTATGAGACAGACGACCATGAATTAATCTGCCAGGCGTCTTCCTTGAGGAGCATCGCCACAACGCAAGGCAACGACCAGGCCCTGAAGGCCGGACAGCGTCAACTGTCCAAGATGCGTCAGTCGGCACGCCAAGGCCAGGAACGTCATGACTTTGAGTTTGTGGTCAACGACAATACTGTGCTATACAATTTGGATGACTTCAAGAACGCCAATGCCCGCAAATTGGCTGAGCAATGGCTTCAGAAGAAAAAGAACCTGGCTTCGCTGGAGCAGCAACTCGACGACCTCCGTAATGAATACCATGCAAGCAACGCGCAGAAGCGTAATGAGCTGAAAGCCAAGATCGAAGGCCTGGAAAGCAGGATACCGCAACTGCGGACGGAAGTTCACGAGGCCGAGAAAGAGGTCAGGAAAAACATTGACCATTGACCGTTGAACATTGAACATTGAACATTAGATAAAATGCTCACACTCGTCAATTCAAGTAAACTTGATTGCCCTCGCTTAATCGCATTTTTGAACATTGAACATGGGCTTCGCCCTAATCGTCGAAGGGTGGCTGGAACTCGTGGGCGATGACGAGAGCGTCGCATTGCTGCTTGAGTGAGACATCCAGAACATTGGCGATGAGTGCGATACAGATGTTTGTGAAACGGTCGAGCAATTCATCGTGCTTTTCCTTGTGACGAGCCGCTTTGATATCAGCCAACACCATCAACTGCTTGAGTGCCTTCCCCGAAACATTGGACAATGACTTCATGTTGTCGAAGTCGATATTGGGTGTGAAGGTCTTCGACAGAATGTGGTTCTGCAACCATTCTATCTCCTTTTGCTTGTTCTCGGGCGCATTGTCCCAGGTGAGATACGATGCCGCGGCCTCCGCTGACCCACCCTGCTTGACGAGCGTCTTGTTCTCGTCATTCTTTTCGGGCATGTTCTTAATGATATCGGCATCCAGTATGAGCATGGGGTCGGAGAAATAGTCGTTGGTGTCGGCGTTTCTCGACGCGATATACTCCTCACGCTCAATCAGCGGCTCCACGCCCGCCCACTCCTTCTCCTGCTCAAAGAGGACAACGGGTATCTTTCCGATGATGTTGTCTTCCTCGGTCACTTTCCATCCTTCCTCTTCATCGACGGCATGGTAGATACGCTGGTCGGTGAAGAAATCCAGATGGCGGATGGTGGTTCCCTCCATGCTGTATGTGTTGTATCCCCACGCAAAAGCGTTGATGCATCCGAAATGATCCCATGCGACATAGATGTCGTCGCCCTTGCTCTTGGCCAGCACCCTGAGTCGGCAGTCGGCCACACCTTGTTTGTTCCGGTATGGGATAAAGAGCATGGCTGACTGCGTCTCGGCTCCCGCCAGGCGTTTGCACTCCCGGATTCTGGCATTGAAATGCAGACGTTTCATCAGGTTTTCGAATCGCAGGAAGGCCTGGTCTGTTCCCTCGCTCACTTGGCGCCAGACGACAGGTCTTCCATAGATGAAGACCAGCGCGATCTCGTTGATGTAACGGGGATAGTCGATGGGCAGTTTCCACCGCTTCACCCACCGCTTGAGATGACCGCTCTTGTCAAAGATGGGTTTGTCGTGCCGCTGGTTGATGGCATGACAAGCAGGATTGTACTCACGAAGGGCTTCTTCAGCGCGTTCGTTGTTCGTGGACATCAAGGTCATAGCCTTGTCGATTTCTCCTGTGGAGAGGAGATGGTTGATGGTTCTTTCCATGGTTTTTATCTTTTTTGTAATCCGCGCCACTATGGCGCTGCACACAACAAGCAATCCTATTCAGAAGAGGTTGTCAATAATATCGGGCAAGTCGTTATAGGTGTCCTTGAGGTCGTTGATGGCATAGGTGAGTATATCGACATACTCATCGTGGGCACGGGAAGGAAAACCGCAGACCTCGTCAAGGAAATCGTCGTTCCAGTCGCCCTCCACCATCACTACCCTACTGCACTCGATAATGGGCGATGCCGCCCTGAATCTCACCTCCTTGGCGTCGCGTGGCGATGGTGTCTCTTTGACATTAAGCTTGGTGGCATCCTTAAGCATTTGCACTACGCTTCGTCCGTTGGCCTTTGGTTCCACATTCAACTTGCTCTGCTTGTCAGCGAAATGGGCTTTCATGTATTCGGGCAGGAACCGTAGCAGATCAGGCATTTCCTTCCACACCTTCATGGCGTGGACGAGGTAGATATCGGCATTGATGAGACAGGCGGCGAGTATTCCCGACGGGTCGTTGTCCTGTCCTTGTTTCTTCTTTCCATAGGCGGTGTCCAGATAGAAATGCACGGGTTCTTTGAATCGCTTTGCCCTGAACTCAGCCTCGGAGCATCTTCGGAACCACTCACGCTTGACCACATTCCCTCCTTCGACCGTGGGGTGCTGTTGGTAGAGCGCGTTGAACTCTCTCGGCGCGCGCCGTTTCTGCTTGAGCAGTTTATCCAGGGCGTGACGAGCAGGCCACAAAGGGTCGCCGATCTTCCTCACGCTCAATCCCTTGTCATTGTTGTCCTCACACAGCGCCGGAATCGTCACCACCGTCCATTCCTCTGGTTCCGCTTTGATAAGCCTTCCCGCCAGGTCATCGTCGTGCCACCGGGTCATGATGAGGAGTTGGCACGAGCGGTTGTGGAGACGAGTGGCCAGCACGCTGTTGTACCATTCCCAGACACGTTTTCTGTAGGTAGGCGAATGGGCTTGCAGGGCGTCCTTGACCGGGTCGTCGATGATGGCGATATCGACAGGTGTTCCTGTGAGCGATCCACCCACTCCCACAGCCTTGTAGAAGCCCCTGTGACCGACGATGTCGAAATGGTCGTCATGACGGATGTACCCCGTGTTCTGTTCCTTGGGGTGCATGCCTTTGAGGTAGGTATCGGGAAAGATATCCTGGTATGCTTTCGAGTCGATGGTACGCTGTATGCTTCTTGAGAACTGCTTTGCGAGGTCGGCGGCGTATGAGCACCCCACAATCTTGAGGTCGGGATTGATGCCCAATGCCCATGCGGGGAACTGGCGCGAGACAATCTCGCTCTTACCATGTTGTGGGGGCATGAAGACCATGAGGTTCTTGATGTTACCTTGCAGCAGACGCTCGCACTGGTCGGCCACATACGCATGAAACCACTCCATCTCATAGTTGGGCTCGATGGTCAGAATAAATTGCTTGAAAGACAACATGGCATCAGATTTCTTTTTGGCGGCAAAATTCAACTTTTCTGACGAGAAAAACAAAAAAAAGTAAAAGCGATGCACGCTGGATGCGAACATCGCCTTTACATCTGGGGTCAAGAGTCAAGAGTCAAGAGTCGAGAGTCAAGAGTCGAGAGTCGAGAGTCGAGAGTCAAGAGTCGAGAGTCAAGAGTCAAGAGCCTAAAGCCTCCCCTTGGCTGACTTATTTCAGGAGACCTTCGAGGTAAGGGATGATCTCGGGATCTGAAGGCCGCATGGCATCAGAGTTGATGAACTTGCCTTCTGGGTCGATGACCATGAAACGTGGAATGCTCATCACCATGTATTCGTTGCTGAGCGCATCCTGTCCATCCTCAGCCACGATATACTGTGCCCATTCGTGTGGATTGTCCTTCAGGAACTGTTTCCATGCCTCCACATCCTGGTCGCAGCTGATGCTGATGATCTCGATCTTGTCGTTGCCCTTGAAATGCTTATAGACCTCTTCAAGCGCTGGAATCTCACCTACGCATGGTCCGCACCAAGTGGCCCAAACATCCACATAGAGCAGCTTGCCCTTGAAGTCGGCGAGGTTGAGGTTCTTTCCGTCGGTCGTGTTGATGGACAGTTTGGCAATAGGATTGCCTGGCTTGAGTTTCTCGTAGTTCTTCTCGATATCAACATATTCCTTGTTGATACGCTTAATGAGGGAGTCGGTCTTGATGTGTGAGATGGCCATGTCCTTGAATTTGGTGACTTCCTCACCGATGCCGCCCATCATCATCTGCATCGATACCATGTCGGCAATCAGACGGTCGTGATTGAGCGGGTTGGTGATGTACTTATCGACCAGCGACAGCATATAGCCCGCAGGATCTTTCTCCATGGCAAGGGTGTCGTCAAGGTAATGGTCGTTGATGATTCCATAGAGTGAATCGGGATTGTAAGGTTCCTGATTCTTGTTCTGGTTGTCGCAAGAGAAAAGGCTTCCTGCAAGCAGTGCCACCACCGTGGCGAGGATAAATGTTTTCTTCATATTGGTTGCTTTTGGGTTTGTTTTGATGAACATTGAACATGACCATTGGCTTCGCCTAAAATGCTTGGAACTAAATCTTTTTCAGTTTGGCGAGAGCAGTCTCAAAGCAGATGCCGTCGCGTGGCGTCTGGTTGTCGAACTTCTCGGATGCGAGCAGGCTGGAACGCACAAAGCGTGATGCGCGGCGAACGGATTCCTCGAAGGGCACTCCATTGACTGCGTCGGCTCCGAGCACTGAAGCGAAGACATCGCCAGTACCCGAACGGATTCGCTCGATGATCTGCTGGCGCTGGAACGTAACCACTCCCTGGGCGTCCATGATGGCGTTTCCGATGAAGTTGGTCCCCATGCGTATGCCCGTGATGACGATTTGGTTGGCTCCCATGTCGCGCAAACGGTAAATCATGTCGGTCAGTTCCTGCTGGTGCCATCCCCCGGGACGGTAGTCTGTCTCCGTAAGGAAACATGCTTCGGTGAGGTTGGGCGTGATGATGTGGGCATCCTTGATGAGGCGCTTCATGGCCTTGCACATCCTTGGTGTGTAGGTACTGTAGATACGTCCGTTGTCACCCATCACGGGATCGACAATGGCAAGCGTCTGTGGTTTGCTGAACTCACTGATGAAGTCGCGACAGATGTCTATCTGGTGTTCGGAGCCAAGAAACCCCGTCATGATACCGTCGAAGAGCAGTCCGAGCTTGTGCCACTCATCCATATATGAGCGCATGAAGCGCGTGAAGTCGAGGCGGAAGAAACTGTCATAACCCGTGTGGTTGGAAAAGAGCGCGGTGGGTAGCGGACATCCTTGAATGCCTAAATGAGAGACGATGGGCAGGATGACGGCTGTCGAGCACCTGCCGAAACTCGACACGTCGTTGATAATTGCAATGCGTTTTTGAATCATAGTTTTTATCCTTGGTCCTCTGAGGGGTCAATGGTGGTCATTCCTCCATCATCAGGCACCTCGTCGATGAGGTTGTCCTTCTCGATGTTGATGGATCCACTGGGGGATATGGTCATTTTGATGGGGAACAGCATCTCATCGTCTTCAGGGTCGCCTACACTGGCTGCAAAGTAGAATTTGCTGTGGTCGTCGGCCTTGTCGTAGTCATATACGATACCGAGCAGCAGCGACTTGCGGATGAAGTCGGCGGGAACGATGGAAGCGAAGTATTCTTTGGTGAATTCCTTGTCAAGGAAGACGCTTCCATCCGACTTGCTTTTGATGACAAGATGTATCTGGTTCTCGTGGTAGTCGCCTCCCGACTCCACTTTGATTTTTGGCTGGGAATTGTCTGGTCGCCTGGTGATTGTGAACTCGTACTTATGTCCAGCGATGGTGAGTGTATCGCTGAGGTCGTAATTCTGCATGTCCTGTGTGGCTTTTGGCTTCTCCACTTGAGTGACAACCACCTTTGTATCCTCGTTTTTCTTCTCGTCGCATCCTGTGCAGGCAGTGAGCATAAGCACGGAAGAAAGGATAAATATAGATTTGTAAAGTTTCATTGGTTTTGATGAGTTTGAAGAATACAATTGGAATGCAAATATAGCAGAAAAGTTTCAATCATGAGGGATAAACAAAAGAATAAATCAGAAAAAAGAGAAATAGGGCACTTGGAAAAGGGTAAAATCCAAAAAGAATGCTTAAATTTGCATTTTGGATGCAAAAGGAGCGCGTTCTACACCCGCCTCCAAAAGGCGAGGCACACTCACCAACAAAGAAAACAACTGCGCATCCCCAATGAGAAAAAAGGAATAATAAAAATATATAGACTTATGTACAGAACACACACATGCGGCGAGTTACGCCTTAGTGATGCAGGCAATGTCGTGACACTGGCAGGATGGGTGCAGCGCGTCCGTAAGATGGGCGGCATGACCTTTGTTGACATGCGCGACCGATACGGCATCACCCAGATTGTATTCAACCAAGAGACGGACAAGGCTTTGTTTGACGCAAGCAATGACCTTGGCCGTGAGTATGTCATCCAAGTGACAGGCAAGGTCAACGAGCGTTACAGCAAGAACGCCAACCTTCCGACCGGCGAGATCGAGATCATCGCCAGTGAACTGAAGGTGTTGAACCGTAGCGAGTTACCTCCTTTCACGATTGAAGACAACACCGACGGTGGCGATGACATCAGAATGAAATACCGCTATCTGGACCTCCGCCGTCCGACGGTTCGCAAGAACCTTGAGTTGCGCCATAGGATGTGCATTGCTGTCCGCAACTACCTCTCGAAAGAAGGGTTCCTGGAGATTGAGACTCCTATCCTTGTCGGCAGTACACCTGAGGGTGCACGCGACTTCCTCGTGCCCTCGAGAATGAACCAGGGGCAGTTCTATGCCCTTCCCCAGAGTCCTCAGACGCTGAAGCAGTTGTTGATGGTTGCTGGTATCGACCGTTATTTCCAGATAGCCAAGTGTTTCCGTGACGAGGATCTTCGTGCTGACCGTCAGCCTGAGTTCACCCAGATAGACTGCGAGATGAGTTTTGTGACTCAGGAAGACATCATCCAGACCTTCGAGGGCATGACCAAGTACCTGTTCAAGGAGGTTCGTGGCGTGGAGTTGGACGGTCCGTTCCTCCGTCTGCCCTGGATTGAGTGCATGAAGCGTTTCGGCAGCGACAAACCCGACATGCGTTTCGGCATGGAGTTTGTGGAGTTGATGGACGTGCTGAAAGGCACCGGCGAGTTCGCCGTGTTCAACGACGCCGCTTATATCGGCGGTATCTGCGTACCTGGTTGCGCCGTCTATACCCGCAAGCAGATCGACCAGTTGACCGACTGGGTGAAGCGTCCTCAGATTGGCGCCAAAGGCATGGTTTATGCCCGTGTCCAGGACGACGGCAGCGTGAAGTCGAGTGTCGATAAGTTCTATACTCCCGAGGTGCTCGACAATTTGAAGAACGCCATGGGTGCGAAAGCCGGCGACCTCATCCTCATTTTGAGCGGCGACGATGCCATGAAGACGCGCAAGCAATTGTGCGAGCTTCGTCTGGAGATGGGCGGTCGTCTCGGCCTCCGCGACAAGAACAAGTTCGCCTTGTTGTGGGTGACCGAATTCCCAATGTTTGAGTGGAGCGAGGAAGAAGGCCGCTTGATGGCCATGCACCACCCGTTCACCCATCCCATGGACGAAGACATCCCCCTGCTCGACACCGATCCCGCAGCTGTTCGCGCCGATGCTTACGATATGGTTTGCAACGGTATTGAAGTTGGCGGCGGTTCCATCCGTATCCACAATTCAGATCTTCAGGAGAAGATGTTCGAGATACTTGGTTTCACACCTGAGAAAGCACGTGAACAGTTCGGCTTCCTGATGAACGCCTTCACTTACGGAGCCCCACCCCACGGTGGTCTGGCCTATGGCCTCGACCGTTGGGTGAGCATCTTCGCCGGTCTGGACAGCATCCGCGACTGCATCGCCTTCCCGAAGAACAACAGCGGCAGGGACGTGATGCTCGATGCACCAGCCACCGTGGACCAGAAGCAACTCGACGAGTTGAGCATCGCAGTGATTGAACCCGCAGAGAAGAACGCCAATTCCTAAGACGTTCCTTCCATTATGCTGCAATTTATGAGTTTCGGCAGTGGTAGCAGTGGCAACTGCTACTACCTTGCCAATGAAAATGACGCCATCCTCATCGATGCCGGCATCGGCGTGAGGAAGGTGAAACACTTGATGCGCGAATATGGCCTGAGCGCCAGCAAACTTCGCGCTATCCTGATCACACACGACCATGCCGACCATGTGAAGGCATCAGGCAACCTCAGTTCAGACTTCACTCTCCCTGTTTATGCCACGGAGAAGGTCCATGAGGGCATCCAACATAGTTACCGCTTCTACCGTAAGATAGAGCCCATGTACGTGAAGTTCATTCCGAAGGATGAGGAATTCAGCATATTCTCGCTGCGCATCACCGCTTTCGAACTGCCTCACGACTCGGCTGAGAACGTGGGCTACAGCATCCATACAGACAATCCGGAGGATGGTGTGTTCACCATCATGACGGATATCGGCACCCCTACGGAGAAGGTGTACGAATATATCGAGAAGAGCAACTTCTTGGTGCTGGAGTCGAACTACGACGAGGAGATGCTTGCCAACGGCACTTATCCGAAAATGCTTCAAGACCGCATCAAGGGAGGGCATGGCCACCTGAGCAATCACCAGAGCGCTGAGGCCCTGGCCAAGTGCTTCCACGAGCATCTGAAGAACGTGTGGTTATGCCACCTGAGCGAAGAGAACAACCACCCTGAGCTTGCGCGTAAGACTGTGGAATGTCACCTTCGCAGTTTCGGTATCATCGCAGGAAAGGATTTCCAACTGGAGGTGCTTAAGCGACATGTAGCCAGCGACTTGTATGAGTTGAGCATTAAGAGTTGATATATCAACTCTCTGAAGTTAAGTAAATAAAAAAACGCTTTGGCATTGAGTCAAAGCGTTTTTTGTTTCTTATCGGATGAAGAGCAGTTCTCGGTATTTGGGCAACGGCCACATCTCGTCATCGATCATGAGCTCGAGCTTATCGACATGATAACGGATGGAGTCGAGGAAAGGCTCCACGGTGTCGTGATAAGCGATGGCGCGTTCACGGCAGTCCTCGATACGGTTGGCGACCTTACGCGCCTCCACCATCTTATCCACATTCTCAATGATGAACGACTGATGCTCTGAAATCTTCTCGATGATGTCGATGTTGTTGGCGGTGATCTTATTGGCTTTCTCCTCACTGAAGATTTCCTTCACCTTGTGCACATTGTCGATGAGTGTGCTCTGGTAGCGTGTGGAGACGGGGATGATGTGGTTGAGACACAAGTCTCCGAATACTCGCGCCTCAATCTGTATGCGCTTGATATAGGTTTCCCATTTGATTTCGTTTCGTGCCACGAGTTCGAAGCGGGTCATCACCTTCTGGCTTTCGAACATACGGACGCTGGACTCATCAAGATAACGGTCGAAGATCAGCGGACAACTGGTCTCGCAGTCCAGTCCGCGCCGCTTGGCCTCTTCTTTCCATTCGTCGGAATAGCCGTTCCCGTCAAAACGGATGGCCTTGCTCTCCTTGAGGTCCTCCCGAACGATCTTGAGGATGGCGCTTTCCTTGGCCTCTCCCATCTCGATGAGCAGATCGACACGTTTCTTGAATTCGGTGAGCGCTTCCGCCATGGCGGTGTTGAGCGCGATCATGGCACTGGCGCAGTTGGCCTCCGCTCCTACGGCTCGGAACTCAAACCTGTTGCCCGTGAAGGCGAAAGGCGACGTACGGTTGCGGTCGGTATTGTCAATGAGCAGTTCTGGAATAGACGGGATGTCGAGCCTCATAGCCACCTTTCCGGCGATGCTGATGTCCTCGTCGTTGGTGGAATTCTCGATGTGGTCGAGGATGGATGAGACGGTCTTCCCGAGGAAAGACGAGATGATGGCTGGTGGTGCCTCGTTGGCGCCGAGTCGATGTGCGTTGGTAGCGCTCATGATGGATGCCTTGAGCAGTCCGTTGTGTTTATGTACGGCCTTGAGTGTCTCAGCGACGAAGGTGACGAACCTGAGGTTGTCGATGGCGTTCTTCCCTGGTCCGTGCAGCAGGATGCCCGTGTCGGTGGATAGCGACCAGTTGTTGTGCTTGCCCGACCCGTTGACACCATTGAAAGGTTTCTCGTGCAGGAGGCAACGGAAGCCATGCTTCCGTGCGATGCGGCGCATAAGGATCATGATGAGCATGTTGTGGTCGATGGCAAGGTTGCACTCCTCGAAAATGGGCGCGAGCTCAAACTGGTTGGGTGCCACCTCATTGTGACGTGTCTTGCAGGGTATGCCCAGTTGCAAAGACTGGATCTCGAGGTCGCGCATGAAGTTCTCCACGCGGTCGGGGATGGAGCCGAAATAGTGGTCGTCCATCTGCTGGTTCTTGGCAGAGTCGTGTCCGAGCAAGGTGCGGCCAGTCATCACGAGGTCGGGACGTGTGGCATAGAGCGCCTCATCAACGAGGAAGTACTCCTGCTCCCATCCGAGGTTGGTGATGACTTTCTTCACATCGGGGTAGAAATAATGGCACACTGCGGTAGCGGCACGGTCAACAGCATAGAGCGCTTTCTTGAGCGGTGCCTTGTAGTCGAGTGCCTCTCCTGTGTAAGAGATGAAGATGGTAGGTATCATCAGCGTGTCGTCGATGACGAAGACAGGCGATGTGGGGTCCCAAGCGGAATAGCCACGGGCCTCGAAGGTGCTTCGGATGCCACCACTGGGGAATGACGATGCGTCAGGCTCCTGCTGCACGAGGAGTTTTCCTGAGAACTCCTCCACCATTCCGCCTTTACCGTCATGTTCCACGAAACCGTCGTGTTTCTCGGCTGTTCCTTCGGTCAGCGGCTGGAACCAGTGGGTGTAGTGGGTGACGCCAAGTTCCATGGCCCAGGTCTTGATGCCTTCTGCCACAGCGTCGGCGATGGTGAGGTCGAAAGGTGCGCCATTGTCGATGACGTCGCACATCTTCTCGTATGCTTTTGAAGGCAGGTACTTGAACATCTTCTTGCGGTCGAAGACGTACTTGCCGAAATATTCCGAAGGCCTTTCCTTGGGAACTTCCACGGTCACAGGCTTGCGGCTGGACGCGTCGTCAACGACCTTGAATCTTAATTTTGATGCCATAAGATTGTGTGTTTGTGAAATTTGGTGCAAAATTAGTGAATTTTCGCCAAATTGTCGTTATCACGGAATAACGTTATTACGTTATAACGAGAAAAAAAACTACACCTCAAAAAAAAGGGGAGGACATGACTGCCCTCCCCTTTCGAATAAATCACGCTGTTTTTACTTCGCTATGAAAGCGAATTCGCCAGTGATGTCGTTGAGATAAACATCGTATGTACCTGCAGGAACATAGATGTTATCGCCATTGTTGACACCCGTTCCGTAGTAAGTGTCGGCAATGCTGATGCCAGCTCCCCAGTTTGTGCCCCAGTCATGGTTGGCGCGGAACTTCAGACCTCCGTCAGTAACAACCGCATTAGGAACGTACCAGTTGTGCGGAGTCACCTGTCTGAGGTCGATGTCGCCAGTCCATCCGTTGAAGTCACCGATGAGCGATACGCTGGAGAATTCAGCAGGCTCCTGGTTGTCGAGTTTTGTCCAAGTGTAGGTGTTGGTACCGAGATCCACCGTGAGGGTGTAGTACTCTGCACTTGGAGCGGAGATGGCGCCAGCGCCGCTGTTGGTGAGTTCTCCGCTGTAGGAGTTGTCACCATCGTTAGGACAGCCATAGGCCGCATCCCAGTTGCCGAAGTCATTGTCTTCCCAGAACTTGAGGTCCCAAGCTCCAGTCCACTTGGTGGTATAGGAGAAGGTGGTCTTGTTCTGCGGATAGAAGAGACAGGTCTTGCCAGAAGCAGCGTCACCGTTCCATCCCTGCACTCCACCAACCAAATAGATGTAGGTGTTCTTGTAGTAAGGATTGTCTCTGTCAACCACCACTGAGAAGGTCATATTGAGCATGTCGAGGGTGATGAGCCATGCACCTGCACCGGAGATGACTGGAGTCTCCACACCTGTGTAGTCGCCGGGCCAGATGACATAGTTGAAAAGCGAGTTGTCGCCATTCACTGTGCATCCAAGGTTAGCGTCCCAATTCACATTGCCCTCACCATCGAAAGCGGACATGGGATAGAACTTGTACCAGTTGTCGCCTTCGCCAGTAATCACAGAGGCTTGGAAGGTGTGGTCGTCAATCTGGGTCATGACTGTAGGTTCAGCGGGGTTCCATCCCTGCCACTGACCGAGCATGGCATAGCCTTGAGGGTCGATGGCTGGTGTGGCTGCGGGGGTATAGGTTGTGGTGGCTTCGCTTCTCAACAGAGCGGATTCACCTGTAGCGAGTTTCACTCCGTATGTGAAGTCGAAGTTGAGTTCACGTGGTTGTGAAGCACGGCTCTGGAAATTATTCATCACAATGGGACGGATATCCTCATTGAGGACACAGAGTGTGGAACCGTCGAGGAATCCAGGTACTTCGTTGCCGAAGAGCGTAAGTGACTTCAGTTCAAATCCCTCTGCAGTAGCGTAGTTGTCCTGCAGTGTGGCAATCCGAATGGTGTCTGCGTTGTCACCCTCGACGAAAGCCTCTGCCGGTGTGACAGCGACTTCAATGGCTGCGGATGGCTCTTCTGGTTCAGAGGCCTGTGGTTTAGCCCAGTCCTCGTAGTCGTCGCTACATCCCACAGTAATGAAAGCCGCGGAAAGCATCATCGAATATAAAAATATCTTTTTCATATCTTGTTCTTGTTTTTGTTAACTAATTTACTCTACTCGGCCTGTACCGGCAGTGAAGTTGATATATGCCTTCTGTCCAGAATTAACCTGACAAGAATAGTCGGCACCTACGTTTTCTGCCCAGTTGGCAGGGATATCGACATTGCGGTAGAAGAGTGAACCGTCAGTCTTGATGGTGAACTCTGTCTTCCACCAGTCGATGCCACAGTCAATAAACAGACGGAGCTCGCCACTACCAGTGAAGGCAGGAGAAACCCATTCGCCCGCATCAGCAGGAGCGGTGAATGCCCATGCGTCCTGCAACGACCATTCGCCACCAGCGGCTGCACCGATGACATAAACCTTGGCTGGGTTGACGTTCACAGTGTATTGAACTGCGCCATTGCTGATCTTGGCATTGACAACAAAGTTGTACCATCCTTCGTTGGCCACCTTGATGTTGGCAGCGTCGTTCGACTCATCAGCGCTGGAGATGCCGGCGTTGGCATTGTCGTTGATGGTGAGCTGTCCGTAACCCTTGTCATTGCCCTTCCAACCAGCGTCTGGGTTGATCTTGAACTCAGCGCCTGCAGGCATGTAAGCCACTCCGTAGTAGAAGCCGTCCTGGCTGAATGCAGGTGCCAATGGCACGAAGTTAGCCCATCCGTCGGAAGCTGGGAAGCTACCCACGATGTGTACTTTCTCAGGCAATGAGATTTCCACGACAGGCACGTATGCCAACACCTTGGGAAGTACGATGGTGTTGGACTTGGAGAAACCGAGTGTGTCGTTGCCCGTGACGTGTGCTGTGAGATAGAAATAGACGGGTATAGGCGCTGAAAGGTCTGCGTCGCCTGCCTGTGCGAGGATCAGCTCGTTGAGTTCAGATGCCGGCACCTTGATTTCCACAGATGTGGATGTAGTGGAAAGCGGTTCCATCTTGTTCTCGTCAATACCAGCAAAGACCGTATAGGTTGTAGGCAACGGGAATCCATAGTCGGGCTGTGAAGTGGTCAACATCACGTAATCAGCCGTTTCCAAGTCATAGACATTGTTGGCCGCGAACCCAGGTGTGTTCAGTACGAAAGTGCCGGACCCGGGATTGAAGGTCGGGTTGTTGTCGCGATCCTCGTCGCATGAGGTGAGTCCCACCCCAACGGCGGCAAGCATCAGCAGTGAATAAAATATCTTTTTCATAATGAATTGCTTTTGAGAAATTAATAACCGGGGTTCTGGTGCATATTATCGTTTGCATTCAGTTCGTTGGCTGGTATAGGATAGAGGTTGTAGATGCTGCTCACACCATTTCCAGCGTATGAACCGCCCTTCCAATCCCAGAGATAAGCACCAGAAGTAAAGAGTCCGAAGCGGATGAGGTCGCTGCGGCGGCGTCCCTCGAAATAGAACTCACGGCACCACTCGTCGAGGAGGTCCTGCTCGGAGATGGACTCGATGCGAGCGGCATGTGCACGGTCGCGCAGTGTGTTGATGGCGTCGAGCGAAGTCTTGTTGTCGCCTCCATTGCGGTAGTTGGCCTCAGCGAGTGTGAGGTAAGCCTCAGCAAGACGGAAGAAAGGCACGTCGGTGTCGGAGAACGCCACGTCGGTAGGAGTGCCTCCGTTGCAGTATTCATTGGTCCACTTCATGATACCGAGACCAGCGGAGAATTCAGTCTTTTCCTCTGTGGAGATCCATCTGCGGTCCTTACCGCCCTCGTTCTGACCCGAGAAGAAGATAGCGCGCTCGTCACCTGCAAGCTCTGTCAGTTTGTCGATGTCGTTGGTGTAGATGACCTTGGTGGTGTCGGGGAAGAACTTCTGGATCAAAGCCACTCGTGCGCGGTTGCAAGTCCACTGCGACTTGGCCAATCCCTGGGTGGGAGTGCCGTTACCTGTTGTGGAGGCGATTGTGTAAACACTACCTCCGTAAGAGCGTGAGGTGGCACCTTCGCATCGGATGGGGAAGATGATCTCCTTACGTGCCTCGGGGTTCTCACCGTTGTCGCCCATGAAGAGCTGCTGGTAGGCGCTGTAGCCGTTCTTGCCTTCTGTGCAGAGTGAATAACCGCTGTCGATGACCTTCTGTGCATAATCAGCAGCCTCAGCCCAGTGAGCAGTGCCTGTATAGACTTGTGCATTGAGGTAGATGCGGGCGAGCAGGAGGTTGGCTGCCACCTTGTCGGCACGGCCGTAGTTCTGTTCGCTGTTGGCATTGTCGAGCAGCACTTCCTTGGCCTCAGCGTCCTCACCATTGATGGACTTGAGTTCAGCCACCACAAAGTTGAACACATCTGGACGAAGCATCTCTGTCGGCAGGTCAGTGTTGTAATGCTCCTTGAAAGGTGCGCGTCCATAAAGATCCATGAAGTAGTAGTAATAGAGTGCGCGCATGAAACGCACCTCTGCACGGTTCTGCAGCATCTGGGCATCGTTATTACCCTCTGTTTCGTCAAGATAGAAGTTACAGAGCGTGATGTTGTACATGATGCGGTAGTAGGTCAGTTCATTGTATCCGTGAGAGGAGTTCCAACTGATGTTGGTGAGTTCGGGGATACCAGCGTCGCCCTGCCATGTCCAGATGCACTCATCGGAGCAGAGTTCGTTGGCTTCGAAGATGCGGCGGTAGAAAGAAGAGTTACCTTCGTCGAATTGCGACATATCAGCATTTCCAGAACCACCAGTAGTACCTGTGAGGGTCAGGTTGCCATAAATCTTGGCCAACAGTCCTGTGGCGTCGAACTTGGTGTCGGTTTGGGGGTCTGTGATGCTCTGATCGAGTTCATCGGCACATGAAGTGAAACCACCGACTATGAGCAGAGCGCCAAGAGCCACAGGTGCTATATTCTTGAAAAATCTTTTATTCATAATACCTGTAATTGATTAAGAATGGATGTTACGATTAGAAATTGAGGCTCAAACCGATTTGATAAGTAGTAGGACGCGGATAGACGCTGCCATCGACACCTGAACCATGTGTGCGCTCAGGATCAAGACCGTCGTAATTGGTGAAGACGAATGGGTTCTGCACCAGAGCATAGACACGTCCGTTCACACCGTTGTAGCTGCCACCTGCGAAGAGGTTCTTGAACGAGTAACCCAGCGTGATGTTGTCGCAGCGGAGGAATGATGCGTTGCGAATGAAGTAGTCGCTCATGTAGTAGTCGGTCTTGCCTTGGAATCCAAGACGGATAGCCTCTTTGGTGGTATTATTGTATGCATTGTTGGCATAAACACCCGACCAAGACACATTGGCCTTTCCTGCCAGGAAGTCGTAGTAGAGGTAGTTGCCGAGGCTTGCTCTCCATGTGAAGCTGAAGTCCCAGTCCTTGTAAACGAACTTGTTGGTGAGGCCCATGGTGACGTTGGCATCCGGTTTCTTATAAACGTACTTGTCATCGGCGTTGATGATGCCATCGGCGTTGCGATCGACAAAGACACCCTCCATGGGTTTGCCAGCCTGGTCATAAACCTGCTGATACACATAGAAGCTGTTGGAGGCATAACCCACCTTGTTCACCTGTACTTGGTTGTTCAAACCCGGAGAGATGCTACCGCCTGTGAGGAAGAAGTCAGCACCGTTGGTGAGTTCAGTGATCTTGTTGCTGTTATATGTGACATTGTAGTTCACTGTCCAGTTGAAGTCTCTTGTCACAACTGGATGTGCGTTGATGGCGAACTCAATACCCTTGTTTCGGAGCGAACCGATGTTCATGGTCTTGTAGTTGCCGAAGCCGATACCAGATGCCACGGAGACATTGCTGATGAGGTCAGTGGTCTTTCTGTAGTACCACTCCACAGAACCGTCGATTCTGCCATTGAGCAAACTCCAATCCAAACCGATATTCCAAGTTGTGGTTTTCTCCCATGTGAGGTCATCGTTGTACATTTCTGGACGAACAGTATGATAATAGGTGTTTCCGATGGTGTACTGAGCATACTGGTCACCTGTCGTGTAACGAGGCAAATAGTAGAAATCCCAACCGATATTCTGCTGACCGGTAACACCCCAACCAAGGCGCAACTTCAATTCGTCAAGCGCATCCACATCCTTGAGGAATGCCTCTTCGTTGATCTTCCATGCCAAACCGAGAGCGGGGAAGGTGCCCCACTTGTTGCCCTTGGAGAAACGAGACGAACCGTCGAAACGGAGCGTGAAGGTCAGGAGGTAACGGTCGAGCAGGCCATAGTTGAAACGTCCGAAGTATGAGAGAAGTGAGCTACGGTAAGTGTGTGCCTGCTCATCGCGCAAAGAAGGAGAATAGGCAATAGGAGTATCGAGCTTTATACCATTTTCATTGTACCACTCATTACCTTGGCCGAAGTTGTAAGTCTTGCGGCTGAAGTGCTGCTGCTCGGCACCCACCATCACATCGAGGTTGTGGATATCGTTGAACTCCTTCACGTACTGTGCGTAGATGTTACCCAGCACATTGTACTTGTACGACTGGCTTACACCATCCCATCCATAATAGTTACTGTCATAGGCATGAGGAGAAACCGTTGTGAGTTGGCGGCCTTCAGAATAGTCGGCAGCCACATTGGCATGGATATGCATATCCTCAAAACCGTGAATCTTGTAGTCGAACTCCATGTTACCAATCAAGACATCAGAGTGTGCTCTGTCGTTTCTCAAGTTGAGCAATGCGGCAGGGTTCTGAGGGGTATTGGTGTTGGTGGTATAATTCCAATCGGGGTTGTTGAAAGTTGCCGGCATAGCGGTTTGCCAGTAGCCTCCCAGTTCAGGATGGGTGTCGTCATAAACAGGCTGTGTAGGATCGATGCTCAAAGCACTACCGATGGCGCCACCACCATTTGAATAGCGGTTCTTGGCGTGCATGTACTTGGCATTGAAGTTCACAGTGAGGTGCTCGTCGAAGAACGTGGGATTGAGGTTCAGACTTGCAGTGAAACGGTCGAACTTGGAAGTCTTGATGATACCTTGGTTGCTTGTGAAACCTACGCTGACACGGTATGGCAGGTTCAGTTCCTTGATGGCTCCTGTGATACCGACCTGATGATCGTGGCTGACAGATGTGCGCAGCACTTCGTCGAGCCAGTCTGTGTTGGCTGTTCCAAGACCTGTGCCAGCCTGTCCGAGTGTGTTGGTCACATAGTCGCGGAACTCATTGCCTGAGAGCACTTCGTAAGTCTTGCGGGCGTGACCAAGGCTCATGTTACCATTGTAGTTGATCTTGGTCTTCTGGCCTGCCCTGCCCTTCTTGGTGGTGATGATGATCACACCGTTGCTGGCTCGGCTACCGTAGATAGCGGTTGCGGAAGCGTCCTTGAGGACGGTGAGTGTCTCGATGTCTGCAGGGTTAACCATGGACAGCGGGTTGCTCAAACCTTGAACGCCATTGCCATCCATCGTCAATCCATCGATAACGATAAGGGGGTCGTTGGAGGCACTGAGTGATGAACCGCCACGGATGCGGATGCTGGCACCACCGCCAGGAGTACCGTCGTTCGAGATGACGCTCACACCTGCGATCTTACCCACAAGCATATCCTGAGGGTTGGTGGTGATACCTTTCGACATCTCGTCAGGACGGATGGCGGAAACGGAACCTGTGGCATCGCTCTTCTTTACCGTACCGTAACCGATGACCATGACGTCGTTGAGAAGTTTGGTGTCTTCCACAAGCGTCACGTTCATGTTAGGCGTAGCCGGTATGACCTGAGTGACGTAGCCGACAAATGAGAATGTCAGCGGTGTACCTTGAGGCACTTGTAGTGTGAAGTTGCCGTCGAAGTCGGTGATGACACCGGCTGATGGGTTGTTCTTGTCGAAGACGTTGACTCCGGCAAGTTCGCCCATGGCGTCCTTCACATGACCTTTGACTGTGATGTTCTGCGCAAACGCAGTCACTGTCAAGCACAGCCCTACGAATAGAGCCAGAACCCTTTGACGGGTCTGTGAATTAAATTCTTTCATTAGGCACTTGAATTGTTAAATTGTTAGTTATGATATAAAAATTGATGTAATTCCGTATTTTTCAGAACGTTAGGCATATCATCCGAGTCATCAACATGCACAAAAATCATTTTTACGATGTAAAATTAAATTGTTTGTCGCTGAATGTGATATTTTTAACAAAAAATTTGCTTATTTTTGCAATGCAAACGTTTGTGATTAAATCGGGAGCAGAAATGATTCATCCGAATTATGGATGAAACGACAAAGCACTAATTTTGCAAAAGAGAAACGCATTATGCCAGGCAAACAAATCACCATCAAGGACATCGCCCGTGCGCTCGACATCTCTGTGAGCACGGTAAGCCGCGCGCTGAAGAACAATTGGGACATCAGCGAGGCGACACGAGAACGCGTGCAGGCCTACGCGCGCGAACATCATTATATTCCTAACGCAATGGCCAGCAGCCTCCGACGAAGTCATGTGCAGCCCAACTTCACGATAGGGGTAATTGTGCCCCAGTTCGTGCACTATTACTTCTCGTGCATCCTCACAGGCATAGAGGACGAGGCGCAGAAACACGGCTACATGCTGATGGTGGCGCAGAGCGATGAGAAATACGAGAAGGAACGGGAGATTGTGCGTCGGTTCAACGAGGCGCGCATCTGCGGATTGATTGTGAGCCAGGCGAAGGACACGAAGAACTACGACCACTTCAAGCAGATGATCGACAACGGCATCCCCATCGTGTTCTACGACCGCATCTGCACGGGCATCGTGACCAACCGCATCGTGGTGGATGACTACGACGGGGCTTTCCATGCCGTGGACTACCTGATCCGCACGGGTTGCCGCCGTATAGCGTTCTACTGTTCCGACAAGAGCCTTGAGATCAGCAAGAACCGCATGAACGGCTATCGCGACGCACTGCTGACACACAAGATTGCCGTTGACGACGAGTTGATCCGTTTTTGCGACAACTACGAGCAGTCGATGGAACTGACTCCCTACATGCTGATGATGCAGGAGCGTCCCGACGCTTTCTTCGCCATCAACGACGACACGGCGATGGGCATCCTGCATACCTGCAAGCGCTATGGCTACAGGATTCCCGACGACATTTCCATCTGCGGTTTTACCAACAGCAACATCACTTTGGCCTGCGACCCTCAGTTGACCACGGTGGAGCAGCGTGGCTATGAACTGGGCGTGGCAGCTGCCCGAACACTGATTGAGCGAATAGAGAACGGAACCACAGAAATCAAGAACAGCGTGGTCAAGACCCGCCTCGTGGTCCGTGGCAGCACCAGACCGCTACCCGAACACATCGTAAGATGAAAGCGAGATATAGTATCTATAGTTTCTATAGCTTCTATAGTATCTATAGTATCTATAGTTTCTATAAAAAAAAGCCAACCAAAAACACTCGACAATATGAAACAACTTCCCGATTTATCGTTTTGGAAACTGTGGAACATCTCCTTCGGTTTCTTCGGGGTGCAGATTGCTTACGCGCTGCAGTCGGCCAACATCAGCCGTATCTTCGCCACCTTGGGCGCTGACCCCCACAACCTGAGTTATTTCTGGATCCTGCCACCGCTGATGGGCATCATCATCCAGCCTATCATCGGCGCGCTGAGCGACAAGACCTGGACACGCTTCGGCCGTCGCATCCCATACCTGTTTGTAGGAGCCGCTGTAGCCGTCTTGGTGATGTGTATGTTGCCTAACGCCGGCAGTTTCGGTCTGACAGTAGCTGGTGCGATGGTGTTCGGTCTGATCTCGCTGATGTTCCTCGACACGAGCATCAACGTGGCCATGCAGCCCTTCAAGATGATGGTGGGCGACATGGTGAACGAGAAACAGAAGACCACCGCCTACTCCATCCAGTCGTTCCTCTGCAACGCCGGTTCGCTGGTGGGCTACCTCTTCCCTATCATCTTCACCTGGATGGGCATCAGGAACGAGGCCGCCAAGGGTGTAGTACCCGACAGCGTGATTTACTCGTTCTATATTGGCGCCGCCATTCTTATCGCCTGTGTCATCTATACGGTGGCTAAAGTGAAGGAGATGCCGCCTGCCGTGTATAACGAATACCATGCACTGAAGGATGATGTGAAAGAAGATGAAAAGAGCAGCAACATGATTAAACTGCTGGCCAATGCTCCCAAGGCTTTCTGGACCATCGGTCTGGTGCAGTTCTTCTGCTGGGCGGCTTTCATGTATATGTGGACTTACACCAACGGTGCGATTGCATCGAGTTGCTGGGGAACGACCGACGTGAAGTCTGCCGCTTATCAAGACGCTGGCAACTGGGTAGGTGTGCTGTTCGCTGTGCAGGCCATCGGTAGTGTGGTATGGGCGGCAGTGATTCCTTGGCTGAGCAAGATGACCAGCCGCAAGTTCGCCTACTCGTTGAGTCTGGTGCTGGGTGGCATCGGTTTCATCAGCGTGATGCTGTTCGCTGACAAGTACTTGCTGTTCATATCGTACTTCCTCATCGGTTTCGCTTGGGCTGCGATGCTTGCCATGCCTTTCACGCTGCTGACAAACGCTTTGCAGGGTTATGGACACATGGGGTCGTACCTCGGTCTCTTCAACGGAACCATCTGTGTTCCGCAGATTGTAGCGGCATTAGTGGGCGGTTTGCTCCTGTCGATGGTTGGAGGCAGCCAGGTGATGATGCTGGTATTAGCCGGCGTGCTGCTGATCATCGGCGCAGCTTGCGTCTTTGTCATTAAAGATAAAAAATCCTAGGTAATCATAGGTAATCATAGGAAGTCTTAGGTAATCCTAGGAAGTCGTAGAAAAAAACGCTCAGGGTCAATCTATTTGAATTGTCCCTGAGCGCTTTTATTTTATAATTCGGCGCGAATTTTCTCGATGAGTGGAATGATGACTTTCTTGAGCACCTTGTCGTTGAGGCGGTGCTCACCATCGAAACGCTCGGCATTGGGATAATGACGGCGGAAGAGGTCGTAGGTGTTGACCAAGTCGTCGTGGATGCCGAATAGACCATAGGTGTTGGCGAGGTCAAAGTCGGTGATGCCCTTGAACTGCTGCCGTTCCATCTGGTTGAAGTGTTGGATGATTTCACGGGTGATTCGGAAGGTCTTCTGGTTGTCCTTGCGTCCGTTGAGGAAAGGATGCTCGCCCGTTTTCAAGACTTTCGACATGGTGGACATATTGAAAGCGGGATTGACACAGATCTTTCGGAAACCATGCATCTGCTGGGCATACATACCGCCCATGCTGGTGCCGATAACGAGATCAGGTTGTTCGCTGGCGCATAGTTCGCGCAGGAAAGGGAGCGCCTCTGCTGGATCGACAGGGATGTCGGGAGCGATGATTTCGTCGTCAGGCAGAATCAGACGCAGGTTCTGCACTGTACCGCTTGCTCCGCTCGATGCGAAGCCATGGAAGTAGATGATCTTCATTAGTTTAATTAAGAGTTAAGAATTAAGAATTAAGAAAATTTGACGAAGTCAATGGGCAAAAAAAGGTGCGCCCAAGAGAGGATGTGCGCACCTTTTTAAGAATTATCCGAAGTTGTCGAAGCGGATCATGTCGTCCTCCACGCCGAGGCTGTGGAGCAGGTCGAGCACGGTCTTCGCCATCATTGGAGGTCCGCAGAGGTAGTATTCCACATCCTCGGGTGCCTCGTGTGCCTTGAGGTAGGTGTCGCCCATCACGTTGGCGATGAATCCAGGGGTGTATTTCACTCCGAGTCCGTCGGCCTTGGGGTCTGGACGGTCGAGGGCGAGGTGGAAGTGAAAGTTAGGATACTCCTTCTCGAGTTCGAGGAAGTCCTCCATGAAGAACACCTCGTCGATGCCGCGTGCACCGTAGAAGTAGTGCATCTCACGGTCGCGGGTGTGGAGTGTCTTGAGCATGTGCATGATCTGCGCGCGCAGCGGAGCCATACCGGCACCACCACCGACCCAAATCATCTCGCGCTTGCTGTCGAAGACGGGATGGAAGTCACCGTAAGGACCACTCATCTTTACCTTGTCTCCAGGTTTGAGGCTGAAGATATAGGTTGAGGAGATGCCTGGAGGCACTGGCATGAAGCCCACCTGTGGTTTGGGCAGGAACGGCGGAGTGGCGATACGCACGGTCAGCGTGATGATGTCGCCCTCGTCGGGATAGTTGGCCATGGAGTATGCACGAACAGTAGGAGTGGTGTTCTTGCACTTCAGCGAGAAGATGTTGAACTTCTCCCATGTGGGCACGTAGAGGTCGCCGATGAGCGACTTGTCGATGTCCTTGTCGTAGTCGATGTCGTACTCAGGGATGGAAATCTGTGCGTAAGAACCAGGGATGAAGTCCATGTGCTCTCCTGGAGGCAGCGCCACCTTGAACTCCTTGATGAAGCTGGCGACGTTCTTGTTGGAGATCACCTCGCACTCCCATTCCTTCACGCCCATCACAGACTCAGGCACCTTGATGGCCAGGTCGCCCTTGACCTTGGTCTGGCAACCCAGACGGTAGTGGTCCTTGATCTGCTTGCGAGTGAAGTGGCCTTTCTCAGAGTCGAGGATCTCGCCTCCACCCTCTACGACCTGACACTTGCACTGTCCGCAAGAACCCTTGCCACCACAAGCCGATGGAAGGTAGATGCCCTGCTCGGCGAGTGTGCTGAGCAGACTGCTTCCCTGGCCTACGGTAAGTGTCTTGTCACCGTTGATTTTAATGCTGACCTCGCCACTTGGCACGAGGTATTTCTTTGCTACGAGCAGCACGACCACCAAAAGAAGGATGATCACCAAGAATACTGCTATACTAGCACCTATAAAACTCATATCCATAATGTTGATCCTTTCTTTTTAGATGTTCAAACCCGAGAAACACATGAAAGCCATGGCCATCAGACCCACTGTGATGAAGGTGATGCCAAGACCCTGCAGAGGCTTAGGCACATCGGAGTAGGCCATCTTCTCGCGGATAGCGGCGAGGCAGACAATAGCCAGTGTCCAACCAATACCTGAACCGATTGCATAGGCAATGGCGTCGCCCACACCGCCGATAGCCTGAGTGCTGGTGGCGGGGTCGAGCAGGATGCGCTGCTGCATGAAGAGGCTGGCACCCATGATGGCGCAGTTCACAGCGATCAGCGGCAGGAAGATACCGAGTGCGGCGTAGAGCGATGGCGAGTACTTCTCGACCACCATCTCCACGAGCTGCACCATAGCCGCGATGACAGCGATGAAGAGGATGAAGCTGAGGAAGGTGAGGTCGAGTCCGTTGTCGAAAGCGAACTTCTCCAGCACCTGGGTCTGAAGCAGGTAGTCAACGGGAACGGTGATGAGCAGCACGAAAGTCACGGCACATCCCAGTCCCAGAGCCGTCTTCACGGTCTTGGATACAGCGAGATAAGAACACATACCCAAGAAGAAGGCGAAAATCATGTTGTCCACGAAAATGGAGCGGACCATCAAACTAAAGAAATGTTCCATAATTTTAAGCTTGTCTTTTTAAGTGATGTGTTATTTTTTCTCTTCCTTATTGATAGAACGGTGTACCCAGATGACACAACCCAGCAGGATGAGCGCCATGGCAGGCATGGTCATCATACCGTTGTTCATGTAGTAGCCTCCGTTCTCAGTGTAGAAGCTCTGCGGAATGATCTGGAATCCGAAGATGGTGCCGAAACCGAGCAACTCGCGCACGAAACCTACGATGACGAGCACGATGGCGTAGCCCAGTCCGTTGCCCACTCCGTCGAGGAACGACTCCCAAGGACCATTGCTCATGGCGAAGGCCTCGAGACGACCCATCAGGATACAGTTGGTGATGATCAGACCCACATAGACAGAGAGCTGCACGCTGACGTCATAGACATAGGCCTTGAGGATATTGCTCACGATGGTCACCAGCGCAGCCACCACCACCAACTGGATGATGATACGGATGCGCATAGGGATGGTCTTGCGGATGAGCGAGATGATGACGTTGGAGAAAGCGGTGATGACAGTCACCGACAGACCCATGACGACAGCAGGCTTGAGCTGCGATGTCACGGCAAGTGCGGAGCAGATACCGAGGATCTGCACGGTTACAGGGTTGTCGAGATTAAGCGGACGCATGAATACTTCGCCATTCTCTTTAGAAAACAATTTTCCCATATTCTTTGTCCTCCTTATTTTTTGATTTGTTCAAAAATATCAATATAATCCTGCAGACACTGCTGCACCATGTCGTTGACACCGTTAGAGGTGAGGGTGGCGCCAGTCACTGCATCGACGAAGTTGTCGGGACCTACGCCATCGACGGTCTTGCCTTTCTTCAACACGCTGAGGATGACCTTGGTCTTGTCCTCGCCGAAGATCTTCTTGCCGTTGAAACTGGTCTGGAACCATTCCTCAGTGATACGGGCACCCAGACCAGCGGTCTCGCTCTCATGGGTGAAGTAAGTGCCATAGACGGTCTCACAGTCGGACTTGAGCGCCACATAGCCGGAGATGCCGCCCCAGAGGCCGGCTCCCTTGACTGGCACGACGTAGATGGTCTCGCCGTCTTTCTCGCAGACGTAGAGCGGACGGTTGTTGGCTTTGATGTCCTTGTTGGCCACCTTGAAAGCCTCCTGGTCCTTCTGTTCTTTCTCGCCTACCTTGTCACCAGTCTGAACTGGCTCGGCGTTTTCGTTATAGACGGGGTCGAGCTTGATCAGTTCTGCGTACTTGGTCTCCACATCAGACTTGGCGAGTCCACGTACGTTGAGCGAGGCGAGGATCTGCTGTTTCTTATCGACAGCCACGTTGATGTCCTGTGTGGGTTTGAGCGCTGTGGCCACAAACGCCAGCAGGAATGCCACGATAACAACGATTACCGAAGCATATACGATAGTATAAGTGTTACTATTAGTATTCATTTTTCTTTCAGTGTTCAGTTGTTACCTAAAATTACTTGGCGGCTCTCTTGAGTCGTTTGTTGATGTTGCCCTGCACCACGCAGTAGTCGATGAGCGGTGCGAAAGCGTTCATGAGAAGGATGGCGAGCATCATGCCCTCAGGATAACCTGGGTTCATCACACGGATGGTGATGGCCATGGCGCCGATGAGCAGTCCGTAGATGTACTTGCCGCATTCGGTGCGAGCGGAGGTCACAGGGTCGGTAGCCATGAAGACGGCACCGAAGCAGAAACCACCGAGTGTGAGGTGCTCGTACCAAGGGATCTGTGCCACTGCGTTGTCGCTGGCGGCATTGAAGAGCAGAGCCACGACTGCACCGCCCACGAAGACGGAGAACATGGTCTTCCAGCTTGCCACACCGCTCCAGAGGAGGATGATGGCACCGATGGCGATGGCGATGACACTGGTCTCACCGATACATCCAGGAATCAGACCGGTCACGGAGTCGATGAACGACGCGCTGATGGGTTGGTTGGCAGCAGCCTCACCCAGAGGTGTGGCGGCAGTGACGGCATCCACATTAACCACACCGTTGATGCAGTCGATGTAGTCACCGTTGACCCAAACCTTGTCTCCACTCATCATCGATGGATAGGAGAAGAAGAGGAAAGCGCGTGTGACAAGCGCCACGTTGAAGATGTTCATACCTGTTCCACCGAAGATCTCCTTGGCGAAGATCACGGCGAAAGCGGTGGCGATGGCCAGAATCCACAGCGGACAGTTCACGGGAACGATGAGGGGGATGATCATACCTGATACGAGGAATCCCTCCTGGATCTCCTCATGCTTCCACTGAGCCACGGTGAACTCAATACCCAGACCGACAGCGTAGGAAACCACCACCTTGGGCAGCACGGCAATCAGTCCGTATCCGAACATGGCCCAGAAACCAGCCTCTTCACCGATGGCGAGGTAGTGCTGGTATCCGACGTTGTACATACCGAAGAGCAGTGCGGGAATCAATGCGATGACCACAAACGACATGATGCGCTTGGAGTCGATGGCATCGTGCACGCTCACGCCCGACTTCGATGTGGCGTTAGGCACGAGCATGAACGTCTCCATACCCTCGAAGAAAGAGCGGAACGCATGCAGTTTGCCTTCAGGCTCGAAGTTGGGCCTTATCTTATCGAAATATTTCTTTATAGCACTCATTATTGTTACTGTTTTTTTAGCGTGCGTGGGTTATTCATTTTCCTTGCGGAGCATGTCGAGTCCTTCCCTGACTATGCGCTGCAGTTCGAGTTTAGAAGAGTCGATGAACTCAGCCACAGCGAAGTCCTCCGGAGCCACCTCGTAGATGCCGAGCTGCTCCATGCGGTCGATGTCGCCTGAGATAATCGCCTTGATGAGAAATTCTCCGAAGATGTCCATAGGCAGCACCTTGTCGTACTCGCCCGACATGATGATGTGCCTTTCGCCTCCCTTGATGCGTGCATCGAGGTTGTAGGCTTTCTTAGGCTGGAGCCATGAGAGGTAGGAACGGCTGGTGGAGAAGTCGTTGAATCGGGGCATGATCCATCCGAAGGCCTCATCCACATCGTCGCCTTCAGGAATAACGGTGACCTCAGTGGTGTGGGCGCGGAGGAAATCGTTCGTGCTGACTTTGGTTCCCACGAACGGGTTGCCGTCGATGATGCGCTGGTGGCGCTCGGCCTTCTTGAGCTTACCGTTGAGGATATCCTCAATCTTCTGGCCGACCATGACGCGTGCGTAAGCGGGGTCGTTGACCTGGCTTCCTGCGATGGCGATGACACGTGTGAAATCTACCTGGCCCTTGTTGAAGAGACGTCCGATGAAGATGACCTCCTCTGGGCCGATGGTCCATACCACCTCACCCTTGTTGATGGGGGCTACGTGGTTGATCTGCACACCCACGTTACCTGCCGGACATGGACCGTCGAAGACTGTCACCTGTGCATTCTTGGCGTCTGCCAGTGCCTTGTCGGCGCCGGGCTTCACACCGAGATAGACCTTGGCAACCTTTGCGAGCGCGTCGATACCGGTCTGGAAGTCGGCCTCCTGTCCCTTCAGGACGAAGTCGAAGTCGGCAGCCAGAGGCATGTCGCTGAACGCGGACACGAAGATGGCCTTCGGTTTGTCTTCGGGGTTAGCACACACGTCGTAGGGACGCTGACGGAAGAATCCGAACATACCGCCCTCAAGCAGCACCTTCAACACCTCGTCCGAACTCATCTTCGCAACGTCCTTCTTACCGAAGTCCTTGAAGACCTGTTTGGCATCAGCGGCTACTTGAACACTTAAAACCTTGCGGCGATCTCCCCTCTCCACAGCGACCACCTTGCCGCTGACAGGCGAGACGAAGTTCACCTCGGGATGAGCCTTGTTCACAAAGAGCGCATCCCCGGCCTTGACCTCATCACCTTCGCGCACCACCACCTTGGGTTTCATGCCGTAAAAACCATCGGGCACGAGACCATAAGTCTCAGACGGTTTCACGTCAACAAACTTCTTGGCAGCCTTGCCCTGAAGGTTGATGTCGAGGCCTTTGCGTAACTTGATTACATTAGCCATATAATGAAAAATTGGTATATATATATACTTTAAAAACTTCGTATATCCTCACATTGTTGGCATAGCAGGTACGTTGGAAAAACCGTTGTACCCAAAGGATTTTGCAAAGGTACTAAAAACTGACGACACATTTTCAACGGAAAGTGATAATTTTCGGCATAAACGTGAAAAATTTATGTTTTTTGTTAAAAAGACATTAAAGAGGAAGATAAAAAAGGATGTTCAGAAAAGCTTATTGGGTAAGGACAAACAAGGAGGAAGGGGTACGCAGGCTGCCAACCTGCGAGAAACCACAAGCATGCTTGCGTACCCCTGAGTTTTTATAAAACATGAATTGCCAGGAATTGGCCATGAATTAATCATGAATTTAATTTATGGGAAATTTGTGTTTGATTCGTGGTAATTCGTGTGGTAAAACTACTGCAAACAAGCTGCTTGCGTACCCCTGAGTTTTTGTAAAACATGAATTGCCAGGAATTGGCCATGAATTAATCATGAATTTAATTTATGGGAAATTTGTGTTTGATTCGTGGTAATTCGTGTGGTAAAACTACTGCAAATTCATACCAATTAAGAGATAAAAAAACAAAGATTTCAATAATATTTGCAAAAAAACATTACATTTGCACATTGGAACGCTTTTCATTCCATTTATTATCCCTATTTCGCAACTAACTAAACTACAAACAATATGAAAACAAGTACTGACTTTCATAGCTTCCTGGCACGGACTGCCACGACGCTGCTCGTGATGATGCTCACGATGAACGTGCAGACAGCAAGGGCCGACGAATGGCCTGAGTATATCAGCGAAGTGAAGCTCATCGGAGGCACCCAAACAGAGACCAACACACTCAAGGCCCAGTACGAGGGCCAAGGTTGGACGGTCGTCGATTACGACCTCAACAAAGGTTGCGGTTCAAACAGCGATTTCATCTTCCTGATTTACAAGAAGGCGAGCCGCAACAGCACCAACCAGGGTTATATCACCGACTTCTATGTCACCTATCACAGCAATGCCTCTGAAGTCACAAACCTTTCCACGACCGTCAATCACAACTACAAAGAATATACGCTCTGTCCCTACGAGGGCGGCGACAATTTCGTGTCGAAGAAAGGCGACCTGAACAGTAATGCCGGCGGCAAATACATCCACCTGTACTACACCAAGAAGAACTTCGACGACAAGCGGGCGGTCACCGACATCACCTTCGACACCAGCAGCGACTACGCCCTCGAGTGGAATGATGTTGGTGGCAACGACGACGGCAGACCCGCCGACCTGAACAAAGGCTGTGGCAGCAATTCGCCCTACATCTACATGCACCTCACCACCGCCACCAAGACCAACCGACCCACCACCGACCCCGTCTTTGAGGAGAACTGGGTCTATAACGGCCAGACGAAGCGGTTGGTCAAGACCCCAGCCACCATCTCCGTCGGCACGATGTACTACCGCCTCGGCACCTCGGGCAGTTTCACCACGACACCGTCCAGCCTGACCGCCAAGAACGCTGGCACCTACACCGTCTATTACTATGCCGGTGCTGACGGCGTATACGGCGACCAGTCCGCCACCCATCATCAGACCGTCACCATCTCCAAGTCGCCCAACGACCAGGTCACAGTGGTCGTCGAACCCTGCTACGGCAGCGACAAGACGATTTCACCTTCCTGCGCTGGCAACAACCTCAGCAGCGGTGCCATTACCTACCAGTATGCCACGGCTGAGGACGGTACCTACACCTCCAACGTCCCCACCACTACCGGCACCTACTGGGTGAAGGCCTACATCGCCGGCGACAACAACTGCGACGCTTTCACCACCGCACCCAAGGCGTTCATGAAGGTGGCATGGAAAGGCAATGGTACAGCTGCCAACCCCCTGCTCATCTCCTCGACCACCGACCTCGACCAACTGGCCACCGCAGTGAATGGCGGCAACAACTTCCAAGGCATCGTCTTCAAGGTCACCAATGACATCGACTATAGCTATACCACCGAATGGAACAGCAACAGTCAGGAAAACAACTTCACTCCCATCGGTAACGGCGCCCATCCATTCTGTGGCACCTTCGACGGTGCCGGCCACATCATCCGCGGTATCCGCGCTGATTCGAGATCTTCGTCCGTGGCATATGGTGGACTCTTCGGCTACATCAGCAATGGTGCCCTTGTGAAAGACATCACCCTGGCCGACACACGCTTCTACATTAACATGAGTACGGGCTCTCCACACCTTGGGGGTATCGCTGGCAAAGCCGTTGGGAAGAGCACCATCACCAACTGCCATGTGAAGGACGACGTGGCACTGTTTCTCAGTGGAAACAACCAGTATGGTGGCGGCATCGTGGGCTACCTTATAGGAACGGTCAGCCATTGCACCAGTACCGCCACACTGTCGTTCACCATTACCGGTGTTTATTATGAACACGGAGGTATCACCGGCTACTGTAAAGATGCTACTCTGACAGACAACTTTGTATTCGGCGCGACACTCAGTAACGGAATACAGTATATTGGTGCCATCGCAGGTTTATATGGCAACACCACCTTTGCCTTCAACTACTACGCACACTGCACCAAAGGCACAGCCACCACAGGCTTCGGGTGTAACGGCGCAGACATCACCGACAACGACGGAGCAGTGCCTCTCTTTTCCCTGACGCCCGCCGAAGGTATCAGTGCCACTGCAACAGCCACTGTCACCTATGGCGGAAACGGCTACTACATACAAGGAACTACCGTCACTTTGAGCGGAGGATTGGACGGGACACCCCCAGTAGGGTATGCCTTTAATGGTTACTCAGTCAATGGTGAGGCCATTTCTGGGAACACCTTCAGGATGCCCAATGCTGATGCAACCGTCGCCATTACCTTAGAAACCGCCTATACCTTGACACTGGCCGAAGGAATCACTGTCGTAACACAACCTGCCAGCAGTGATGGCGAGACCGATTACTACAAGGCCGGCACCACCATCACCCTGAGCGGAGGAGAGAACCTCGCACCTGAAGGATATGTATTTGACTACATTGTCAATGGCAATGCCATCACAGGTAACACCTTCACTATGCCTGCCACTGATGCCACCGTCGAAATCCGTTTTATGAAAGAATGGATAGGCGATGGCAACAGTCCGGAAACAGCATACCAGATTTACACCACCGAGCAACTCGATTTGCTGGCACAGCGTGTCAATAACGGCACCGCCTATGCTGGCAAGTATTTCCGACTGATGAACGACCTCAACTACACCTACACCACCGCATGGGATGACGCCACAAGTCAGGAGACGAACTACACACCCATCGGCTATGCAAGTGGCAACATCGACCGCAAGTTCTGCGGACACTTCTTAGGCGACGGCCACACCATCAGCGGCATCCGCGTTTATCGGGGAGGTGATAGTTCCATCTATGGCCGTCAAGGCCTCTTTGGTCGGATAGGCAGCGGTGCGGAAGTAAGCGGTGTCACCCTCACTGATGCCCGCATCACTGGATACGGAGATGTTGGTGGCATTGTGGGCGACAATGAGGGAGGCACTGTCGCATATTGCAATGTAGAGGCAGACGTCGCACTTCACGCGGTGCAGAACTATGCCCTTAGTTTCGGCGGAATCGTGGGAAGAATTGCTAGCGCCGGCACCGTGAGCAATTGCACCAGCGCGGTTACAATCACCAAAAAAGACGGAATCAGCAACCTCAATTATTTCGGCGGCATCGTGGGACAAACCATTAGTAATTCCACCATCAAAGATTGCCGTGCCGAGGGTGCCGTCGTGCCTGCCGTCACATATGCTGGCGCCATCGTGGGACTTGATTATAACGAAAATAACACCTTGAGCGGAAACACCTATCACAGTTGCCATGTGGGCAACAACGCCTTCAATATCGGCGTGGGACATAAACAGTTTTTTGACATTCACAACGGTGACATGAATGGCGCGATACTTGATGCCAGCGCGCTCCGTTTAGACGACTGCCGTGACAACACCACTCTGATTGCCGCCTACGCTGACCCTGATAACCACACCGCCTACGATGGCACAGCACCCGATGTCAGTTCCCTCGCTGTCACCCTCCACGGCCGAACACTCTACAGGGATGGCGACTGGAACACGCTGTGCCTGCCGTTCAATGTCGATGATTTCTCTGGCACACCACTTGAAGGCGCCACGGTGATGACTTTGGACAACAGTGCGGGATGCAACACGGGTTACGACGCTGCCACGAAAACCCTCACGCTCGACTTTGTGGATGCCAACACGATTGAGGCTGGCAAGCCCTATATCGTGAAGTGGCCGAGCGGCGACGACATCGTCAACCCTGTGTTCAACGGTGTCACCGTCGTAGATGAAGACCCCGCAGGACAGAGCGTCACGAGCAATGACGGCTCCGTCACCTTCGTCGGTTCCTACAGCAGCTACAAAACAGGCGGCGAGGACAAGTCGCTCCTCTACCTCGGTGCCGGGAACACGCTCTACTATCCCAGCACAGCCATGACCATCGGTGCATTCCGCGCCTGGTTCCGCCTCTCTATTGATGATCTCGACAGCGCCAACGGCATCAACGCCTTCGTCCTCAACTTCGATAACGACGAGGCCAGCGGAATTGTGGACATTGACCATTCACCATTGACCATTGACCATTCAGATGATGCGTGGTATTCCATTGATGGACGCAAGCTCAGCGGCAAGCCGACGCAAAAAGGCATCTATATTCATAATGGCAGGAAGGTGAGGCTTTAGGCCATTGAACATGGAACATGGACAGTCCGTAGAAACAATTCATCCGTGGCGGTTGCCACGGATGTTTTTTTGCGCTACGGACTCTACGGACTATTTGGACTTATGGCGCGACGCGCCATCAAACTCCTTTACTCCTCATCTCCTTAGAATAACAACTGTCCCCCATGAGGAAAAAGAATAGTTGGCAGCAAACGTCATTTGCTTTACGGAAATGCAATCATATCAGTGAGGAATGACTTATTTTGCAAATAGTTTTTCGGGATAACGAAATAACAGTAAACCGGAATAAAGGAAAAACCATGAAAGAACAAAAGACATCAACAAAGCGCAATCTTTTTCTATCCGACCTCGATCAATCGAAATTACAGCGTGAGGTGGAGAAGGTTATGAAAGAACTGACCAAAGCCCTCATCGACCCATTGGAAGAGGCGAGAAAAAGGCTGGAACGAGCGCAGCAGGCACTGAACCAACAGATGGCGCGGATGCAAGCCGAACTGACCAAACAAACCGCTGACCCACATTACCAGATACCATTGGGTGTCTATCTCGACTACGGCAACGCGAAGAACGAATACGCCATAGCGGAGAAGGAATACAAACGACTGCAACGTGAACAAGTGAAGAGCCACGTCGAGACAGTGGAGGCCTTGAAACCATTGACCATTCACCATTCACCATTGACCATTGGGAAAAAGCACAAAAAGGGGAGGACAAGCAGAAACGAGTCTAACCCCATCTCTACGGAGGAGCAGATCGCCCGGAAGATCGCACGGCTGCGCGAGCAGACCGAGGCTGCCGACATCAAGGCGATGGAAGACGAGACCGAGCGGAAAGTGAAACAACTGGAACACGACCGCACGGTACGTCTCGCCGCCATCGAACGGACGCACGCCGACATTCTCCGCCTACGCGACGGCAACCTGACGGAATCGGAGGAAGCCGTCTTCGCCGAAGCACGCGAACATGCCTACATGGTGGAGAACAAGAAACTCGACGCCCTACTCCGTGAACGACTGCAGAAAGAGGCGAAAGCCTTAGAGACCTTCGATATGAAAGGACTTCAGGCAAGCCTCGACTGGGACGACGTGTTCTCCGATATCGGAAAACACTCGACCATGTTCTTGGCTGACCTGCGATCAAAACTCGAAGAAGCCCTGAGCGCCAAAGGCATCACCGAGGCGAACGCCAACTTGCTTCGCGAGAAAATAGACGAAATCACGGACCAACTCACGTCAAGAGGCAATGTCTGGGAGTCGTTGCTTCCGAACTTAGGTCTTCGCAAACAATTAGAGCGAGCGTTGAAAGAGGCCCGTGAGCGTGGTGATGAGGGAAAAGTATCGAGCCTTGAGGACAAGTTGGGTCAACTGGGCGGATGGAAGGATGTGTTCGGTTTCTTGAGCGGTTCACCCTTGGAGATGATAGAAGGTGTGAACGCCAATGTGCAGTCGTTGGGCGACCTGATCGACACCCTTGGCCTTGGTGGCAGTGCGTTCGGCGAGGCAGTGCATCAGTTCGCGGAGGGTTCGGACGCCTTCACCGGCGCGGTCAGAAGTCTGGCGAGTGGTGACGTGGTGGGCACGCTGAACGGTGTGGTGAAAGGCTTCCAGTCGTGGGGCAAGGTGATTGGCATCGGCAACGGCGGCAACGCTGCGGAGGTGGCGCGCGTGACGGAACGCAACACCCAGAGCAACGAACGGTTGACCCAGGCGGTGGAACAACTGAAAGAGACGATGGAGAGCCAGCACGGCACATCGGCGGTCAGCACTTACCAGGAAGCCCTTGCCGACCAGCAACGCATCATCGCTCAGCAGATGGAGATCCTCAAGGCACAGATGGGATACCATGGCGCCCACCACTCCAACGCGAAGAAGTTCGACCTGGGCGACGAGGCCTACACACGCCTCTCCACCCTGCTCGGCAAACGCATCGACAACCTTGACTCACTCTACGACCTCACGCCTGAGGAGATGGACACCATCCGAACCAAGTTGACCGATGTTTGGGCGAGCATCCTCTCACAAGGCGACTACGACAAGAGCGAGTACTGGGAGCATTATGCCAACCTGGCCGGAACCATCGCTGAACTGACCAAGCAGATCAACGAGAACCTGACACAAACCTCGTTCCAATCGCTTCGCGACGAGTTCGTCAGCACGTTGATGGACATGGATGCCGACGCATCGGACTTCAGCCGGGACTTCACGGAGCGGATGCAAAGGTCGCTTCTCAACATGGCCATCGGCGACACCATTGACAGGGAAATGGAGGCTTGGTATGATTCCTGGGCGGAGCGTCTGCAGTCAGGAACGCTGACGGCGGCGGAGATTGCCCGCTACAAGTCGGAGTACGATGCCTTGGTGACGAGAGGCTTGGCACAGCGTGATACCATCGCCCAACTGACGGGCTACAGCACCTACTCAAAGGAAGCGGAAAGCACCCGAGGATCATTCAAGAGCATGAGCCAACAAACGGGTGACGAATTGAGCGGACGATTCGCGGCCATACAAATCCAGACGACGCGCTTGGCGGACATTGTACTAAAGCAGTCGGACGACGTGGCGAGAATCGCCGCCACTGGCAATGGCACCTACACGCTGATGGGCGAGATGAACGAGGTGGTGTGGCAGTGCAGCCTCTACTTGGACACCATCGCCCGTAACAGCGGTTTCCTACCATCAATGGACCGCAAACTGGAACAAATTCGCACCTCTATCGATAGACTATAGACCTACCTATCGTCCACTTTAACTTCCATGAGCGTAGCGAATTAACTCCCACTTTAACTTCCATGAGCGTAGCGAGTTTACTACCATTTTTACTTCAAAAATAGATATGAACGGAGAACTTTATATCAATGGACAGGATGCCTGGACCACATGGGGAATAGGGATGGACAGTAGCGGGTTGTCGGCGCTGATGACACCAGCGCCGGTCAAGGAGTTCGTGAGCAACGAGAGCCGGTTGGAAGACGGTACGCAGTATATCGTGACCAACCCTAAAGTGAGGGAACGAGAGTTGACCCTGCGGCTCTGCCTCTATGCGCCCACCGCCGCGCTTTTCTATGCCCGATATGACGCATTCTGCAAGGACGTGCTGGCCACAGGCACTGTGAACATAAGCACAAAGTACCTGACAGGTGTAGTTTTCAGGTGCATCTACCAAAGTTGCACACAATACACCCAATACCGAGGGAAGGTCGCCAAGTTCGCGCTGAAACTGATGGAACCCGACCCCACCGACAGAAGTTTGACCGCAAAAGAACGGAGGACACTATGAGAGAGCGAGCATCGGCATACATCAGCATCATGAGGACATCAGAGGTGGTCGCCTCTGTTCCCATCACAGCCAGTTCCAGGCGCGTGTTCAGACTCATGGAGGAGGACTGCATAGAGCTGTGTTTCTCCCTCGCTTCAGCCGTGGCTTTCAGGATAGGCGACTACTGCGACGACGAGTTGTTCGGCAGGTTCGTCATCATGGACGAACAGATGCCTGCCTACAACTCATCGACAGGTGGCTTCGACTACACTTTGAAGATGGAAGCCCCCTACATGGCCCTGCGGAACAAAGTGCATACGTTGCCCGCCACGTTCAACAACACGGCTGTCCGCAAGGAGACAAACTGGGTGCTGACTGACACGCTGGAGAACCATGCCAAGGCTATCGTGGACAACGCTTTCCTCGCTGGTGTGGAGTGCTTCAACACCATCGAGGATGGCCTCTACCCCATCGAAATCACGGCCGAGAGGGCGATGGAGCGTAAGTGCGTGTCGTACGGCGGCATTGACATGCTGTCGGCCATCGACGCCATCGCCAAGGCTTACGAAACGGAGTGGTGGGTGAGCCTGGGTGTGCTGCACTTCGGCAAGTGCGAGGCTGAGGACGAGCCATACCGATTCGCCTTGGGCTGGAACGTGGAGCGGATGGACATCCATGACGACACACAGGACTACTGCAACGCGGTGTTCGCTTTCGGCGGCACGGAGAACATGCCGGAGAGCTACCGGCGTTCAGTGGCGTTCAAGGTGACGGAGCAATCGTCGCTGACGGTGGACGGAGTGAGGGTGGCTGCGTTTGTGGACGGTGACAAGAAGGTGACGCTGGGCATGCTTCACGGCGGCAGCGTGGACGAGTCTTTCTCTTGCGACGGCAAGGGCAACGATGTCGGCGGAGGAGTGTTCGGCAAGACGCTGGACGGCAGCTTGGAACTGACGAACGGCTCTGCCTGCAGGTTCACGGGCGAGATAGCGTTCGGAGGGCGTTACAGCGGCTCAGGCACCGATGAGGTGACGCTGCGACTTTACGCCAAGAAACCACAAGCGGATTCCGTGCTGATCGCCTCCTGCAGCGAGAGCCTTGGGGGCGCGGGAACAGTCCACAGCCGCATGACCTTTGACAAGACGGTGGTGCTGGATGAAGGCTCCTACACCTTGTACCTGAGGGTTGACACCTCGGGGACGCTTGTGCTCAACGCCATGAAGTCGCTCTCGAGCGGCAGTGTGTCGGTAAGC
>JAFWPH010000026.1 GCA_017509605.1 Bacteroidaceae bacterium | reverse complement strand
GGTTAGTTGGCGCGAGTGTTTGATTGTTAGATTAAAGGCTGTCCCTGATGCTAACCGATTAATTCTTCCCGTCTTAGGGGTAAGACCATCAGGGTCGTCTCTCTTACATTCTCTTCTTTTGGTCGATTTTGATGTTCGTTTAGTTTTTAAATTTGTTAGTGAATAATAGTGTGTAATAGTTATTGTCGATTGTTTTTTGAAAGTTGTCATCCTCCAAGGGGACCATCATTGTCGCTATGAGCAAATCTAAAACGGCTTTCTCGGCCGATACGGCCTACAACCCCTATTATTCCACAAAAATACACATAATCTTTCAAACAGCAATGTTTTTTCTTGATTTTTTTTCTTCGCCCTTTCCCGTTTGCGCAAACGGCAGTTAAAACATCCGAAAAAAAGACTGCATCCCCTGTTCAAGGATGCAGTCTCTCGTTATTTACCGCTCATCATGCAAGCGGTCTGACTATACGCACTCAAGCCCTAAATCTAAAAGACCTTGAGGCACGTCAAGACCTTATGGCAACGGCAGATACCAGTTGGCCTGGGTGGACAGTCTCGACTTCAGGGCGGCGTCCTCCTCTTCCTCGCCCTTACGCTGAGCCACCTTCGTGGCCAGGAAGCTCGGGTCGTTGCGGCGGAGAGCCACACGCATCAGGTCGTAGAAACGATAACCCTCGAACATGCCCTCAAGAGCCTGCTCTTCAAGAATCATCTCCTCAACTATCGGAATACGGGCAACGCGCTGCTGTTCTTGAACTGAAGCGTAAGCGGAGTCGTAAGCCAAGGTATCAGCGGCTGTAGAAGTGGAGTCAAGCGCGTAAGCGTCCAACTGGGCGTCAATTTCCTGGTCGCTTGGAAGTACATACAAAGCATTGTACTCGCTGTCGCCACAACCACGGCTGTGGATACCAATCTGGTTCTGAGCGCCTGCACCGTCATAAGTGATGAACTGGTATGGGTTCCAAGAAGCCAGATTACCATCGAACTGAGTGGCGACCTCTCTCAGACGGTCAACCTCGACCGAAGAAACGTGGTTGGACATGGTCGTTGAAGAGATACCATATTTGAGGATACCGAAAGCGGTCTCTGGGAAACCAGCACGGTTAAGCGCTTCGGCAAGACGGAGGTAAACCATACCCACACGGTAAAGGGGCACGAACTCAATGCGCTTGTCGTTGGTGGCACCGCGGTTGTTCTTGCCAAACTTCTCAATGGCCTGACGCTCCGAGCTGTACTCGGCATGATACTTGTCGAGCACGGTCTTGACATTGAAGACACTCTGCAAACGGAGGTCACCTTCCAGCAACTCATCGTCAAAAGCTGCTTCAGAAGAATAAACCGTGTCGCGCAATGAGGCGATATCTGAAGCCACATAATAGCAGTACTCCTGACTCCTGGAGATTTCCTTCAGACGTGGGGAGGCTGTCAACTGAACCTTGTAGTTGTTCTTGTACAATGAGCAGAAAATACCGCCAAGCTCACTCACGTTAGCATCATACACATCTTTCTCTGTACCTGTAGTCAAAGTGTCGAGAGGGATAAGAGTGATGATCTCGTCAGAATTGCTGGTAAACTGCTCTGCATAACGGCCACTGGGGTTACCTTTGAACTGGCTGTTATCCCATCTTACTCTCGCATCCAACTTGGTTGGAATATATTTGCCACTATAGTCCAGATAGTCATGATAACATACAGCGGCATTCAGGAAGTCGCTCTCATTGTTGTTGAGCGAACCACGCCAGAGGTAGAGGTCACCTAAGATCAGGCGGATAGGAATAAAGAACTTGATAGGGTTATGTCCACCCATTTGGCTGGAATAAGGAGGCAACTCCTGATTGATCAGTGGGGTGAGGTCTTCAATAAAGTAATCGCAGATGGCCTGCAAATCAGCCCTGTTGGTGGTTTGGGCGGCGATATCTGCGGCATCAGCTGCTGATAGCACACCGTGAGTCACAAAAGGCACATTCCCGTAGTTGAGCACCAACTGGAGGTAGGTCCACGCACGGAAGGCCTTCACTGCGGCAAACTCCTTGATGAAGAACTGCTTGTTGTGTACACGGTAAGCTGTATCCACATTCTCAATGTAGATGTTGCAGGAATTGATCACGGCGTAGTAGTCGGCCACGTTGTTGTAACTGTTGTCTTTGCCTATGGTGTTGGCGGCGACATCCTGAAGAGTAGTCGTCGTGGCTGAGGTAATATCAACAAGGTCTGCACGGGCCTCACCAAGAAGAATGGTGCGGTCAACCAGTTTCTGCATCTGCTTCACGATGCCCATGACACGGTAGATGGAGTCCTCAGGAGCAAGTTCTGTCGTGTTGAGGTCCGACTCCTTGGTGAACATGTCTTCACAAGATGTGGTGGAAAGCCCTATGGTAGCAAGGAGCAATCCTGATAATATAAGTGATTTCGTTTTCATCGTTGTAATCAGTATTAAAGGTTGATCTTCACACCGAGGGTGAAACTACGGCCGAAAGGTAGGTTGCCACGGTCAATGCCCTGGTAAAGCACACCGTTGCCAGCACTTACCTCGGGGTCGCTACCAAGATACTTCGTGAATGTCAGCAGGTTGTTGCCCGCTGCCCATACTGTCAAGCCCTGGATGAACTCACTACGCAAGGGGATATTGTAACTTACTGTCACATTCTTCAGTTTCAGGAAGGAACCATCCTCTATCCAACGGTCGGAGAAACGGCTGTTGCCCATCGGGTCACCAAAGGTGGCGCGGGGAACGTCGGTGATCTGGCCTTCGGCCATCCAACGGTTGGTCAGGTTGGTGGTCTGGTTGAGGAACATGCCACCATTCTCCAATACGGAGCGCTGGAAGTTGTAAACATCGTTGCCAAGGCAATAGTTCATGTTGATGTTCACTGTCCAATGCTTGCCTATGAAGAAGTTGGCGAAAATCCTACCGAAAACGTCTGGGTTCGGGTCACCGATGATGGACATGTCGTTCTCGTTAATCTTCTTGTTGCCATCCAGGTCAGCAATCTTCATGTCACCAGCACCGAAAGGTATAATAGCACCTGTCTCATCCTCTACACCCAAACCAGCGGCGGTTGCCTCGCCACTCGTGGAGTAAACGCCATTGGTCTTGTAGCCATAGAACACGCCTGCTGGCTGACCGACCTTAGTCAGGATGGTACCATTGTAGAGATTGGTCTTGATCTCGTTCTGACCGTCGGGAAGAGCGGTGATCTCGTTCTTGTAGTGACCCATAGTAGCACCCAACTCAAACTTGAAGTTATTAAGGTTCACTACTTTGGCACTCAATCCAACGTCGAAGCCATTGTTCTTCATCGCACCGTCATTGGTCCAGAACTGGGTCATACCTGAAACATAGGAAAGAGAACTGAGGGTCAACAGGTTGTTGGTCTTTGAGAAGAAATAGTTGAACATGAGGTTCACACGGTTGTTCAGCAAGTTCATGTCAAGACCTACATTGAAACGGGTCGTCTTCTCCCAACGAAGTTTGGTGTTACCGATATTGCCAAGCATCAAACCCGAAGTGTTGTAAATCAAACGGGTACTGCTGAAATAAGTGTAAGTGGCGTTCGGGTCAATACCATCATTACCATTGATCTCAAATCCACCGTTGACCTTCAACTTGTTGAGGAAATTCGAAGGACGGAACCAACTCTCGTTGGTTGCCACCCAAGCGACATTCACCGACGGGAACACTGCCCAAGGGGTACCGAACATCTTCATGCCGGCCTTGGTCTCCTTACCAAATCGTGAGGAGGTCTCCATCGCCAAAGCTGCCTGAACATAGTAGGTCTCGCGGAAATTGTAATCCACATTGGCATAATAGGTCAATGAGTTCCATTCGTCATCAACACCCTTGGTCTCACGATAGTCAGAAGCGTTGTTTGGCCTCTTGTCGTTAGGAGTGTTGTTGGCCAAAAGACCTGTCTCTGTATAAGTGTCGTTCATGAAGCGGATGCCACCGAACACGTCCAGACGATGAGCGCCAAGGTCAATGGCCCAGTCTGCACGAGTGTCACTGAATACAGCGTTGTGCTTGGTGTAAAGTGTCTGCTTGCCGTTCTCTACCTGACCATTGTCTTGCACGGTGTAACGAGGCATACCGTTCATTGGAAGGAACAATGACTCGTTGAAATTATTCATCGTGTAACTGAAACGCTCAGTCAGAGAGAAGTTGCGGGTGGGTTGCCACTTGGGAGAAACAGCGATGTTGATCATGCTGTTGCTCATGTCGTTCTTGTTCTTGGCTTCACCATTCACAAGCAAGGCCTTGGGGTTGGCAAGACTGGCTGAAGTGCCCACAATCTCATCCAAATAGTCATCGGCATCGGCGATGAAGTCCGAAACCTTACCATCGGTCGAGAATGCGTATGGACTCAAGAATGGAGACTTGGCCATAGCCAGATAAGAAAGAGATGTCACAGTCTGAGTGGCGTAATCAGCGGGGAAGCCGTCATCACGAAGGTTGCGGTTGATGTTCGAGAATGAGGCGTCGAAACGAGTGGAGAACCACTGGTTAAGAAGGATATCTGTGTTGAAACGGATATTGAAACGGTCGTAGTCGTTCTTCTTCAACGTACTGTTGGCCATCACATAGCCCACCGACAAGTTGTAGTTGGCCACTTCATCACCTCCCTGGATATGGATGCCGTAGTTCTGGGTCAATGCCTCGTCATAAACCTCCTTGCTCCAGTCGGTGTTGTTGTGGTACATGTTGTAGTAATAATAGCTGGGGTCGTTGGAGAGGAATTTGATATCCGTCAACTTCGTACTCGTCGTACCCAACAGGTCGGAAGCGTAAGCACGATACTGCGTGGCGTCCATTACATCAACAAGGCGGGGAAGAAACTCCACACCAACGGAGATGTTGGCGTCAATACGAGTGGCCATGGAGGTGTTGCGCTTGGTGTTGATCAGAATCACACCGTTGGCACCCTTCGCACCATAGATGGCGGTTCCGTTCTTCAGCACCTGAACACTCTCGATGTCGTCCATGCTGATGCTGGCCAAGGCATTGTCGTAGTAACCTTGGTGGAGCATCTCACGACTGTACATCACGTCAAGCACCACACCGTCCAGCACAATCAGAGGCTGAGAGTTGGCGTTGAGCGAGTTGAATCCGTTGATGAACATGCTCACACCCATGCCTGGGATGGCGGAGCGGGAGGCGCTGCGCACTTGGGATGTCAGACGGTTCGCTACCTCCTGGTCAACACTTATCGCGGTACTCTGTTCGAAATCCTTGGTGCTGGAATACTGCACGGGGGATGTCTTCGTGGTGTAGATGTCACTGTACTTGCTGGAGTAGAGCGCTATCTCAAGACCTGAACTGCGACCGTTGATAGGAGTCTGAATCATGTCGTAACCATCAAGAACTGTGGACAACGAAGTCACGAATACAGGAACACTGATGGTGAATGTGCCATCCTCGTCGGACATGGCAGTATAGAGATTGTTGTTGTAAGCACGTATCTGGGCACCGGCTAAGGGAGCTTTTGTGGCGGCGTCGGTCACCTTACCCTTGATCTCTACCATCTCGTACTTCTTGACAGGGACAGTCCTGCGGACTGGCGCTACCACAACTTCCTCTTCTTCAGTAGCTTCTGCCTCGTCCTGCGCAAAGGCTGGAAGGGCGGAGAAGAAAACTAATGCGGCTAATCCACATTGGAATATGCGCTGCATGTTTCTGGTGATATAGGAATGATATTTTTTCATTGTGTCAGAGATTTATTCGTCTTTATGTGGTATGAGAAGAATGCAGTCGATCAACATCTCGCGCGAGAAGTCACGCGTCTTGGAAGAGGTGATGTACGACACAAGTTTCAAGATCACGCCGTTACCCTCCTGGTTCAAGTAGCAGTTCTGGAAGGTGTAGGTGTCAATGAACACGGTATCTACCAGATTCTCCGGGTTATTGCTCAAAGTGGCGTTGTCGGCAAGGCGGACGGTGGCCGAAGTCGGCATCTGACCCTTGCTGTCCATCTCGAACAATTGCGCACGGAACTGGTAAGGACGCATGTCGGCGTCACTCAGGTTCTTAAACCAGCTGCTGGGCATCACGGCGTAGATATCGTAGGTGCCTGACAGCGTGTTGGGAATATTGAAACCAATTTCAGGGTTCACCGAAGATGAAGTGGGAACTGCATCGGCAAAACCGTTCTCCGACAAGCCAAAGCCTAAGAAACCAGTCCTGTTGCGCACCTCACACTTGTTCGTGTAGTCGGTGGCGTTGTTCACTGAATTACCACGCTCTGCCTCTACTTTGATGTAATGGAACACCTCGTCGGCTGCGCTCACTGGCCATTCTGTAAACTTATATACCTCACCATTGCTGCAAGCAATCTTATGGTCGTAAGTCTGCATGATACCTACCGTGTCGTTCACAGTCTCGTAAGGATGGTAATACACATGGAAGTCAGGACGTCTGTTATTGTAGGTTGTGGCCACTAACGAGTCTTGAACATGAGTGTTCTGGTTCATGTTGAAGAACAAGTCATTCAGCACATAGCGCTTGGCGTTCATTTCCTGCAAGGAATCAGCACCATCAACCGACGGATTGAACTTGAACAACGGGTAAACCTCATCGTAACGTGCCTGGAAGGCCTCGTTGGTCGGAAGAAGAGCACGGTAGTTCGAGTCTTCCTCATAAACCAAGGCCTCAAGAGCCTGAAGAATGGTGTTGGAGAATATCGTCACTGAATCCACATAAATCTTGTTGCCATCCTGGTCAACACCGCGTGAAACACTGCGGTCCTCATCAAGTGAGTCGTTGTTGTAAGCACGGAGGAAATCATAAATCATCGAGAACTCAGGGTTCACCTCTATCTCCTCGTAAATGCTGTTGAGGAATGGCAACTGTTCCTGAACCACATGAAGCACACCGTTGCTGCAGCGGTTGTTGGCCGAAGTGATACCCACTCCATCCATCAAATTGCCAGAGAAGTGATAGCGCTTGTTGTTGAGCATGGTCACCATACGCTCACTTTCGTTGACAGAATAATTGAAGCGGGAGATATGGTTGTTGACAAAACGTTTCACCACATCGTCCTTCTTGCCTGCATTGACTACGCTCAACAGACTGTCCTTGTTGAATGTTCCGTTCACAGGGGCCCAGACTGTGTAAATCTGCTCGGTCTGAAGAACCTTGTCACAGCCTGTAGCGCTAAGTATCTGGCGGAAGTCGCTCAAATCACCGTTATTCTGCATCGTGGCCCATAAACTGGACTTGCCCAACACGTCACTGTTCGTGTCGTAATGGTCGTCCCAGGTGTCGGAGCAAGATGAGTACGATAACAGCATCATCGTTACGCCAAGGCCAGCGAGGATTGTATTTTTAATATTTCTATTCATATTGCTGTCTTGTTTTTCTTAGTTCTTGTCCTCTATGTAGTACTCATTATCGTAAACGCTGCGGGGCACAAGTTCTATGTAGTCGAACGCGAACTCAGCCGTCTCGCTATCCATCACCTGCTTGATGTGCATGTAGTGGTCGGACTGGCCATCGGTATAGAACGTGGTATAGACACGGCGCAACTGGTTAGGAGTGCTGCGCATCGGGGTGTAACCCTCGCCTGAACCGTTCGTCGCTGAACTACCATAGGACTGAGGACCCTTCATCCAACCATTGTTGTGGAAGGCCTTGTCGAACGCGTTGATGGCTTCCTCGTCACCAAGAGAGGTGTCGTTCTGCCAACCAATGGATGCGTGGTTACCGCCATTGCGCATGTCAATAGGAATACCGCAGGGGTGATCATCAAGATAAACCTGGATAATGCCTCGGCTCGGGAAGTCCAGACAAGTCTGAAGACGAAGTTCGTATGTACCGGCAGGAACATGAGGCAGACGGATGGTGAAGTTGTAACGACCCAAAAGGATAATCTCATCACCCTCGTATGACCAGTAGTTGAGGTGGCGGTTACGAACACTCACGAAGGTGGCGTCGGTGAACTGCCAGTTGCGCACATAACCTGGTTTGAACACTGTACAACGGGTACCAGTCTCTGAACCATCTGAGTACTCACCACCGTTAGGACCGGCCTCGTTGCGGGCGTAACGTCCACGGGCATTGTGACCCTCACTCGTACCGGCCGACATGAAGTCGGGAGAAAGCACGGTGGCATCGAAACGCATACGCTCGTTGAATACCACATCCTGAACATCCTTTGAATAAACAAGGATATCATCAATATAGTGATATACACCGTTGATGGCGGACATGTCGGAAGAACCTGACTCACTCGGAGAGAAGATCTTGCAACCACGAACCATCACACCACGGCTATCTGCGTGACTTTGAACACCACGGCGGTTCAGATAACGGCCGGCCTGAGAACCATTAGGATAAGAGCACTTGATCACTGAATAAGGCAACAAGGTCTCATACCAGTCGGCGGCATCCCAGATACGACGGTTGAAGTTGCAAGTCAGCAACAGGTCGTTTGGAGTCAACTCGTTGTAGTTACCGAGAATCGGCATGAAGTGGTACGACACAAAGCGGTTCAACGGGTTGCGGCGGTCGGTGAAATCATCATCATACAGACCGGCGTCCTCAGGATAAGCCTCGTCATATACGGCCTTCGCATATGCGATGAGGTCGTCTATCGTGTAGATGTCATGAGCATTATATACCTCATCCTTCTCCACAAAACCGGTGTACTTGAAGAAACGGGTCTTAAGCCAGAATCCCCATTCATACTCCACGGCTGTGTGATAGCGCACACCTTCCTCAACTGAGTCAACACTACATGAGTAGGTCTCATCCACGTGACGCTGCAAGGAGTCGTCCATGTGGGTCAACTGCATGGCCTGAACGAAAAGGCTGATGGTGCTGTCCTTCTCCAGAAGGTCGGGAAGCATGTCGTTGGCTGAGTTGATCACAGAGTTGATGGTATGAACCACACCGTTCTCCACAGAGTCATCGCGAACAATCATACGAGAAGACTTGTTCACGTAGTAAATCACTGTTCCTTCCTCACCCTTCGACACATCCGGTGTGTCAACGCTGATGGTCAGGTAACGGTCGAGCATGTTGGAGGTCGGAAGGGTACCGTCTGACAAGTCGGTGGTGTAGAACGCCTGCTTCACAATGTGAGTATAAGCGATGGTGTCACAGTCCTTCTGGCTCAGTTCATCAATCGACTTGAGACCTCTGCCAGCAAGGTATGCATCGACTGCGTCGTTAGTTGGAGCGAACACCGTGTAAGTGCCGTAGGTGGAGAGCAAGTCGAGCACCTTCGTCTCTGAACGGCCAAGGATGCCAAGGAACTCGCTGAACTGGTCTTCCCGGTTATGGAGATAGTCTGAGGCCATCTCACCAGTGAATGTGTAGTAGTTGTCGGCACCTGGGTCGTCATCACAACTCACGAAAGCCAGCTGAACTGACGACAGGAGCAGGACCACAAGAACAAAATACTTTATATTATTCATTGCTTTCATATCGCTTTAGTTTTTTGCGGATGTTTCATCTTCAGCGTAAGAAGGATTCTGTTTCAAATTAGGATTCTTCTCCACCTCATCCTTCAGGTAAGGCATGTACATGTAATCCATTTCCTTAAGTTTGAGCGTGATGGCGGCAGCATTCTCTGCGTACTTGGAAGTACAAGCGGAAGAGAGATGCATGGTGTTGCCGTCACGGCGGGAACGACGTACAAGGTCGAAGTAACGCTTGCCCTCGAACATCAGCTCGCGGCGGCGCTCTGCCTCAACCAAGTCACGGTAATTGCCTACATAGGTGAAATTGCTGCGGTTCAGACTTGCGCGCTGGTTGGTCTCCGCCGAAGGACAAGCACGGTAGTAGATGCACTGGACGATGTTCCACACGTCGTCGTAGTATTCGCTTGCAGTAGCGAATGTGTTGCCGTAAGCGGCATAACGACGCTTGGCCACACCGTTCTCGGTGCCTTCTGTTGCTGTCGTGTCGGTGGAGGAGGCGTTCTGGTCAAGATAAGCGGCGATTTCCACTTCGGCCTCTGCCTTCATCAGCATCACGTCGGTCAGACGGTAGATAATCCAGTTGCAATAAGTCGTGTTATTGCTGTATGGGTTATTGCGGATGTTGTTGCGCCAACTGTTTGCATTACCTACGGCTACCCTGGTGTTGCTGCTGCAGTATTTCTTGATTTCGTAGGCGGCTGTCTCATCGAACTTGAAGTTCTCTACACCACGGTAATCAAAGAGAGTGAACAGGTCTTTGTTGTCGTAATCATACTCGTTGGTGGGCACCTCGGCCATCATCGCGTCGTTGGCGGACAATGAACCTACGTTGTTGCCATCACCAAAGAATGTGCTGACAAGAGGATTCGTCTTGTTCGGGCTCTTATACTGGAACTCGAAGATACTCTCGAAGGAATTGCCATCACCGAATATCTTGTTGTAGGCGGCGGCAGGAGAACCTGTGCTCGCAACTGTTCCACCCTCACCCGTCTCGGACAGAAGAGGATAACCGTAATTGAGATAGAGTTTGGAACTGATGTCGCGCTTCCACTCTTCCTCGGTCTCATACTGGTTCACCTTGAACTCGATGATTTTATCGCAGAACTCTACACATTTCTTATAATCGGCCTGCTGCTGACCAGCGGAGACATTCACATTGGAGGCACGCCACAAATACATGTCGGCCAACATCGCGTACATCATGTTGCGGGTCACACGACCATAGTTTTTGCTCTTCTCTGAATCCGGATACTTGCGGGGAACATTCTCACGAACCTGCTCAAGATCGGTGATCAGGGAGTCGAGAATGTCCTCATGCTTCGTCACACCGATGAAGAAATCCTGGTTGTCGTCGATGGAAGGCATCGTCACGTAAGGAACATCCTTGAACGTGCGGATCAAGTAGAAATAGGCCAGCGCGCGGAGAGCCTTGGCCTCTGCTAAGGTCTGAGCCAAATCCGAATCCGTGTAGTTCGGGTCTTTCACGTGAACCTGAGGAGCGTAGTAAATCACAGTGTTGCAACGATTGATTATCTTATAGAAGCCTAACCAGTTGTTGTAACTGTTGGAAGGAAGTAGGTTACCACGCATGATGTGACTCAGGTTGAGGTCGTTGCTGGTGCGGATAACCACATTGTCGCTGCGGCCCTCACCCCATACGAACATGCGCTCGGGGACACCGTCTTCCTCATAAGAGGCGTAACAGGAGATCAACACACTCTCCACGTCCGCTTTCTCTGTCCAGTAGTTCTCAAGAACCACTTCGTCCAAGGGAAGAAGGTCAAGGTCGCAAGATGACAAAGCCAGACCTGCCAAACCCATCAGACATAATGACTTGATTGTATTTTTGATCTTATACATAATGGTTTCCTTTAGAATTGAATTGATGCACCAAGAGTGAACGACTTAGCACGTGGAGTACGAGAGTTGTCGGTAGCGGGAGCATAACCTGCCTGAGCCACCTCCGGGTCAGCACCAGAGTACTTGGTGATACAGAATACATTATTAAGAGTAAGGTTGAAACTCATCGAATTGATGCCCCATGGCTTCAATATCTTGTTCGGTATGTCGTAGCGGAACTGCATGTAGTTCAGACGGAGGAAAGAGGCGTCCTCAACGAAACGGTCACTACCCAACCAGTTGTAACCTACCTTATACAAAGCACGGGGAACAGTGGTAACGTCACCTTCCTTGCGCCAACGCCAGTTGGTACCGCAGGTCTGGTTGTTGTTGTTATACATGTTCTCTGCGTTCATACGGGCGGCGTTGATCAACTTCTGGCCAAAACGGTAGTTGAACTGAACGTTCAACGAGAACGACTTGTACTTGAACTTCGTACCGAAACCACCAGTCAACTTTGGAAGAGTACTGCCCAAATAGACAATGTCGAGCTCATTGATGTTACCGTCATGGTTGATGTCCTCATACTTGGCATCACCACCCTTGAACTCGTAAGGAGTACCTACACCACCGTAGTTGAACATCATAGGCTTCGTGCGGCCGTTCTCATCAAGAACTGGCTCACCTTCCTTGTTGCGGGCAACAGGGGCGTCGGGACCGCTCACACCCTCAATCTCCTCAGGTGTGTAGTCGCTGTACTGATATACGCCCTGATAACGGAAACCGTAGATGGAACCCAGAGGGTTGTGAAGCTGAACGCGAGAAAGGTACTGACCGTTGTCGTAACTAAAGTCGGCATTCATGCTCTCGAGAATGGTCTCGTCCATAGTGAGGATCTCATTGCGGCTGTTGGCGAAGGTTACGTTGAAGCCCCATGAGAATCCACCTTTCTTAATCACGTCGTTACCGTTGATGTTGAACTCCCAACCATTGTTGCGCAAAGAACCTGTGTTCTGGATCGAAAGGTTCTCGTAACCAGAAGACGATGGAATAGCGCGGCTATACATCTTCAGGTCTGTAACCTTTGAGGTGTAGATAGAGAGGTCGGCGGTAATCTTGTCGTCGAAGAGACCGAGGTCGAAACCAAGGTTCCAAGTCATCTTCTTCTCCCAACGGAGGGTTGCCAGACGAATGTTGTTGGGAACCATGGAAGAACGGCCCATATAAGAAGGACCATCACCGTACTTACTGTAGAACAAACCTTCACTGCCAGGAGGGTTACCTGTGAAACCCCAACCCGGACGGATGGAAAGCATGCTCAGCCATTCCAGTTTCTCCATGAACTTCTCATCGGAGATGTTCCAACGGCCTGACAAACCGGGGAAGAAACCCCAACGGTTCTCGGGACCGAACTGCGTGCTACCGTCGATACGGCAGGAGAAGTCGGCCATGTACTTGCCCTTGTAAGCATAGTGGGCGGAGAAGGTGTAATAATTGCTCTTCCACTCACCGGAACCGTTGCCGAAACCTCTGTAGTTACCAGCGGCCAAAGGAGACTTGATGCTACCTGTAGGAAGGTCGTACTTACCTACGTTCTGGCTGGTAGAGCTACCCGTGTTGTACTGGGCGCGGAGCATCGACATCAAGCTGTGGGCGGTGTTGTGGAAATGAGGGATGAAAGTGAGTGTGTGAGTCGTCGAAATACCATGGCTCTTATATGAACTGCTCGTGGCAAGGTTCGACTCGTCATTATTGGGACTCCAAGTCTTGGAGGACAATACTGAAGGAGCGAATTCATCGTTATTGCTGGTGGAAACGTCGAAGACGATACGGCCTTCGTAAGTCAGACGGTGAGCCTCGTTGGTGGTACCCAGCAAATCGTACTTCAAAATGAATTCCGGAGACAGTTTCACCGTACTTTCATTTCTGCGGGCCAGATGTGCCACTGCGACGGGGTTGGGGATATCCAACTGGTCATCGAGTTGGTCTGAGTGAATCGCTGGGTCGGTCAGCATGGTGTAGTAATTGCCTGTGGAGTTGCCGTAGATGTCTTCCTCATAGATGGCCAAGTTAGGCATCTTGGTGTAACCTACTGCGAGAAGGTCCTTACCACCAACTTGATAACTCTTATGGTTGTCGGTGTAGGTCATGTCGAAGTTGGTCGATACTGTGATGCGGTCCGACACATAGTAGTCCAATGCCACACGCGTCGTGAAACGGTTCAACTTCTGCTCGATAATAGAACCTGTCTGGTCATCGAAACCACCGGAAATACGGAAACGGGCTTTCTCACCACCACCAGTCAGAGCGATATAGTGCTGGTGCTGCAAACCAAACTGTGAGACGGCGTCACGCCAGTCGGTGTTGTTGTTGTACATCTCGTACTCCGAATAAGCACGGTCGTAGTTGATCTCAGGCATGTAATCCTCTGAAGTGTTGTCTGAGATGCTGCTGTTGAGCGTCGGGTTGAAGTAGGCTTCCTTCAGGTACATCGTGTAGTCATCACCATTCAGAATACGCATACCTTTGGGCTGCCAGGTTCCTGTCAGACGGTAGGAGTACTGAACCCTCGTCTTACCCTTCTGACCACGCTTGGTCTTGATCTCGATTACACCGTTTGAACCCTGCGAACCCCAGATCACGGTTGCGGCGGCATCCTTCAATACGGTGATGCTCTCGATATCCTCGGGGTTCACGTTCAACAACTCGGCGAACTTCTCCTCGTTGGCGTTGGTGTAGTCAAAGTCTGCGTTACGGTCATTGTACCATACGTTACCGTTCACCACAATCAGAGGCTCGGAGTTACCGTTGATGGAGCTCACACCACGAAGACGCATCGTCGTTCCTGCACCAAGGTTACCTGAGTTGGCAACGATGTCAAGACCGGAAATACGACCCTGAAGGGCCTCGTCAACAGAGGTGATACCCAGACCCTCGAACTCTTTCATGTCGATGCGCTGCTGGGCTACCGAAATCTCGGTCACAGGTATGGCCAGACCTGAGCTCTCGCTCTTGCGCTGGGCCTTCACCACCACTTCCTTCAGGGTTGTCGCACTCTGCATGTGAACCTTGAACACCTTACGGTCGATTGGAAGTACAACGGTCTTGTAACCTACGTAGGATATATACAGTTTGTCCTTAGGATTGACTATACGGAATGAGAAGTTACCGTTGATATCGGTAACACCGGCGGCCACGATACGGTTGTTGGCGTCTTTCTCTACGACGTTCACCATCATCAGACCACCCATCTCATCGTAAACGTTTCCGCTGATGACATCACCTGCTTGCTGCGCCTTCAGCGTGGAAGGAAGCAGACAAACTAAAAGCAATAGTCTTGATAATATCTTTTTCATAAATCTGTGTTTTATCGGTGATTACTGATCATTCTTCCTCTTCTCCTTGAGAACCATCGTCAATCTCTACCTTCTGGTAAATGAACTGGTTCTTGCTGTAGCGGAGAGGATGGTCGATGGCATGAAGCACTGCCATGGAAGAAGTGGTGAGCTGAGTAGTGTTGCTGACTGAAGATGTGTTGTTCCAGTATTCTCGAGCCATCACATTGTACATCTTGTCCTTGTTCACAGTCTGGGTATTGCCCAACTGGTCTTTCAACTCGATGCCATTGCCATCCACTGTGACCTTCAAGGTGTAGAATCGACCACCGTTCGGGTTCGTCTTGTCGGTTTCGTACTTACCGCTTACTGAGTTCTGGTCAATGAAGATAGAGTGGTCTTGGATATGATACTTCACGAAGTTCAACATCACGTTCTTCACGTGGTAAAGCGAGTCGGCGTCACCTGACTCCTCTGCCAGACGATAGGCGGTGGTGTCGGGAAGACCTGCGGCGTATGCCTCTTCCATTGCGGCGTTGGTCGGACAATATACAGTATAGTGGTAAGAGTTCAAAAGGTAGTTCACAATCTCACCGTATGTGTTGCCCTTCTCAGGAACATAGATAAGGTTACCATTCGGAGATACCGAATACCAACTGTTGGCGGCGTATGAAGTGGCCAAGGCACCGCAGTTCTGAAGCAACTGGTAGAACTCACTGAAATCAGGGTTCTCGGCCAGCACATCGGCTACTGAACGTCTGGCTGACATCACTGGCTCGGCGTCGATGATATACGACTTACCGTTACCCATACCGGTCTCGGTACCTGTCATGTCGTAAATCTCTTTCACCACAAGTTCTTTGCCTTCCTCTATCTGCCAGCCTCCCTGAACAGTCATGCTGCCGGCAACACCTGCCTGGCCTCCTACCTTCACCATCTCATTACCCTTGGTCTGGTAGTAAACACCACCGTCTTCCACATTACCTATTACTATACCATTGTCAAGAATGTCCTGAAGACGGTCACCAAGAACTGATGAAACAAAAGCGGACTTGCCACCTGAAGCACGAACCTGAGTGATGGAGTCGGTCACCTGCCAATTGCCATCCTCACCTTTCTGAACCTCAAACACGTCTGCATAAATCTCACGGCCTTCACCCTGAGTGTTATCATAGTGGAATTTCCACATACGGGTGACGGACTGACCCAAAGACACGGGGTCGTAGTAGGTAAGAAGACCTTCGTTGGTCGGAATAAAGAAACTATAGTATGCGTCCATGGAGTTGAGGTAAGCGTCGTAGTCGAGCAACTGGATGGCACGCTTCATGATGTTCATGTTCTCGTTCACAAGCGTCGGGAACATAACTGATGAATATGTGGAGGGAGGGAACACCTCGTTAGTCACATAAACAGCACCATTGCTACCAAGAATCACTTTCTCAACATTGTCGGTTGTCAAACCCATCTTCAAAGAAGCGTCGTTCACAACATCTTCGAACTTGCTGGGAACAGAACCTACAAACGAGTTCAACATGTTGTTGTTCAACAACTCTACAATCACACTGTTGGGCACATTCTCCCAAGTGTGGTAGAAGTCCTTGATGACCTTACCTCCACCATTGTTCCACCATTCGTTCATCGCTTCGTCAGTCGGAACAAGCATCACACCCATATCCTCCATCACAGGATTGCGGTCGTTGTAGGCATTGGGGTTGTAAAGGTTCCAGCCCGGGTCGAAACGAAGCAACTCATCTGCGGGAACAGGGTTACCGTTCTTGTCCTCGTTCCAAGCGGATGTTGTGGAACCTGAACTGCCCTGCGAACGCTTCGAGAAGTAACGCTTCTGATAGACAGAGTCGTAAGAGGTGCCGTAGATACGGTTGTACTCCTCGGTCAATGCACGGGTGTAGTAAGGAGCGGCAAAACGCTCAATCAGACTGCTGTACAACTGAGTGCCAGGATTCGTCCGGACAATCTCGGCCATGTTGTCGAGGGGAACAATCACCTTATCCACCTCATGAACATATCCGTTCTTGCACACCACGTTGCCCTTCGTCACCTTTGCGTCGTTCACATAGCACTGACCGGGCTGACGAGTGCCGGCGGGGTCGTTGTAAAGGAAGTCAACGTCGGTGTTCGTCACCAAGTTCTGATTCAGGAACTTGTCGATGAAGTGAACCATCGGAGCTGCACCAGACGCATCCTTGAACAACACGATCTTGTCCTGAGTCTGCTTGATCGATGTCCAATAGCCATTGTCAGGAATCTCCTCGGCTGAGGTGCTCACCACAAGTACCGAGTCGTAAATCGACGACGAAGTCACTCTTCGCATACACTCACCCTCCAAAGGACCTTCCACACTCGAAAGCGTCTGCAACTGGTAAGGGTTGTCAATAATCGAAGAATAGAGCAACATCTTCTTCTGGGCCGTCGATAACTGAGAGTAACTGCCCACACCCCAGCGGTTAGAGGCGTAGAATTTCGCAAAAGCTTCGTCGTTGGCCGGGAAGATGGTCTTACTACCCGTGTGGGACAGCATTTCCTTCTCACCCAAGTCGTCGATAAGCTTCAGATAATTGGTGAAAGTCCCTTGTTCTTGAAGATAGGCGTAAACACTGCTGCCGAGCCAACTGGGCTCTTTCTGGTCAAGGTCATACCCATCACTACAAGAAGAGAAGACACCAAAAGTCGCCATGCAGACCATACCTCCTACCAGAAGGCGTCTGCCAATTTTCTTCTTCTGTGAATTTAACGACATAATATTAGAGTTGATTGATTGATATCAATAAATTGAAGTAGTTAGTAACTGTGGATTCACCCTTCAACAGGGCACAATACACATATTAACTGCAAAGAAACACATTTTCTCTTTCATGAACAAATTTTTGCACCAAAAGCTTTCACTACAATTGAATTTTAACATTTACCGATATCCCGTTAACGCTACCATGCCTTTTTCACGTCTGTTAAGAAGCGAACCCTAATGCCTCCTAACGACTCTCGACTCTCGACTCTCGACCCTTGACTCTTGACCCTCGACTCTTGACCCTTGACTCTTGACCCTCGACTCTTGACTCTCGACTCTTGACCCTTGACTCTTGACTCTCGACCCTTGACTCTTGACCCTCGACTCTTGACTCTTGACTAAAAAAGGCGCGCCGCAATCCTGCAGCGCGCCTTCTATGTATGATCCGAATGGTCGGACTCGTCCAGTTACTTCACGTAAGTCTTGGTAACCTTCACGCTTCCGTCACTGAGGGTGGTCTTAACGATGTTCACACCCTTCTGAGGAGCGGCAAGACGAGCGCCACCGACTGTGTAGTACTCCTGACCATTCACGGTGCGGTTGGCGTCTGTGATGGCCTTCACGTCCTTGAGAGAGGTTGGAATGCCCTCTGAATCGTAGTGCAAGCGGAAGTTGTCGAGCTTGAACCAACCGGCACCAGCATCGTTGCCGTCCATCTGGCTGGCTGGGATATTGCCATCGGTACGGAAACCGAATTTCACGGCACCATCCTCGTCAACACCGAATGTGAGCGACATCGGACGCAGCAAGTGAACGGTTGGGTCACCGTCTGTGCAAGTGTAACCAGCGAAGTTCAGAAGTTTCAGGTCGCCAGCACCAGCGTCGTCGATCGACTTGGCCAACTGGGCATCCTCAGGAAGTTCCTCAAACTCGTAGTCCTCTTCGCAAGCGAACATGCAAACGTAAGCGTTAGCGAACAGACGCTGGGTTGTGATGCAGTTCTGGGCCCACTGGTATTCTACCATCATGTTGCAAGTCAAAGTGTATGTACCTGCTGGAAGTGAGAGCTCCTGGGAAAGCTCAACCTCGGGGATGCTGCCATTCCAAATACCCCACACGTGGGTACCATCAACATACTGCACTCCAATAACATTGCCTTCCTCATCGGTGGCTCCGTAACCTTCAATGTTGTCACCGTGGTTGATTGCGCACCAACCAAGACCTGCGGGAGCACCTGTCTGAAGCTCACCGTTGATATAAAGGTTCCAGCCTGCTGGAGCGGGCTGAGCGTTATCTGCAGGATTGCCGTTCTGTGAACTGAGGTCCTCGAAACTTGGGTTCTTCACCACGAGGTCAGTGATGTCCTGACCTGGCTCAATCACCTGCTTCTTCATCTCGTCGGCTGCCGTAATCAACTTGGCAATCATCTCGTCAACACCTGCCTCGTCAACTGATGCTTCGTCGTAAGCCTCCTCAACTTCCATAATCACATCACCGAAAGCATTGGCACCAAGCGAGTTGCCATACTCCTCAAGGGTGGCATTGGCATTGTCAATGGCTTCGGCCAGTTTCTGATAAGCGTCAACGGATGACTTCACTACGGGATAAGCATCCTTGAGAGCAAGGAAGGCGGCGATGATCTCATCCTGAGACGACGATGCGTCAACTGTCTTGTTCTTCAGAATGTCCTCGGCGTTCTCACGAACACTCTCCTGCATCTTGTAGTTGCCGTCAATCATCTCGGAGAGCTGCTCCTTGTAGCGGTCGTAAATGGCAAGTGCGGCAGCGGCATCGAACTCACCCTTCACAATGCGGAAGTTGTCAACCTTGAACCATCCGTCACCACCTGCGCCGTTACCTGCGTCGCGGTTGGCGGCAGCGATGTTATTATCGGTACGGAAACCAAAGGTCAGTGTGCCGTCATAAACGAAGGCGTCAACACTCATGTCCTGCAACTCTGTATCGGTGTTCGGCTCGGTCAGACCTGCGAAACCGTAGATTTCGTTCTTGTCGAGCAAGTCCTCATTGTACTCGTCCTGGCTACCGAAATACTGTGAGTTGAGGTTACCGAAGATACGCTGGGTGGTACGGCGTGAACCACTGCCATTGGCACCTACCATCACGGCTGCGGTAATCGTGTAAGTTCCGTTCTCCAGACCTTCGATGGTCTGAGACAACTCAATCTTAGGTATGCCACTGTTCCAGATACCGAAGATATAGGTCTGGTCCTTAGCGCCTGTACCGTCGGCGTTGATACCGCACCATGCGCCTACACCGGCTGAACGAACCTCATCGGCTGTCACCACCTGCTTGCCGTTGATGTAGAGGTTCCAACCTGCTGGTGCACCCTGGACGGAAGAGGTGGGCTCACCGTTCTGAGAGCTGAGGTCCTCGAAACTCATGTTGCTGCCAAGGCTTGTCACCTCACCAGTACCCATCTGGAAGTCTGTCTCTGCTTTCTTCAAGGTCTCGATGGCATTGTTGATGTCGGTCGGGTTATTCATCAGGTTGAACTGATTGATAGCGGCCTCAATGGCTTTCTCCAAACCTACGTCGCTGCCGTCGCCGAGCACTTCGTAAGCATTCTGAATCTCTTTGTAAAGATTGATCTTGGAGTTGATGATGGCAAGTCCGTCTTCGATGTCTTCCTCATAAAGGGGGTCGGTGTTGTAGAACTTGGTAGCGGCATCAATAGCGTCCTGGAAACCTTTCTCATAACCTTCGATGTCCACATAGTTGTCCTCCAGGTTCTTAATGGCGGCATAAAGGGTTGCCTTGCCCAAAACCGAGGGAACATTCTCGACCTGAACGAAAGCCCAGTAACGTGAGGACTGGTCGTTGGCCTTATAGTTGACTCCGTCGTCCTCATACAGGTAGATCTTGTTGTCATCAACGTCGGTTTCAAACTGCAGACCACCATAGAAGTCTGGGAACCAGGAATCGCCTTCATAGGTAATCACCAGATACGTGCATCCACTATTCAAGTGAAGGTACATACCATCAACATTATGGTTGAACTGCTCTTTCGCTTTCAGCATATAGAAACCATCAACAGGTGCATTTTCTACTTCCCAATAAGCTGGCTCTTCCAAGTTGCCAAGAAGGTTTCCACCAACGTTATAGATTCCTACGTAAGAAGTGATCATCTCGTTCTCCTCTACTGAGAAATACCAACTGCCATCATCTGCTTTGTGGGCAGTAAACGGAACTGTGCGGTTTCCTGTTCCCGTAAGGTAGTTCGACGCTGACTCTTCAGCAAGGTAATAAGCACCGTTCCAACTGTCACGTGACAACACCTTAGATGGGTTGGCGTAACTGAAAAGGACGTAGGTGTTGCCCTCTGTCAACACCTCACTCTTCAATGGCGGGTCAATCGCCATGGCCTGTGCCGATACAGCCAGCATGGCCGTAAGAGCAATCATTTTCATGTAAAGCTTTTTCATAAGCGAATAATTAATAATTAGTTAAGGATTATAATGTAAACATTTGTAATGTCAAAAAACTTCTGAATAAAATCATCAACATCATGCAGTGGTGCGACAAAAATACATTGTTTTTCCCAATTACACAAAAAAAATCCCCGTTTTTTTCGATAACGGGGATTTTTTACTATTATGCCCTACTTAAGCGCCTCAAAAGGACCATTCTTCTCAATCGTCCACTTCTCACGCTGGGAGAGGCCGCAGTCTTTGCCAACAAACATCTTGGCTGCCTCTGCGTCGCCCTTCAACTGCCAATCAAGCCAGGCTAAGGCGGCAACGGTGAACTCGCCTCCATGAGGTTCACGATAGGTGCCTCCATGACCTACGGGATAGTTGATGGCGCAGGCTGGCACATGCTCGATGCGGTGGAAGTCATCCATGCCGTTGCCGTAAGCGATGTCTGTCTCACCACCCAACAGATAGAGTATCGAAGTGTGAATCTCCTTCAATTTCTCCTTTGGAGGCATCGGCATGCCACCAACGGCCTGATTGGCGTTCTGCTGGTTGAAAAGGCCGCTGTTGCAGATCATCAGCGTCTTGATGCGGGGATCAGCGCAGTTGAAGAGCGTCTGCAGACCACCGCAAGACATGCCAGCCACACACAAGTTCTTTACGTCAATCTTCTGATAATAAGGCGATTTCTTGTCGGCGTTCTGAGCGTATGCCCAGTCGATGCTCTCAATCTGCTGCTCCGACTTCGACATCGGGCCTCTGTACCACTCGTCTGTCATCGGTATCACGCCTGTGGCAAGCACCATATAACCGTGCGAGGCAATCTCATTGAGGAAGTTGATGTGCTCGAAAGGTGAATTGGCGCAGGCGCCATTACCCCAGACAAGCACGGGCAGAGGGTGCTGGGCATTGAAAGGAGTGAGGTCTTGGGGAACAAACACGGTGTGTTCTGGCAAACCTGCCACTTCTGTCATGATGACCTTGTAAGGACCTGTGCCGCCATCCTCAACGACGCGCGACTTCAACTGTGCCATGGCTGTCATACCCATGCACAGCATCAACATGAATAATACTGTCTTTTTCATTGTAGTGATTATTTATATTTTATATGTGTTTAACTAAAGTTGTAACTACTCAGTTCACCACGCTGGCCATGTCCCTAAAAGGGACCACTCTTTGTAACCGTGGGTGCATGCAGCGAAGCCATGTCCCTGAAAGGGACCACTCTTTGTAACCGTGGGTGCATGCAGCGAAGCCATGTCCCTGAAAGGGACCACTCTTTGTAACCGTGGGTGCATGCAGCGAAGCGGAATGCACCTACGGATCATGGGCAAATACGAATCACCCCTCGACCCTAAAAGGGTCGCCCATCGCTCAGTCATTTGGTAATTGTCCATATTAGAAACTTGCCTCACTACCTTGTTTCAAAATGTTTCTCTTATTTCCTGATGCCCTCGACGGCCAAACGCATAAGGTACTGACCATACTCGTTCTTGATCATGGGCTGTGCGACCTCCTTGAGACGATCCGCCGTTATCCAACCGTTCCTGAAGGCAATACCCTCCAAACAACCGATCTTCAAACCCGTGCGCTTCTCAAGCACCTCAATGAAAGTAGAGGCCTCGCTCAAACTGTCATGGGTGCCGGTGTCGAGCCAAGCGAAACCACGGCCCAACAACTCCACCTTCAACTGACGGTCCTCCAGGAAACGCTGGTTCACTGTCGTGATCTCCAACTCACCACGGGCTGAAGGCTTGATGTGCTTCGCTACTTCAACAACCTTGTTGGGGTAGAAATAGAGCCCTACCACAGCATAGTTGCTCTTGGGCTGCTTGGGCTTCTCCTCGATGCTCAGACAGTTGCCCTCATCGTCAAACTCTGCCACACCATAACGCTCGGGGTCGTTCACCCAGTAACCGAACACCGTGGCCTTACCGTCTTTCTCGGCATTGGCTACTGCCTCCTTCAGCAAAGCGGTGAAACCTCGACCGTGGAAGATGTTGTCACCCAAAACCAGACAAGCGCAGTCGTCGCCCACAAACTCCTCACCAATAATGAAGGCCTGGGCCAAACCGTCGGGTGAGGGTTGCTCGGCATACTCGAAACGCACACCATAGTCGCTGCCGTCGCCTAATAGTCGCTTGAAGCCTGGCAAGTCATGAGGCGTGGAGATAATCAGGATGTCTCTGATGCCGGCAAGCATCAACACGGAGATGGGATAATACACCATCGGTTTGTCGTATATCGGTATCAACTGTTTGCTGATACCCTTGGTGATCGGGTAAAGGCGTGTTCCGCTACCACCCGCAAGTACAATTCCTTTCATACGCTATCTTCAATTTTATGGAGTTATTATATTGAATCCTATAAGCTAATTCCTACCGCCTAATGCCCCAAAAGGCCTAATTTCCTAAAGCCTACTCTCGACTCTCGACTCTTGACTCTCGACTCTCGACTCTTGACTCTTGACTCTCGACTCTTGACTCTTGACTCTCGAATATAATCAGAAGTCATCGTAATTGACCTCCATCTGAGGCACATCGTCCTCCGCGCTATAGTCCTTGCCGCCCGTCACCTTGAACATCTTCGTCTTGGCCAACAGACTGAAGGTATCACCCACCACCTGCTCGATACGCTGTGTCGTGCCCGTCTGCTTGCCAAACTGCATCAGGGTGAACGAACCGTCCTTCTCCACACGGATCAGCACGTCACGGTCGTCGCTGTCGTCAACCGGCTGGATGTTGTGGCGCACCAACGCCTTGCAGAGCAGAATGTAGGGCGTGCTATGCTTGTCACCCTCAACCACCAAGTTGTGGTACGACTTGTGCTGGACGGAGAAGGAACCAAGTGCGCGGTCGAAAGTCATGCCCTCACGGTTGAAGTACTGCTCAATCTTGCCATTGAGGCAAAGGTCCTCGGGAGTGCCGGTCACGAGTCCCAACTTCTTGTCAATCAACCACACATGGTCGGCAATCTGCAAGGCATGCTCCACGTCGTGGGTGGAGAGGAAGATCGTCTTGTGCAGCGCCTTGGCCATACGGTGGAGCAACATCAGCATCGTCATCTTGCTCGGGTAATCCAAATAGGCTGTGGGCTCATCGAGAACAATGATCGGCGTCTCCTGAGCGATTGCCTTGGCTATCATCACCTTCTGACGCTCACCATCACTCAGCGTCTGCATCTTGCGGTCCTTCAGGTCGGTGATGTTCACCCACTGCAGGCAGTTGTCAATCACCTTCCTGTCCTTCTCGTTGATGCGGCCCCAGAAACCCGTGTAGGGGCTACGTCCCATAGCCACCACGTCATAGACCGACATGTTCTTGATACCGCTGTTGTCGGTCAGCACCACACTCACAAGCTTCGAGAGCTCACTCGAACGGTAGTCGTCGATGCTCTTGCCGTTGATCGACACCCTGCCTCCCATGGCGGGCTGAAAACCGACCAAGGTCCGGAGCAAGGTGGATTTGCCCGCGCCATTGGGACCGAGCAGACACACCAACTCGTCTCTCACCAGACTGGCATTCAACTCATTGCTGATAATCAGCTTCTTGCCTTTCACCTTGTAACCGGTCGAAAGACCCATCAGTTCTATCGTCTTTGTGTTTGCGTTGTTAACTAAGCTTTCCATATATAATAGTAGTTATTCTTCTTGATGGCGTTTTATTTACTCCCATTTTTACTCCCGAAAGTTGAGTATTTGACTAAAAAATTGGAAGTTATAAAAAGGAGTTAAATAGGGAGTTAAGTCAGCCGTGCTGACTGGAAGTTAAGCACTTTCGTGCTGGACGATACGACTGCTATTAAAACCTATTGTCCTGTGCGTAGCACATAACTCCCATGAGCGTAGCGAGTTTACTCCCATTTTTACTTCCATTTTTACTCCCAAAAGATGAGTATGTATGTATAGGTGAACGGGGATCTTTTAGAAGACCCCTCAAAAACCGGCTTCAAAATTACAAAGAATTTGTGGAACAACAACAATGGAAAACAGAAAAACAATAGGATGTGCATAAAAAAACGATGCGGCTGGACTCACGTCCCGCCGCATCGTTCCATCCTGTAATTTCTTAGTGTATGTGTTAAAACTACTTCTAAAAAAACTAACATTACTAATCAACCAATCAAAAAATAATGTTTCTGAAATTACCGGATGACCTAACTTAACTAACCTAACTTAATAACTATGAAAATCTTTTACCTAACTTTTACTAACCTAAACAATCAATGCTTATGAAACTTTTCGAGACTTTCAGCGTCTTCATCAAGATACTGTTTTCAACATCTCTCTGATTTCCGATGCAAAGTTATAACGCCTTTGAACAACACCACAAACTTTTTTCCAACATCTCGTCAAAAAACGCTGTTTTATTGACATAAATCAAGGCTGTTATCGCACACGGAGCTATTTTTTGCATTTTTTGCGCATTCTGCACCCAAGAGAAAAAACTGGAGGAAGACCTACCTGTGTCCTCAAAGCTCAAGGCCTAAAGTCTCATTTTTTTTGGCGGTTTGTGAAAATCATTGTACCTTTGTGTCGAAGATCATTGGCTGTGGGCTATCACATACATTACGACATCACGATATATTAACTGTGGACACTAACAAAAAGATCTCTAACGAGCCGAATAACAAGAAAAAGAATACATCAAACCTCTTTTCTGGCAAATGGTTCACGATAATGGCATTTTCCATTGTCGCTTACCTTATATTGGTTGTTTTCCACAACGACTACCTGTACGCCGTGGAGAACCACTCCCTTTGGCTCAACTCAAGGCATTTCCTCGAAGAACGTATGCTACAACCCGGAGGACTAATGATGTGGGCGGGATGCTACCTGACGCAATATTTTCATTATCCATTCTTGGGAGCACTAATATTGGTGGCTTTATGGGTGTTGGTCTATTGGCTGACCATCAAGGCTTTTCGTCTGGAAAAAGGCAACTGCATCCTCGCACTGATACCCGTCACAGCACTGCTTTGCTCCGAAATCGACCTCGGATACTGGCTCTACTACATCAAGATCCCCGGTTATTGGTTCTCCGAAAGTATCGGAGTGGCTTTCACCCTTGCCGCCATCTACCTCTCAAGAATCTTGAAGCCTTGGCCCCGCATCGTATGGATGACTGTGTTCTGCCTCGGCGGTTACGCACTTTTCGGTTGGTATGCACTCCTGGGCACACTGGTGATGATATTGCCTTTCAACAGCCAACGGTCAATGGTCAATGTTCAATGTTCAATGGCAATCCTGGTCGTCATCGCCACCCCGCTGCTATGGTACCACCACTACACCACCATGCGGTTCGAAGACATCTGGCTGGCAGCATTCCCCTTGTTCCAGTCCAACAAGACCTTTTCCATCCTGCCGTCCATACCGTTCATCATCATCGCACTCACACTCATCTTGCTTCCATTCATGAAAGCCTCCTTGGGAAAGATGATGAACCTGACCACAGTAGCCGCTTGTTGCGCCCTGGTCTATTTCTTCTGGTTCGGCGACAGCAACTACCATGCTGAACTGCATATGATGCGGGCGCTTGAACAACGCGACTGGGAAACCATCATCAAGACGGCTAAGGAACAGAAGGAACACCCCACCAGGCAGATGATACTCGTCCGCAACCTGGCACTACTGAACACCAACCGGTTGGGCGACGAAATGTTCACCTTCGACAATGAGACCGTACTACCTGCCACATACGACTCCCTCAAAGTCAGGATGGTGAAAACTGCCGCACCAGAAATCTACTTGCAATACGGAAAGACCAATTTTTGTTACAGGTGGTGCATCGAGAACGGCGTGGAGTATGGATTCAACGTCATCCATCTCAGGCACATGGCAAAAACATGCATACTGAACAAGGAACTCAACCTTGCCCTCAAATACATCAACCTGCTCAAACGCACCACTTTCCACAAGAAAGAGGCCATGCGACTCGAAGCAATGGTCTTCAACCCCTCAATGGTTGAAGCCGATGACGAAATGAAGGCGGTCGTCAACCTCATCGATGCCAACGACATGCTCGATGCCGACAATAGCGCCTGCGATATGTACCTCACACAGTATTTCTCACAGGTCACAAGCCACAACCCCGTCATGGCTGACCTCGTCACTGCTTACACGCTGTTCGTGAAAAACAACGAACTGTTCTGGCCCAGGTTCATGAACTATGGCATACTCCACCAAGGAGAACATATTCCACTCCATTACTTGGAGGCTGCATACCTTTTCGGCAACATCGACAACAACCCCGTCTTTGACGACTTGCAATTCGACCTTGCAATGGTGCAAAGCTACAGCAATTTCCAAATCTCTATGTACAACCTCAAGCAAAAGGGACTCTCTGAGAAAGAAATAGCCACTGAACTAAAGAAGACCTTCGGCAAAACCTATTGGTGGTACTACTATTTTGTCTTGGATAACAAGTTTTACTAATCATTTTCTCTTTTTATAAGGAGTTTTTGAATGTTTTCCTGATGGAAAACACATTTTCTTTATCCACCAGACTTGTAAATCCCTATTTTTGATTAAATTTGCAGCTTGGAAACAAAATAAAAGCGACAACAAAATGTCTAAGAAACAGAAGAACAACAATAAGAACTCGAACAACCCTTCGAGCGCAAACGTGACAACTGGGCAGGCAACAAAGAAGAACAGTCAGAAAACACCGTGCGACTTCACCAAACTGACCAAAGCCCTGCCTTACATATATGGCGGGTGTTTCGCACTTATCGCATGGCTGATACTCGCCGTGGGCAACAAAGACTACCTCTTCGGCGTGCAAAACCACTCGCTCTGGAGCAACTCCGGCAACTTCTTCGACGAAAGGATGGCGGTGCCGGCCGGATTCATCCATTGGCTGGGATGCTACCTGACACAGTATTTCTACTATCCTGCGGTGGGCAGTGCTTTCCTTGTGGTTCTATGGATCATCATCTTTGTTGAAGGGATCTTGGCTTTCCGACTCAAGGCGAAATGGAGCCTTGCGGCACTGGTGGCACCTGTGTTGCTACTCACATCCGTCATCTGTCTCGGCTATTGGATGTACTACATCAAGAACCCGGGCTTCTGGTTCAAGGAAACACTGGGTGTGCTGATCATGATGAGCGCGGTCCTCGCCGCACGATATATGGGACAAGTCTGCAGGACAATATGGGTGGCCGTATGGTGCTTCTTCGCCTACCCCATCGTTGGTTGGTATGCACTGCTCGGCACTTTGCTGATCGCCATCCTCGGACTGCGAAAAGACGACAACCAGCGATTCAGCAAGTGGACCATACCTGCCATCGCTCTCCTCGCCTTAATAGCCACACCCATCATCTGGTACCAGCATTACAGCCAGATAAGGATTGAAGACGCATGGATAGCCGGATTCCCCCTGTTCCAGTCCGACATGCTGACGTCCATCTACCCATCAATGCCTTTCATTATCCTCGCCATCGCACTGGTGCTGACTGCCTGCCTGACCACGGCCTGCAAGACTTCAACCGACGACAAGAAAGCCGACAAGCGCTTGGTACCGGTGACCTTCAACGTGGTGCTGCTTATCGCCATGGTGCTGTGCGTGAAGTACTTCTGGTACAACAACTACAACTACAAGGCCGAGCTTCGTATGGCCAAAGCCATTGATGAACAACGATGGGACGACGTGCTGTACGAGGCGTCGATAGCACCAGGACCACCAACACGCCAAATGGTCATCAGCAAGAACATCGCACTGCTGCGCCAACACAGGATGGGAGAGGCCATGTTCCACTACGACAACCGAGGCGAACCACCCTGCGTCTTTGACTCTCTGAAAGTGCATCTGGTGCAGACCTTCGCCACCACTGCCTATTACCACCACGGGAAAACCTATTTCGCCACCAGATGGTGTATCGAGAACGGAGTGGAGTTCGGATTCAATGTCAACGACCTCAAGATACTCACCAAATGCTCCATCATTGAGGGTGAATACGAGGCGGCAAGGAAATACATCGAGAAACTGAAACAAACCACCTTCCATAAAGCATGGGCGGAGGAATACGAACGATACCTCAACAACAACGAACTCATCGCCAAGAACGAGGAGTTCAAGGGTATACAGCCGTTGATGACATTCGAGGACCTGCTCGACAGCGACGGAGGACTATGCGAGATGTATATCATCAACTACTTCGCTAACTCTACCAACAAAGACCCTGAATTCTCCGATGTCATACTCGCCTATACGTTGGTGGACAAGAACATACAGCTGTTCTGGCCTCGATTCTTCAACTACGCCATGCTCCACAAGGGTACACCTATGCCCATCCACTACCAAGAGGCTGCCTATCTCTACGGCAACCTGGAGCATGAAGTGGACATCTCCGGCATGCCTTTCGACCAAGAGAAAGTGGTGCAGCGCTTCGGGGCCTTCCAACAGATGACCAACCAACTCGTGGCTCAGAAATACACCGAACCACAGATGGCTGATGCCATGAGGGCGCAGTTCGGCGACACCTTCTGGTTCTTCTACTTCCTTGTCAGAGACGTGAAATCTTATTAAGCAACTGAGTTACAATTTATAACCGATATACAATCATGAGTATGAAACACTATCTTATCTGCATATTCGCTTTGGCCACACTGACATTCATCGGATGTAGCTCGCCTAAAGCACCCGAACAGTTCGCCAAGCAGAACAGCCAACCTAAGATCTATCCCGACTACATCGATGTGACCATACCCTCCAACATCGCACCAACCAACTTCATGGTCCTGGAGAAAGGTGAAGAGGCCGTGGCCAAGTTCTCATACCCTGGCGGTGAGGCTACCTACGGAAAAGGTATGAAAATACAGGTGCCGGAGAAAAAATGGAAAGAGATGCTCCAGGCTGCAAAAGGCAAGGACATCAAGGTCGAGGTCTTTGTGAAAGAAGGCAACGGATGGAAAGGGTTCCAAGCCTTCAGCATCTTTGTGGCTGAGGAGGAAATCGACCCTTACATCTCATACCGACTCATCTATCCCTCCTACATCGCTTACGAGGTGCTGAGCATCAACCAGCGCAACATCACCAACTTCGAGGAAAAGGACATCTACAACAACATGATCATCTCGAGCGAGGAGAATGGACAGTGCATCAACTGCCATTCATACCAAAACTACCATACCACCAACATGCAGTTCCACATGCGACAAGGACACGGTGGAACCATGATTGTGGAAGGTGACAAACTCACCAAGGTCGATCTCAAGTCCGACTCCACCATCAGCAGCGGCGTATATCCATCATGGCACCCTACACAGAAACTCATCGCTTACTCCACCAACAGCACAGGACAGTCTTTCCACACCATGTCCAAAGCAAAAATCGAGGTGCAGGACTCTAAAAGCGACATCATACTCTACGATGTCGAGAAAAACGAGGTGACGAATATCTCCAATATTCCCGATGAATTCGAGGTTTATCCCTATTGGGCTCCATCTGGAGATATGCTCTATTACTGCTCAGCACACTTCGAATTCACCGACACCACAGGAACGAAGGACGCTGAACTCATACGACGTTACAAGGAGGTAAAATACAATATCTACCGCAAGACCTTCGACCAGAAGACACACCAGTTCGGACCCACGGAGATGGTCTATCAGGCTGATAGCCTCAATGCCAGCGCAACACTGCCACGCATCAGCCCTGACGGACGATACCTCCTCTTCGCACAGGGAGAGTTCGGATGCTTCCATATCTGGCACCCAGATGCCGACCTGCACATCTTGGACCTGAAGACCGGCGAGGCGCGCAAACTGGAGAACGTGAACAGCAACCAGGCTGAGAGCTATCACTCATGGTCAAGCAACGGACGATGGATCATCTTCAGCAGCCGACGCGACGACGGCAACTACACTCGACTCTACATCGCTTACTTCGACAAGGAAGGAAAAGCACACAAGGCTTTCGCACTGCCACAGAAAGACCCCGGATTCTACACCTATTTCCTCAAGAGCTACAACATACCTGAGTTCATGGTCGAACCCGTGAAGCATACACCACAGGAGTTTGCCAGCGCGGCCAAGAAGGATGTGGTGCACGCCAAGTTCAACGGGCAAGTGGTGAGCAACGAGGCCGACACCGTAAAACACTTAGTCAATTAACCACTCTGATTAACACATTGATAGAAATGAAACGTACTATCCTGACAATCGCAATCGCATCCTTGTGCACTTCCGTGCTCGCACAAGGAACCATCGACGACTACAAGCGTGCATACAGCATGCCCAATAAATACAGCGGAAAGATGACACACGGAAGCATACGTGCTCACGCCATCGAAGACAGCCACAAATTCTGGTACTCCGAGACCGGCGACGACGGATTGCAATACTACAAACTCGTCGATGCCGATGCCAACACCTGTACTGACTTGCTCGACCCCGAGAAAGCGGCGGAGGCCATCAGCCAGGCTTCGGACCAGAACGTGAAAAGCTACAACCTCAACCTCGGAGAGATGCGCGTGAAGAAAGACGGTACTGTCGAACTGAGGGCTACCAGGGCGTTCTGGTCGTATAATCCTGCCAACAACACCGCCACCAAAATCAGGGACATAGAAGACAGACGATGGTCTGGTCCCGGACGACACTGGACGGAAGTGGCCGACGAGAAAGACGGCGTCATACCCTCACCCGACGGAAAAACGGAAATCTTCTGCAAGGACAACAACCTCTATCTGCGCGACAGAGGTGACAAGTCGGAGCGGGCACTCACCACAGACGGCGTGGAGAAGAACTACTACAGTTCCTATGGACAATGGTCGGGCGACGGAAAATACTACGCCACCGTGAAAATCATCCCCGCACCCAAGCGTTATGTCAACTACGTGGAGTCATCGCCACGCGACCAACTACAGCCCAAGTTCAGGGCTTTGGAATACGCCAAGCCTGGCGACTCGCTCAACTACCGAGTGCCCGTCATCGTAGAGGTGGCTACAGCCAAGGTGCTTATCCCATCTACAGAGCTCTTCCACAGCCAGTACCATGTCGATGCACCGCAATGGAACAAGGACAACCAAAGCGTCACCTTCGAGTTCAACGAACGCGGACACCACCACTACCGACTCCTCGAGATGTCGGCCATCACAGGAGAGGTACGCACCATCATCGAGGAGGCCAGCGAGAAGTACGTGAACTACAACCGACACTTCCGCCACGACTTCGAGGACGGCAAACGCATCCTCTGGATGAGCGAGCGCGACAACTACGCCCACCTCTACCTCTACGACAGGACTAAGGGAAAGGTCATCAACCAAGTGACCAAGGGTGAGTGGTATGTACGTGAGATACAGCGGGTTGACGAGAAAGAAGGAGTGGTCTATTTCTCTGCCAACGGCATGAACAAAAACGAAGACCCCTACCTCATTCACTATTACAAAATCAAACTCAACGGCAAGGGACTCGTGAGCCTCACACCTGAGGAAGGCACACACAAAGCGGTCTATACACGCGACATGGCTTACCTCATCGACACCTACTCCACCGTGACCAACCCGCCGGTGACCGTGCTGCGCTCTGCAAAAGACGGCAAGATTCTCCGCGAACTGGAACGAGCCGACATCAGCCAACTGCAGGCCAACGGATGGAAAGCACCCGAGGTCTTTGTGGCTAAGGGACGCGACGGAGTGACCGACATGTGGGGACTCATCCAACGACCCTCTAACTTCGACCCGACAAAGAAATACCCGGTCATCGAATACATCTATTCCGGACCTGGCGACCAATACGTTCCCAAGTCGTTCACACCGATGATGTGGTACCTCGCTCCTTTGGCTGAACTGGGATTCATCGTCGTGCAACTCGATGCCATGGGCACTTCCTTCCGCAGCAAGTCGTTCGAGGAGGTGTGCTACAAGAACCTCAAGGACGCCGGCTTCCCCGACCGCATCGCATGGATCAAGGCGGCTTGCGAGAAATATCCATACATGGATGTTGACCGTGTGGGCATATACGGCTGCTCTGCAGGTGGACAGGAAGCACTCGGTGCAGTACTCTTCCACGGCGACTTCTACAAGGCTGCATACTCTGCCTGCGGATGCCACGACAACCGCATGGACAAAATCTGGTGGAACGAGCAGTGGATGAGTTACCCCATCGACAAGAGTTACGAGGAATGCTCCAACGTGGTCAATGCCTACCGGCTCAACCGACCGCTGATGCTCGTGGTCGGCGAGATGGACGACAATGTCGATCCCTCTTCTACCTATCAGGTTGTCAACGCGCTGATAGAGGCCGGAAAGGACTTCGAGTTCATCTTGCTCCCGGGCGCTCGCCACACCATGGGCGAGTCCTACGGCGAGCACAAACGCTACGACTTCTTCGTGAAGAACCTCCTCGGCATCGACCCACCCAAATGGGACGACCTCAAGTAATGCTCTAATTCGGGACTAAAAAGACAAAACCTTGCAGACACCTAAAGAACTCGGCACAGAAAAAGTAGGCAAACTGCTCATGCGGTATGCCATTCCGGCAGTCATAGCCATGACGGCCTCATCGCTCTACAACATGGTCGATAGCATCTTCATCGGACGTGGTGTGGGACCACTGGCCATCGCTGGACTCGCCGTCACCTTCCCCTTCATGAACCTTTCAGCGGCTTTCGGTGCCATGATAGGTGTGGGAGGCTCGACGATGATATCCGTCAAACTGGGACAGAAAGACAACGACACCGCCGTGCGTGTCTTAGGCAACGTCGTGACACTCAACATACTGCTGGGCGTCATCTTCGGCGGACTGGCCATCATCTTCCTCAACCCCATTCTGCGGTTCTTCGGCGCCAGCGACAACACCATCGGCTATGCCTACGACTACATGCTGGTCATTCTCTTGGGCAATGTGGTGACTCACCTCTATCTCGGACTCAACAGCGTCCTACGTGCCACCGGATATCCTAAGAAGGCCATGAACGCCACCATCGCCACGGTCATCATCAACACCATCCTCGACCCCATCTTCATCTACGGACTCGACATGGGCATCCGCGGCGCGGCCATAGCCACGGTCATCGCTCAGGTCATCGCGCTGGCATTCGTCTGGTGGAAACTGTCGGACAAGAAAGACTATGTGCACCTGCAGCGGGGCATCTACGGCCTACGGTCCAAGATTGTGAAGAACATCCTCGGCATCGGCCTCTCGCCTTTCTGCATGCAAACCTGCGCTTGCCTCGTGGTGATTCTCATCAACACCAGCCTCCACACCCACGGTGGTGACCTCGCCATCGGCGCCTACGGCATTGCCAACCGCATCACCTTCATCTTCGTCATGGTCGTGATGGGCATCTGCCAGGGCATGCAGCCTATCGCAGGCTACAACTACGGCGCGCGCCAGTTCGACCGTGTCACTGAGGTGCTGAAGAAGGCCATCATCCTCGCTACCATCGTCATGACCATCGGTTTTGCGGTCTGCGTCTTCATCCCTACTCCCATTGTCAGCCTCTTCACCTCCGACCCCGAACTCACACGTATCTCGGCCAATGCCCTTCGTATCATCAACTGCCTGTTCATGTTCGTAGGCGTGGGTATGGTGACGGGCAACTTCTTCCAGAGCATCGGAAAGGCGAAAATAAGCATCTTCCTATCGACTACCCGTCAGTTGCTGTTCCTCGTTCCTCTCCTTCTGGTACTTCCTCATTATTTCGGCACTACGGGCGTGTGGGTAACCATTCCCCTTTCCGACGTCCTCTCTTCCATCGTGGCTGTCGCGATGCTGTGGCATTTCTACAAACACGAGGGACTGAAACAAAACAACTTATAAAACAAACCCATCTAAAACACGCATACAATGGACAACTACGTAATCACCATCGGCAGGGAACTCGGTAGCGGAGGCAAGACCATCGGCAAGATGATGGCCGATGCCTTGGGTATCCCTATCTACGACCGCAGCCTCATAGAAATGGCGGCACAGGAAAGCGGCATCTCATCCGAAATACTCAAACAACACGACGAGGCGTCCAGCGGAGGACTCAAAGGCATGGCACTCAGGGCAATGGCTGCCGTTCCCTTCGTCTCGGCCGACTCCTTCTACAGCAACAGCATCAGCGACGAGAACCTCTTCAACATCCAATGTCACATCATACAGGAAAAGGCGGAGAAGGAAAACTGCATCATCGTCGGACGCTGCGCTGACTACATCCTGCGCAACCACCCTCGCCTGCTACGCATCTTCATCCGCGCCAACATAGAGGACCGCATCAAGTTCTTCCAGGACCGTGAGATTATCGGCAGAGAGGATGCGGAGAAGCAACTCCGTAAAATAGAGAAGAAACGCGCTGCCTACCACGATTTCTTCAGCGAGACCACCTGGGGCGACAGCCGTTCCTACGACCTCTGCGTCAACAGTTCCATCCTCGGCAAGGAAAAGACTGCCGAATTCCTCATCCAATACGCCAAAGCAGCCCTCAAAATCGAGTGAACTCCCGACATAGGGCATTATTCTACAAGAATAACCAGGAATTAAGCAAATATTGCATATATTGTATTCATGGTTAATTCCTGGCCATTTATGCTTTACTAAAACTTGGGGCACACAGGTTGTGCTGAGCATTTCGGGCGAACCCAACAACCCGATTAAGCGAGGGCAGAAGGCAAACTCGTTTGCACTATGCCGAGCGTGAGGGTTGAAGACGAAGTCAATGGTCAATGGTCAATGTTCAACGGTCAATGGTCAATGGTCAACGGTTTTTCCACTATTTTCCACTCGCCGATGCAGCGTCGCTCGCTCGAGAAGTTCACGCCAATCTTGTAGAGACGACGCGGGTCGGCAGCATAGGGCTGGGCATAACCCTTGTCCTCGATTTGCTGCAGGGCCTCGTCCGCGCTCTTGTCGAGCTTGAACTCGAAGATGTAGATATAATCATCGGTCTTCACAATCAAGTCCATGCGCCCGTCGCTGGTCGGACGTTCCACCTCCACATAGAAACCCAACAACTTGAAGAACACGTACAACACGTTCTGGAAATACAGTTCCTGATTGCCCTGAACACGGTAGTCGTTGTCGGCAAAGAGTGATTCCATGCGCCGCATGAATGACTCCACCTTGCCTGCCTCAAGTTCAAGGACGAAATTTTTGATGTCGAAGGCGCTGACACTGTCCATCTTGGTGAACGATTTTGACAAGTACTGGGTGAAACCTTCCTCAACCTCACGGTTGGGGAAGCCCAGACGATATTGCTTGAAACGCTTGTCATAACCCTTGATGGTAAGGTAGCCGCTCTGGTAAATCACGGATATGGGATTGCGGTCCATGTTTCCGATATCGCTGAGGGTGCTGGTCGTCACCTCGCTTTCAACGAGTTCGTTGAGGTTGTAGTTCGATTTCTTCAGAAGTTGAACAAGGAAGGTTGGAGTACCGGTTTCGAACCAATAGTCGCTGAACACCTTGCTCGACAGTGTGTTGAGGAGACTGAAGGGGTTGTAGATGCCCACGGAGTTCTGGCGGAAATGGTAGCCGTCGTAATACTCCTTGAGCTGTGCGTAGCATTCCTCCTTGGTGAGGTCGTTGGCAATCGCTAATTCTTCTACTTCTGCGTCGAGGTTGTCGTGCAGTTCTTGCTCCGTGATGCCGCAGATTTCCACGTAGCGAGGGTCCATGGAGATGTCGGTGAAATTGTTGAGGTCGCTGAAGATACTCACCTTGCTGAAACGAGTCACGCCCGTGATAAAGCCAAATTTGATGTAGCGGTCCTGTGTCTTCATCACCGAGTAGAAAGCCTTCATCTGGCTGCGGTAGCAATCCTGCAGTTCGGGGTTGCCGATGGAATTGAGCAGTGGCTTGTCGTATTCGTCGATGAGGATAACTACCTTCTGACCTGTCTGATTGCAGGCACGTTCAATGACTCCAGCGAAACGTTGAGAAGGACTTACCTCTCCTTCTCCCTTACCATATACTGATTCCCATCGGAGGAGGTTCCTGTTTAATTCTTCAGACAAGTCGTTTTCTTTCCTATACTCAGCGGTGTTCAGGTCCAGATGCAGCACAGGATAGACTGTCCAGTTCTGTTCCAGTTGTTCCGATGCCAGTCCCTTGAAGAGTTCTTTCTTTCCAAGGAAATAGGCTTCCATGGTCGAGATAAGCAGACTCTTGCCGAAACGCCGTGGGCGACTTAAAAAATAATATTTGCCTTCGCTCTGCAATTTATATATCAACGCTGTCTTGTCGATATAAAGATAGCCTCCAGTACGCAGGCTCTCGAAATCCTGTATGCCAATGGGGTAAAGCATAATCTTCTCCTTATTTTGTTTTCACGGTGCAAGTTACAACTTTTCCGTCAAACACACATTATAGATTCAGTTTTTTCTGAATGTAAGTTGACTCAGTTCAACGGTCAAAAATGCGATTAAGCGAGCGCAGAGCCGAACTTGTTCGGGCTATGCCGGACATTTGAAGCAGCGAGAGCAATCGAGCTTGCTTAGATTGCCGAGTCGCGCCAAATGAAGACAAAGTCAACGTGAGCATTTTAGGCGAAGCCTTTACACCCCCTGTGTCGCGAGGTCTGTCAAAACGCTTTTTATTTCCTCATCAGTTGGCGGATTGGGAATCAGCCAGTCAACAGCTTCTGTATAGTCTATGTCATCAAAGTAACAAAGTTGAGAACGGAACATTTTTTCGGAATAGAGTTCACCGAAAATTAGAGTGGCGGCAGAAGATATGCCATCAATTGTGAAATGGTCACGCAACAGAAAATACAGGTCAACATAGTCTTTCCATTTGGAGCGACGTCCTAAGGCATAGGCTTTCATCGCAGCCAGTTGAAGCAGAGAGGGTAAGCGAAAATAGTTCTCATATTTAACCAAAGGCTGAATATGAAAAGGATATTGAAAGAAAGTTAACTTTACGTCGTTGACGATAAGGTTCATCTGCTCAGATACCCGACGAGTTATAGAATAAGCGAAAGACGAAGCCGAAATCTTGTCAAGGTTCCGCTTGTGGTTAATGGTTGAGAATTTGAACATATCAAAATCAATGGAACGCCGATGGCCGATGTAGAGAGCAATGGCGGTTCCACCTACTAAATAATACTCGCGCTTAAACTGAGCCATTAAGGGGAGCAACTGCATCTGTCGCTCACTCAATATCTCGCTATGCATATTTCTTCAAAACAAGTGAAAAGAAATGATAAATTTCGGGATAGTAATTCTGTTTTTGCCTGCCTTTGGCAGAAAAGAACACCTCAGCCACGCGTTTGCCTCCAAGTGCATCAATCAGTTCACGGTAATCGTCGAGTGTGCCATCGTTTAAGATACGTTCAACGAGCAGAGCGTCACTGACATTCTGTTTCTCTGCTTCAGGCGTATACCAAAAGAGGTTCTTGTGTTTTTCTATGATTTGTTCTCGTGACATAGCATATCAAGAATTATTATTCTATGCAAAGTTAAACAAATTCTGTGAGTATCAAGGTGTTTTTATTTGAAAATATGCATCCCTACCTACGAAAAAACTAAAAATTAAAAACTACCAACCGCCCCTGTCCCTAAAGTGACATCTCTCTATAACCGCGGGTGCATGAGGCTAAATTTTTCATCAATTCAATTCATGATTAATTCATGGGCAGAGCCGAACTTGTTCGGGCTATGCCGGACATTTGAAGCATCGAAAGCAATTAAGCTTGCTTAGATTGCCGAGTCGCGCCAAATGAAGACAAAGTCAACGTGAGCATTTTAGGCGAAGCCAATGTTTCATAATGTCATACCCATGAAACATTTTTGCATATAACACCGCATACAAATACAGCAATTTCCGCAAAAACCACTCAAAATCTGCATATTTAACATATTTTACGTATAATTTTTCCTGTTTTAACATTTACCATGAAACATTTGACATCAGCACTTTTTTACCTAAAATGAGGCTTGGGTTCACAGACTAAAAGACAGAAACAAAACCATTCCACTGCCACCAAAAGGCACAAAACCTTAAATTGCATAAAAAACTTGTAAATATTTGATTGCCATTTCACGAATTATCACTAACTTTGCATTACTTATAAGGGCATCTCGAAAAATTGCTCTCAATTTTAACATCTCATGACCCCTCATTCTCATGGAATGTTGAGATTAAAATTCGATAACTCGGGAAAAACAGATATTCACATAAGACACTGAGCCCACTTTAAAAAGTGGCAGTTTTACATAAATTCTGATATTGGGTTTTGTCATTGGCTGACATTCCTAGTGAAACATGGCTAACGACTGGTATTCGGATTTTGTTGGTAAAAAACAACTCCAGCCAGTAGAAAGC